>NZ_CADEFI010000001.1:0-96069 GCF_902826555.1 uncultured Hyphomicrobium sp.
CGTCGATGCCGTAGGCCCAGTGCAGGCCGGTGTTGAACCATTGCGGCGAGTTGGGTGCACCCATCTGGCGCGCCAGCATGAAGCGGTGCTCGTCGTAGAAAGCGCGGGCATCGTCCTCGGTGGAGAAGTAACCGCCCTTCCAGCCCCAGTAAGTCCAGGTGCCGGCGAGACGGTCGAAGACCTGACGGGCATCGGCCTCGCCGCCAGTGCGCTCGCCCTCGGGAAGGGCTGCGAGCGCGCGCTCGTCGGCTGCGGAGCGCCAGAGCCAGGAGGGAACCTGCGTCTCCTCGACTTTCTTCAGGCGGCGCGGCACGCCGGCTTTGCGGAAATACTTCTGGGCCAGGATGTCGGCTGCGACCTGACTCCACTCCTCGGGCACCTCGAAGCCTTCGAGACGGAAGACGACGGAGCCGTCCGGGTTCTTGATCTCGGAAGTCGCGCGGCGGAACGAGATGCTCTCGTAAGGAGATTTGCCAGCCGTCGTGAAGCGCCGCGTGATCTTCATGTATTTCCTCGTGCAATTTCGAAGTTCGGACGTGCGGCGCAACGAGGAACGGGATGGCGACGCGGTGGTTATTTGGACACACTTCACCCGTGGACCGCCGCGGCGCAGCGTTCCCAGTCAGCGCTCGAAGACAGGCTGACGCAGGTGATACAGGACGTGTTGATTGAGTACTCGGAGCGCTCGCGACCGAAATCCCCCCACAGTGGTCGCGACGAGGACAAAGCTAGTGCGATTCGAGTCAGGGCGAAACTGTGGTGGGCTAGATTTTGTGGGTCGCAGAGGCAACCGCACTAGATCTAGTGGCTGTTGGCGAGTTGGGGATTGACAGCTCGAAAGGCCTGTAATTGCGGCCTTTGTGTGGGATGCCGCAAAAAGCGGCGTGTGTATAAGTCCCAAAAGCGGCCCCATGCGAGGGACTGGCTGGAGGGTAAGCCGAGTCGTCGCTAGGGGGCTGTTGTAAATCTGCCGCAAATGCTGTGTCAGCAACTTTGGCGCAAGCTCCGGGTCCGCTTGCGATCAGAAGGTGACGGTCGGGACGAAAGGCGCGCTGGCATTCAACGGCGGCGCGCGGTAATCGAAAACATCGCGGTGCGGAGGTGCGGACAAATGGGGATTTTCAGCGAGATCTTCAGCTGGTGGGGCGGCAATACCTGGGGCACGCGCCTTACGATCGCGCGCCAGGGCCGGTTCGTCGGCAGCGATTCCTTCGGCAACAGCTACTACGAGCAGTTGAAGGGCGTGGGGCCAGAGGGTCCGCTCGGCCGGCCGCGCCGCTGGGTGACGTACACGAAGCTCGCCGACCCGTCGAAGGTGCCGCCCGAGTGGCACGGGTGGCTGCATTATACCGTCGACACGCCGCCGACCGAGGAGCGCTACGTGGCGAAGCCCTGGCAGAAGCCGCATCGGCCCAACATGACCGGGACGCCCGAGGCGTATCGTCCGGCGGGCTCGATTCTCGGCAGCGGGCACCGGCCCCGCGCCACAGGCGACTACAAGCCCTGGCGGCCCGAGTAGATTTAACGTTCCTGAGCCTTGGCCGCGCCATCGTTGCATCGCAGATGGTCGGACGGACGGGCTCAGATCGTCCATGCGGGAATGCTGTTTTGATGACCGGCCACCGGCCCGACACTTCTATCAATGGCGCGACCGGCATCGCGGTGCTTAGAGCCGTGTGCCTGCTGTTGTCGTTTCTCGCGGCCTCGTCCGCCGGCGCCGTCGAGCGGCTCGACAATCGCGTGGCCGTCTTCTCGGCCCTCGACAAGGTGACCGCCACCATCAAGACGCTCGAGGTGCCGATCAATGAGACGGTGCAGTTTGGCGCTCTCAAAGTGACGCCGCGGGTCTGCTACTCGCGCCCGGCAACCGAGCAGCCCAAGACCACTTCCTTCGTCGAGGTCGACGAGGTGGGGCTCGACGGCAACCAGAAGCGGATCTTCACCGGCTGGATGTTTGCGCAGAGCCCGGGATTGAACGCAGTCGAGCATCCGGTGTTCGACGTGTGGCTGACGGATTGCCAGAAGCCCCGCAACGCGGTGGCCCAACAGCAGCCGCCGCCGACGCCAGGTGCCGAAGGGGTTGCGCCCGAAGCGGAGTGGCAGGCCGAGCCGCCTGCCGAGGGCGAGATTCCGGAGCAGCGGCGGCGCGTGCGCCGCTGATCGAGAGAACGGGCAGCGGGCGAGCAGCCCGTAGGCAGGACGCGGCTGTGTCGTTCGAGACTCACACCGAGGGCGAAGTGCGTCCGCAAAGAAAGAGATGCGCGCTTTCGTCTACCGCGAATCTCGCGGGTTCTGCATAGTTCACTCAATCAAAAGAAATTTCTGCGCACGTTGCACAGAGCTGGACGTCGTGTTCCTCGCGGAACCGTCGAGCGCGCAACGCTTTACTAGTATGCGTGCAGCCGTTCGCTTGCTGGTGTCAGCCGAGACATTCGGAGCCTCCAATGACCGATTCACGCTCCATCGCATACGATGCGACATTCACGATTCTCTACATCGGCCTCTTGGCTGCCATGGCGGTGCTTTCGTTGGCGCTGATGGCGCTCGCCGCATTCGGTATCGAGTTCGGTCCGGCGCAGGTCGGTGCGGCCGCCGTCAACCTGGCGGGCTGGGCGGCCCTGCCGTTGGCGCCGCGCCTTTATCGCCGACTCGTGGGACATCCCTTCTCGTGGCGGGCCAATCGTGCGCTCGGCGGGGAGCCGATCTAAGTCTCAGTTGGAAAGCAGCTTGGCGACGCGGGGCGCGAAGTAGGTGAAGATACCGGACGCACCGGCGCGCTTGAACGCCAGCAAGCTTTCCAGAATGGCCTTTTCCTCGTCGAGCCAGCCTCTTTCGGCGGCGGCCATGATCATCGCGTACTCACCGGACACCTGATAGGCGAAGGTCGGGACCTTGAAGGTCTCCGCTACGCGGCGGACGATGTCGAGGTAGGGCAGGCCCGGTTTCACCATCACCATGTCGGCACCCTCGGCGAGATCGAGTGCCACCTCGCGGATCGCTTCGTCGCTGTTGGCGCTGTCCATCTGGTAGGTGCGCTTGTCGCCTTTGAGGAGCCCGCCAGATCCCACCGCATCGCGGAACGGCCCGTAGAACGCGCTCGCGTACTTGGCGGCATAAGACATGATCTGCGTATTGACGTGGCCGCTTTCCTCGAGCGCGCGGCGGATGGCACCGATGCGCCCGTCCATCATGTCGGAGGGAGCCAGGATGTCGGCGCCGGCCGCCACCTGCACCAGCGACTGGCGCACCAGCATGTCGATCGTCGCATCGTTGACGATGGCGCCTTCGACGAGCAGGCCGTCATGGCCGTGGCTGGTGTAGGGGTCAAGGGCGACGTCGAGAATGACGCCGATGTCGATGCCGGCCTCCTTCACGGCGCGCGTGGCCCGGCAGACGAGGTTGTCCGGGTTCAGCGCTTCGCGTGCGTCGTCGGTGCGCCGCTTGGGATCGGTGTTGGGAAATAGAGCGATGGCCGGGATGCCGAGGGAGGCGGCTTCGCGCGCGGTGGCGACGATCAGATCGACGGAGAGGCGTTCGACACCGGGCATGGAAGCGATGGGCTGGCGCTCGCCCTTGCCCTCGATGACGAACAGTGGCCAGACGAGATCATCGGCTGTGAGCACGTGCTCGGCGACGAGGCGGCGCGACCAGGCGCTCGCGCGGTTGCGGCGCATACGGACGGCCGGATAGCTGCCGGCGGCAGGCGGAGCGGTGGCGGCGCTCGCGCGGGTTGGAAAGGGTTTCGGTACCGTCACGCTTTTGCCTCGGGATTCAGTCCGGCGGACCATCCCGCCTCTCGGGGCCGGATGCAACCCTTTGCGGCAGACAGGGTCAATCGCAGATTTTCTTGAACTTGCGCTCGGCCATATCGACGTGGAAATGGTTACGATGCGCTTCGTTGGCTTCGGGCCCAAGGGTGGTGCCGAAAATGCGGCAGGCGGACGCGTGGATGTCATGCAGGAAGCGGCCTGAGGGCGTCTTGGGCGGCGGCGCGACCGCGTCCCCGGACCCGTCGGCGGACGGGAGCGCGGCAACGGTCTCCGGCGTCTTCTGTTTGCCCTGCTTGGCCTTCCGATCGATCTTCTTTCCGCCGGTCGCCGGCTCCTCCTTGGTGATGGCGGCGGGGATGGCGAGGTCGGTCTTCTTGGGCGGCACGCCTTCGACCAGCGTCTTGCGCGGAAGCGATGTGCCGGTGGTGCCGGACTTCGCGGCCAGCTCGGCGGCTTCGGCTTTCTCTGCGGCGGCTTTTTCAGCGGCTGCGTTGGCGATGGCGGCCTTCGCGGCGGCAGCCTTGGCGATCTCCTTGGCGACGTCGCGCTTGTTCATGCCCCAGTCCGTCAGCACGATGGCCTGCGCGCCCTTGCGGGTGATGAAGCCGCGGATGTCGAGCGCATTCGCCTTGCCGTGCTCGGAGAGCTTGTTGCCGACGCGGCCATAGGCCATGCGGCAGGAATAGTCGCTCATGGATTCGACACGGATGACCTCGGATCCGAGGTGCTTTTTCGCGGCGGGCTGAACCTCTTCCTTCATCCATTTGGTCAGCGCGACGACCATGTCACAGGTGATGACGGGCGGCGGCGAAAACGAGATCTCCGGCGTCTTGCCGATGGAGATGAGGCGAACCGGCGCCATGGTTCCGCAGTCGCCCTTGCGGAAGGGCGGCTCGGGGATCGTCACGGCATCGACGCCCTTCAGGAGCTGTGTGCAGCGCGCCTTCGCCAGCTCCACGTCGACAGCGGGCCACTCGGTCGGGATCGCAGGTTTCTTGGCGGCTGCGTCGTCCTTTTTGTCGGACTTCGGATCGTCCGGCTTTGCGTCGCCGGCGGCGTTCTCGGCCGGCTCATGTGTGTCGGGGGCCGTTCCTGTCGCCGTGGCGGGCTTCTTGTCCGCGTCCGGCTTGGCGCCGGCGTCCTTGCCGGCCGCGTCAGGAAGCGTGTCGTCTTTTTCCGCGCCGGTCTTTCTGCGCTTGGTTTTTTGCTTCTCGTCCGAAAGCGCATTCTTGGCGGCGGCGGTGGCCTTCGATGCAGCCTTGGTGGCGTCGATGACGATGGTTTCGAATGCGCCCGTGACGGTGTCCGTTACCGAGCCGGCGTGCGCCGGGGTGCCCAGCAGCGGCAGCAGGGCGAAGACGGCGCATAGGTGTTTCAAGGGTGCGTTCTCGAGGCTCATCCCATCCCTTGGTCTCGATGAGGCTTCTTCCATTGGCGGAGAAGGCCAGACAGGCCTGGGCCGCGAAGTCGCACGCATGGCCGGCGGGGCGAATCAGGCAGGTAGTTTCATCTCGGCGTCTAAGACTGTATAGCCGCCAAATGTGGCCCCATGTGGCAATCGCGTTCTGTCTCCACCCAATACATCGGTGACGTCGGCGCGATTTGCCAGTCCGCGGAGAATTTCATGGCCGAGACGGCAGACGAGACGCTGAAGGTCGAGATCCAGGGAACGCTGGCGCTCGTAACGCTGGCGCGGCCGCAGGCGCTCAACGCGTTGACGCGGTCCATGCGCTCGAAGTTCTCAGAGGGCCTATGGTCGTTCGCGCGCGACGCGCAGGTCTACGCGGTCGTCATGCAATCGGAGAGCCCGCGTGCGTTCTCGGCCGGGTCGGATGTGCGGGAGGTGATCGGGCTTGCGCGGGCGGATCTCGCGGCTGCCAAGGCGATGTTTGCGGAGGAGTATGCGCTCAACTGGCAGTGCGAGTGTTTCTCCAAGCCGACCGTCCCGCTGATCAACGGCATGGTGATGGGCGGCGGCGTGGGCATCACGCAATTCGGAACGCATCGGGTGGCGGGCGAGGCCTATTCGTTTGCCATGCCGGAGACGGCGATCGGCCTCTTTCCCGATGTCGGCGTCTGTCACGTGCTGGCACGGCTACCGCATCATGCCGGCATGTATCTCGGACTCACCGGGCGCAGTGTGGGACGGGCGGAGGCGTATGCGCTGGGTCTGGTCACGCACTGCATCGGGGCGGGGCGCTTCGAGGAGATCAAGGCGGCGCTGGCCGATACCTGGCCGGTGGACACGATCCTCGACGAGCGCCACGAAGACTGCGGCTCGGGGGAGCTCGAACCCTGCCGCGCGCTGATCGACCGCTGCTTCTCGGCCGATACCGTGGAAGAGATCCTGGCGCGGCTGGACGATGTCGCGGGCGAGCTTCGGGACTGGGCGCAGCATGTCGTTGCCGATCTGCGCCGCCGTTCGCCGCTGGCGCTCAAGATCACGCACCGGCACATCCGCGAGGCGCACACGCGGGAGCTCAGACAGACGCTCGCCGCGGACTATCGATTGGCGTGCCGATTCCTGGAGGCGAACGGAGACTTCTACGAAGGGGTTCGCGCGGCGCTGATCGACAAGGACGGCTCGCCGCGTTGGTCGCCGGCGCGCCTCGAAGATGTGAGCGAAGCGATGCTCGATGCCTACTTCGCACCTCTCGGGACGGATGAGCTGGTGCTGCCGACGCGCGAGGAGATGCAGGCGGCGCGTGCCTGAAGCGGGACGAAGGTTTACCTGCAATTTACCCAAGAGATTGAGCTAATTTTTATGGGTTTCCCGTAGCCTCCAATTATCAGAACCGGAAAACCGGTCGCGTCAAACAGGTTGATGAGTGAGGCAGGGTTATGAACACCGCTATCAGCGCGGGACGCCATCGTGCGCCCGTGGACCAGGATCCTAATCTCCGTTCGGAGTACGTGCAGAGTCTTCACCTCATCGAGCGGCTGCATCGCCTGCTGCTCGATGTCATCAAGGACGAGTTCGATCGCACCGGCAGCTCGGACCTCAATGCCGTGCAGGCGCTCCTGCTCTACAATATGGGCGACCAGGAGCTGACGGCCGGAGAGCTCAAGAGCCGCGGCTTCTACATGGGCTCGAACGTCTCCTACAATCTCAAGAAGCTCGTCGAGATGGGCTACGTCGACTACGAGCGCAGCGAGACGGACAAGCGCAGCGTGCGCGTGTCGCTCTCGGCCAAGGGGCGTCAGGCCGCCGAGGTCGTGACGCGGCTCTACCAGCGTCAGCTCGGCTCGGTCGAGGCCGTGGCGCAGGTGTCGAGCGACGAGCTGCACGGGCTCAACAAGGCGCTCGGACGCCTCGAGCGCTTCTGGACGGACCAGATCCGCTACCGTCTCTAGGTCGATCGGGGATGAACGGAAAAGGGGCGCGGGATCCGCGCCCCTTTTTGCCGTTGCTCCGAGGGGCTTGAACCGAAAGGCAATTCGGCTTTCTGCCCCTAAGGTAAATTGCTTGTTGCGAGCCGGCATCACCTTCACGGCCGGCATCCGGCGGGGGCTTTTTGTCAAAGCCGGAACATGCAATTCTTCCCGCAGAATCCGTGTTCAGAATGCGTAGCTCCTAGGCTTGCTGCGAACGTACGCGGGCGGAGCAGATCAACGTGATCTGGCGGGGGACTCCATGGTGGCATCGCTCGGCACCATCCATCGCAAAAACAGCTATCTCATCGCTGCTGCGACAGCGGCGCTTCTTCTGTCGGGCAGTGCGGCCTCGGCGGTGGACGACTTCTGGAACCTGCAGTTCGGTCCGACCGGAGGCGGGGGCGTCAGCGACCCGGCTACGGAGCGCGAAAAGCTGAAGGAGTTCGAGCGCAATCCGCCCCCCGGATTCCCGACGCTTGCCGCCGCCAACATCGAAGCGACCAAAGCGGCCATCGCTCGCTACGAGCAGATCGTCGAGGCGGGCGGATGGAAGTCGGTTCCCGAGGCGACGGTGAAGCCCGGGGAGGATCATTTCGCCGTCGTCGAGCTCCGTGACCGGCTGATCGTGTCGGGAGAGCTCAGCGCGGACGCGGCCGGCAGCGAGGCGCTCGACGGTACGCTCGTCGAGGCTTTGAAGGCCTATCAGGAAACCAACGGACTGACGCCCAACGGGCGGCTCGATGCGCCGACGGTGGCGGCGCTCAACGTCACCGCCGAGGACCGGCTGAAGCAACTCAAGACCAACCTCAAGCGGCTCGTCGAGATGGTGGCCGTGGTGAAGCCGCAACGCAAATACGTGGTCGTCAACATCCCGGCGGCGCAGGTGGAGGCGGTGGCGCTCAACAAAGTCATCACGCGCCATACGGGCGTGGTCGGCAAGGTGGACAGGCCGACGCCGCTGCTCCGCTCCGCGATCACGGAGATGAACTTCAATCCGATCTGGCGCCTGCCGCCGACCGTGATCCAGAAGGACCTCATCCCGCAGGGGCGGGAGATGCAGGCCAAGGGCGAGAACGTCCTGATCAAGACCGGGATCGAAGCCTACAGCAACGGCAAGAAGGTGGATCCCGGAAGCATCGACTGGAGCTCGGCCGCGCCGAAGTCCTATTCGTACCGGCAGCCGCCGGGGAAGGACAATCCGCTCGGCTTCGTCAAAATCAACTTCGCGTCGGGCGAGTCCGTCTACATGCACGACAGCCCGTCGGAGGGTCTCTTCGGACGCAACTTCCGCGCTGCCAGCTCAGGCTGCATCCGCGTGCACAATATCGAGCGGCTGGCTTACTGGCTGCTCGGGCAGAACGACGGCTGGGATCCCGAGAAAGTTGCGAAAATGAAGGAGACCGGCGAGCGGAAAGACGTGCGGCTGGCCACTCCGGTGCCTCTGCACTTCGTCTATATCACCGCCTGGGCGACCGAGGACGGCACGATCCAGTTTCGTCGCGATCTCTATAATCGCGACGGCGTGGCTGAAATCGCGACCTCATATTGACGAGCGCCAAGGTTTCATTTTTCGGCGGCCGTGTTTGATCTTCGTCAATGCACGGAGTGTATTGCGCCGCAATATTGCCAAGACACCGACAAAAGTCGCCTTCATCTTGTGTTCAGCTGCAAACAGCTCGTTGCAACCGAGGGGATCGCCGCGACATAAGGACTGTTGCACTGTAACACTTGACGGGTAATGGTGGCGCCAAAGTCGGCCTGCCATTAAAAGGCGGTGCCGGCATAAAAAGGTTTCGAGGAAACACGTCGATGGTCGATTACGCAGAGCGTTTCAAAGCATCTCTCGATGCGATCCGCCGAGAGGGCCGCTACCGCGTGTTCGCCGACGTGAAGCGCAACTGCGGCGCCTTTCCTGCTGCCGACCACGTGACGCCGGCCGGCACCAAGCCGATCGTCGTCTGGTGCTCCAACGACTATCTCGGCATGGGCCAGCACCCCAAGGTGATCGCTGCCATGCACGAGGCGATCGATGCCGTCGGCGCCGGTTCGGGCGGCACGCGCAATATTTCCGGAACCACGCACTATCACGTCGAGCTCGAAGCCGAACTCGCGGACCTGCACGGCAAGGAGCAGGCGCTGCTGTTCACCTCGGCTTTCGTCGCCAACGAGGCGACGCTGTCGACGCTCGTCAAGCTGCTCCCGGGCTGCATCATCTTCTCGGACGAGAAGAACCACGCTTCGATGATCGAGGGCATCCGCCACGGCGGTGGCGAGAAGCGCATCTTCCGCCATAACGATCTTGCCGACCTCGAAGCCAAGCTGAAACAGGCGCCGATCGACGCGCCGAAGATCATCGCCTTCGAGAGCGTGTACTCGATGGATGGGCATATCGCGCCCATCGCCGCCATCTGTGACCTCGCGGAAAAGTACCGGGCGCTGACCTATCTCGACGAGGTGCATGCCGTCGGCATGTACGGTCCGCGCGGCGGCGGCATCGCCGAGCGCGACGGCGTCATGGATCGCATCGACATCGTCAATGGCACGCTGGCCAAGGGCTTCGGCGTCATGGGCGGCTATATCGCCGGAACGCGGGACCTTTGCGACGCCATCCGCTCGTTCGCTCCGGGCTTCATCTTCACCACCTCGCTGGCGCCGGCCATCGCAGCCGGTGCGCTGGCCTCAATCCGCCATCTCAAGGTCAGCTCGCTCGAGCGCGCCCGTCACCAGGAGCGCGCGCGGGCCCTCAAGGCCCGCCTCATGGGCGCTGGGCTTCCGGTGTTCCAGAACCAGAGCCACATCGTGCCGGTGCTGATCGGCGATCCGGTGCACTGCAAGGAAGTCACCGATCGGCTGCTCGACGCGCACGGGATCTACGTCCAGCCCATCAACTACCCGACGGTGCCCCGGGGCACCGAGCGGATCCGGCTGACCCCCGGTCCGCATCATACGGACGCGCAGATGGACGAGCTGACGGCGGCTCTCAGCGCGCTGTGGGCCGCTTGCCCGGCTGCCGTGGGCCGTACCGGCAAGCTCGCCGCCGAGTAACCATCCCCCTGGTCCCGATGTTGCGGCGCACAGCCAAATAAATGGGTGCGACGCGACTTCCCTGTTTTGTACCTTCGTCGCATGATATGGCCATGCGCGCGAGACCCGTCTGCCGCAAAGCCTCTGTGTCGCCGTCCCATCGGGGGGACAGCACGCGGGCCCGTTCATCGATAGAAGGTTTCAATTCGCGCCGTTCCCCCACGCATTCAGCCGACCACGAGGAAACGCCATGTTTAAATTGAAGGGAAAGAGCCCGACCACGCGCTTTTTCAAATCCCCGCTCTCTGAGACCGATCCCGAGATCGCGTCCGCGATCGACAAGGAACTCGGCCGCCAGCAGTACGAGATCGAGCTCATCGCTTCGGAGAACATCGTTTCCAGGGCGGTGCTCGATGCCGCCGGCAGCGTGCTCACCAACAAGTACGCCGAGGGCTATCCCGGCAAGCGCTACTATGGCGGCTGCCAGTACGTCGACATCGTCGAGGATCTGGCCATCGAGCGCGCCAAGAAGATCTTCGGCTGCGGCTTCGCCAACGTGCAGCCCAATTCGGGCTCGCAGGCCAACCAGGGCGTCTTCAACGCGCTGGCCAAGCCGGGCGATACGATCCTCGGCCTCAATCTAGCTCACGGCGGCCATCTCACCCACGGTGCGACGGTCAACCAGTCCGGCAAGTGGTTCAAGGCCGAGCACTATCAGGTTGAGCCAGACACGCACCGCGTCGACATGAACAAGGTGCGCGAGATCGCCAAGGAAAAGCAGCCGCGCATCATCATCGCTGGCGGTTCGGCCTATCCGCGCCAGTTCGATTTTGCGGCCTTCCGCTCGATCGCGGACGAGGTCGGCGCCCACCTGATGGTGGATATGGCGCACTTCGCGGGCCTCGTGGCGGCCGGCGAGCATCCCTCGCCCTTCCCGCACGCGCACGTCGTCACCACGACGACGCACAAGACCCTGCGCGGTCCGCGCGGCGGCATGATCCTCACCAATGACGAGGACATCGCCAAGAAGATCAACTCGGCCATCTTCCCCGGCATCCAGGGCGGTCCGCTCATGCACGTGATCGCCGGCAAGGCGGTGGCGTTCGGCGAGATCCTTACTCCGGAGTTCAAGGGGTACGCCAAGCAGGTGATCGTCAACGCCAAGGCGATGGGCGAAGTGCTGGTGAATGCCGGCTTCGCGCTGGTCTCGGGCGGCACGGATACGCATCTCATCCTGCTCGACCTGCGTCCGAAGAAGCTCACCGGCAACATCTCCGAGAAGTCGCTCGGACGGGCGCACATCACCTGCAACAAGAACGGCGTTCCGTTCGATCCCGAGAAGCCCATGGTGACGTCGGGCATCCGTCTCGGCGCGCCTGCGGGAACGACGCGCGGGTTCGGCGAAGCGGAGTTCCGCGACATCGGCCGCATGATCGCCGAGGTGCTGGACGGGCTCGCCAAGAACGGCGAAGCCGGCAACGGCAAGGTCGAGGAAAAGATCAAGGCGGAGGCCACGGCGCTCTGCAAGCGCTTCCCGATCTACTAATCCGAGCTTCGGGGAGAGGCCGCTCGCGGCCGTTTCGCCGGACATCAAACTGCTTTAGAAGAAGGCGCCGGAGCAGGCCGCTCCGGCGCCTTTTATTTTCGGAGACCGAGAGATGCGCTGCCCCTACTGCTCCTGTGAGGAAACGCAGGTCAAGGACAGCCGCCCCACGGAGGAGAATGCGGCCATCCGCCGGCGCCGGGTGTGCCCGGACTGCGGCGGCCGCTTTACGACGTTCGAGCGCGTGCAGCTGCGTGAGCTGGTCGTCGTCAAGCGGAGCGGACGCAAGGTGCCGTTCGATCGCGACAAGCTTTTGAAGTCGGTCGAGGTGGCGCTGCGCAAGCGGCCTATCGAGAGCGAGCGCGTGGACCGCATGGTGTCGGGCATCGTGCGCCAGCTCGAGAGCGCGGGCGAAACCGAGATCCCGTCCTCGACGATCGGCGCCTACGTCATGGAGGGGTTGCGCGCCCTCGATCCGGTGGCCTACGTGCGCTTTGCCTCCGTCTACCGCGATTTCCGCGAGGCGGCAGACTTCCAGGAGGTTCTGGGAGAGATCGCGCGCGATGACGTCATCGGCGACGCGCATCACGCGGCGAAAAAGCATTGAAGAGGGGCAGCGGGTAACGGGCAGCAGGCGCCGGACTTCGTCAACAGTAGACTGGCCCTAGAGACGACCATGAGCTTTACCGCGTTCGACGAGCACATGATGGGAATTGCGCTCGCGCTGGCGCGGCGCGGGCTGGGGACGACCGCGCCCAATCCTGCCGTTGGCGCCGTCATTGCCGACGAGGCGACGGGCGAGGTGATCGCGCGCGGGCAGACGCAGCCGGGCGGGAGGCCGCATGCCGAGACCGAGGCCTTGCGGCGGGCCGGTGCGCGGGCGCGCGGCGCAACGCTCTATGTGACGCTCGAGCCGTGCGCGCATCACGGAAAGACGCCGCCTTGCGCCGATGCCGTGGTTGCGGCCGGCGTGAAGCGGGTCGTGGTCGGTGTCGAGGATCCGGATCCGCGCACGCAGGGACAAGGGATCGCGCGCCTGCGGGAAGCCGGGATTGCCGTCGCGACGGGGCTGCTCGGGGACGAGGCGCGCTGGGTGACCATGGGGCACATCCTGCGCGTCACCGCGGAGCGCCCGTTCGTGCAGCTCAAGATGGCGCTCGACCACGACGGCGAGCTGCCCCGCGGTCAAGGCGGGAAGGCGCTCATGGTGACGGGTGTCGAGGCGCGCGGAACCGGACATCTGCTGCGTGCGGAGAGCGATGCCATTCTCATCGGCAGCGGAACGGCCCGGGACGACGATCCGGATCTCACCTGCCGCTTGCCTGGGCTCGCGGCGCGCTCACCGATCCGGGTTGTGCTGTCGCGGACGCTCGATCTGCCGTCGGATCTCAAGCTCGTGCGTACGGCGCGGGAGGTTCCGGTCTGGATCTTCACCAGTGGAGAGGTGGACCATCGGCGCGTCGCTGCGCTCGAGGACGCGAGCGTGCGGGTGATCGCGGTCGGCGCGGCGGGCGGCGGCCTGGCGCTGACGGAGGTGCTGGGGCGGCTCGCAGCCGAGGGCGTGACGCGGCTTCTCGTCGAGGGGGGCGAGGCCGTCTGGCGCGCGTTCGCGGAGGAGCGCCTGGTCGACGAGGTGGTGCTGTTCCAGGCCGGAGGCGACGGAAAGGGCCATCTTGCGCCCGCAGCGCTTGCCGCCCGCTATGCTCCGGGGCTAGATCTCAGCCCAACGTCGCACCGGCGCGTCGGCGCGGATGCGGTCTCGACCTTTCGGGTGATCGATCTGCCGCGCGCGGATATCGGCCGCAGCGCCTAGCGGGTGCTGCAGGGGCCGAAACGGCCATGATCCAATGGAGTGTGAACGCGTGTTTACGGGTATCGTCACCGACGTGGGGGAATTGATCGGCCGCGAGGGTGGACGCTTCGCGATCCGCTCGCGCTATCCGGCCGAGACCATCGCGCACGGTGCGTCCATCGCGTGCGACGGCTGCTGCCTGTCGGCGGTGACCGTGCGCCCGGATGGCAGCGGATCCGCCTTCACGGTCGACGTCTCCAACGAAACGCTCTCGATGACGACGCTCGGGTCGTGGCACGTGGGGCGGCCCGTCAATCTCGAACGCGCGCTCCGGGCGGGCGACGAGCTCGGCGGGCATATCGTGTCCGGGCACGTCGATGGCGTGGCACGTATCCTCGACATGCGGCCCGACGGGGAGAGCGTGCGTGTGCTGCTCGAATTGCCCCCGCACCTCGCGCCCTATGCGGCGCCGAAAGGCTCCATTGCGCTCGAGGGCACGTCGCTCACCGTTAATGAGGTCCTGGGGGCGCGCTTCGGCGTCAATCTCATTCCCGTGACCTTGACCGAGACGACTTGGGGGCGCAAAAAGCCCGGCGACGAGGTCAACGTGGAAATCGACCTTTTCGCGCGCTATGTGGCGCGCATCATGGAGTTTCGGGCTTGAGCAGCGGCCTTTCAAAAATCGTGCACTCGGAGAGCGCCGGGTTCCTTTCGTCGACCGAGGAGATCGTGGACGACATGCGCAACGGGCGCATGGTGGTTCTGGTCGATGCGGAGCACCGCGAGAACGAGGGAGATCTCGTCATTCCGGCGCAGATGGCGACGCCGGATGCGATCAACTTCATGGCCAAGCACGGCCGCGGGCTCATCTGCCTTACGCTTCTGCAGGGCCGAGCACAGGAGCTCGGCCTCGAGTTCATGGTGCGCACGACGGCGGCGCGCGAGCGCACGGCCTTCACGCAGTCCATCGAGGCGCGTGAGGGCGTTTCCACCGGCATCTCCGCGCACGATCGCGCGCGGACCATCGCGACGGCCATCGATCCGACAAAGGGCGCGGCCGACATCGTTTCACCGGGGCATGTGTTTCCGCTGGTGGCGCGCGAAGGCGGCGTGCTGATCCGCGCCGGGCATACGGAGGCTTCGGTCGACCTGGCGCGTCTGTCCGGGCTCTATCCCGCGGCGGTGATCTGCGAGATCATGAACGAGGACGGCACCATGTCGCGGATGCCGGACCTCATTCCGTTCGCACAGCGTCATGGGCTCAAGATCGGCACAATCGAGGATCTCATCGCCTACCGGCTGAAGCACGACCGGCTGGTCAAGCAGGTGGCGCAGACGCGGGTGGAGAGTGCATTCGGCGGTGCCTTCGATCTTCACGTGTTCACGACGACGGTGGAGCCCGTCGAGCACTTGGCGCTGGTCAAAGGCGATCTCTCGGCGCCGGGGCCGGTGCTGGTGCGCGTGCATGCAGTCAACGTTCCCGGCGATCTCATCGGCATCGGCGGTACCGAGGGCGCGGTTGCCAACGCCATGCGCGCGCTCGAACGCGAAGGGCGCGGGGTCATCGTGCTGATCCGCGATCTCGGACCCAAGAGCGTGTCGGAATGGATCGGACGGCGCACCAAGGCGGCTTCGAGCGAGAAATCCGCGCGCGGGCGGCGGCAAGTGGAGATCGGCGTCGGCTCGCAGATCCTGAGGGCGCTCGGTGTCGGCGACATGGTGCTTTTGACCAACGCGCCGGACGACGTCTACGTGGGCCTCGAAGCCTACGGGCTGCGTATCGTCGATACGCGCGCGATCGGATAGGGCCGTCCAAAATGGTCAAAACCGACAAACGCGAGCGTTCCGATATGGAGCTCTTTTCCGGCGCGCCCGCGCGTGTGCTCATCATCGAGGCTCCGTACTATCGTGCCATCACCGACGAGCTCGTCGCGGGCGTCGCGGCCGTGCTCGATGCTGCGGAGGTCGCCTACGATCGCGTGGCGGTGCCGGGGGCGCTCGAAATTCCGCAAGCGTTCGCCCAGGCTGTGGCGGCAGGGCTCTTTACGGACAGCGGCAAAGGCGTCTATTCCGGTGCAGTCGTTCTCGGCTGCGTGATCCGGGGCGAGACCTCGCATTACGACATCGTCTGCAACAACACCAATCACTGGCTCATGGAAACGGCAATCCGCCATAACATTCCCGTCGGCAACGGCGTTCTCACCGTCGATACGGAGGCGCAGGCATTCGCACGCGCGCAGGGGGGCGTGGACGGCAAGGGTGGCGACGCGGCGCGGGCGTGCCTCAGGCTCATGAAGCTTGCCGGCGATTTCGGACGGCGCGCGCCATGAACCTGCCCCGCAAGAAAAAAGGTGCGGATGCGCCGAAGCCGCGCACGGTGTCGCGCATGGCGGCCGTGCAGGCGCTCTATCAGATGGATCTTGCCGGCACGGATGCGGGAGAGGTGATCGCGCAGTTCCTGGCTCGAAAGCCCGAGTCGGAAGGGCGGGACACGGAGGCCGGCGGGGAAGCGGAAGCGCTGACCAGTCTCGACGGGGGCGATCCGACGTTCTTTGCCGACGTCGTCAAGGGCGTGGTGCGGCGCCAGCGCGAGATCGATCCGCTGGTAGATCAGCAACTGCGCACGGGCTGGCGACTGGTGCGCGTCGACTCGATCCTGCGTGCGATCCTGCGCGCTGGCGTGTTCGAGCTTCTGGAGCGCAGTGACGTGCCGGCCCGCGTCACCATCAACGAGCACATCAACATCGCCAAGGCCTTCTTCGAGGCCGACGAGCCCAAGGTCGTCAATGGCGTGCTCGATCGCATTGCGCACAAGGTGCGGGCGAAGGAGTTCGAGACGCCAAGCGAAGGAAAGTAGCCGTGGCGAAAGAGAAGGGCGGGGGCGAGGACGAGCTGATCCAGAGCACCTTCGCGCCGCTCGCCTCGGCATTTCCCGGCGCGCTGGGGCTCAAGGACGACTGCGCGGTGCTCGCGCCGCCTCCGGGCCAGGACCTCGTTTTGACGACCGATGCCGTCGCCGAGGGCATACATTTCTTTTCCGACGATGTCGCGGCCGACATCGGCTGGAAGGCGCTGGCCGTCAACGTGTCGGATCTGGTTGCAAAGGGCGCGCAACCGCTCGTCTATCTGCTCTCGCTTTCCTTCCCGGAGGAACCGAGGCGCGCGTGGCTGGACGGCTTCGCGCAAGGGCTCTCTGCCGCGCAGTCGGCCTTCGGCATCGTGCTCGCCGGCGGTGACACGGATCGCCGTCCCGGCCTTCTTTCGGTCACGGTGACGGCGATCGGCAGCGTCGCCAGCGGGCGGACGGTGCGCCGTTCGACGGCGCGGGCAGGGGATTTGCTTTTCCTTTCAGGTACGCTGGGCGACGGCGCGCTCGGTCTCGTGTTGCGCGGGGATCCGGCGCGGCGTGCCGCGATGGGCCTCGACGAGGGCAAAGCCGAGGCGCTGGTGGCCCGCTACCTTCGACCGAAGCCGCGTGTCCCGCTTGCGCCCCACCTCGTGTCCTACGCTTCGGCGGCGATGGACGTGTCGGACGGGCTCATCAAGGACTGCGGCCGGCTGGCGCGGGCGAGCGGGCTGGGTGCGTCGCTCGACGCGCTGCGCGTTCCGCTCTCCCTGCCTGCGCGTACGGCATTGGCCCGGGACTTCCGTCTGATCGAAACGGTGCTCACCGGGGGGGACGACTACGAGGTGCTGACTGCGGTGGCGCCCGACCGGGCGTCGGATTTCCGGGCGGCGGCGGCCGGGAGCGGTGTTGCGGTCACTGAAATCGGGCGGCTGGCGGAGGGCTCCGGCGTCAAGGTCTTCGGGGCCGGCGGGCAACCGCTCGAGATCGGCCGCTCGGGATGGGACCATTTCCCGGACTGAGCCAGGCTCGCTGGCCGGCGGCGCCGGCCTCAAACCCATGTGATTGCAAAGGTTTGCTTAAGTCGCATTGCGGGCGGGTCTTTGTTTGGCCATATGGTTTTCGTCTATGGGGCGCTCGACTCGCGCCTTGTTTGCGCTCGGCATTATTGGCCCTCGGTAGATCAGGGCCAGCGAACCGATGGGATTCGATTTCCGGTGATACCGCTCAAGATGTTTTCTCCCGCCCTCGCGTTCGCGTTCCTCGCGGCAGTTGCGGCGTGGTCCGGATCGTCGGCTGCCGCCCAAGACGGCAACTGGTGGGAGGGCATCAACAGCTTCGGCTCACCGGACTATTCCGGCAAACGTGCGTCGCTCGAGCGGACGCCTCCACGCAAGGACGACCTCAACGATCTTCGTCCCAACGACATCCCCTGGCGCAGCGACGAGATGCTGCGCGCCATGGAGGATGCCATCGCCCGCTACGAGAGCATCGTCAACAAGGGCGGATGGCCGATCATTCCCGGCAACCGCATGCTGCGTCCCGGCGACGACGACGAGCGGGTGGGCGCGCTGAGGCGGCGTCTCATGGTCTCGGGCGAGCTGGCTCGCTCTTCGAGCTACAACGATTATTCGTTCGACTCCGTGGTCGAGCAGGCGGTGGTGCGCTTCCAGGAAAACAACG
This sequence comes from uncultured Hyphomicrobium sp., assembly GCF_902826555.1. Taxonomy (GTDB): domain Bacteria; phylum Pseudomonadota; class Alphaproteobacteria; order Rhizobiales; family Hyphomicrobiaceae; genus Hyphomicrobium_C. The sequence goes on from NZ_CADEFI010000001.1 coordinate 18,033, forward strand.
GCCTCAGGACCAACGGGCGCGTCGACCAGCCGACGCTGGCGGCTCTCAACATCACCGCGGAGGAGCGGCTCTCGCAGCTCAAGCTCAACCACGGGCGGATTCTCGAACTCGTGCAGCAGGCTCCCGAGGAGCGCTATGTGCTGGTCAACGTCCCGGCCTTCCAGCTCGAGGCGGTTGAGCGCTACCAGACCGTGCTGCGCCACCGCGTGATCGTGGGGCGCAACGGGCGCGAGACGCCGTCGCTCAAGGCGATGATCAAGAACCTCAACTTCTTCCCGTTCTGGCGGGTGCCCGACAGCGTGGCGCAGCTCGATGTGTTCCCGCGCTTGGTGAAGGAACCCGACTATCTGGCGAAAGAGCACATTCGCGTGCTTTCCGGCGACTTCAACGGGCCGGAGATCGATCCGATCTCCATCGACTGGTCGCAGGCGAACGCCAAGGTGGTCAAGCTCAAGCAGGATCCCGGGCCGCAGAATGCTCTCGGTCTCGTGCGCATCGATATGCAGAACGAGCACGGCGTCTACATGCACGACACGCCGATGAAACCGCTGTTCGAGCAGCGCGCGCGCGCGTTCAGCGCCGGGTGCGTGCGTGTTCAGGACGTGTTCCAGCTGGTGGAATGGCTTGCCAAGTACGAGCCGGGTTGGGAGAACCCGGGCCAGGTGCAGGCGGTGCTGGACATGGGGCAAGCGCTCGATGTGCAGCTTTCGCGGCCGGTGCCGGTATATTTCGCCTATATTACGGCGTGGGCGGAGCCTGACGGACGCATTTCGTTCCGGCCCGACATCTACAGCCGCGACGGCTCGGCGGCGATGGGCGAAGTGATCGATCCCGATGCGCCGCCGCCGCCGGCGCAAGGCCTCGCGCCTTAGCCTTGTCACGCAGCGAGGACTTGTCCTGGACGCGCGCAGGTGGAATTCTCCGCCGCGTCATGCTGCAGCAATTGATCCAGTCCGCGACCCAGACGGCGCACACGCTCAGGCGGCGGTGGCTGCCCGTGCTCGTGACTCTCGTCGCGGGCGGCTGGGTTCTGTTCGCGTTCTGGCTGTCGGACGTCCAAGGGCGGATGGATCTGCCGATCGCGTACTCGATCCGCATGACGTGCGAGGACGATCCGGAAGCGGGGCTGTGGCGCGGAGGATGCGAGCGCGTTGCCAGCGATATCGCGCAGGTGGGGCGGCCGGGACTGGTCGATCTCTACGGGGCGTTCGTCGAGGTCCACCACAAGCCGGGCCCGCGCCAGGCGACCGCGGCGCGCTTCGCGGATGTGCCGCATGAGCCGGGTTTCGATCTCGCGCAGGCGCTCGCGGGGCAACGCTACGGCCTCGCTCTGGTGACTCCGGAGTTCGAGGGAGTCAAAAGCCGCGCGCACGCCGAGGCGGTGAAGGAGGCCATCGACGTGCGCGATCGCGCGTTGCTTGCCATCGGCCGGGCTGGCCTCGGCATCGATGCACTGATTGCGGGCGCGGCGGCCAATCTCGCGCATCCCGGCGTGATGGTCGAAGGTGCGCAGCAATACGTGGGCATCCTGCTCGGCACGGCCAAGACCAGCGATATCGCGACGGGACTTTCGGAGCGGCGGTGACGTCTCGTTCCGGCTCAGGCCTTGATGCGGTAGCCGGTCTTGAAAATCCACCAGACGGCGAGAAGGCACACGGCGAGGAAGCCCAGCGTCATGCCGAGAGCGACGGCGATGTTGACGTCGGAGACCTCGTAGAAGCTCCAGCGGAAGCCGTTGATCAGGTAGACGATCGGGTTGAACAGAGTGACGGTCTGCCAGAAGGGCGGCAGCATCTTGATCGAGTAGAAGGTGCCGCCAAGGAAGGTCAGCGGCGTCAGCACCAGCATCGGGATCACCTGCAACTTTTCGAAGCCGTCGGCCCAGACGCCGATGATGAACCCGAACAGCGAAAAGGTCACCGCGGTCAGCACCAGGAAGCCGAGCATCCACACCGGATGCGCGATGCGGATCGGCACGAACAGGCTGGCGGTCGCCAGAATGATGAGACCCAGGATGACGGACTTGGTCGCCGCCGCGCCGACGTAGCCGAGCACGATCTCCAGCGGCGAGATCGGCGCCGACAGCAATTCGTAGATGGTGCCGGCGAAGCGCGGGAAGTAGATGCCGAACGAGGCGTTCGAGGTGCTCTCGGTCAAGAGCATCAGCATGATCAGGCCGGGTACGATGAAGGCGCCGTAGGAGATGCCGTCGATCTGGGTGATACGCGAGCCGATGGCAGCGCCGAAGACGATGAAATAGAGCGACGTTGAAAGTACGGGTGAGAGGATGCTCTGCATCAACGTGCGGCCCCAGCGGGCCATCTCGAAAGTATAGATCGCGCGTACGGCCTCAACGTTCATTTGGAATGCCTCACGAGATCGACGAAGATGTCCTCGAGCGAACTTTGGCTTGTGGCAAGGTCCTTGAAGCCGATGCCGGCTTCGCGCATGTCGTTCAAGAGCGCGGTGATCCCGGTGCGGTCGGCGTGCGTGTCGTAGGTGAAGACGAGCGCGCCGCCACCGGGGGCAAGCTCCAGCTTGTGGGCCACAAGGGCGGGTGGAATGGCGGCCAGCGGCTGCTGCAGCTCGAGGGTCAACTGCTTCTTGCCGAGCTTGTGCATCAACTCGGTTTTTTCCTGCACGAGGATCAGCTCGCCTTTGGTGATGACGCCGACGCGGTCGGCCATCTCCTCCGCCTCCTCGATGTAGTGCGTGGTCAGGATGACGGTGACGCCGCCTGCGCGCAGCTCGCGCACGATGTCCCACATGTCCTTCCTGAGCTCGACGTCGACGCCGGCCGTCGGCTCGTCCAGAAACAGGATGCGGGGCTCGTGGGCGAGCGCCTTGGCGATCAGGACGCGCCGCTTCATACCGCCCGAGAGCGTCATGATGCGGCTGTCCTTCTTGTCCCAGAGCGAAAGGTCGCGAAGGACCTTTTCGATGAAGGCCGGGTTCTTCTTCTTGCCGAACAGGCCGCGGCTGAACGACACCGTCGCCCACACGGTCTCGAACATCTCCGTCGAGAGCTCCTGCGGCACCAGGCCGATCATGGAACGGCAGGCGCGGTAATCGCGGGCGACGTCGTGGCCATCGACGGTTATGGTGCCGCTGGTGGGATTGACGATGCCGCAGATGATGCTGATCAGCGTCGTTTTGCCGGCGCCGTTGGGGCCGAGCAGGGCGAAGATCTCGCGTTCCCGGATGTCGAGGTTGACGGTCTTCAGTGCCACATGACCCGAGGCGTAGGTCTTGGCTACGTCCTTGACGGAGATGATGGGATTCATGCGTGCGTCCGGATGCGCGTGCGCGTTGGATTGAGGCCCTCACATAGGCTCATCGGCGGTAGGCCGCAAGGCTCGTCGACCTAATGCAGCGGCACGGACTTGATCCAGCAACCGGCCAAGCCGGCGCCCCTCAGCTTGCTGCACAGGGCTTTGGCATCATCCCGCGATTGGGGGGGGATGAGCGACAGCCGGTACCAAGTCTGTTTGTCCTGGCCCTGCACCCGATCGACACGGGCCTTGGCGTTGCCGAGCAGCTCCGGGTAGCTGCCCTTGAAGGTGCGATAGTCCTGCTGCAGCTCCTCGGTGCTGCGCCGCGTGGTGAGCACGACCAGGTAGGGCTGCTCCATGTTCTGCGTGGCAACGGGTGTGGGCTCGGCGAAGCTCGACGGCGCGGATTGTGTGTGGGACTGCGCGTCGGGCGCATGGTCGGGTGCTTCCGAGCCTACGACGCTGATCTCCGGTGCGTTGGCGCCGGGCGGCGTCATGCGTTGCACGGCGATCACCAGCCCGGCGCCGATAGCGAGAGCAGCCAGCGCCACGGGCAGCGGTTTCTTGGTGAGGGCGCGAAGGTTCGCAACGGACGCGATGCCCGGCTGCGGGGGCTGTTGCTTGGCACGCTTTGCTTGTTGCGGAGCTGGCCGACGGGGCGTGGCTGCGGGCGCCGGGCCGCCGGCGGTGGGGCGGTTGCCTGCGGAGCGTGCGAAACCGGACGGGCCGGTGGGTGCCAGGGGGTGTTCGGAGGTGTAGCGGAGCGCGTCCTGCTCGATCTCGCGCGAGACGGCGAGGAGCGCCTGGTGGACGCGGGCCGAGTCGCGTCGATAGGCGCCTTGGCCGCCATCGAGCTTCTCCTCGAGGATTTCGAGCAGGTCGAGGGCGTGGCGCTGGCCGCCCATGATGTGCGTCAGGATTGCGAAATCCAGAGCCTCGTCGCTCGGGAGCGCGCCCATGATCTGTTCGATATCGCGTTGAATGCCGGAAATGACCCGCACCGTGGATTCGACCTCGGCCGCCATCGCAGCCGGAATGTAGCTGTTGCGGTCGAGAACGTGGCGCAGGCGACGGGCGACGTTGTGCGAGATCTCCTGGATCTGCCGGCGCTCGATCGTTGCGTCGCGGTCAAATGTCGTCATCGCGTCGATGCCCTCATTCCCGCGCCGTCAGCCCGCAAGGCATTCGGGGAACATGTCACGGACAACCTCGAAGGAGCAGCCTGTCGCGCCCTCGATGCACTGATAGTTGATCACCGGCGCGGCGCCTTCGCTCGCGATCGAGATCTGGGTGCGGATCTTTTTTATGAAACATCGCGCACTGTTGCCGCCGCCGGCAAGCTCGATAGAGGCGAGAACGCTTTGCTCCGCGCACGCCGTATTGGAGATCGTATACGTCGAGGCCGAGGACTGGGTGACGGAGAGGCACTCGGGATCGGCTGACGGCTCCGGCTGCGCGAGGCTTTGTGCTCCGGATGCCAGATGCCAGGCGCCGGTCAGTACGAGGGCGGCCAGCACCCTCCAGGGATGGCTTCGACCGATTTTTGCGATGAACCCTGGATGCATGTTGGCGCGACGGTTCTTCGGGAGTTTGGCGCTGGTAGAACGCCGCTCTTCGGGAATGGCTGAATTCAGCGTGGGATCAGTCGCATCGCCTAGGGGAGGGAGATGGCCGATGTGTGGTGATCATAGACGGCCCGCGAACGGGGAGCCCTGCGGCGTGGTGTAAGCGCTGGGGATAAGATTTCGTGGCGGCGCCTTCGCAGCGGGCGAAATTCCCGTGAACGCGCGTCACTGCGCCATGATCGAGGATTTACGGGATTGTCCACGGCCTGGGGGCGCGTCGGCGCGGGGCCTGGGTGGCGTGTAACGCCGTCGGGCCATTTCGGGCCATGTCGTTGAAATGAGTGGCTCCGCGGGTAGGATTCGAACCTACGACCGATCGGTTAACAGCCGATTGCTCTACCACTGAGCTACCGCGGAATGGCCGGAGAGCCGGGCTCATAGCAGATGCTTGCCGCCAGAGCCAGAGGGTATACGAAAAATCTCACCAAATCGCCCCGATGCGTCAATGGGCGGCGACCGTCGTTCCTGCCCCTATGCCGGTTTCCGAGCGCACGAACTGGGCTTCGAAGGCTTGCCGCTCGGCCTGGGCCGTGGCGCTGCGATCGAGCTTCGAGACGAGATAGATGCCGAGGAAGGCGATCGTCATCGAGAACAGCGCCGGGCTGTCGTAGGGGAAGATCGCCTTCTCGTGACCGAACGTCTTGACCCACACCGCCGGGCTCAGGACCACCATGGAGACGGCGGAGATGAGGCCCGCGAACCCTCCCACGACGGCGCCGCGCGTCGTCGTGCCGGGCCAGAAGATGCTCATGAGCAGCACGGGGAAGTTGCAACTCGCGGCGACGGCGAAGGCAAGGCCCACCATGAAGGCGACATTCTGCTTTTCGAACACGTAGCCGAGGCAGATGGCGACGATGCCGATGACGACGGCGCTGATCTTCGAGATCCGCACCTCGGTCGCTTCCACGTTGCGGCCGCGCGCGAAGACGTTGGCGTAGAGATCGTGGCTCACGGCGGAGGCACCGGCCAGCGTCAGACCGGCCACGACGGCGAGGATGGTGGCGAAGGCGACGGCGGAGATGAAGCCCAGGAACAGCGAGCCGCCGACGGCCTTCGACAGATGGATGGCGGCCATGTTGGTGCCGCCGATCAAGCCGTTGATCTTGTCGATGGCGCCGCCGTCGCCGGGCTTGAAATAGGTCGGGTCGCTCATCAGCAGCGTGATGGCGCCGAAGCCGATGATGAAGGTCAGGATGTAGAAGTAGCCGATGAAGCCGGTGGCGTAGAATACCGATTTGCGCGCGGCCTTGGCGTCGCGCACGGTGAAGAAGCGCATCAGGATGTGGGGAAGGCCGGCGGTGCCGAACATGAGCGCGAGGCCCAGCGAGATGGCGGAAATCGGGTCCGATACCAGCTTGCCTGGGGCCAGGATCGAAAGGCCGTCCGGGTGTGTTTCCGTCGCCGACTTGAACATGGCATCGGGCGAGAAGGAGAAGTGCACCAGCACCGCCAGCGCCATGAAGGTCGCGCCACCGAGCAACAGGCAGGCCTTGATGATCTGCACCCAGGTGGTCGCGACCATGCCGCCAGTCGCCACATAGGTGACCATCAGCACGCCGACGACGATCTCGGCGTAGAGGTAGGGCAGCCCGAACAGGAGCTCGATCAGCTTTCCGGCGCCGACCATCTGGGCAATGAGATAGAGGGCCACGACGGCGAGTGTGCCGATGGCGGACAGCGTGCGGATGGGCGTGGCCTGGAGGCGGAACGCGGCCACATCGGCGAACGTGTAGCGGCCGAGATTGCGCAGGCGTTCGGCGATCAGGAACAGAACGATGGGCCAGCCGACGAGCCAGCCCACGGAATAGATCAAGCCGTCGAAGCCGGACGCGAACACGAGTCCGGAGATGCCGAGGAAGGAAGCTGCCGACATGTAGTCGCCAGCAATGGCCAGCCCGTTCTGGAAGCCGGTGATACCGCCGCCGGCGGCATAGAAGTCGGCGGCCGTACGCGCGCGCGAGGCAGCCCATCGCGTGATGACGAGCGTCGTCGCGACGAAGACAAGGAACATGGCGATGGCTTCGACGTTCACGTGTGCCTCCCGACGATGCGCTCGACGGCGAGGTCGAAGTCTTTGTTGGCTCGCCACACGTAAAATCCGGTCAGCACGAAGGCTGCCAGGATGACGCCGACGCCGAGGGGGATGCCGATGGTCGTGGTGCCTGTGCCGATCGGGGTCGCGAGCAGGCCCGGCGCGAAGGCAACGACGAGGATAAAGCCGAAATAGATCGCAGCCATGGCTGCGGAGAGCCCCCAGGCGAGTCGGGATCGCCGACGCTCGAGCGCAAGAAACTCAGGATCGCGCTTGACCTTCTCGATCAGCGCGACGATGTCGGCTGGCATGTGTTCGTTTCCCCCGATGAGCGACCTGCCTTGCGTGGCGGCGCCAGTTTTCGGCAAGCTTATCCGATTGCGGGCGGAGGAAAAGTTCTTCGTTCCGAGGCGGTGTCATCCTTAAGTCTACCGTGGCCGCCAATGCCGGAGACGCGGCCGCTACTTGTTGCGGAACAGCTGTGCGAGCCAGCTGCGCGGCGGGGCAGGCTCCGTGACCGGTCTCGGGCCGGAGGGGGCAGCGTCCCACGGCCCCGCGGGCGGCGTCGTGGCCGGAGGCGGGCTCTGCGGCTGCTGGTTGGGCGCGGTGGGTGCCATTTTCGCTGTTTCGCCGGTGCCTGCGGGCGGCGGCTTGATCAAATTCTTGAGCTCGCGCGCGATGCGCTCCGGATCGTCGTCCCACACGAGCCAGTTCTTGCCGCGGATCAGGGGCAACTTGGAGAGATCGGGCTTGCCGACCATCACCGGTACGACGCGTTTGTCGCCGGATACCTCGAGCGCAAGGGCGGTGTTGATCTCGAGGATCGGCCACTCCTTGTCGACCGAGTTGCTCGAGACGATGGCGACGACGGTGCGGGCCGCGCCGAGGGCGGTGTTGATCTTTTTCGTGAAGCTCTCGCCCCAGCCGATGTGCTCCTCGTCGAGGAACGCCTTCAAGCCGTAGCGCTCGCAAGCCTCGTGGATCGGCCGGCCGATCAGCGCCTTGTCCTCGCGGGCGTGACTGATGAAAATGTCGAAGTCGTCGGCCCCGAAGACCATCTGGCGGATGAATTTCGACGGATTGGGATCGAGATCCAGGACCTTGCTGCAGAGCTTCAGGAACACGGGATCGTCGGCGCCGCGGATCATGCGCACGAACGAGAGCTGGCCGTAGACGATATTGCGGAATGCGGCGCCGTGGGCGCGCCGCACGCGGCGGCGGCTGGTGCGATACTTGGCAAAGTGCTCGGCGGCTGCGGCATCGAGGCCGAACTTCTCCCACGCGTGCAGCATGGCGCGAATGCGGCGGATCCGCTCGCGTTCGACGTTGATGCGTGCGTTGACGACCAGCCCGGTCACGCTTTGCTGGACGCCGTGGCCCTGGATGCGCACCTTGTTGCCGTTGATCGCAAACCCCGATGCCGTGATGGCCTGCTCCAGGGCATCGCCCGCCACGACCTTGAAACCGCCGCCGGGGATCTGCTCGCGAATGGCGATCGCGGGCGGAAACTGCGCGAGGTTGGTCGAGAATGTGATGTCGTCGGCATAGCGCGAATAGGCGAGCTTGCTCTGGCGCGCGAGCCGCAGCAGGCGCCTGTCGAGCGTCGCCGCGATGAAGTTCGACAGCACCGGCGAGGTCGGGGCGCCTTGAGGCAGCCCGTTGCGGTAGGTGACGATCTGCGCGCAGACGGTCGCCGCGGCGGGTGCCATCTCGAACGGCGGCTTCATGAAGAGACCGCGCACGCGGCCGAAATTGATGGTCGGGAAGAAATCCACGAGGTCGACGTTCAGGACCCATCGCTTGCCGATGTGATCGCCGGCGTTGGTGGCGATGCTTCGCTTCTCGATGAAGCCGTGCGCGCGGGGATGGGCTTCGTAGAGCTGCTTGAAATCGACGTGCAGCTTGTCCTGCATCTCGCGCAGGAGGCCGTGCGGCGCGCTGATGCGGCGCATGCCGCCCGAGCGCTTGGGGATCTCGAAATGGCGATAGCGCTCGTGATCCGGCGCCTTATAGAGGATCAGCAGCATGGCGCTGACCTCGACGCCGAGATACCGGGCGACGTCCTCCGCCGTTTGCAGCGGCTCACCGTCGAGGCGCAACGGGATCACCGGCGGTTCGGCCGCGACGTCTGCGCTCGGCTGAGAAGGCATCCCACCCCTCGTACCTTAAAAACACTGGGGTCCGCCGGACCCCGGTGAAGATGGACATTGGTTTTTCTGTCGCAGGATCAACAACAGACGTAGAAGGGCGAGATGCCTTGCCGCGATGAAGAGTGGAATGTGTGGCGGTGTCAAGGCGCGTTGCGTCGAAGGCGCGGCGAAACGGTCCTTAGCAGACATGCCTCGCGAACTCGTCTCCCGTGACAGCGGGCGCGATCCGCTTGGATTCAACCGCAGCTTTCGCTAGTGGTTGAGTGTGCGGATGTGCAGGCGTCGTTCATGCAGAAATCCAGCGTCGACTTGGTGATTGCCTACGCCCGCGCCGATCGAGGCGCGTTGGCCGATTGCTCGGCAGCTCTCGTCCAGCGCGGCTACGTCGTCTGGTGGGACAGCGATATGACCGCCGGCCGGAAATGGCGCGAACAGTTCGACGAACAGGTCGAGCGTGCACGCAAAGTCATCGTCATCTGGTCCAAGGCGGCTTCCAATTCCAAGGAAGTCGCTCGGGAGATGGCCTTCGCCTACGGCCAGCGGAAGCTCGTTCCGCTTTGCATCGACGATACGCCACCCGATCATCGCTACAACGAGCTCGATCACAAGCGCATTGTCGATTTCGGGACAGAGATCGACGCAATCGTCGATGCGATCGAGTTCGTTCCTCCCCGATCTTCGCTCGCCATCGCTCCTGACTTCGAGATCGAGCTCGGCGACCTTCCACGTCCTCCTGCAAGATTGTTCGGCCGGGAGGTCGAGCTTGCGGCAATGCAATCCGCATGGAGAAGCTCGGGCGCAGAGAAGAGGAACGTGTTCGTCGTGCATGCCCTCGGCGGCGCGGGAAAGTCCGCCTTGGTAGGCCGTTTCATCGATGAGCTTCGATCACGAAGCTATGATGGGGCCAGCCGCGTGTACGCCTGGTCAGCGTACAGTCAAGGAGCCAACAAGCGAGCCGATGCGGGGAAGCTTTTCACGGAGGCGCTGGCCTTCTTCGGCTACGCCGGGCCGCCGCTGACCGATCAGGTCGCTCAAGCCCGTACTCTATCCAACATTCTTCAAAAGACGCGCTCCTTGCTCGTGCTCGACGGCTTGGAGCCGTTGCAGGGAGCGCCAAAAGAGAGTGGCGGCCGGCTCAAGGACAAAGCCCTCGCAACTCTCATAAAGCGATTGGCCGACCACAATCCTGGTCTTCTCGTGCTCACCTCGCGGCAGCCGCTTCCGGAGCTCAAGGACCACGGCTCGGTCGTCAACTGGGCTTTGGAGCATCTTTCGACACCGGCCGGCGTGGCTCTCTTGCAGCAACTGGGTGTTCGGGGCCGAGAGAAGCATCTCAAAGCCGCGGTCGAAGAGGTCGAAGGCCACGCGCTGTCCGTCACTCTGCTCGGCACCTATATCGCGACCGTCGAGGGCGGGGACATCCGGCGGCGAGACAGGTTCCAGCTCGGCAAGATCATAGACACGACCGACGAATTCGAGGCGGAGGACCAGACCGATCGCCTAGCCAAACGAACCAACAAGATCATGCGCGGCTACGTGGAGCAGTTGCAAAAGCTGGAGGGCGTATCAGCCGGCGGCGGACAACCGGAACTCTCGCTGTTGAGCATCGTCGGGCTGTTCGACCGGCCCGTCGAAGGCGCCGCTCTCGCAACCTTGATCGCGGAACCACACGTTCCAGGTTTGAACGACGGTTTTCTGCTCAATCGGGAAAACGTCCGCAACTTCCTGGGCATGATCAAAGAGGTTCACGAGCGACCGCTGACCGTCGAGGAACGCAGCCAACGTTTCAGGTTTGCGAAGGAGCGGCTGCGCGCCTTGCGAATTTTGGCACCGGCCAGTCCATTGGACCCGATGCAGATCGATGCGCATCCGGTCGTTCGTCAGTACTTCGGGGACGAGCTCCGGGTGAAAAATCCAGCGGCGTTCACGACAGGTCATGCCCGCTTATTCGAACACTATCGAAGCTCGGAGCCGGAAGAGCCGGAGTCCATCGAGGCGATGGAGCCTCTCTTCCACGCGATCAAGCACGGATGTCTTTCCGGCAACATCCAACCCGCATTTGCCCTTTACTGGTATCGCATCTCAAGAGGGGAGGAAGACTTTGCGGTGCGCAGCCTCGGAGCGGTCTCTCCGATGATCTCTCTTCTCGCCACTTTCTTCGACGAGCCGTGGCGAACGCCATCGCCAGAGCTTCAAAGTGGCAGCCGTCGCGTGCTGATCAATCGAACGGCCAATCTGCTCACAGGCGCGGGCCGGCTGCACGAGGCTCTGGAGGTTCTGGACGGTGCGCGTCTTTCGGAAGGCTACTACAGGAATGCCCACTACAGCAGTCTCCTGCTGGATCTTGGCGAGATCGGCAAAGCGATCGAAGCCGCAGAGGAAAACCTTCAGCACGCGAGCGGACAAACCGAAATTCGACCGCAGATAAACGCCTTCGTTCAGCTCGCCTTTGCCTTTTTGCAACACGGAGATGCCGACCGCGCTTCAACCTCGTTCAGGCAAGCAGAGCTTCTCCAGCGGGAGCACATCCATCAGAAGAGGCGTCAATTTCTTTTCTCGACCAATGGCTTCAGATTCAATCAGCTTCTGCTCGACGAGCGCAAGTATGAGGATGCTGCGGAGCGCGCGCAGAATTCTCTGGTCGTAGCCAAGAAGGATGGCAATCCACTCGCAATAGGTCTCGACACTCTGGTTTTGGCCCAATGCGCAGGGTGTGCCGACACGGACAAGTCGGCCGAGCTTTTCGACGATGCGGTCGCAGCGCTCAGAGTGGCGAACCGAGATGATTACCTTCCGTATGGCCTTCAGTGGCGCGCTAGATTCCTCAGCGCCAACGGGCAGTTCGAAAAGGCTGACGATGATCTCCGAGAACTCGAGGAGATTGCCCAGTTCGGAGAGATGCGATTATTTCTTGCCGACGCGGCGCTATTACGTGCGCAAATGGCCGCTGCACGGGGCGATATGGCCAAGGCCCGCACGGCTGCCGGCGAGGCTCGTACGCTCATCGAGCGGTCAGGCTATGGACGCCGCCGCGGTGAGTTGGATCAAATCGAACGGGACCTCTAGCGGCTGGTAAGGGTCAGCTAGCACGGATGCTGGCAGGTGGGGATGGGTGCGGTATGCTCGCTCGCAGGACCCTATCGTGGAGACCTAGCCATGCGCGATGCTTCGGAGCCGACATGTCATCTCGTGCGCGCGGACGACACCTATGACGGCAAGCAGGGGCTGACCTATTTCTGCGGCATCGCCGCCGAGACCGTGGGAGCAAAGGGCATCTGCATGCATCTGCTCACCATCCCGCCGGGTGGGCGGGCGAAGGCGCACATGCATGAAAATCACGAGACGGCGATCTACGTGCTCGAAGGCGAGGCGGTGGCGCTCTACGGCGACCGGCTGCAGCATCACGCCGTGACCAAGGCGGGCGACCTGTTCTACATCCCGGCCGGGGTGCCGCATCTGCCGATCAATCTTTCCAGCAAGCCCATATCGGCGGTGATCGCGCGCACGGATCCCAACGAGCAGGAGAGCGTCGTGCTTCTGCCCGACCTCGAGGCTTTCGCGGAGGAGGCAATCGCGCGCCTGATGGCGGCCACGACCTAGCGCGCGGTCAATTTCCTTCTCCGACGACGACGAAGGGCGCCCAATAAGCAGGATGCGCCAGGACGGTGTTTCCGGAATCGGCGAGTGCCGTCATGGCTCGGCGCATGGCCTCGGCGCGGCCGAGCGATCTGTCCACCGCTGTCGCCGACAGGGCGTGCACCATGAGCGCGACCGCCGCGTCCTCGCGCACGGACCAGTGTGAGACGAGCATTGTCCGTGCGCCCGCGTAGAAGAAGGCGCGCGCGAGGCCCGACAGGGCTTCCGCTTCCTTGGCATTGCTCGCGGCCGTGTTGCAGGCGGACAGGATGACCCAATCGGCGTCGAGTTTCAGGGCTGCGACTTCCGCGGCCGAGAGATAGCCATCGTTCTCCTCGGAGGCGGCGTCAGGCGGTGTCAGCACGAGGCCCGGCTCCGCATTGGGAGCGACCTCGCCGGCGATGGCGCCGTGGGTCGCGAAGTTGACGACGGCGTAGTTCGCAAGTGCACCGGAGGCGCTCATCGCCTTGACGTTGGTCTCGGTTGCGCGCGGCCCGAGATAGATGTCGTCCTCGCCGGCGTTCATCGCCTTTGCCACTTCGCACGCGAGAACGGCTGTCTGCGGCACCGGTCTCCATCGCCGCAACGTTTCGAGCCAGAGGTCGCTTCTGGCGGCGGCCACACCTCCGACATTCCCCATATAGTTGCCGGTTTCCGGCAGAAACGGGCGCACTTTGGCGGTGGTCGCGCAATCGGTCATGAGCGTTGCCACGGAGGCACCAGCACGATCCTCTTCGGACGTTTCGTTGCCTGCGATCAGCGGATTGGCGAACGCAGCATAGATCCGACGATCGGAGCTGGCCGGACGGGGATGGCTTCGCAACGCCTTGAGGCTCGCGACCGAAGGCAACACCGTTATCGCATGACGGCGCATCAGCCATGACGGCTTGGCGCCGTCCGCGGGCGGTTCCGTCACCAGCGTCTGGAAGGGAAGCTGTGCGAGGGGGCCCGAAGGCACGATCATTAGATGCTTCCAGGTGCCGTTCTCGCTGCGTAACAAATCCTCGGCGCCGGTGAAAAGCGTCTTGTAGATCTCGTAGGCCTTGCCGGCGTCGAACGGCAGTGGCTTCGGCATCGGGGTGCCGGCCGGGAGGGACAGCAGGCTTGCGCAACGGTCTCGTCCGGCGCCGTTCCAGGACGCGTGATCGAGGCCGCAGCGCAGCGCGGCAACGTGCTCGCCGAGCGATTTGGTGGTCATATCGCTGCGGAGCCAGCGGTTTTCGCTCGGGGTCAGAAACCAGAAAAACGTTTCGTTCTCGTTGGCCGACGGGACGAGCAGGATCTCGTCGGGTTTCAGGAGCTTGGCCACATCATCGGGCGTCAGCGTCTCGAGGCCTATGAGGGCGGAATAGGAGGGGGACAGCTTCGCCAGAGCCGTTTCCGATGCGGCGATCTCTTGCTCCAGATCCGCCATGCGCGTGCGGACCTCGCCGAAGCGCGCCGCGTCGGCGCCCGCGATCATGAGCTGCACCAGCTCGCGATCGGCCGCCTGCCATTTGCTCCTCAAGTCCTGGGTTGCTCGGATGCGGGTGGCAATATCGCCGGTCCCGGCCTCGAGCCGGGCATTGAGCTGACCGAAGGCGTCTCCGGCCCGGGTTCGCCCGCTCAACTGTGCTGCCTGAAAGGCTTCGGCGAGCAAAGCCGGACGATCAGCAGTTTTCGCGGCGGCGGCCCATGCGGCTTCCATGACGAGGTCGAAGGCGAAGCGCCCGGTGTCGGAGCGTGCGCGAGATCTGGCGTCGACGGTCTCCGTGCTCAACTGTCTCAGCTGGATGGCGGCCACGCGACGGGCGAGGCCGAGTGCCTCGGCGGGTCGACCTGTTTGCATGGCTCCCTTTGCCATTCCAACGAGGGTTATGGCGGCAAAGACGCTGTCCTTCCCGAAGTAGCCTTCGTAGAAATCCAGAACTTTCCCGTACGCCACATCGGCTTCCGCGATGGCCCCGCGCTGCGCGAGGCAGTCGGCGATGGATTGGTTCGTGGTGGCACGCTCGAACGGTCCGAAATCCGGGTTCTGCTCCTGAGCCCGCGCGGCGCGCGCAAGGAGCGGCTCTGCGTCGGCGCATCGCTTGTGCAGCACGTAGAGCGATGCGAGGGCGGTCACCATGCCTATGAGCGCCCTGTCGTTTTCGGGCAGGTTGCGCTCGAAGTAAGCGATGGCTTTCTTGTGGGTGGCTTCGACTTCCACGAACTGAACCGGGTCGCCGGCATCGAGGTTCGCAACGCGTGCCAGGCTGGCGAACAGATCCTCCTCGTCGGGTCCCGTCTTTCCGAAAAGCTCCGTGCTACGCGCCGAGAGGGCGCGCGCTTCGTCGGTGCGGCCCTGCATGCCGTAAATGCCGGCCAGCGTCGCGACGGCAGCCGCATATCGGCGCTCGTCGGGCGGATCGGCCCGTTCGGCAATTTCAAGCGCGCGCTTTGCAGAGCTTTCCGCTTCGGCAAGGTCGCCTGTCATCATAGCTAGGACGGCGTTGTCGTTGAATGCGTCCGAGAAGCGAATGTCGGTCTCGCCGGCGTTTTCCTTCAGCCAGCTCAGGTATTTTTGAATTTTTTCGCGCGCGGTGTCGATCTCGCCCCGCTGCAGGTGGGAGAGAATTTCCGTGTGGAGGGCATCCATGTCCTGGGCAACGGCAGGGGACGGTGCGGATAGCGTCAGGAAAGCCCACGCGAGAGCGGCGAAACACGCGCGAACGCGTGGCCCCCACCAGGAAAATCCGGCCAACATGCCCTGCTCCGCAACAGCAATAAAACGCAATGCGGGGAGTGTGCGCTGGCGTCAGCATGCAGGCAAGATTGGAATCGGACCGGTGCGATTTGGTGGCCGGCTTTCCTTCAGGAGTTGCGCCGGCCGGGTGGGGTCAAGCCGCATTTCTCCATGGGCTGCGCGGTGGTGGACCAGCGATCCTTGGTGATGGTGACGACGTAGCGGCGGCAATCGTGCGCGGCGCTCTTGACGAAGTGCACCTCGAACAGTGCGCTCTTCGATTTGGTCTCCTTCGGCCAGGTGAAGACGTCGCCGTCCGGTGTCTCGGCCAGCGCCTTCTTGATCGCCAAGTCGGCGTTGCGGTAATCGGCGGCCGACATCCTGGTCAGCAAGACGCGCGAGAGATCGGGATGCAGGCCGACCGCCATGGCGCGCTTCTGATAGGGGTCCGAGGCATCGACGACCGGCGGCGGCAGCGGCGCGGCCGGCTTGTCATCGGCTGCGGCCTCGCCGGGCGTTGTTTCCGAGGTCGCGGCCTCCGTCGTTTCGGCCGGGGCCACCGTCAGGGCCGGTGCCGACGGGACGGGCGTGCCGGCCTCGACGCTCGGCGCCTCGGCGATTTCGCGCGCGGCCAGCGGCTGTCCGATCTGCAGCGCGGCGTCGGCAACGGCTGTATGATTGGTCGGTGCGGGCGCTTGCGGCGTCAGCAGGGACTTGAGGGCGGAAAGGTCGTTCGGTAGCCACGGCCGCCAGATGTCCTTGGTTTCGAGAAGCGCGAAACCGCAGCCCGCGAGGACGAGGAGGGTGACCATGGCCGACAGCATGGAGCTGCCACGCCGTGCGCCAGACACGTGGATCGGCTCGCCGGCGAAAAGCTCCACCGGATCGTCGTCGTAGGTGTCGAAATCGGATTGCGAATAGGACGCGCGGTGAGACATGACGGTGCTCCCCCATCATTGCCGTGTCCCGCGTTGCTGCATATGCATCAAAAGAGTCGGGGCGAAATGATGGCGGGCGCAAAGAAATCTGCTTTGGCGGTTGCGACGGATCCGGTGCGCGGCCCGGTCGACGGGGCGGGCGCGGTCAGGCTAAGGTTAAGCCCTCAGATTCACCGGCGCGTTGACCTCCGGCATGCAGGACACAGCTTCCGATCCCAGTCGTGAGGCCGCACATCGGCGAGAGCTGATCGCGACCTTCTCTGCGCTCGTGCTCGTGCTGCTGCTGGCGTCCCTCGACCAGACCATCGTCGCCACGGCGTTGCCGATCATCGTCGATGAAATCGGCGGACTTTCACACCTGTCGTGGATCGTCACCGCGTACCTGCTCTCGAGCACCGTCGTGGTGCCGCTGTACGGCAAGCTCGGCGATCTCTACGGGCGGCGAGTCGTGCTGCAGGCGGCCATCGCCATCTTCCTCGCGGGATCCCTGCTCTGCGGGCTGGCGCAGAACCTGCCGGAGCTGATCGTCTTCCGTTTCCTGCAGGGGCTCGGAGGCGGCGGGCTGATCGTCACTGCCATCGCCGTCGTCGGCGATATCGTGCCGCCGCGCGAGCGTGGCCGGTACCAGGGCTTCTTTGGCGGCGTGTTCGGGCTTTCGACGGTGCTGGGGCCGCTGCTCGGCGGGTTCATCGTCGATCAGTTTTCCTGGCGCTGGATCTTCCTCATCAACCTGCCGCTCGGGCTGCTTGCACTGGGCGTGATCAACAGGACTTTCCGCGTCACCACGCGCAAGACGGCGGCGGAGATCGACTATCCGGGTGCCATCCTGCTGGCGCTGGCCTTGACCTCGATCGTGCTGGTGACAAGCCTCGGCGCGACGCTTGCCAGCGAGGCGCCGGTCAGCCTGTTCGCGATCTCCATACTGGGCGTGCTGTCGCTGGCGGGATTTCTCTACGCGGAGACGCAGGCGGCGGATCCGCTATTGCCGCTGTCACTGTTCCGCGTGCGCGCGTTCGTCATCGGCACTTCGGTGGGTCTCATCGTCGGCATGGCGCTGTTCGGCTCGATCACGCTGCTGCCCGTCTATCTGCAGGTGGTGAAGGGGCTCGATCCGACGAGTGCTGGCCTGCACATGACGCCAATGATGCTTGGCGTGTTCGCGAGCTCGATCGCGAGTGGGCAGATCATCAGCCGCTGGGGGCGTTACAAGATTTTTCCGGTCGCCGGTACGGCGGTGATGACGTTGGCGCTGTTTCTGCTGTCGACCATCGAGCTCGAGACCTCGACGCGCACGGCGGCTGGCTACCTTCTGATGCTCGGACTCGGCCTCGGCATGGTGATGCAGATCCTGGTGATGGCTGTGCAGAACGCGGTGCCCTACGAGCGGCTTGGCGTCGCGACGAGCGGCACGACGCTGTTCCGCTCCATCGGCGGGTCGGTGGGCGCGGCGCTGTTCGGCGCCATTTTCGCTTATGTCCTCGAAGGCGACGTCAGGGGCGCGCTGCCCGGCGCCGAGGCGGTTCTCAATCCGGCGGAGATCGCCAAGCTCGTGGAGCCGGCCCGGTCGCAATATCTTGCCGAATTCGTCAAGGCGCTGCATCCCGTCTTCCACACGGCGACGGCGCTGTCGTTCGTCGCCTTCCTGCTGGCGCTCGCCATCAAAGAGGTGCCGCTGCGTAGCTCCATCACGCCGGAGCCGATCACGGACGCGCTGCCTCTGCCGCGCGATGCGAAGTCGCTCGAAGAGCTGAAGCGCATCGTTTCGCGCGTGACGGCGCGTGAGAACCGCTGGCGCGTCTACCAGCGTGCAGCGGAACGCACCGGCCTCAAGCTCGAGCCCGACGAGCTGTGGTTGTTCGCCCGCATCGGCGAAAATCACGGCCGGGCGACGCGCGAGGATCTCGTTCGTCTCCTGCGCATCAACGACGCACAGTGCGAGGATCTTCTGGGGAGGCTCGTCGGTGCGGGCATGGCTGGCCGCAACGGGGCTGGTCTCTACGAGCTGACGGCAGAGGGGCGGGCCGGCTACGAGCGCCTGCTGAAGCGGCGTGAAACGGATCTCGAGGAGATGCTGGCCGACTGGAACCGCAACGAGCACCCGGACGTGCGCGCGATGATGCGGGAGCTGGCGAAATCCTTCGCGAGCGCGCCACCGCTGCGTGTGTGAGAATCGTGATGGGTGCGATGGATGGAGGCCACGGCCGGAATCGAACCGGCGTATACGGATTTGCAGTCCGCTGCGTCACCACTCCGCCACGTGGCCTCAGGCTCGATCATCCGCGGGAGGGAAATCTCCCCGCCGGTGGGTCTCGGGCAATATCGGGAGACGGCCGATACGGCCGCTCCTGGCGTGCGGGAGCCATCTATCATAGAGACGAAGCCGTATACAAGCACGGTATCATCATGACGCCTGATTGAGGAGTTTCAGCGGTGCGGGGCGCGGTACGTGCGGCGGCGCGACGGGGCTTCGAGCATCTCGAGGCGCTGGCGGCGCGCGCAAAGCGGGACGGCATCGCGCTCTATCTCGCGGCCCGCGACCGGCGGGTTTCCTGGGCGGTGCGGGCGTTTGCGGTTCTGGTGGCGGCCTACGTGCTGTCGCCCATCGATCTCATTCCCGATTTCATTCCGGTCATCGGTTTCCTCGACGAGCTCATCCTGCTGCCGCTGCTGGTCGCCGTCATCGTGCGGTTTGTCGACCCGGCGGTCATGGCCGAGCTCAGGGCAGAGGCAGCACGGCGCGCCGAGCGTCCGACGAGCCTGCTCGGGGCGGCAATCATCGTGGGGGTCTGGACGATACTGGCCGGGCTCGCGGTGTGGGTGCTCTGGCCGCGCGCGGCCTAGTTCTTTTGTCGCTCGCACACCGATGTTGCGGGCGGTGGCCGGGCGGGCGGACATCGCGTATGTTTCGGAAGCTTCGCGTGCGTCCCGGTGCGGACCGGAGCACTCCAATCATTCGGGAGGATGCAGTGGATTACGCCATTCAACGCAAGAACATGGTCGAATCGCAGGTGCGGCCGAGCGATGTCACCGACAGGCGTATCATCCGTGCAATGCTCGATCTGCCGCGCGAAGCCTTCGTGCCCGAGCGGTTCCGCACACTGGCGTACATGGACGGGCCGGTTCCATTGACTGCCGCCGAGGGTAGCGGCCCGCGGCGCACCCTGCTTCCGGCGCGCACGCTGGCCAAGCTCGTGCAGGCGGGCGAAATCGATCCGGCCGGGACGGTGCTGGTCGTGGGAGCGGGGACGGGCTATGGCGCGGCGCTTCTCGCCAAGCTTGTGGCGAGCGTCGTGGCGCTCGAGAGCGATGCCGGGCTCCTTGCGAAGGCGCGCGAAACACTGCCTGCGGTCGGCGCCGAGACGGTCGTTCTCTCGGAAGGCGGACTGGCGCAAGGGTGCGCGAACGAGGGGCCTTACGACATGATCCTCGTCGAGGGCGCGGTCGACGAGGTGGCACCGGATCTGCTCGATCAGCTGAAGGACGGTGGAAGGCTTGTCACGGTTGTCGGCCGCGGCGCGGCGGGGCGCGCGACGGTTTGGCGCCGCAACGGTTCAACCTTCGGCGCTGCGGTCATTTTCGATGCGTCAGCGGACGTTCTTCCGGGATTCGAGAAGGCCCGGGCGTTCGCCTTTTGATTTTTGCCGGAGGGGGGCTTGCAAGTGAGCGTCCCGCGTTTACCGCTTGGCTTGTGCGTCGGCGGATCCCCCGTGGTCGTCGTTCAATTTTTATTATTTACTATCAATGGCTTGCGGCAGGCTTCCGTGCGCTTTCCGGCGTGGGGACTGGTTAAGGCACGCAGGGCGTGTGTGGGAATGCGGCCACGCACTCAACCACATGTACGGAAAGGCCTCTTGGCCGCCTTCTGCGAATCAAGTTCGTGCTCTACTAAGTGCGATGGGCTCAGTTGGGCTCGCGGCGTTTATCTTGCGTTTTGTAATCAGTCCGTCGTTGGAAATCGCCAAGGCAAGTGCTGGGGTTAGATTTGCTGGATCTGATACGGATTTCGCGACTTGCTGTTCTTGCCGCCACAGCAGCGGCGGGTGTCGTGGGACTCTGTCCGTCGGCGGTGCGCGCAGAGAGCCTCAACGAAGCTCTGGCGGCGGCCTACGAGTACAATCCGCAACTCGACGCAGAGCGTGCGCGGCTCAGGGCGACGGACGAGGAAGTGACGCGGGCGCGGTCCGGCTACCGTCCCGTCATCACCGGCAATGCCGACATCAATTACGACTGGACCAAGCAGCGCGGAAGCGCCGCCACCATCGGCACGCAAGAGCAAGAGCTGAAGCCGGGCGGCTACTCGATCGACGCGGTGCAGCCGATCTTCAGCGGCTTCAGAACGATCAACTCCGTCAACGAGCAGGAAGCCAACGTCCGTGCCGCGCGGGAGACGCTGCGCTCGGTCGAGCAGAGCGTGCTGCTCAGTGCCGTGACGTCGTTCATGGACGTGGTGCGCGATCAGGCCATCGTGCGGTTGCGCGAGAACAACGTCACCGTGCTCTCGCGCGAGCTCAAGGCGACGGAAGATCGCTTTGCCGTAGGTGAGGTCACGCGTACGGACGTGGCGCAGGCGCAGGCGCGCCGGGCGGGCGCCGTTTCGGCTCTCGATCTCGCGAAAGCCAATCTCAAGACCAGCCGCGCTACCTTCGAGCGCGTGGTCGGTCATGCTCCGGGAAGCCTCGTCGAGCCGCGTGGGTTCGAGCGCTATCTGCCGACGTCGCTGGATGAGGCAACCCGCATCGGAACGCACGAGAACCCGGCCGTGGTCAACGCCCTCTATCTCGAGCAGGCGGCCAAGTTCGGAGTCGACAGAATCCGCGGCGAGCTGCTGCCGAGCGTGCAGCTCGAAGCTCAGTACTCGGACCGCTTCGAGACATCGCAGCTCATCAACGAGTCGGAGAACGCCACCGTGACCGGCCGGTTGACCGTGCCGATCTACGAGGGTGGCGAGATCTACGCGCGCGTCCGCCAGCAGAAGCATATTCACATCAGCCGGCTGCAGGAAATCGAGCAGGCGCGCAGCGAATCCGAAGAGCAGGTCGTTGCGGCCTGGTCGCAGCTGCTCGCGGCGCGGGCGCAGGTGCAGTCCGACCAGTCGCAGGTGGATGCCAACACGACGGCGCTCACCGGCGTTCGCGAGGAAGAGCGGGTCGGGCAACGGACCCTGCTCGATGTCCTCAACGCCGAGGTGGAACTTCTCAACTCGCAGGTGCAGCTCGTATCGACGCGGCGCAACGTCGTGGTGTCGAGCTACGCGGTTCTGGCCTCGGTCGGACGGCTCGATGCTGTGAATCTTGGGTTCACATCCGTCGCGTACGATCCTGAGGCGCACTATCAAGAAGTTCGGCGTAAGCCCTGGGGAACTTCGATAACTCACTCGGACGGTCGTACCGAGGAGCTGCCGCCTCCGCCCGAAGGCGCCGACCCCGTTAAATAAATCTCCTTGAGCAAGGCAGGCGGGATGGGTTAGCTGAGCGCTGCCCTGCTCGTCGATTTGTGTTGTGCTGTGGCTTTGCCACATCGTTGCCCACTATGGCGCTTAGCTTTGTGCGCGGTGGGAGTCCCACACACAACTTTTGGATGAGCGGGAGTGCTTCGTCTGCCGGGCACGGGGTGTTTGCCGGCGCGAGCACAGTGACTACCTCGTTGCGGGCGCGCAACCGGGGCCGGGGCGGCCGCACATTTTCGCGGGTGTTCCAATACGGGGCGGGATCCCTGCGGGGGGATGCCGGCACTGCTTATCGTGGGTGCGTAGGGAGTGGCGTAATGAACATGACCGAGAAGAACGGCCAGCCAAGCATGGAGGAGATCCTTGCGTCTATCCGCAGGATCATTGCCGAAGAACCCGTAAGTCACGCTCATAACGGCGAATTGCGCGGAACGCCGATTATGCTCAAGGGCGATAGCGCGCTCGAGGATGCCGCCGAATTCGATTTGCCTGCGATCTTCCGGTCGTCGCCCCCGCCGCCGACCGAGCGCTCGACGCCGCTCCTGGGCCGTCTCACCGACGCGATCCGCAGTGCCACGACATCCGCTTCCGAACTGCGTAACGGCGCCAACGGCGAAGACTACGCTGGGCATTCGGCCGAGCTCGGCTCGGGCGTAACGGACGGCGGCCTGTCCTCCCTCAAGTCGCCGCGTCCCGATTCGGCTCCCGTGGAGCCGCTGCGGCCTCTCAACGGCATTGGACACGAGGTGTCCGCGCCATCGGCTTATTCCACGCCATCGGCGCCCGTCGCGGCTGCCTCCAGCTCCGGCCCGCCCGAGGAGCCGAAGCGTGTGATGGCGCCCTTCAAAGATACGCATTTCATGCGGATGGCGACGCCGGCTGGCGGGGCTTCGGCTCCTGCTCCGTCTCCTTCTCCGGCGGCGGCCGCGCCGCTCCCGCCTGAAGCCGGAAAGCCCGTCGATTTCGGGACCATCATACCGGGGCAGTTTGATCGCGCTTCGCTTGCGAGCGGGCAGGCTGCGACCCCGCAGACGTTCGCGGCGCCAGAGCCCACGATCGCTCCTCCGCCGCATGTGGCGCCTGTGATCATGCCGCCGCCGCCGCTGCCGCATGCCGATCAGAATGCGCTTGTCGTGGTCCCGCCAGGTGGCGAGGAAACGGGGTCGATCGAGGACACGACGGCCGATTTGCTGAGGCCGATGTTGCGCCAATGGCTCGCCGACAACATGCCCCGCATGGTCGAGAAGGCGCTTCACATCGAGATCGCCGAGAGCATCAAGGCGCCGAAAAAGCCTTGAGAAGCGGAGCTTGGCTCGCGCACGTGCCGTAAATCCGGAGTTCGCCTCGAAATCGTCGCACGCTTTGTTGAGCATAATGCGATTGAGGTGCGGATAGCGCGGTCGAGACGCATTGAAGCCTTCCCGGCACCGGGGTACGTCTTCTTTATGAAACGAGATTCATTTTGCCACTCGATTGCAGCGCCGGGCAAAGCGAATTGCCGGGTGCCGCCGGGTGACATGCAGATCTGCGGCAGGTAGGGCATGAACAGACCGGATAAGGCCGGCGAGCCGAGCATGGAGGAGATCCTGGCGTCGATCCGCCAGATCATCGCCGACGGGCCGTCGGCCGATCAGCCTGAGCCGGCGATCGAGGCCAATCCGCTCGTGCCGCAGTCATACGCGAGCAGCAAACCCGCCGACGCACCGGTTCCGCTGGCGGACCGGCTGAGTGGCGTTCTCAAAGGTGGCCAGCTGACGCCGACGAGTCCGCTCGGCTCCAAGCGGCCGCTATCGTTCGATCAGGACCTCGCCGACATGTTCGACGAGCAGGATACGCCCAACGGCAACGCGGTGGCCGCGCCGAAGCCGGACATGCGCGTGCCGGCGGGACTCTCTCATCCCATGGCGGCGAAATCGTTCGTGTCCCAGAAGCCGGAGAGCGCGAAGCCTGCTGCCGTGGACGAGGCTGCAGTGCTGCCGCCGCATTTCGCGCCGTCCGAGCCGCTCATTCCACCGCCGCCATTCGGCGGAGCAGACAAACCCGCGGAGGCCCCTCCGCCTCCGAAGGCGTTCGGATTTCCGCCGCTCAGGAAAGCGAGCTTCTATCCACCGCAGTCCGCTGCGCCTGCTGTCGCGCCAGCGCCTGCGCAGGCGGATGCTCTGCCAGTTTCGCGCGCCGCGGACCTCGATGCGACATCGCCGAATTCTGCGGGCGAGCGTTCGTCGGCAACGACGCCGGCACATGTGGAAGAGGCGTTGAAGCGTCTCGAAGGGTTCGGTTCGCCCGCCGCTGTTCCTGCGTCCACCACCGGCGAAGCAGAGCGCGCGCCGATTGCATCGCCGGTCGAGAATTCGCCGCAGGCGTCGTCGCCCGCGAACGGGCTGGGGTCGCATGCCGAACCGGCCGCGCCGAGCTTTGCATTCGGTGGCGATCCGGCGCGCCGCGATCCGCCGCGGTCCTTCATTCCATCGTCTCCGTTTCCTCCTTCGTCCGGTTTCGCCGCGTCTCCGGTCTCGCCGACACCCGCGGCCGCGCCATCGGCGCAACCCGTGCTGGACAGCGCGCCGCCCATCACGCAGCCGTACACCGCGCCACCGAAGCCGCTTGGCGACGTGGACAATCGGACCGTTGAAGCGCCGCGTGGGCCGACGTTCGAGACGCGGCCTGTCGAACCGCGGCCCGTGGATGTGAAACCCGCCGAAAGCCGGATGTTCGCGAGCCAGCCGGCCGAACCGCCGCGCGCTTATGCGGATCCGTTCGCGCAGACCGCCCGGCCTGCGCCGGGTTACGGCGAGCCGCAGCGCTTCAATGCCGAGCCCGGCATGAGTTCGGCCGCTGCCCATCAGGCCCTCGATGCGCTGGCCCAAGGGCTCGCCGCGTCGGCGGCCGCCAGCTCCGCGCCCGTGGAGCCGGTGTCGCCCGCCATCCCGCTGACGCCGGTGTTCGAAGCGCCGGAGCCCGAGTACAGGGCGCAGCCCGTGCCGTCGCCGTCATCGTCGACGCTTCCGGCTCCGCTGGCTTCGCCAGGCTCCCTGCCGGTCAACAGAACCCTCGAAGACGCGGTCGCGGACATGCTGAGACCCATGCTGCAGCAATGGGTTGCCGACAACATGCCGCGCATCATCGAGCGCGCTCTCCGGACCGAGGTCGCCAAGTCGGTCAAGCCGGGGCACAAGCCGCCCGGCATGTGACGGGGCCGTGACGCAGATCAGCGTGCAAACTGCACTCTCGCCCTGGGCTGCCAGCGCCCGGCGCCGGCCGCTGCCAATTGACAGGCGGCAAGCGGGTTCGTAGGACGCCTGCTCTCTTCCTCTTGGTTTTTCGGGCCCGTTATCGGAAAACCGCTTTCCTGGTTTCCGCACGCACTCCTTCCATCCGTAAAGGCAGCCCTGCCCCATGCTCGACAAGACCTATCAGCCCGCAGAGATCGAGCCGCGCATCAACGAGGCGTGGACCAAGGCGGACGCGTTCCGCAGCGGGCGGCCGGACCGGGCAGGCGCGCCGCCCTATTCCATTGTCATTCCGCCGCCGAACGTCACCGGCTCGCTGCACATGGGGCACGCGCTCAACAACACGCTGCAGGACGTGCTGGTGCGCTTCGAGCGCATGCGGGGCCGCGATGTGCTGTGGCAGCCGGGCACGGACCATGCCGGCATCGCCACGCAGATGGTGGTCGAGCGGCAGCTCATGGAGCGCCAGCAGCCGGGGCGGCGCGAGCTTGGGCGCGAGGAGTTCGTGCGCCGGGTCTGGGAATGGAAAGAGGAGAGCGGCTCCACCATCGTCAATCAGCTGAAGCGGCTCGGGGCTTCGTGCGACTGGTCGCGCGAGCGCTTCACCATGGACGAAGGGTTGTCGCGCGCCGTCATCAAGGTGTTCGTCGAGTTGTTCCGGCAGGGGCTCATCTACAAGGACAAGCGGCTCGTCAACTGGGATCCGAAGTTCCAGACCGCGATCTCGGACCTCGAGGTGGTGCAGATCGAGAAGAAGGGGTCGTTTGTCTGGGCGGATGGCGATCCGGAGAAACCGTTCGACGCGGAGGCGCTGGCGAAGGTTCTGAAGAAGGATCCTTCGGGGCACATGTACCACTTCCGCTATCCGCTGGCGAAGAAGGTCAAGGGCTATGACAAGGACTACATCGTCGTGGCGACGACGCGGCCGGAGACGATGCTCGGCGACACGGGCGTCGCGGTGCATCCCGAGGACGAGCGCTACGCGGCGCTGATCGAGGCGGGGGCGAAAGTGCGCCTGCCGCTGGTCGGGCGCGACATCCCGATCGTCGCCGACGAATACTCCGATCCCGAGAAGGGCACGGGCGCGGTGAAGATCACGCCCGCGCACGACTTCAACGACTTCGAGGTCGGCCGCCGGCATGATCTGGCGAAGATCAACGTGCTCGATGCGTTCGGGCGGATCGTCGACGGCGAGGATGTGCCGAAGGCCTATCGCGGTCTCGCCCGGTTCGAGGCGCGGCGCCGGGTGGTCGCCGATCTCGCAGCGCTAGGGCTGCTGGCCAAGATCGAGCCGACGACGCATACGGTGCCGCACGGCGACCGCTCGAACGATGTCATCGAGCCCTGGCTTACGGACCAGTGGTACGTCAACGCGGGCGAGCTTGCGAAGCCGGCGATCGCGGCCGTGGAGAGCGGCAAGACGACGTTCGTGCCGAAGAACTGGGAGAAGACCTACTACGAATGGATGCGCAACATCGAACCCTGGTGCATCTCGCGTCAGCTCTGGTGGGGACACCAGATTCCGGCGTGGTACGGCCCGGACGGGCATGTTTTCGTCGCCTATGACGAGGAGGAGGCGCGCGCCGCGGCGGAGACGCACTATGCAGGCTCCAATGCGCCGCTCACGCTCACGCGCGACGAGGATGTGCTCGACACCTGGTTCTCGTCGGCGCTGTGGCCGTTCTCGACGCTCGGCTGGCCGGACGAGACCGAGGAGCTCAAGCTCTATTATCCGACGAGCGTGCTCGTCACCGGCTTCGACATCATCTTCTTCTGGGTCGCCCGCATGATGATGATGGGGCTGCACTTCATGAAGGAGGTGCCGTTCCACACGGTCTATATCCATGCCCTGGTCCGCGACGAGAAGGGCCAGAAGATGTCGAAGTCGAAGGGCAACGTCATCGACCCGCTGGCGCTGATCGACAAGTACGGCGCGGACGCGTTGCGCTTCACGCTTGCCGCCATGGCCGCGCAGGGGCGCGACATCAAGCTCGCGCCGGCGCGCGTCGAGGGTTACCGCAATTTCGCGACCAAGCTCTGGAATGCGGCGCGCTTCGGCGAGATGAACGAGTGCGTGCGGCAGTTCGACTTCGATCCGCATTCGGTGACGCATACGCTCAACCGCTGGATCGTCGGCGAGACGGAGCGGGCGGCGAACGCCGTCACGGCGGGGCTCGAGGGATACCGCTTCAACGAGGCGGCCGGCGCCATCTACGAGTTCGTCTGGGGCGTCTACTGCGATTGGTATCTCGAGCTGATCAAGCCGATCCTCGCCGGCGACGACGAGCAGGCGATTGCGGAGACGCGCGCCTGCACGGCGTGGGTGCTCGATCAGTGCCTCAAGCTGTTGCACCCGTTCATGCCGTTCATCACCGAGGAATTGTGGGCACACATGGTGGAGCATGGGGAGCGCCGGCTGTCGCTGCTTTGCCTCTCGGAGTGGCCGCGGCTTTCGGGGCTCTCCAGCTCGACGGCAGACGAGGAGATCGGCTGGGTGGTGCGCCTGGTCTCGGAGGTGCGCTCCGTGCGGACGGAGATGAACGTGCCGGCGGGCGCAAAAATTCCGCTCGTGCTCACGGGCGCGAGCGAGGGAACGGTGGCGCGGGCGCGGCGTCATGACGAGACCATCCGGCGGCTGGCGCGCCTCGATGGCATCACCATCGCGGACACGGCGCCCAAAGGGGCGGCGCTGATCGTGATCGGAGAGGCAACCGCCGCGCTTCCGCTCGAAGGCGTTATCGACATGGGGGCGGAGCGCAAGCGGCTCTCGAAGGAGATCGAAAAGGCCGAGGGCGATCGCAACAAGGCGGCGACGTGGCTCGGCAACGATGCCAATGTCGCCAAGTCGCCCGAGCACGTGGTGGAGCTCAATCGCGAGCGTGTGGCGGAGGCGATGGACCGCATCGCACGGCTTACCGCGGCGCTGAAGCGCATCGAGGGTTAGGCTCTCGTCCTTCGATTGTTTGCTCAGAGTGTCATCCTAGGCCTTGTGCCTGGGATCCAGTCCGCGTGGACCTGGATTGCGCTTCGGCGGTGCATCGGTGCGGAGCCGTGGATCCTCGGGACAAGCCCGAGGATGACAGGGGGCTGTGCCGGATCAGAGCGACGGCGTGGCGGGGACAGTGCGCAGGCGCAGCTCGGTGAGCTTCCATTCGATGCCGCGCAGCTTCAGGAGGCCGACGTAGTGGCGTGTCGGATCGTTGCGGTCCGCCATCTCGATCTCGAACACAGTCGGTGAATGGAACTCGGCGCGTTTGACGCGTTTCCAGAAGCCGATGACGCGCTCGTTCCAGGGCATGGCGTCGATGGCGGCCTGCTCGCCTGAAATGTTCTCGCGATAGAACTGGCGGACACCGAACAGCTGCGGCAGGCCTTCGGGCGTCACGTAGCTCTCGATCATGTTGTCGACGGCACGGCGCGAGATGCCGTTCTTGATCCGCTGCCATAGGCCGACGGTCGGGCCACGTGCGCCCGGTGCCACGACGGGCGTCGGGCCGATGGCGTACTCGAGCATCGACTGGCGCAAAGTCTCGCGAACAGTCGGCCATTCGAGCTTGGCCTCGATGTAGGGCGCGTTGCTGGTGCGGACAGCCTCCCGGATGGTCCAGACGGTCAGCAGCGGATAGGCGATGTAGGCGGCAGCCAGCGCGAAGCCGGCGGCGAGGGCGAATAGAAGCTTTTTCATCAATGGATACTGGGAGACCTCTGGCACCCCGGCGTGTCGTTTACCAATAGGCCTGATGATTTGGGCGTTGTTCTGGCAGCTGCTGCACTCACCAGTTGCGGCAATGTTGCCCCAATCTTCCGCGGATTTGTCTTTAGGCGGCCCCAGTCGAGCCCACGATCGGCCGGGATCGGGTGCTTAGGTAGCATCGCAGAGGCGGGATGCCGAAGGGATGGTTTTCCGGCCGCTGCTCGAACTGTGATCCCAAGGCCACGCTGGTCGAATACTCCTAAAAAACGGGGGGCTGAGTTAGGGATGTTGCCTGATCGACACGCAATCCGGGCCGATATGCCTCGTTTGGGCCACAAATGAGAGCGACGAAAGGTTCATGGACACCGGAAGCTTGCGGGGGCTTCAGGTTCGGAATGGGCGGATCGCGTGTATTGGCGTCCGCAGATCCATTTTGCCGATGCGGCCTTATCGAAGAGACATACGCCCGCTCTTGACCGGGGGCTTCGCACACACCACGTGCGGCGCCCTTGTCAGGAAGTCATAGAGCGATTGGACGTGAGTTAATGGACGCGAAGACGTTCGACAAAAGAAAGCTGCCGAGCCGGCATGTCACGGAGGGGCCGTCGCGCGCGCCTCACCGGTCCTATTACTATGCCATGGGGCTCACCGAAGAAGAGATTCATCGCCCGTTCGTCGGCGTTGTCTCCTGCTGGAACGAATCCGCGCCCTGCAACATCGCGCTGCAGCGCCAGGCGCAGTCGGCCAAGGCCGGCGTAAAGGACGGCGGCGGCACGCCGCGCGAGTTCTGCACCATTTCCG
Organism: uncultured Hyphomicrobium sp.; assembly: GCF_902826555.1. GTDB lineage: Bacteria > Pseudomonadota > Alphaproteobacteria > Rhizobiales > Hyphomicrobiaceae > Hyphomicrobium_C. The sequence continues at coordinate 47,561 of NZ_CADEFI010000001.1, forward strand.
TGACCGACGGCATCGCCATGGGACACCAGGGCATGAAGTCGTCGCTCGTCTCCCGCGAAGTGATCGCGGACTCCATCGAACTCACGATGCGTGGCCACAGCTACGATGCGATGGTCGGCATTGCGGGCTGCGACAAGAGCCTGCCCGGCACCATGATGGCGATGCTGCGCCTCAACGTGCCGTCGGTCTTCATGTACGGCGGGTCGATCCTACCGGGTCGCTACAAAGGTCACGACGTGACGGTGCAGGACGTCTTCGAAGGCGTCGGCATGCATTCGGCCGGGCGCATGACCAACGACGAGCTGCATGAGCTCGAGTGCGTCGCGTGCCCGAGTGCGGGTGCGTGCGGCGGCCAGTTTACTGCCAATACGATGGCCTGCGTCTCGGAAGCGATCGGGCTGGCACTGCCGGGCTCGGCTGGCGCACCCGCGCCGTATCAGAGCCGCGACGAATACGCAGCCGAGAGCGGCAAGGCTGTCATGCGCCTCATCGCGCAAGGCATCCGGCCGCGTGACATCTGCACGCGCAAGGCCTTCGAGAACGCTGCGATCGTCGTTGCCGCGACCGGCGGCTCGACCAACGGCGCCCTGCATTTGCCGGCCATGGCGAACGAGTGCGGCATCGATTTCGACCTGTTCGACGTGGCCGAGATCTTCAAGCGCACGCCGTACATCGCCGACCTCAAGCCAGGCGGAAAGTACGTGGCCAAGGACGTGTTCGAGATCGGCGGCGTGCCGCAGATCCTGAAGGCGCTGCTCGAAGGTGGTGTGCTGCACGGCGATTGCCTGACGGTCACCGGCAAGACCATGGCCGAGAACCTCGCCTCCGTGACCTTCAACACGGAGCAGAAGGTCATTCTTCCGGTTTCCAATCCGATCAGCCCGACGGGCGGCGTCACCGGCCTCAAGGGCACGCTGGCGCCGGATGGTGCCATCGTCAAGGTTGCCGGTCTCAAGACCATGAAGTTCCGCGGTCCGGCGCGCTGCTTTGATTGCGAGGAAGACGCTTTCCGGGCCGTCGAGGCGCGTGACTACAAGGACGGCGAAGTGTTCGTCATCCGCTACGAGGGTCCGAAGGGCGGGCCCGGCATGCGCGAGATGCTGGCGACGACGGCGGCGCTCTACGGTCAGGGCGCCGGCGACAAGGTCGCGCTCATCACCGACGGCCGGTTCTCCGGCGCGACGCGTGGTCTTTGCATCGGTCACGTGGGGCCGGAAGCCGCGGTCGGCGGCCCGATCGGCCTCATCAAGGACGGCGACATCATCGATATCGACGCCGAGAAAGGCACGCTCGACCTTGAGGTCGAGCCGGCCGAGCTCGAGCGGCGGCGTAAAGCGTGGAAAGCCCCGCCAAATGCTTATCAGAGCGGGGCGATTAGAAAATTTGCAGATCAAGTGGGGCCGGCCCGGTATGGCGCCGTCACCCACGCAGGCGGGAAGGCGGAAGTTGTTTGCTATGCGGACATCTAGGCTGATACTCGGATTGATATTCATCGCGTGCGTGCCGTTCGCGGCTGTCGCGCAATCGACATCGTTCACCTCGGCGCGCGAGGCGCTGCGTCAAGGCGTCAGCGCATACCAGGGCGGCTACTACGAGCTGGCCATGCCGGCGCTGCAGTTCGCGGCGGATCGCGGGGAGTTCATGGCGAGCTACTATCTCGCCAAGATCTATCAGGACAGCACCGGGCCCTACACGGATCACGCAAAGGCCTACGCGCTGTTCGAGAAGATCGCCGACGACCATCTCGATGCCGATCCCGACGATCCGCGCGCACAATACGTCGGCAAGGCGCTGACGGCGCTCGCGGGCTATGTGCTGCGCGGGCTGCCGGAGATCGGGCTCGCCCCGGACGCCGAGCGGGCCGTGTTCTATCTCAAGAACGCATCGACCACGTTCAACGACGAAGACGCCCAGTTCGAGCTCGCCAAGCTGCAGCTCAAGGGCGAGGGCGTCGAGACGAACGTGCCGCTCGGCCGCCACTGGCTGTCGGTGTTGAGCCAGAACGGCCATGCGGGCGCGCAGGCGTTCTTCGCCGACCTGCTCTGGCGGGGCAAGCACGTGGAGCCGGATCCGGCCCGCGCGCTGGCCCTCATCGCGGTCGCTGTCGACAACGCTTCGCCGCAGGATGCGATGTGGATCGACGACATCTACCAGAACATCTTCTGCGGCGCGGCCGAAGGCACGCGCAAGCAGGCGACCGGCATCGTGGCGCAGTGGGGCAACCGCTATGGGCGCAAGCCTGCGGCGTCCTACGACCGCAGTGGGCTGCCCCAGCTTGCCGCAACTCCGGTCCGAACCTGCAAGAACGGCGAGCCGGTCGATATGATCCAGACGCAGGCCGAGGCATCGGCCCAGCGGCTGCCGGCCGTGCGTACGTTCGAGTATGGGACGATGGGCGGTCCGGCAAAATTGCGGGACATCAACGTGCCTGGGCCGGCGGCTCCCGCACAGCCGGTTTCGCCGGCGGCTCCGGTGGAGGCACGCTGAGACCGCGCAATTTCGATGCATCGAAGGGCGGGCCGAAAGGTCCGCCTTTTTGCTTTCCGGATCAGGTCAGGATGGTCCAGACGGGCGCGTGGTCGGAGGGCTTCTCCCAGCTGCGCGTGAATTTGTCGATGCCGGCGGATGAGAGCCGATCGGCGGCCTGCGGGGAGAGGAGCTGGAAGTCGATGCGGATGCCGTCGTCCTTCTGCCAGGCGCCGGCCTGGTAGTCCCAAAACGTGTAATGCCCTGGTCCGGGGTGGCAGGCGCGCACGGCGTCGAGGTAGCCAAGGTTTTCGAGGGCGCGGAACGCGGAGCGGCTCTCGGGTTGAAACAGTGCGTCGCCGCGCCAGGCTTCGGGGCGCTTGGCATCGCGCGGCTCCGGGATGACGTTGAAGTCCCCGCCGAGGACCACCGGCAGTTCTGATGCGAGCAGCGCGCGGGCATGGGCCTCGAGACGCGCCATCCAGCCGAGCTTGTAAGGGAATTTCTCGCTTCCGAGCGGATTGCCGTTCGGCAGGTAGATCGATGCGACGCGGAACGCGGTGCGGCCGTCGGCGACGGTTGCCTCGATGTAGCGCGCCTGCGCGTCGGATTCGTCGCCCGGCAATCCGCGCGCTATGTCTTCGAGCGGATGCAGCGAAAGCAGCGCCACGCCGTTGAAGCCTTTCTGGCCGTGGGTGGCGACATTGTAGCCGAGCTCAGTGAATGCCTCGGTCGGAAAGCCCTCGTCGACAGTCTTGATCTCCTGGAAGCACAGTACGTCGGGCTTGGTCTCGCGCACGTAGGCGAGCGCGCCTTCGATGCGGGCGCGGATACCGTTGATGTTCCAGGTGGTGATTTTCATGCGATGGGCAGCAGGCAGGAAGGACGGCGCCAGGGGTTCATAGCGAGAAGCTGGTGCCGCAGCCGCAGGAGGCGGTGGCGTTCGGATTCTGGATCTTGAAGGAGGCACCGATCAGGTCGTCGACAAAATCGATTTCGGAGCCGGTGAGATACTCGACCGAGATGGGATCAATCAGCACCTTGGCGCCGCCGTTGCCGATCACGAGGTCGTCGCCTGCGGTTTCGCCCACGAGATCGAACTTGTACTGGAAGCCCGAGCAGCCGCCGCCCTCGACGGAAATGCGCAGCATGGTGCCCTGCGGCTCGCCGGCCACGATCTCCTCGATCCGCCGCGCGGCGCGATCGGTCAGAGTGACGGCAGCGGTCTGGGACAGAGTTTCAGTCATGAACCATCCTCGAAGGCGGCTTTGCGTGCCGGTTGCGGCGGTCGCCCGGCGTCAGCAAAATCTGATACGAAGATAGTAATCGGCTGGTTCAAGTCAAATGGCGTGCGGCCGACCCCTCCAGGAATGGCTTTCGAGCAGTATGAGCAAGGCGAAGCAGGGCATAGCGGACTGTGAATCGGCATATGGCGGCGAACTCGAGCCGGGCGAGCGCGCACCGGCGCCCTATGCCGCGAGCGCAGTGCCGTCGCGGGGGCGGCGGTTCGCCGAGCCCGACTGTCCGACGCGCAGCCCGTTTCAGCGGGATCGCGATCGCATCCTGCATTCGACTGCGTTCCGCCGCCTGATCCACAAGACGCAGGTGTTCGTCTACCACGAGGGCGATCACTATCGTACACGGCTCACGCACAGCCTGGAGGTGGCGCAGATCGCGCGCACCATGTCGCGTCAACTGCGGCTCGACGAGGATCTGGCCGAGGCGCTCGCGCTCGCGCACGATCTCGGGCATCCGCCGTTCGGGCATGCGGGGGAGCGGGCGCTCGACAGGCTCATGAGCGGGTTCGGCGGTTTCGATCACAACGCACAGAGCCTGCGCGTCGTGATGGCGCTGGAGCGGAAGTATCTGGCGTTCGACGGTTTGAACCTCACCTGGGAGACGCTCGAAGGGCTCGCCAAACACAACGGGCCCATCGTGGGCGAGGATCACGCGCCGGTTCGCAAGGTGATCCGCGCGCTCGAAGACTGGCGGAGCCTCGAGCCGGCGCGCTGGGCGTCAGGGGAAGCGCAAGCGGCGGCTCTTGCGGACGACATCGCGTACGTGAGCCACGACATCGACGACGGCCTGCGCGCGGGGCTGCTCACTCTCGACGACTTGCGGGGTGCGCCGCTCGCGGGCGCCATCGTTGCGGCGCTGCCCATTGCGGAAAGCCCGGGTGTGCGCGGCCGGCTCACTTACGAGGTGACGCGGCGCATGATCACGGTGCTGATCCAGGACGTCGTAGGGGAGAGCCGGATCCGGCTCGCGGCGCTCAAGCCTGGTTCTCCCGACGACATCCGTGCGACGGGGGATGCGGTCGTCGCCTTTTCGCCGCGCATGACGCGGGATCTCGCGTCACTCAAGGCGTTCCTGATGGAGCGCGTGTACCGAAGCCGCAAGGTGATGGACGTGATGGAAGAGGCGGAGGCGGTCATCGGGCGGCTGTTTGCGCGCTATCTCGCCGACCCCGGGGTGCTGCCGGATGCGTGGCGTGCGGCTCAGGACGGGCTTCGCCAGCGGGGGCGCGCGCGCGTGATCGCGGATTTCGTGGCCGGCATGACAGACCGCTACGCCATCGATCAGCACCGCCTCCTGTTTGACGGCAAGCCGGAATTGCGATAGCCGGGCCGATGCTTTTTTGCCCGCGCGGGCGAGGCGACAGACGCGCGACCTTCAGATGGTCGCGCGGCAACGATCAGATCAGGGCGCAATTTCATGAATGTGTTCGCGGAGGTGGAAGCCAGGGTTCTTGCTGCGCTCAAGGGGCTGCAAGCGAAAGGTATGCTGCCGGAGGACCTCGATTTCGGCGCCGTCGCCGTCGAGCAGCCGCGCGATTCTTCGCATGGCGACCTCGCCTGCAACGCCGCCATGGTGCTGGCCAAGGCCGCCAAGATGAAGCCGCGCGATATCGCGGAGGCGCTCTCGTCTTCTCTCAAAACCGATCCCGATGTCGCTTCGGCGGAGGTCGCGGGGCCGGGCTTTCTCAATCTGCGCATGCGCGACGGCTTCTGGCACGACGTAGTGGGCGCAATCCTCGCCCAGGGTCCGAAGTTCGGCGCGTCCGGCACGGGTGCGGGCGAACGTACGAACGTCGAGTATGTGTCGGCCAATCCGACCGGGCCGATGCACGTCGGGCATTGCCGGGGCGCGGTGTTCGGCGATGCGCTTGCCAATCTCCTGGCGTTTGCGGGCTACGACGTAACGCGCGAGTACTACATCAACGATGCGGGCGGGCAGGTGGATGTGCTCGCGCGCTCGGTGTTCCTGCGCTATCGCGAGGCGCTGGGCGAAGACATCGGCGAGATCCCAGCCGGGCTTTATCCTGGCGACTATCTGAAGCCGGTCGGCGCAGCGCTCGCAAAGGAGCACGGCGCCGCGCTCATCAATATGCCGGAGGAGCGGTGGCTGCCGCTGGTGCGCAGCTTCGCCATCGATCAGATCATGCCCATGATCCGGGATGATCTGGCTGCCTTGAACATCAGGCATGACGTGTTCTTCTCGGAGGCGTCGCTGACGCGCGGCGGGACCGACAAGGTGCAGGCTGCGGTCGCGGAGCTTCGCAAGCGGGGGCTCATCTTCGAGGGACGGCTCGAAAAGCCCAAGGGGCACGACGACGAGGAGTGGGAGGACCGGGAGCAAACGCTGTTCCGATCGACGGAGTATGGCGACGAGGCCGACCGGGCGCTCATGAAATCCGACGGCACCTACACATACTTCGCCGGCGACGTGGCCTACCACTACGACAAGCTCCAGCGCGGCTTTCGCCACCTGATCAATGTCTTCGGAGCCGATCACATCGGCTACATCCCGCGCATGTTGGCGACGATCGCGGCGTTCACGGACGGCCAGGTCGAACGCGATGCAAAGGGCAAGCTCAAGCACTGGCATACGACGGGCGGCACGGCGGATCTCGACATCAAGGTCGTGAACCTTGTGAAGCTGTTCAAAAACGGCGAGCCGTACAAAATGTCGAAACGTGCGGGCACGTTCGTGACGCTGCGCGACGTGGTGGACGAGGTGGGGGGCGATCCCGTGCGCTTCATGATGCTCTATCGCAAGGAGCTCGAGCCGCTGGACTTCGACTTTGCCAAGGTCACGGAGCAGTCGAAGGACAACCCGGTATTCTACGTTCAGTACGCTCACGCACGGGCCGCGTCGGTGTTGCGCAATGCACGCGAGGCTTTCGCGGATCTCGAGTTCGTGCGCGACGGGACGGTCAGCGCCGACCTGGCGCTCCTGACGGATGCGGGTGAGCTCGATCTGATCAAAAAGGCGGCCTTCTTTCCGGCCCTGATCGAGGGCGCGGCCCGCGCCCATGAGCCGCATCGGCTCGCCTTCTATCTCTATGATTTGGCTTCCGCTTTTCACGGCCATTGGACGCGAGGCAATGATTTGCCACAATTGCGCGTTATCCAGGCCGACGATCGAGCGATAACGGCTGCTCGGTGTGCGCTCGTGGCGTCACTGCAGCAAGTGTTATCCTCAGGCCTTACGGTGCTCGGTGTCGGTGCGCCGGAGGCAATGCGCTAGAGTCCTGATTCGAGGGCTTTGACGGGGCGCATCGTTCGTCGAAGACTGCCTTGCGGCTTGTGGGGTAAGCGAATTGTTTTGGCGAGTTTTTTCGTCAAGGCTAATGTCCCGCCGAATGGTCAGTTGCGTGAAGACTGGCCTGGTGCCGAGATCGCAACCCGCGGGGGGTGCGACGAGGGGTTCCGAGAGATGACACGGTATAGCAATCCTCTGCCGCACAATCAGGCCCCGAATACCCAGGGCCGTCCTGCCGCGCCGGCGCAACCGGGCCAGGCACCGCAGTATGAGCAACCCGGCTGGCCGCGGACTGCGGGACGCCCGCCGGCGCCTCACTATGCGGATCCTTCGGGGTATCCCGCCGATCCCCAAGCCGGCAATCATCAGGCAGATCCCTATGCCGCGCTGAGGCCGGACGGCTATGGGTACGGTCAGCAACAGCCGGCCCCGGCGCCGGATCCCTATGGTCTCGCCGGCTATACGGCTCCGCAGCCGCAGCCGAGCTATGGCACGCGCGCTCCCGCGCCTTCACCCGCGCCGGCCTACGGAGCCCAGAGCGACCCGTACGCTGCGCACGCGCCCTCGCCTTATGGCACCGCTCCGCAGACACATGCATACGGCGCGAATGGGGGCGGCTTCGGCACGCCTTCCGCACCGGCGCCGCAATCTGCTTACGGCTCCGGCTACGGGGTCACACCGAATTCCAACGGCCACGGCAGCCCGTCCGCAGACCAATGGGGCAGCCCGTCGCTCGACACGCGCGACTACGGTGGCCACGGCTACCAGAATCCCGCGCAGGGCCAGTGGGGGACGGATCACTACGGCGAGCCGCAGCTCGAGCCCGCGCTCGGTCCGGCCGGCGGCTATCAGAACGGCCAGCATCCGCAGCACGGGTCGTTCGATCAGAGCTATGCCGAGGACGACGCCCATTACGAGGATGAACCCCGGCGCGGCGGCTGGAAGAAGATCGTCGGGCTCGCGGCCTGCACCGTGCTTCTGGGTGGTGGCCTGGTCGTCGCCTACTCGAGCATCATGGGCCCGGGTGACGGGAAGGACGCTCCGCTGGTGAAGAGCGCATCGGGCCCGTCCAAAGTCAAACCGTCGGAGCCCGGCGGCAAACAGTTCGCCCATGCCGACAGCAAGTTGATGGGGCGCCTCTCCGAGGGCGGCACCGACAGCAGCACGGATCCGGCGGGTGTTCGCAAGGTTCCAGTGGTCACGGTCGGGCGTGACGGATCCATCCAGGCGCCGGCTGCGCAGCCTGAAGAGGAAACGCGCGCGGTTGTTGCCGTTCCTGGACTCACGGTGATCGATGGTCTTGGTGGGCCTCCGCCGATGCGCGCTACCGGCGATCAGCATGCGGCGCAATCGCCCCCTGTGAAGATGGTCGCGTCGGCTGATTCCAGCGGTCCGGTCGTGGTCGCTCCGCCCAAGAAATCGTCCGCCGCGAAGCCGACCGAGACGGCGGCTATCGACGAGCAACCCGCTGCCAAGGCCGAGGCGCCGCCGAAGAAAGAGAAAGTCGCTGCGGCGACGCCGGTCGCTGCTCCGGCTGCGACGGGGCCGAAGCCGACCGGCGCCGGTTATGTCGCGGTGCTGGCCTCGGTGCCGGCATCGGGTAGCAGCCGCATCGATGCCTTGAAGCAGTTCGCGGACATGCAGCAGAAGTACACTTCCATCCTGCAGAACAAGACGCCTGACGTGCAGGAGGCCAACCTCGGCGAGAAGGGGACCTACCACCGGCTCCTGGTGGGGCCCCCGGGATCGCGCGATTCCGCGAGCTCGGTCTGCACGCAGCTCAAGGCGCAGGGCTACAGCGGCTGCTGGGTCACGGCGTACTGATCCGCTCGTGTGATGATCGCGATATTCGCCCCATCAAGCTGCGCGGTTCCGAGCGAGTTTTATGCGCTTGGACCGGGCTGCGAGCGCCGGCGAACTTCGGAATCGGGACACTAGATGGCCAATGCCTTCATCAGCGGTGTTGCGGGCGACGTGCTTTCGGCCGCGGAAGCCGCTTTGTTCCGCTCGGCGCGTCCGGCAGGGCTCATCCTTTTCTCTCGCAATTGCATCAGTCACGAGCAGATCAAGCGCCTGATCGGTGATGTTCGGGATGCGGTCGGCGGCGGCGATTTTCTTGTGCTGATCGATCAGGAGGGTGGGCGCGTGCAGAGGCTCAGGCCTCCACTCGGGCGTGCGCTTCCCGCCGCTCAAGCCTATGCAACGCTCTATGCGGCAGATCCCGGGCAAGCGACCGAAGCGGCGTTCCATGCCGCGCGGCTGCTCGCCGACGATCTGCGCGCGCTCGGAATCAACACAGATTGCGCGCCCGTCGTGGACGTACCGGTGCCCGGCGCACACGACGTGATCGGTGACCGCGCCTACGGGCGCGAGCCCGCGCAGGTGGCTGCGCTGGCGCGCGCCGTGGCTGAAGGTTTCATGGCGGGTGGCGTGCTTCCCGTCATCAAGCATATTCCGGGGCATGGCCGTGCGGGTGCGGACAGCCACCTCGAGCTGCCGGTGGTGACGGAATCACACGCCGTGCTTTCGGCGAGCGACTTCGCCGCCTTCAAGCCGCTCCGGGATATGCCGGTCGCCATGACCGCGCACGTGGTGTTCACGGCGCTCGATGAAGCACAGCCCGCCAGCACGTCGCGGCGGGTGACGCAGGACGTCATTCGCGGCGAGATCGGCTTCGACGGTCTGCTCATGAGCGACGATCTCAGCATGAAGGCGCTGACGGGCAGCTTCGCCGACCGGACGCGCGCGGTGCTGGATGCGGGCTCGGATCTGGCGCTGCATTGCAACGGGGTGCTCGCCGAGATGGAAGAGGTGGCGGCGGCATCGCCGGAGCTGTCCGGGGCGGCCCTGCGGCGATTCCACGCGGCCCTGGCGGTCCTGGACCGGCACGAACCTTATGATTCCGTCAAGGCGGAAACACAGCTGGCGCTGGTGCTCGGAAGCGGCAGACGGCATGCTGAATCAGTGTAGTCTGGCGTTCATATGACGTCGGCGCACAGGGACCTTGTGTGCCGCTGACCAGCCGGGACCGATGATCGAGGATACGGGACACGTTGCCGACGGGGAGCCGGGCTGGGAAGCGCCGGACCGCGATCTTGCGCCGGCAGCGTCGGAAGCCCTGATCGTCGACGTGGCCGGCTTCGAGGGGCCGCTCGACCTGTTGCTGGCGCTGGCGCGTACGCACAAGGTGGACATCGCCAAGATCTCCATCCTGAGTCTGGTCGATCAATACCTCGCCTACATCGCCGAGGCGCAGCGGCTCAAGATCGAGATCGCGGCCGACTATCTCGTCATGGCGGCGTGGCTGACGTTCCTCAAGTCACGTCTCATCCTGCCGCGCGAGAAGGAGGCCGGAGACGAGCCGTCGGCCGATGAGATGGCGCAGAAACTGGCGTTCCGGCTCATGCGGCTCGATGCCATGCGGCGCGCCATCGGCGAACTCATGACGCGCAAGCGTCTCGGACGCGACGTTTTCCAGCGCGGCATGCCGGAGCGGATCGAAACCGTGAGCGAGGTTCGCTGGACGGCGGAGATCTACGATCTGCTCAAGGCCTACTCCGAACTCAGGCGGCGCACCGTGAAGGTGACGCACGTGGTCAAGGCGCGTCGCGTGTGGTCCATCAAGCAAGCCCGCTCGAAGCTCGAAAATCTCGTCGGGCAGGCCATCGGAGATTGGGTCGAGCTTGATCAATGCCTGCGGAGCTATCTCGGCGGAGCAGAGGAAGAAAAGACGGTTGTTGCAAGCTCCTTCGGCGCGACGCTCGAGATGGCGCGCGAGGGGGTGATCGAGCTCCGGCAGGATGAGCCGTTCTCGCCCATCTACATGCGGCGGCGCGAGGACGGTGCGGAGTGGCAGCGGCTGGAAGTGGTTGTCAACGGACCTCAGGCGTCGGGCGCGTAAACGCCCCGGAGTTCCGTATCACGGCATATGCGGTCGCGCTGGGGCTCGAGGCTTCCAGCAAGGCGATCTGAAACAGGGATGGCGACATGGTTCCGCCGAAGCTCAGAGTGGTGACACGCGACGGTGTCGAGGATGACGCCCTGCTCGATGCCCCCGAGGCTGAGGAGGCGCGCGAGCTCGCACGCGCGATGTCGGAGGTCGATGCCGCAGACGCCGGGCTGACGCCGTGCGCCGAGGACCGGCTCGAAGATCTGCGTATCGTCGAGGCCTTGCTGTTTGCCTCGCCGACGGCGCTCGACGAGGTTTGGCTCGCGGGGCATCTCCGTCACGGCAGCAACATCGCCGACATCCTGAAGGACATCGGCGAGCTTTATTCGGCGCGCGGCGTGAACCTCGTGCGCATCGCCGGAAAGTGGGTGTTCCGCACGGCCGAGGATCTCGGCTATCTGCTCGAGCGGCATGCGGTCGAGGAGCGGAGGCTTTCTCGCGCGGCTCTCGAAACGCTGTCCATCGTTGCCTATCATCAGCCCGTGACGCGAGCCGAGATCGAGGAGATCCGCGGCGTCACGACGTCGGCCGGTACGCTCGACATCCTGATGGAGGCGGGCTGGATCCGTCCGCGGGGCCGCCGGCGCGCGCCGGGCAAGCCGCTGACCTACGGCACCACCGACAGCTTCCTCGCGCATTTCGGTCTCGACACCGTGAAGGATCTGCCGGGCCTCGCCGACCTCAAGGCGCAGGGTCTTCTCGACGGCCATCTGCCGCCTGGGTTCACGGTGCCGGACCCGTCCATTGCCGCGTCCCTGATGCCGGACGAGCTGCCGCTCGAGGATACGGCCGAGGACGAGCAGGCTACCGATGAGGACGCGGACGAGACCTCGGACGTCGAGGACGACGAGGGCGTTGAGGCTGATTCCGGTCGAGGCTTGCCGGAAGGCGACGACGAGTCTAAGCCAGACTAGGATCGTCAACTTTTGTGCTACCACGGTCCGAACCTTTCGGACGGCGGATGCGCGTGGTGACTTGGTTTTTCGGCAAATCCAGCAGGACTGACGCTGCCGGTGCCCCGGCGCACGGGGGACGCGCGCGGGCGGGTGCGACGTTTGCCGCGAAGCTCACCTTCGATGCGGTCGACAAACTTTACGACGAGCGGCCGGCGGTCTCCGCGTTTTCGCTCGAGATTGCGCCGGGCGAAGTCGTGTGCCTGCTCGGTCCCTCCGGTTGCGGGAAGACGACGCTGCTTCGCCTTGCGGCGGGCATCGAGCGACCCAGCGGCGGGCGGATCCTGATCAACGATCGCGAAGTCGCAGGGCCCGATCGTTTTGTGCAGCCGGAGGATCGCGGCGTCGGCCTGATGTTCCAGGATTTCGCGCTGTTTCCGCATCTCTCCATCATCGAGAATGTGGCCTTCGGCCTCAAAGGACTGCCGCGTGAAGAGGCGCGGCGCGAGGCGTTGCGGATGCTTTCGCGGGTCGGGCTCGAGCGCTATGCGGAGCAGTACCCGCATATCCTGTCGGGAGGCCAGCAGCAGCGCGTGGCGCTGGCACGCGCCATCGTCCCGCGTCCGGCCGTGATGCTGATGGACGAGCCGTTCTCGGGGCTCGACGTGCAGCTTCGCGATGCCATGCAGGAGGAGACGCTGGGCCTCATCCAGGAGACGCGGGCGACCTCCATGATCGTGACGCATCATCCGGAGGAGGCCATGCGGCTCGGTGATCGCATTGCCGTCATGCGGTCCGGCCGGCTGGTGCAGACGGGGCGCGCGGAGGATCTCTACAACCGTCCCGCGGCGCTGTTCGTGGCGCGGCTGTTCTCGGAGATCAACGAGGTCCAGGTTCGCGTTCAAGGCGGGCAGGTGGCGACGCCGATCGGCTCGCTCGCGGCGCCGGGGATCGCGAACGGGTCTCTCGCCACGCTCTGTCTCCGCGAGCGCGGCATCGGTCTTCTGGCCGCCAACGGGAACGGCAAGGACGAGGCCGGGCTCAGGGGGCGCATTCTGTCGGCGAAATTCCTCGGTGACGCGGTGCGCTACGAGGTGGCTGCGGAAGGGTTCGACGCGCCGTTAAATGTGCGCACAGCCGCAGGAGAGCCGCTCGCCAAGGGACGGGAGGTGAGGGTGCGCGTGGATCTCGCCGAGGCGCTCGTCTTCCCCTCGGGTGATGACAAAATACCTTGAATTTCAAATCGGTAATACCTAAGTCGGAGGTCTGCCCGCGCTTGCGGCAGGGGGGCGTTTCTGCGATAGTGCGCCCAAATTGAGTATCTCGCGCGAAGCGCTTCAGGCCGAGAAGGAGGCCTTTTCATGGGGTTGAGTGCGACCCATCTGCTGCTTCTTCTGGTGATCGTGGTGCTGTTGTTCGGGCGGAACAAGATCTCCGACCTGATGGGCGATGTCGCCAAGGGCATCAAGAGCTTCAAGAAGGGGCTCAGCGAGGACGAGACGCCGACCGCCGATCCCAAGGTGATCGACAACACGGTGTCGGCTGCTGAACGCGACAAGTCCAAGGCGGGCTGACGTCAGCGCGCCGTGCGCTTGGCGCTTTTGATTTTTGGACGTTCCGATGTTCGACGTCAGTTGGAGCGAGCTTCTCATCCTCGGCCTCGTCACGCTGATCTTCGTGGGGCCGAAGGAGTTGCCGCGCTTTCTCGGCACGCTCGGGCGCTATGCGGGTGTCATCCGCCGTCAGGCCAACGAGTTCCGCGCCGTGTTCGAGCAGGCCATGCGCGAAGCGGAGATGGAAGAGCTCCAGAAAGAGGTGCGCGCGGTGAGCGAGGGCGTGAAGTCCTCACTCGACGAGGTGACGCGTTCCGTCGAGGGCGTCAAGACGGCCGTCGAGACCGACGTGAAACCCGTGCCCGCGAAGGCGTTGGGGAATGACAGCGCGGATCCCGCTCCCGAGGAGACGGCGGTCGCGGCAGAGAAGCCGGATGACGGCGCTGCCGGAGACGCGGACGGCGAGAAGACGATCCTCAAACCCACACTCAAACCCACCACGGCGGGGCCAGTCTGATGCAGGAAAGCCTGCCGCGCCCCGGACAAGACGACATCGACGCCTCGAAGGCGCCCCTGCTCGATCATCTGATCGAGCTGCGCCAGCGGCTTATCTACGCTGCGATGGCGTTCTTCGTCACTTTCATTCTGTGCTTCACGATTGCGCGGCACATCTACGACATCCTGGTGTGGCCCTACGTGTGGGCGTCCGGCAGCAATCACGTGCGGCTCATCGCGACGCATTTTCTCGAGCAGATCTTCACGCAGCTGAAGCTCGCCATGTTCGGCGCGGCGTTCCTGTCGTTTCCGGTCGTCGCGGTGCAGATCTATAAATTCGTGGCGCCGGGGCTCTACAAAAACGAGCGGCGCGCCTTCCTGCCGTATCTCGTCGCGACGCCGGTGTTCTTCGTGCTCGGGGCGGCGGTGGTGTACTTCGTCGCCATGCCCGTGCTGATCAAGTTCTCGATCGGTCTCGCGGCGTCGGCGAGCGCGGACGGCCCGGCGACCATCGAGCTGATGCCGAAGGTCTCCGAGTATCTGTCGCTGATCATGACGCTGATTTTCGGGTTCGGGCTCTGCTTCCAGCTTCCGGTCGTCCTGACGCTGCTGGCGCGAGCCGGTATCGTGACGTCCAACACGCTGCGCAGCGGACGGCGGTTCGCCATCGTCGGCATCTTTGCCGTGGCTGCGGTGCTGACGCCGCCGGATGCCCTCAGCATGATCATCATGGCGCTGCCGACGGTGCTGCTCTACGAGCTGTCGATATTCGCCGTGGCCTGGGTCGAGAAAAAGCAGGCCGCGGCCGAGGCGGCGCGGGATGCTGAGGCGACCTAAGCAGGGCTTGTCTGGACCAGCGCCGCGGCGCGCCTTATAGGACAGGCAACTTTCAGCTCTCCCGCCGAGGACTTGCCCCCGTGTTTGACATCAAGTGGATCAGAGACAACGCCGAGGCTTTCGACGCCGGTTTGAAGAGCCGCGGGCTCGAGCCGGTGTCGGCCAAGCTCAAGGAGCTGGACGAAGCGCTGCGCGCGACCAAGACGCGCCTGCAGGATGCGCAGACGCGGCGCAATGCGGCCTCGAAGGAGATCGGCAAGGCGAAGGGGGCCAAGGACGAGGCGCTGGCGTCGAAGCTGATGGCGGAGGTGGCCGAGCTCAAAGAGGTCATCCAGGGCGGCGAGGAGGAGGAACGGCAGCACGACAAGGCGCTGACCGATGCGCTGGCCGTGATCCCCAACCTGCCGCGCGAGGATGTGCCGGTCGGTGCGGACGAGAAGGCTAACAAAGAAGTGCGGCGCGTGGGCACGCCGCGCAAATTCGATTTCGCGCCGAAGCAGCATTTCGAGATCGGGGAAGGTCTCGGGTTCATGGACTTCGAGACGGCGGGCAAGGTTTCGGGCGCGCGCTTCGTGTTTCTCAAGGGGGCGATCGCGCGGCTGGAGCGGGCGATCGCGAGCTTCATGCTCGACCTGCACACCGGAACGTTCGGCTATACGGAGATGAACCCGCCGCTGCTGGTGCGTGACGAGGCGGCTTATGGCACCGGCAACCTGCCGAAGTTCGCCGAGGACCTGTTTCAAACCACGAACGGCTATTGGCTCATTCCCACCGCAGAAGTCTCGCTGACGAACGTCGTGCGTGAGAGCATCCTGGACGAAGTGCAGCTGCCGATGCGCATGACGGCGTGGACGCCGTGCTTCCGCTCGGAAGCCGGTGCGGCCGGCCGCGATACGCGCGGCATGATCCGCCAGCACCAGTTCTCCAAGGTCGAGCTGGTGTCGATCACGACGCCGGAAGAGAGCTTGGCCGAGCACGAGCGCATGACGGGCTGCGCGGAGGAGATCCTGAAACGCCTCGCGCTTCCCTACCGCACCATGCTGCTCTGCACGGGCGACATGGGCTTCGCGTCGCAGAAGACCTACGATATCGAGGTATGGCTGCCGGGGCAGGACGCCTATCGCGAGATCTCGTCGTGCTCCGTCTGCGGCGATTTCCAGGCGCGGCGCATGGGCGCGCGGTATCGCCCCAAGGGCGCAAAAGACCTACGTTACGTGCATACCCTGAACGGGTCGGGCCTGGCGGTCGGGCGGACGCTGGTCGCCGTGCTCGAAAACTATCAACAGGCCGACGGATCCGTCATAATTCCGGAGGCCTTGCAGCCCTACATGGGCGGTCTGACGAAGATCGAGAAAGCTGGTTAGCCGAGATGCGGATTCTGGTGACGAACGACGATGGGGCGGGGGCGCACGGGCTCTCCGTGCTGCACCAGATCGCCAAGTCGCTCTCCGACGACGTGTGGATCGTGGCGCCGGAGATGAACCAGAGCGGTGCCTCGCATGCGCTGACGCTGCAAGTGCCGCTGCGCTATCGCGAGATCGGCGAGCGCGCGTTCGCCGTCAGGGGCACTCCGGCCGATTGCGTCATCATGGGCGTCAAGCAGGTGCTCAAGGACAAGGCGCCGGATCTCGTGCTGTCGGGCGTCAACCACGGCTCGAACCTTGCCGAGGACGTGACCTACTCGGGCACCATTGCGGGTGCCATGGAGGGCACGCTGCTCGGCATTCGCTCCATCGCCATGAGCCTCACCATCGGTTTCGATCCCGAAGGCAAGCAGCATTGGAAGACGCCGCTCGAGTACGGGCCGCGCATCGTCGAGCAGCTGCTTGGCTCCGACTGGCCGGCGATGACGCTCATGAACGTCAACTATCCGGATCTGGCGCCGGGTGACGTCAAGGGCATCGTGGCGACGCGTCAGGGGCGCCGGGACCAGGGCGGACTGCATATCCAGGAGCGGGCCGACACGTGGGGCGATCCCTATTTCTGGGTGGGCTTCGAGCGCCGGCGAGCCGACCCGCCGCAGGGTACTGATCTGCGCGCCATAATGGACGGCATGATCTCGGTGACGCCGCTGCATCTCAACCTCACGCACGACGTCACGCGCGAGGCGCTGTCGGGCGTGTTGACGCTCGATGGTACGAAGCGGCTCAAGGACGCGGGCTGACTCTGTCGGCACTGCTTCGGCGTTCTCGAGAGGCGGCCGGTTGTGCGTGCGTGCCGTCTTCCCATGTCATCCTAGGCCTTGTGCCTAGGATCCAGGTTCCGCGAGGCCGGCGTTCGCTCTCTGTCGCGGGTTTATCCGCTTGGCGGCTTGGATCCTTGGGACGAGCCCGAGGATGACACAGAGAGTGATAGCGCCGACGCTGACATGGCCGTCAAGAAGCCGAGATTTCTCCGTCATCGCAGCACAATCGGAGCGTACGTGAGAAGCGTGCGGGATCCGAAACTCTTGGCTGCGGCCGGGCTGCCAACCTTGCGAATCCCACGAGCGAAAAAGGGATTCATGCTCCGTTAAGGTTCTCTTAACTCGTTAAGGGTTACCTCAAGGTGGGTATTCAGGGTGAGTGGCATGTTAAGTTCCTTGCGTAAATGTCCTCTATTTCCCCGCGCCGAGGCCACGAAATTCGCTGTGGTCCTCGTATCATCGGCTGCACTGGCGGGCTGCAGCGCCGACATTTCCAGGTTCGACCTCGGCTATTCGGACGGCGCGCGCGCGCAATCGGAAAACTCATCCAGTGGCACGACGGGGCGCTCGGCTTCGTCCAACTACGGCTCCGCCGGCTACGATCGCCCGGCGTACCGTACGAGCGAGGTGTCGCGCTCGCAGTTGCCGCCCACGCCGCAGGAAGGGATGACCACGGCGGCCATCCATCCGCAGCAAGCCCCGTCCTATGGCGGCGGCGATGCCTACAGCCCGTCGGGTCAGCAGAGCTATACCGGCGCGCAAGGATACAATGCCGCTCCGTCCTATGGCAGCGCTCGGCGCGCGCCGCAGTACGGCGCTTCTCAGGGCGGCTCGTCGCCGTCGTATGACGGCTCGCAATATGGAAACGCTGGCGCGTCCTCGGCGTCCGGCACCGTGCCGCCGATTGCCTCGCGCGGCGGTGCCGCGGGTGGCGAGACCATCCAGGTTCGTCCCGGCGATACACTCTATTCGCTCTCGCGCCAGCATGGCGTTTCGGTCAACGACCTCAAGTCCGCGAACGGCCTTGCCTCGAACAACCTGCAGCCGGGGCAGCAACTGCATCTGCCGTCCGGCTCGCGGCCTCGCTACGCGACGGAGACGGCGCGTCCGCCGCGCGAAAGCCATGACACCGTCGCTCAATCGGCGCCGTCTCATCACAGCGCGGATACGCCGTCCGACTGGAACCGCAGCTATACCGTGCGTCCGGGTGACTCGATGTACAGCATCGCGCGCCAGAACGGCGTGAAGCTGGCCGAACTCGAGCGCCACAACGGCATCGCGGACTCGCGCAAAGTGAAGCCCGGCACGGTGCTGAAGCTTCCGGGCGAGGCGCATCAGCAGGTGGCGGATGCCTCTCCGGTTCCTGCACCGCAGACCTCGGCTCCTGCCGTTACCGCTGCTCCCGAACAGACCCCGGCGCCCGATCGCGGCGTCGTAAGGCTCGGCGAGCAGCCGTCCGCGCAGGCTGCTCCCTCCACGCCGCAGACGCCGACGATGCTAAACGGCACGGGATTGGCCGGACCGGGCGGACCGGAGCGCGTGGCCAAGGCGGAGACGAACTCCGCGAGCGATGCGGTGTCGCCGTCGTCGACGCAAAACTCGACGTCGGTTGCGGGCTTCTCCAAGTTGCGCTGGCCGGTGTCCGGAAAGGTGATCACCGGCTTCGGGCCGCGTCCCGACGGAACGCACAACGACGGCGTCAATCTCGCCGTGCCGATGGGGACCGACGTGCATGCGGCCGAGAACGGCGTTGTGGCTTACGCGGGTGACGAGCTCAAGGGCTACGGCAACCTCGTGCTCGTGCGTCACGACAACGGCTGGGTGACCGCCTACGCGCATGCAGATGAGATCCTGGTGAAGCGCGGCGATCAGATCAAGCGCGGGCAGGTGATTGCCAAGGCCGGGCGCACCGGTCAGGTGGATCAGCCGCAGGTGCATTTCGAGCTGCGCCAGGGCCAGAAGCCGGTCGATCCGTCGCCGTTCATGGAGCGGCTGTAGTCCCGATCAAGTGTGGGCCTGGATGGCCGGGTCTGGCCCGGCCGAGACGTGGCGATATCATTTCGAGTTGCGGTCGGCGGGGCGTGGCGGAAGCTGCGCCCCTTTGTTTTTCGGCTGCGGCGCGCCTACTGCCGACTGTCGCCTTCCAGCGTCTTGCCGAGGCGGCCCGCCAGATCTTGTGTGAATTGCCAGGCGACGCGGCCCGAGCGTCCGCCGCGCGTCATGCTCCATTCGAGCGCCTCGCGGATCAGCTCGTCGCGCGGGATATCGAGCCCGAAATGCGCGGCGTAGCCTTCAACCATGGCGAAGTAGTCATCCTGGCTGCAGTTGTGGAAGCCGAGCCAGAGACCGAAGCGATCCGACAGCGAAACCTTTTCCTCGACCGCCTCCGACGGATTGATGGCGGTCGAGCGCTCGTTATCGACCATGTCGCGCGGCATCAGGTGACGGCGGTTCGAGGTGGCGTAGAAGAGCACGTTGGCAGGGCGGCCCTCGATGCCACCTTCGAGCACGGCCTTGAGCGATTTGTAGCTGGTGTCGTCGTAGTCGAAGGAAAGGTCGTCGCAGAAAACGATGAAGCGGTGCGGGGCGGTGCGCAGTGCGTTGAGGGCGGCAGGCAGCGTGGCGATGTCCTCGCGATGGATCTCCACGAGCTTGAGGCCGTCTGCCCCCTTCTTGGCCGCCTTTGCCAATTCCGCCCCGACCTCGGCGTGGACGGCCTTGACGAGGCTCGATTTGCCCATGCCGCGAGCGCCCCACAGCAACGCGTTGTTGGCGGGCAGGCCTTTGGCAAAGCGGCGCGTGTTGTCGAGGAGCTGGCGGGCCGAGCCGTCGATCCCCTTGAGCAGGGCCCGCGGGACGCGGTTCACCGCCGGGACGGGCTGGAAGCTCAAATCGCTCGCGTGCCAGACGAAGGCGTCCGCCGTGTCGAACCGTGCGGGGGCCGGGGGCGGCGGTGCCAGCCGCTCCAGGGCGGCGGCGATGCGGTCGAGACGGGCAGCAAGGTCGGGGTCGTGGGTCATTGTGTCGGTTTGCCCCTGATTTCAGGCAGATGACTGCCGAATCCTTAGGGATGGCAGGTTCTGAGCCTCTATAACGCGAGCCGGCGCATCCGGGCCAGACCGTGCGGTCGGCAGGGTTTCCGGCCCCTCCGGCGAGGGTTGCAAAGCGGGCTCCGGCCTCTATAGTCGCGGCCGATCTTGGGCGGAGAGGCTTG
Organism: uncultured Hyphomicrobium sp.; assembly: GCF_902826555.1. Taxonomy (GTDB): domain Bacteria; phylum Pseudomonadota; class Alphaproteobacteria; order Rhizobiales; family Hyphomicrobiaceae; genus Hyphomicrobium_C. Next base: position 67,698 of record NZ_CADEFI010000001.1, read on the forward strand.
CGGAGACGGTTCTCCTGCAGGCCCTGCCGCTTTTCGTCCAGACAATCTGACGATCCGACGAGGACCAGTCTCACATGTTCATCACTTCGGCCTATGCCCAGTCCAGCAGCCCGATGGCGGACCCGTTCAGCGGGCTTCTGATCCCCATGCTGCTCATGGTGCTCATCTTTTACTTCCTCGTCATTCGGCCGCAGAACCAGCGCCAGAAGCAGCATCGCGAGATGATCGAGCGGGTACGTCGCGGGGATACGGTGGTCACCTCCGGTGGCTTCATCGGCAAGGTGTCGCGCGTGCCGGAAAACTCGGACGAGATCGATGTCGATCTCTCGGACACGCTCAAGGTCCGCGTCCTCAAAAGCACGCTTCTCGACGTGCGCTCGAAGAGCGAGCCGGTGAAGGACGCAACCGTCACGAAGTAATCCCGTGCGCGGGACGACGTGACCGCAAGCGCGGCACGCGGTGCGCACGAAGAAACGGTCCATGGGAGGGTTCGCTCCGGTATGCTGCATTTCGAGCGTTGGAAGATCATCGCGATCATCAGCACGATCTTCGTCGGCTTTCTCTTCGCGTTGCCGAATTTCGTCTCCAAGGAGACGCTCGCATCCTGGCCCGATTTCCTGCCGAAGCGGCAGATGCCGCTCGGTCTCGATCTGCAGGGTGGCGCGCACCTCCTGCTCGCGCTCGACGAGAAAGAGCTGCGCAAGGACTGGCTCAACAACATCTCCGGGGACGCACGCAAGACGTTGCGCGAGGGCAAGATCGGTTTCTCCGCCATCGGCATCCAGGGCGACGGGGTACAGGTTCGCCTGGTGAAGCCGGAGGACACCGACAAGGCCATTGCCGAGCTCAAGAAGACGGTCGTGCATCCGATCGGAAACGCCATCCTCGGAACGTCGCGCAACGATTCCGAGCTGGAGCGCGGGACCGAGCCGGGTGTGATCCTCATCAAGCCGACGGACTACGGTTTGCAGGAGCGTCTGGGGCACGCGGCTGCGGCGTCGATCGAGACCATCAACCGGCGCGTCAATGCGTTGGGCACGGCGGAATCGACCGTCGTGCAGCAGGGCCGTGACCGCATCCTCGTGCAGTATCCCGGCCTCTCCGACACCAAGCAGCTCAAGGAGCTGATCGGCAAGACGGCGAAGCTCACCTTCCACGACGTGCATCCGACGATCTCCGTCGAGGAGGCCAAGCGCACGCGTCCGCCGGCCGGCTATCGCGTCTATGACGCTTCCGAGGACGACCGCGCGTTCCAGAGCGGCTACGTGCTGCTCGAGAACCCGGTCGTGCAGGGCGACGACCTCGTCGACGCACAGCCTGCTTTCGATCACCGCACGAATGCGCCAATCATCACGTTCCGGTTCAACCAGTCGGGTGCGCGCAAGTTCGGCGACTTCACGAAGACGCACGTCAACAAGCCGTTTGCCATCCTGCTCGACGACAAGGTGATCTCGGCGCCGATCATCAACGAGGCGATCCTCGGCGGCTCGGGGCAGATCTCGGGTAACTTCTCGGTCGAGACGGCCAACAATCTCGCCATCCAGCTCCGCTCTGGCGCGCTGCCGACGAAGCTCACCATCGCGGAGGAGCGCACGGTCGGTCCGTCGCTCGGCGCGGACAGTATCGAGGCGGGCAAGCTCGCCGGTCTGATCGGGCTCGGGGCGACAATTCTTCTCACCATCTACGCGTACGGCACGTTCGGCGTCTATGCGGTGCTCGGCCTTTTCGTGCACGGCATTCTCGTCCTGGCGCTGATGTCGATGATCGGCACGACGCTGACGCTGCCGGGCATCGCCGGCTTCGTGCTCACCATCGCCATGGCGGTCGATGCCAACGTGCTCATCTACGAGCGCATGCGCGAGGAGCTGCGCGGCGGGCGAACGCCCATTGCTGCCATCGAGAACGGCTTCCAGCGCGCGTTCGTCACCATCATCGATAGCCAGCTCACGACGCTCGCGGCAGCGGTCATCATGTTCTGGCTTGGATCGGGCCCCATCCGCGGCTTCGCCGTCACGCTGACGCTCGGCATTCTGACGTCGGTGTTTGCGGCCGTGACCGTGACACGTCTTCTCGTGGCGCTGTGGCTCAAGAATGCGAAGGCCGGTAAAGGCCGCTCGATCGCTGTTCCGATTTAAGGAAGGTTCACCCCATGTTTCTTGTGCCCGACTTCAAGGGACACGACTTCTTCCCGCACGGCACGATGCTGCCGTTCATGAAGTACAAGAACCTGTGCGTCGGCCTCTCCATCGTCATGATGGCGCTGTCGCTCGCCGTGATCATGATCAAGGGGTTCAACTACGGCGTCGATTTCAAGGGCGGCTCGCTGATCGAGGTGCGTGCGAAGTCGGGCTCGGCGGATATCGGCAAGCTGCGCGAGCAGCTCGATGGGCTCGGCCTCGGAGAGGTGCAGATCCAGAGCTTCGGAACGGACGCCGACGTGTTGATCCGCGTCGAGCAACAGCCGGGCGAGGAAGAGGCGCAGCAGGTGGCTGCGAACAAGGTTCTGAGCACGCTCGGGAGCGAGTACGAGCAGCGTCGTATCGAGGTGGTAGGCCCCGCCGTCTCGTCGGAGTTGCGCATCACCGGTCTCATCGCCGTGCTGGCCTCGATTGTCGCCATCGTCATGTACGTCTGGTTTCGCTTCGAGTGGCAGTTCTCGGCCGGCGTGGTGCTCGGGCTCTTTCACGACGTGCTGGTGACGGCCGGCATCTTCTCGCTGTTCCAGCTCGCGTTCGACCTCTCCATCGTGGCGGCGTTGCTCACCATTCTCGGCTACTCGGTCAACGACTCGGTCGTGGTGGCCGACCGCATCCGCGAGAACTTGCGCAAGTACAAGAAGATGCCGCTGACGGAGCTGCTCAATCTCTCGATCAACGAAACGCTGTCGCGCACCATCCTGACCGGCGTGACGACGATCGCCGTGCTGCTGGCGCTGTTCTTTCTCGGTGGGGACGTGATCAAGAACTTCACGTTCGCGATGCTGTTCGGTGTGCTGATCGGCACCTATTCGTCGATCTTCATCTCGGCGCCGGTCATCGACTATCTCGGGATCAAGCGGGACTGGAGCGGAGAAAACGCCAAGGCCGGCACGGCGGGGGCGTCGGCGCGGCCCTAGTTTTTGTTTGTCGTGCTTCTTATCGGAAAACCGCACCACACTTTTCCGGAAGCACTCTAGCGGACTCCGCTCCATGGCTGCACGCGCCCATCTTCCGCGGCAGGTCGCAATCGAGGCCTACGGCAACGGCGGTTTCCGTTTCGGGGGCATGAGCCATCGAGGCTCGATCCTGTCCCTACCCTCGGGGATTTGGGAGTGGCCGGTCGCCTCGATGGAAGGGCTCGACCCGGCGGCTTTTGCCGAGGTGCTCGGCCTTCGCGATACGATTTCGTTGTTTTTTCTCGGCACGGGGCGTTCGCTGATGCCGCCGCCGCGCGATGTCCGTGCCGCGTTCGAGGCGGCGGGGCTATGGCTCGAGTTCATGGATACGGGTGCCGCGGCCAGAACCTACAATGTGCTGCTCGCCGAAGGGCGATCGCTTGGTGCGGCGCTGATCGCGGTCGAGTGAGGGTTTGAGGCATGGGCGGTCTCGAAGGGCTCGACATCGCATGGCCGCCGGCGGAGCCGGTGCTCGAGGCGGCACGGACGCATGACCGGGATCGCTATCTTTCGGCTCTTCTTGCGCCGGTGCCTGCGCGTCACGACCTCGTCGTGCTGGGAGCCTACCTCGGCGAGGTGGCGCGCATTCCGCTCATCGTTCAGGACGCCTCGATCGGCGAAATCCGATTGCAGTGGTGGCGCGATGCGCTGGCCGCCAGCTCCGAAGCCAGCGGGAATCCGGTGGCCGATGCGCTGATCGATCTTCGCCGGCGGCGGTCGCTTGCCTCCGATCTGCTTCTAGCTCCGCTCGAAGGGTTTTCGCGCGCGCTCTACGAGGACGGCATCCGAGATGCGGCCGAGCTTGGCGATTACATCGACGAGACGGAGGGGGCCGCGATCCGTCTGGCGCTGGCCGTGCTCGATCCCGCCAAGACAGGCGACGCGGAGCGGCTGGTCGCTCCAGCAGCCCGTGCGCTGGGCTTGACCCGGCTTGCGCTCACGCTGCCTCAGCAGCTTGCGCATGGCCGCCTGCCTTTGCCGGCCGACACGCTCGGAAAGCCGTGCGATCCGCGTGGCCTGGTGCCTCAGGAGGCGCGCGAAGCGACACGGGAGCTTCTCGCATGGCTCTCCTCCGAGGCCACGGCGGCGCTCGGCGAATTCCGGGCCGGGCAGAGCGGCTTGAAACCCGGGCACTTTGCGGCATTTTTGCCGGTGTGCCTTGTTCAGCCCTATTTGCGGTCCATCGTCGCGACGGGGCGCGATGTTCTAACGGATGTCGCGGATATTTCACCGCTTTCGCGCATTGCGAGGCTGTGGTTCGCTCATTGGCGCGGCCGGATCTAGCCAGACCGGCGGCGCGCTACCGGGATCGACGTCAGGCATGGTGCGGGTTCTCTTCCTCTGGCTTGCGACTGCCGCTCTCGCGGCGGGGACGGCTGTTGCGCAACCGGCAAATGTGACGGAGGAGCTTCCGCCCATCGAGGCCGCTCCGCTCGAGGCCGCTCCGCTCGAGACCGCGCCGCTCGATGCAAATCAACCCGAGGGTTCCGAACCTGATGCGCCCGAGACTGCGGTGCCAGAAGCCGCAGCGCCCGGTGTGACAGCGCCGGCGGAGGCGCCCGACGCGGTGGGGGCCGACGCCGCGCCACCCGTTGCGCCGCCCGTCGTTGCACCGGATGAAGGCGCCCAGCCGCGCACGTCGATCGGCGATGCTCTCGATCCGCTGCTTGCTCCGCCGCCGCGTGAGCCGCATCTGCCGATCCTGGGCGAGCCGGTTCCCACCACGGTCGAAATCGAATGGCGGGTCGAAAATCCGTTCCGCTTTTTTGCCGATCCCAAGGATACGGAAGTGCATCGGGCGACGTATCTGGCGCTCAGTCCCGAGCAGCGGGCTTCCGCGCCCGTGCTTGCCGCCGAGCACGCGTTGGCGCGCCGCCACGAATCCGGATGGGCGGAGACCATGTACCGCAAGACGTGCTGGTCGTCGTCGACGAACCGCTACGTTTGCCCCGACAAGGGCGACTACATCAATCCGAGCCATCACAAGGTGGTGGTGACGCTCAAGGGGATGCCGGAGCCGGACATCGAGTGCCGTTGGATCACGGCGGAGCTGCACAAGGCTGGCGAGAGTGCCGGGCCCGAGAGTGCGGTCATGCGGCCGTGCGGCGAGCCGATGCTGCTGGCGGCGCCCTATCCGTCCGGGCTTTCCGTGCGTGTGGAGGTTGGAGGCATCGCGGTGGCCTCGACCGAGATCAAGGTGCGCGATCTGTTCGTGGTCGGCCTCGGTGACAGCTTCGGCTCCGGCGAGGGCAATCCGGACGTGCCGGTGCGATTCTCGGCCGAGCGCTCGGTCGCGTATGGCAAGGCCGCGAAGTCGGACGATCTCGGCGGCTATCCCGCGCGCATCGGTGCGTGGAAGCAGGTCGGCGATGCGGCATTCATCGAGGGCAACGCGCGCTGGCTCGATCAGGCGTGCCACCGTTCGCTTTATTCGCATCAGCTGCGGGCCGCTCTCGAGCTTGCGGTCGAGGATCCGCATCGGGCTGTGACATATGCGGGTTTTGCCTGCTCTGGCGCCGAGGTCACGTGGGGCCTGTTCCTGCGCTACAAGGGTAACGAGTGGGTGCCCAATCCACCGGACCTTTCGCAGATCTCGGCGGCGGCGGATGCGCAATGCGGCAAGCGCGATGCGCCGGTGGTGGATATGCCCGAGGCCTACCACATGCACGGCGTGATCCCCGAGCTGATGGGCGGGCTCACGCTGTCGAAATGCCCGTACGAGAAAGCGCGCAAGATCGATCTCGTGTTCATGTCGGTCGGCGGCAACGATATCGGCTTCGCGCGTCTTGTAGCCAACGCGGTGCTCTCAGACGAGTCGCTTGTGCGCAGTCTTGGCGGCTGGTTCGGCCAGGTGCACGGCAACAAGGAGAGCCAGGAGCTGTTGACGCGCCTCGACCAGCGCTACAAGGCGATGAACCGCGCCGTGCACGGCATCCTGCACGTGCCGTGGGACGAGAGCGACCGCGTCATCCTCACGTCCTATCCGCCGTTCGCGCTGCTCGACGATGCGGGCAACATGTGCCGCGACGGCTCGGCCGGCATGGAGGTGTTCAACGAGTTCAAGATCACGCAGAAGGCGGCGCTTTCCAGCTCGTGGCTGGCCGACAAGCTGGACCAGGTGATGGAGACGAGTGCGGGCGGATTGGGGTGGAGCTTTGCCAATGCGCACCGCAAGACGTTCGTCGGGCGTGGCGTTTGCGCGGGGCACACGAACGGGCTCGGTCCGCTGGTCGACGATCTCCGCATGCCGCGCCGGAAGGGCGGCGCGTGGCTGCCCTACAATCCCGCGCACTACGAGCCCTATGCGGCGCGGTTGCGCTGGTTCCGCACGCCCAACGACGCCTTCCTCACCGGCAATTTTCATGCGGCGGGATCGGTGATGCAAAAGGTGCTGAAGCTCGACAGCTTCTCCTGGTTCCAGGTGCTGCTTGCGGCGACCTACGGCGGCGCGTTTCATCCCACCGCCGAGGGGCAGGCGGCGATGGCGGACGCCGTCGCGGCGCGGGCGCGGGACGTGCTTCTCCGGCATGGGCAGCAGTCGGCGGCGGCATCTGCGGCCGCTTCATCGGGCGAGACACCGTAGGCTCTCGGCGCCGTTCGCGCGTTGCGACGCCGAAGCCGGAATAAAGAGGCTGGCTATTCTGCGGCTTCGGAGCCGAACTGGAGTTCGGAGAGACGGGCGTAAAGGCCGCTCTTCTTGGTCAACTCCGTATGCGTGCCGCTCTCGACGATGCGGCCCTTGTCGAGCACCAGGATGCGGTTGGCATTCTGCACGGTGGAGAGACGGTGCGCGACGACGATGGTCGTGCGGCCTTTGGTGAGGCTTTCGAGGGCGCGCTGGACGGCGATCTCGTTCTCGGTGTCGAGGGCGCTGGTCGCCTCGTCGAGGAGCAGGATCGGCGCGTTCTTCAGGATTGCGCGCGCGATGGCGATGCGCTGGCGCTGGCCGCCCGAGAGCGAGACGCCGCGCTCGCCGAGACGGGTCGCGTAACCTTCGGGAAGCGCGCGGATGAAGCTGTCCGCCTGGGCGGCGACGGCGGCGTGCATGACCTCGGCTTCGGTTGCGTTGGGTGTGCCGTAGCGGATATTCTCGGCCACGGTGTCGGCAAACAGTGCCACTTCCTGCGGCACCACCGCCGTGATGGATCGCAGGTCGTCGAGTGCGAAGGTGGCGATGTCGACGCCGTCGATCAGCACTTTGCCGCTCGTCGGATCGTAGAACCGCAGGATCAGGTTGAGGACGGTCGACTTGCCGGCTCCTGAGGGACCGACCAGGGCCACGCGCTCGCCGGGGGCGATGTGGAACGAGACATCGTCGAGGGCCGCGGCGCCGGGGCGGTTCGCGTAGCCGAAGCGGACGGCGCGGAACTCTATCTCGCCTTTGACGGGCACCGGCAGCGGCACCGGATTTTCGGGGGACTTGATCTCGGGCTCGATGGTAAGGAATTCGGTGATGCGTTCGGCGGCGCCCGCAGCCTGCGTGGTCTCGCCCCACACTTCGGAGAGCTCGCCCAAGGCGCCGGCGGCGAACAGCGCGTAGATGACGAATTGGCTCAATCGCCCGCCGGTGATCTCGCCGCTGATGACGGCGGATGAGCCGTACCAGAGCACGCCGACGATGCTCGTCACGACGAGCAGGATGACGAGGCCGGTCAGGCCGGCGCGCGCGATGAGGCGGTTCTTGGCGGCGGTGAAGGCTCGCTCGACTGCAACCTGGAAGCGGCGGGCGACCGCATCCTCGTGGCTGAACGCCTGCATGGTGCGGACGGCCGCCAGATTCTCGGCTGCGTAGGCCGAGGCTTCGGCGAGCGTGTCCTGGGCCTGGCGCGACAGGCGGCGCACGACGCGTCCGTAGCCGATCAGCGGCAACACGATGATAGGAATGGCGATGAGCACGAGAAGCGACAGGCTGGGGCTGGTGAAGATCATCAGCGTGAGCGCGCCCACCAGCATGATGGCGTTGCGGAGCGCCTGCGAGATCGCCGATCCGGCAACGGCCTTGATCTGCGTGGTGTCGGCGGTAAGGCGGCTCATCACCTCGCCGGAATGGGTGCGCTCGTAGAAGTCGGGGCCGAGGCGGGCGAGGTGGGCGAAGACGTCGGAGCGCAGGTCCGCAACCACGCGCTCGCCGATCCAGTTGACGAGATAGAAGCGGGCGGCGCTTGCGACCGCGAGCACGAAGCCGATGACGATCAGCATGGCGAAATACTGGTCCATCATGCTGCCGTCGTGATGGCCGAAGCCATTGTCGATCATGCGCCGCACGGCCATGGGGACGGTCAGCATGGCAAGCGCCGAGACGACGAGCGCTACGGCTGCTCCGGCAAGGGCGGCCGGATGGCGCATAAGATAGGGCTTCAAGGCGAGGAGCGGGCGCAAGGACGGGCGAGCGGGCGAGGGCTCGTCGGGCGAGGGTGAGCCGGTCTGGCCGGCGACAGTCAGGATGCGCGGGGTTTCCTTCGAGCTCACTTCCTAGTCTTTCGCGTTAGGCGTTCCCTGGACTGCGTTTTTTCGCGTCTCTCTCGTACTTTATCGTGGCGGACCATGCGCGACATGGGCGGGCGTCGTCAACGTCCACGGGCAGCGTAGCGCGGAATGCCGCGCTTTGGGCAGTGTAAACGGCTTGTCTTGGCGGGCGATCCGGTCGCAAACCCCTTGTGGCACCTCGTCTTTTCGGTGCTTGTGCCGGCCGGGCATCTCGACTATAGAAGCGCATCCAGAAATTCGGGGTCGTGCCGTCCGGCATTCCGCCGCTTTTGGTGCGTTGCGCAACTTTTGCGCGGCTCAGCACCATCGGCCCCATTTTGACAGCGAACGCGAGCACGCCGATGAAGAAAGATCCCGATCTGCATCCCGACTATCACCAGATCACGGTCAAGATGACCGATGGTACGCAGTTCGTCACGTATTCCACCTACGGGAAGGAAGGCGACGAGCTTCACCTCGATATCGATCCCACTTCGCATCCGGCGTGGACCGGCGGCGATCAGCGCCTGATGGACCGCGGTGGCCGTCTGTCGCGCTTCAAGAAGAAGTTCGAAGGCTTCCTCAAGGAGTAGTCGTCGACTTTACGGCTATTCGTATTTTCAAGGCCCCGCATGTGTGCGGGGCCTTTTTGTTTTGTCGGCAGACTGGCCACGACATGACAAAGGCCCGGCGGCGTATATGCCCCGGGCCTTTTCTCATTCACGATGCCTGTTTTCTCAGCTGGCGGCGCGACGCAGGCCGAAGGCGCGCTCGAGCGTATGGATCTGGGTCGCGACCGGATTGATCGGCGCGTCGTCTGCCTCCTCGACCTTCGGCGGCAGCATGGCGCGATCGAGCTGGACGATGCGATCGTGGAGCTGGAAGCTTGCGTCGATGAGACCGCGCAGTCCCTCGGGCAGATCCGTAAATCCTTTGGTGTGAGCCGGACGTCCCAGTGTCTGCAGCTTGACGCGTGCGCGCTTGGCCTCGGCTTCCTCGGGCGTGATCTCGCCTTCCTTGAGAGCGCGGCGGATCAGAAGCCAGGACGCGAGCTCCAAAAGACGCGTCGTTAGGCGCATGCTCTCGGTTGCGTACAAAACCGTGACTTGGCTTGGGAGGCCTTTGCTCTCGCGGCGACCTTCGCCGTCGAGATACGCGGCGGAGCGCTCGACCAGGGCCATGCCCTCGGAAAACACGCGGTCGAATTGCTCGGAGGCTTGGAAACGCTCTCCGAAGGAGACCGTCTCGCCCTTGGCCGCAAACAGATTTTCTACGCTGGAACCGTTGCTCATGACACGCTTCGACACAGACGCCTACTTTTCTCTCACCCTAACACCAGCAGATCCTAAGAGGCCAGAGTTAACAAAATTGGCCAAGAAGAAGACAATCCAAAGGAAGGATCCGCCCAAAATGCCTTGCAAGAGCCGCGCCGAAAAAAAATGAGCCGCCTCGCGGCGGCTCAGAAGTCAACAGGGAGGCGTCAAACAGGGTGGCTAGGCACCACCCCAGGATCCAGATGTCTGGATGAGGAGAAGACTACTCGCCGTTCCCTAACGAAGCCTTAACGGTTGACGATTTCGAATCGATTTGGCGTTCACGAATGCAGGAGCGTGCTCGGTAAACGTGTTGCCCCAATCGGGGACGTTTGGGGACGGGCAAGGTTACCGACGCGTCTACAGCCGCGAGGCGAGGACCTTGTCGATACGCCGGCCGTCGAGATCGACGACCTCGAAACGCCAGCCGTTCGTTTCGACGATCTCGCCGGTTTTCGGGATGTGCTGGAGCTGGGCCAGCACGAATCCAGCGACCGTGGCATAGCTGCGCTTCGGCTCGAGAGCGATGGTGAGCTTGGCGGCCATCTCGTCCACCGGCATGGCGCCGGCGAGCAGCCACGATCCGTCGATGCGCTGGGTCGCGTAGGGATCCTCGCCTTCGGACTTGAAGACGCCGACGATGGCCTCGAGCACGTCGGCCGGCGTGACCAACCCTTCGAAGTGGCCGTACTCGTCGTGGATGAGGGCGACGGGGACATCGGCTCCGCGCAGGATGTTGAGCGCATCGAGGGCGTCCATGGTCTCCGGTATGATCGGAACCTTGTGGATATAAGGCCGGATGTCGAGCGGCTTGCCGTCCAGGATGGCGGCCAGAAGCTCACGCGTGCGGACGACGCCGATCAGCGTATCGATGTTGCCCTCGCCGACGGGGATCAGCGAATGGGGCGTGTCGATGAGCTGCTGGCGGATCTCCGTCTCCGCCGTCGCGATGTCGATCCAATCCACATCCGTGCGCGGCGTCATCAGCCCGACCACCGTGCGGTCACCCAGGCGCATGACGCCGGAGATCATCTCGCGCTCGTGGGATTCGATGACGCCGGCGGCCTCGGCTTCGGAAATGAGAATGGCAATCTCTTCGTCGGAGACCTGGCTTTCCGTGGTTTCCGCCTGGCCCAGCAGGCGGAAGACGAGGCGCGTCGAGTTGTCGAGCAGCCAGACCGCGGGGCGGGCGATGCGCGAGAACGCCGTCATCGCGGGGGCGACCAGACAGGCGATGCGTTCGGCGTTGCGGAGGGCGATGTTCTTGGGCACGAGCTCGCCGACGATCACCGAGAGGTAGGTGATGACGGCGATGACGGAGCCGTATCCGAGCGCCGCCGCAGCCGTCTCCGAAAGACCGAGATCGCGGAAGGCCGTGTAGGCGTATTCGCCGAATGTCTCGCCCGAGTAGGCACCGTTGATGATGCCGATCAACGTGATGCCGATCTGCACGGCAGAAAGAAACTTGCCCGGATCGGCTGAGAGCGCCAGGGCGGTTTGTGCTCCGGCCTTTCCGTTGGCGGCCAGGGCCTTGAGACGGGGCTGGCGGGCGGAGACGACGGCCAGCTCGGAAAGCGCAAAGAGGCCATTCAAGAGGATGAGGCCCAGGACGATCAGAAGTTCTATCAAGATTTTTGCGGCTGACTTGGTGGGCCGTGCTTTTGGATATGCACGCCTTGCGTCAAAGCCACTCCATGTTGCGAAGGGGCGGATGCTAGCCCGCGGACTGGCCGGGGGTCAATGCGTGCAACGCCGGAGCCCCGCGGGATCCTCCGCCGGCGGCCGATCAAGGTTTTTTGAACAGGGCCTCGGCCGCGCTTTCGTGTGCCTGCTTTTTTGCCAGCTCCGCTTTGACGCGCTCTATTTCAGCGGAAAAAGCGGCGATGCGGCTCTCCAACTCGGCGACCGAGAGCGTTTCGAGATTGTCGCCGAGGCTCGCGGATCTGGGTGGCGGTGGTCTCGTATCGTCCCAGTCCATGGCCGTTCCTCCCGCGTCATATCTGCGTTTCTTTGTCTCGCGGGAGCGTGGCACTTTCGCGGGGCCGTCACAAGTGCCGCAGGTTGTGTGTTGGTGCGCGCGCGGGTATGCACGCGGCGACGATCATTGCGAGGAGCGTTCGATGCCATCTTTGCCCGAGACCATGACCGCCATCGCCATCCAGGGCAAAGGCGGACCGGAGGTGCTCGTCGCGGAAGGGCGCCCGGTGCCTCAGCCGGGGCCGGGCCAGGTGCTGATCAAGGTCGCGGCGGCGGGCGTCAACCGGCCCGACGTTCTGCAGCGAAAGGGACTCTATCCAGCGCCCAAGGGACATTCGGAGCTACCGGGGCTTGAGGTGTCAGGCTGGATCGCGGCCGTTGGCGACGGCGCATCGCGGTTCAAGCCAGGCGAAGCGGTCATGGCCCTGCTCAACGGTGGCGGCTATGCCGAGTATGCCGTCGCCGAGGAGCCGGCGACGCTGGCGGTTCCGAAGGGCATTTCGATGGTCGAGGCGGCGGCCATCCCAGAGACCTTCTTCACGGTGTGGCACAACGTGTTCGAACGGGCCGCCTTGAAGAGCGGTGAATGGCTGCTCGTGCATGGCGGCACGAGCGGTATCGGCGTGACGGCGATCCAGCTCGGTGCGGCGCTCGGTGCCAAGGTCATCGCCACGGCCGGCACGACGAAGAAGTGCGAAGCGTGTCTCGCGCTCGGCGCTCGCCGCGCGGTCGATTATACGCAGGTGGATTTCGCGGAGGCGGTCAAGACGGAGACGGAAGGGCGCGGCGTCGACGTCATTCTCGACATGGTGGGCGGGGACTACGTGGACCGCAATATCCGCTCGCTCGCCGACGACGGGCGGCTCGTCAACATCGGCTACCAGTCGGGCTCGAAAGTGACCGTGGACATGATGCGGGTGATGCTCAAGCGGCTGACGCTGACGGGCTCGACGCTGCGCATCCGGCCGACTTCCGTGAAGGGTGCGATCGCGCGCGCGGTCGAAGCCCACGCGTTGCCGCTCGTGGCCGACGGCAAGGTCAAGGTGGTGATCGACAGCACGTTTCCGCTTGCGCAGGCTGCCGACGCTCATGCGCGCATGGAAACCAGCCAGCACATCGGCAAGATCGTGCTGACGGTTTGACTCAGTGCCTCCGCTTGCGCGGAGAGGGCGTCACCACTCAAGGCCGGGCATGGCGGCGATGGGGCGCATGTCGGCGGTGGGGAAGAGCGTCGTCAACGTCTCGCTCGTGAGGCCGCCGGGCGCGTGCACGCCGCTGGCGATGAAGACGCTGTCGAGGCCCGCTGCCGCTGCGCCCTTGATGTCGGTTCGGATGCCATCGCCAATGCAGAGGATGCGCTCCTTGGGCACGGGCTTGCCCTTGAGCGTCTCGATCATGGCGAAGGCCATGTCGTAGACCGGAAGGTATGGCTTGCCGGCGTAGGCGACGCTGCCGCCCTTGGCCTCGTAGTCCGCAGCGAGGGCGCCCGAGCAAAAGACGATCTTCGATCCGCGCTCGACGGTGAGGTCGGGATTGGCGCAGATCATCGGCAGCTTGCGCGCGGCAAGATCGGCCAACAGGGCGGCGTAGTCGTCCGGCGTTTCGATCTCGTCGTCGAAGAGGCCCGTGCACGAGATCGCATCCGCCTCGGCCGGCTCGGAGAGCGTGACGTCAAGCCCGTCGTAAAGCGTGAGGTCGCGTTCGGGGCCGAGGTGGAAGACGCGCTTGCCGGCGAACGCGCCGACGAGGGTGCGGGCGGCGTCGCCCGACGTCAGGATCGCATCCCAGGCGAAACGCGGTACGCCGATGCGGTCGAGTTGAGCGGCGACGGCTTCGGCCGGGCGCGGGGCATTGGACAGCAGAATGACGAGTCCGCCGGTGAGGCGGTAGCGTGTCGCGGCCTCGCACGCGTGTGCAAATGGCGCGACGCCGTTGTGAATCACGCCCCAGACGTCCGTCAGCCAGACGTCGCGCCCGGCGGCGAGGCCGGCGATCGAGGTGAGAATAGGGATAGGCGCGACGGCAGCGGATGTGGTCATGCCGCATGCGTAGTCGGTGCTCGATGTTTCGGCAAGCGCCGGCGGGCTGTCCGGGCTGCGGCGTTGGGACCGCAGCCCGGAGGATTGTCGTTTACGCGGCGACGGTGCTGCCGTTGCTGCGCACGCGGTCGTTGGCGACCTCGGCGCGTACGGGGCGCGCACCGCCGAACAGCTGGCCCTGGCCGAGCAGCACGCCGAAGCCGAAGACGCGGGCGAGCTGTTCCTCGTTGTCGATGCGCTCGACGACGAGGGTCAGGCCGTGGCTGGCCAGATGGCGGCAAACGTCGGCCGAGGAGATATGTCCGCTCGGGGCGGGAAGCCCGTTCAGGAACACGGACGCATCGAGCTTGGTGAACACGAAGCCCTGCTCGGCCAGCGCCTCGAAGTCCATATCGAGATCGGTCATGTGCGAGATGGCGAAGCGGAAACCGAGCGCACGCATGTCGGCGAGCGAATCCCACTCGGGAGTCGAGAACCCGCGCACGTCGGTCTGCGTGAACGAGAGCACGAGTTGCGAAGCCAGGCTTGCGCGCAGGTGCAGGGTCTCGGCCAACTCGCCGAGGAAGTGCTCGTCGGCGACGGATTCGCCGCTGAAAGCCGAGAACACGGAACCGCCCTTGCCGCGGTCCTCGAGCCGGCGCGCCACGGCGGCCGTGCGTGCCACGCGTACGCCATCGAACAGCGGAAGCAGGCCGGTGCCGCGCAGGTCGGGGCCGTCGGGCGCCACGTCAAGCGGATTGCCGTCGGCATCGCGCAGACGCACGCTCACTTCATAGTGGCGCGTCTGCTGGTCCTCGAGGCCCAGGATCGGCTCCAGCGCGACGTCGATGCGGCCGGCCGAGATGGCGTCCGCCATGAGACGTGCGCGCGCGTCGGCGGGCGATGCCGCCCGCGGGCGCACGCCGGCGGTGAAGGGCGGAGCGGGCTGCTGCTGGGGCGCGGCTGCAACTGCGGGCGGGGCAGCCGGCACGTCGGCGCCGATGGCCGAACGCATGGTGCCAGCGGTCATGCGCAGCGCCTCGATCGAACGCTCGATGGACGCCTCAGGCGAAGGCATCGCGGGGGCATGCTGCGCTGGAAGAGGGGGCGGCACCGATGCGGATGCCTGCGGCGGCAGGTTGCGCGTCTGCTCGGCGGCGTTGACCTCCTCGAGAAGACGTTTGATGGCGTCCTGAATGACCTCGACGTCCGCCTGGCGCGGTGCGCTCGGCGGCGCGGGCCGTGCTGACGGCGGAACGGGCTGGGTCATTGCCGGATCCGGCAACTTGGGCTCCGGCGCGGCCGCCGACGCGCGACCGGTTACGAACGGGGGAAGCTTTTGCCCGGCCGTAGCTGGCCGAAAGGACCACAGGTCCTGAAGGTCGTCGGCCATAGGGGCTGGGGTGTTACGGGAGGGCGTCGGAAGCGGGCCCGCGGCTGGAAGCGGCGGCGGCACCGAGCGGTCGACCTGACGCGGCGCGGCAGCTCCCTGGGGCAGCGGCGGAGGCACCGGAGGGAGCGGCGCGCGCGGCTTGAGGTCGGGCGCGGGCGGCTGGCCCGGGCGCACGCCTTGGGGCGTCGGGACGTGAGCGGCTGGCGCCCGCGGTGCCATTGGGGGCTGCGCAGGCTGTGGCGCGCGCGCGACGGCGCCTTGATGAGGTTGCGGCAAGGGAATGGACGGAGCTGCCTTGGGGGCGTTCTCGGGGAGGCGGCGCTGCGTGGCGGCCTGAATGCCGCGAGACCGTGCCGCCTCAGGATTGCCGGGCGCTCTCCGCCACGCGAAAGCGTGGACCGTGAGCAGAAGGAGGTAAGCAGACAGCGCCGCCGTCGCGGCGACAGGCCCCGGCAGTCCGGCGTGCTGATGCAGCGCTACGGCGCTTGCGCCGGCGACCAACCCCATGGCCACCACCACAACGGTCTGTGAAGTTGTTTGATTTCGCGCCATATTCTGCTCTTCCCCCAAATACTTCCGTAGACGCGGCACCCGACTCCGGTGCGAATCGCTCATTGGAGGTTCGTGCTGTTCCCCCCGTATGGCAACGTGAACGCCCCGTGGTATCACCAGTATTTCGTAAGCTGGATTGACGACTTAGGCGGAGCGTGGCGCGGATGCATCGCGGATGGCCGACCCGCTTTTCCGGTATCGGGCGATATTCTCAGGGGAGAGTCGCAAATCAGCCATTGGCCAGCCTACCGGCCACCCGAATCGGGGCGCCGTTTAGAGGTCGTTAGGCGAATCGGCATGGTAATCGCTCTGTCCGGGCCGCCTTATTGTCCGGCGTATCGAGGAGACTGCCCTGATGTTGATGAGCGTCATTCAGCGCGCGTGTGAATCTGTGGTGGCACCGGAGCTTGCCGGTGCTCGCGTTCTGATTACGGGCCTCACGTCGACGTTCGGTTTCGACGTTGCCCGCGCCTTCGCCGATCACGGCGCCCGTCTCATCATTCAGTCGCCGGAAGAGAGCCCCGAGATGACAGAGCTGTCCGCTGTGCTGGCGGAAAACTCGGCGGAGATCCGGCTTTTCAACACGCCGCTCGACAGCGACGAGGATGTGCGCCGGTTGATGCAGGCCGCGGCACAGGATTTCGGCGGCATCGATGCGGTGATCAATCTGGTGCCGGTGAATGCCGGCGCCGTGTGTGCGCTCGAGCTGGCGGACGATGCCGACGCTGCCGCGTCCGACGTGCTGCGTCTGCCGCTGAGACTGACGGAGATCGCGGCTAACCGCATGCGTCTGGTCTGGGTCGAAGGTTCGATTCTCAACGTCGTGCGCATCGAGGACGCGGCGGGCGGCCGAGCGATGATGATCGCGGACGTGCTGAGGAGCGCGTTGGGACAGCTCACGCGCGGGCTGGCGCAGGATTGGGCCGAGACCGGCATTCGTATCAACGCAGTCGGGCCGCCGTCTTCCATCGCGGCGATGGGCGGGGATGCTCAGGCCTCGGATGCGGATCTCGCCGTGGTCGCGCTGCAACTTGCGAGCCGCAAGGGCCGCAGCGTGTCGGGCCACGTGCTCGACGCGGCCGGTGCCGCACGGCGCTGGTGCTAGGGCGTTTCAGCTAATTCCGGCTACTCGGCGGGTGAGGCGGCGGGATGCGCGTCGGGCTCGGCGGCCTGATGGTGCGACGAGCCGATCAGGCTCAACACGGTCGGCACCACGAACAGCGTCAGCACCGTGCCGAGGCTCATGCCGCCGACGATGACCCAGCCAATCTGCTGACGACTTTCGCCACCCGCGCCCACGGCGAGCGCCAGCGGCACGGCGCCGAGCACCATGGCGCCGGTCGTCATCAGGATCGGACGCAGGCGCAGGCTCGCGGCCTCGACCACGGCCTCCAGGCGTGCCTTGCCTTCGGCCTCGAGCTGGTTGGCGAACTCGACGATGAGAATGCCGTGCTTGGTGATGAGGCCGACCAGCGTCACGAGCCCGATCTGCGAGTAGACGTTGAGCGATCCGCCGACCAGCCAGAGCATGCCGAGCGCGCCGCACATGGAAAGCGGCACGGTCAGGAGGATGATCAGAGGGTCGCGGAAGCTCTCGAACTGGGCCGCCAGCACGAGGTAGATGAAGGCTAGCGCTAGCACGAAGACCAGGGCCAGGCTCTGGCTCGAGGCGCGGTAATCGCGGCTCTGGCCGTTGACGTCGGTCTGGATGTCCTTCGGCAGCACCTCGTCGACGGTGCGCTCGATGTGCTCCAGCACCTCGCCCAAGGCGTAGCCCGGCGCAATGGTGCCCGAGATCGTCACCGACCGGAGCTGGTTGAAGCGCTTCAGCTCCTTGGGCGCCACGCTCTCGACCACCTTGACGATATTAGAAAGCTGGATCATCTCGCCGGTCGGCGAGCGCAGGAAGATCGTGTGAAGCGCGGCCGGCGTCGAGCGGTCCGGGATGTCGAGCTGCACCATGACGTCGTACTGCTCGCCGTTCATCTCGAAGCGCGTGACCTGGCGGCCGCCGAGAAGCGTCTCCAGCGTACGGCCGACAACGTTCACGTCGAGGCGCAGATCCGAGACCTTGGCGCGGTCGATCTCGATGCGGAACTCCGGGGTGTTGAGCTTGAGGTCGGTTTCGAGGCTTTCGAGGCCGCGGTAGCTTTCGAGCGCCTGCATGAGCGTATTGGAGAGCTTTTCCAGATCCTCGTAGGAGCCGGACGACTGTACCACGAACTCGACCGGCTTCGAGGAGCCGCGCTGGCCGAACGCGTTCGGATTGGGCGCGAAGGCGAATACGCCGGCGATGCGGCGGACCTTGGGGCTGATCTCGCGCGTGATCTCCTGTTGCGTGCGCGTGCGGTCGCTCCAGTCTTTCAAGGGCGCGAAGATCAGGAAGCCCGAGACCTCGGGGTTGCCGTTGATGACAAGGCGTGAAGCGATCTCCGGGACGTCGGCGAGGATGGCATCGGCCTCGGCGCTGTAGCGGCTGGTATAAGCCAGCGTTGCGCCCTCGGGACCGGTGCCGCGCACGCGGATCACGCCGCGATCCTCCACCGGCGCAAGCTCGGACTTGAGGTTCTGGAAAAAAAAGACGCACGATCCCGCGACGGCGAGGGCGAGAAGGAGAATTGTCGGACGATGGCGCAGGGCCAGGGCGAGCAGCCGGCGATAGCCGGCCTCAAGTCCGTTCAGCAGGCCCTCGATGGCGAGGAATGCCCTGCCGGGCTTCGGGTTGTGGCGCAGGAGGCGCGCACACATCATCGGCGTCAACGTGAGGGCGACGAAGCCGGAGATGATGACGGCGCCCGCCAGCGTCAGCGCGAACTCCAGGAACAGGCGGCCGGTCTTGCCTGGCGCGAAGGCGATCGGCGCATACACCGCGGCGAGAGTCAGCGTCATGGCGATGATCGCGAAGCCGATCTCGCGCGTACCCTGGATGGCCGCCTGCACCGGCTTCATGCCGCGCTCGATGTGGCGGTAGATGTTCTCCAGAACGACGATGGCGTCGTCGACGACGAGGCCGATGGCGAGCACCATGGCGAGGAGCGTCAGTGTGTTGACGCTGAAGCCGAAGACGAGCATCAGCGTGAAGGTGGCGATCAGTGAGATCGGGATGGTGACGATCGGAATGATGGAGGCGCGAACCGAGCGCAGGAAGAAGATGATGACGAGCACGACGAGCAGAATGGCCTCGCCGATGGCGTGGTAAACGGCCTCGATCGAGCGCTCGATGAAAATTGCGTCGTCGTTGGCCACATGGGCCTGCATGCCGTTCGGCATGGACTGGTTGATCCGCGGCAGGAGGGCGCGCACGGCCTTCGAGACGTCGAGCGGGTTGGACACCGCCTGCTTGATGACGCCCACGGCGATGGCGGTGCCACCCTCGAAGCGGCTCTCGCGGCGCTCGTCGAAGGCGCCGAGCTCGACGCGTGCCACCTCGCCGAGCTTCACCTGATGGTTGCCCGAGACCTTGATGACGATGTTGCGGAACTCCTCGGGCGTGACGAGGCCTGTGCGCGAGAGCACGCTGAACTCGCGGTTCGTGCTCTCGATGCGGCCTGACGGCAGCTCCACGTTCTGGGCGCGCAGCGCGGTCTCGATGTCCTGAACGGTGAGGGCGAATGCCGCGAGGCGCTCGCGGTCGATCCAGATACGCATGGCGTAGCGGCGCTCGCCGTAAATCGTCACATCGGCGACGCCGTTCAGGTTCTTCAGCTGGTCGATGACGAAACGGTCGATGTAGTCGGTGATCTCGAGCGGGGAGAGCACCGGACTGTTGAACACCAGAAGCATGATCGGCTGCGCGTCGGCCTCGACCTTTGCGATGACCGGCTCGTCGATCTCGTCGGGTAGGCGGCCACGCACGCGCGAGACGCGGTCGCGAATGTCGCTCGCGGCCACGTCCTGGTCGATGTCGGGGTGGAAGCGCACGCTGATGCGGCTCTGCTCGGAGCGGCTCTGCGAGTCGATCACGTCGATGCCCGGGATGCCAGCGATGGAGCCTTCGAGGATCTGCGTGACCTGGGATTCGACGATCTTGGCGGAGGCGCCGGGATAGCGCGTCTGCACCGAAACCACGGGCTCGTCCACGTTCGGGTACTCGCGCACGGTGAGGCGCGTGTAGGAGACGATGCCGAGAAGCACGATGACGAGGCTCAGGACGGTGGCGAAGACCGGGCGCCGGATACAGAACTCGGAGAGGCCCATCAGGTCCCCCGCGCGGTGGGGTTGGCGCCCACCACGATCTCGACGGCGCTGCCGTCTTTGAGCTTTTGTTGGCCGGCGGTGACCACCATCGCGTTCTCGGCAAGGCCTTCCAGGATCTCCACCATGCCGCCGTTGCGGCTGCCGACCTCGACCTTGGCTTCGCGCGCTTGCCCATCCCTGACGACGTAGACGATCTTGTCCTCGCCGCGCGGAACGATGGCCGCTTCTGGGACGACGAGGACATTGCGCTTGACCTGGCCCTTGACGCGAATGCGAGCGAAGAGGCCGGGGCGCAGGGTCAGCCCGGGGTTGTCGAGACGGGCGCGGATGCTCAGCGCGCGGCCGTTGATGTCGATATGGGGGTCGATTGCATAGATGGTGCCGGCAAACGTACGGCCCGGCAGCGCATCGACGCCGATCTCGATGGTCTGGCCGTTCGCGATTTGCGAGAGGTAGAGTTCCGGCAACTTGAAATCGATCTTCAAGGTGTCGATTTTCTCCAAATTGACGATCGCCTGGCCGGCCTCGATGTATGCCCCAGGCGAGACCTTGCGGATGCCGGAAGTGCCGCCGAAGGGGGCGCGGATCGTGTGCTTGGACAAGCGGACCTTGGCGAGCTCCAGGGCTGCCCGCGTCGTCTCGGCGTTGGTGGAGGCCTCGTCGCGTGCGCGCTCGGTGACGTTGCCGGACTGGGCGAGAGAGTTGGCGCGGCCCAGGTTGCCGACCGCCAGATTGTAGCGGGCCTGGGCATCCGCCACTTCCGCGTTGGCGAGGGCGCTGTCGAGCTGGACCATGACGTCGCCCGCCTTGACGGGCATCCCTTCGGACAGGGGGATCTCGGTGATGCGGCCTGCAATCTCGGATGTGATCTGCACGCTTTCGTCGGACTGCAACGTGCCGATGGCACGCAGGTCCTCGGTCGACGTGGTGGACACGGCTGCCGCTGCCTCGACGGCGACACTGCTGGGCCGCGCGTCCTTGGATACGTTGCGGGGGGCTTTCGCCGCCTCGGTGGCCTTCAGGAGTTTAGAGATGCTGGCGGTGTTTCTTTTTTCGTCTGCCACATAGTACGCGGCGCCTGCGAGGGCTACCAAGGCGCATGTGATCCAGACCTTCAGCATTCGGGCACCTAGTTCCTGGGCAGCCGCTTTCGGGAGCGTTCAGTCGGCGGAAGTCTCGTCGCGTTCGAGCCGGAGGGGATAGGCCGGGTCATCGTGTCGTTGGGTCCGTGAACTCTTCGAGCGGAAGGACAACGCTGCAACCTATCGAAATCCGTCGGATCCCGTTTCGCACTCGCATTCATGCGGGACGAACGAGCTTACGCCCGAAATGTGGCGGGAGCTACCGTCCGTGCCTCACAGGAGCGTGGCTGGTGAATGCGCGGCGCCGTCAGGCCGCCGGCGCGATCCGGTGAGGTCGGCGGTGGCGACGGTTGCGGACGTTGGCCGGTCTGCGGCGCAGAGGCTCGGAGGAGGCCTGCTGGCCACCGGCCGGCATGGGATCCGTCAACCGCGTTCTGGCCGGCGGGGCGAGCTCGGATACGGCGGGGTCTTGTCCGTCCGCTGTCCGCGGGCCCGGCGTAGGCCCATAGAACGGCACGAGATTGCGGGCGGCGGCCTTGGCCAGGATCGGCTGCAACTCGGCGTCGAGGGTCGCAATCGGCACTACCGGATTTTTGGCACGGAGGTGGACCACCTTGAAGCCGTGGGCCTTGAGGCCGGCAAGGATCGCCGGGAGGGCCTTGGCCGTCGGGCGCTTCAAATCATGGAACAGCAGGATGCCGCCTTTGCGGGCGATGGTCTGCTTCAAGGTGCGATCGGCGATGCCCTTGGCGCTGCCGATGTAGCTGTCGTTGGAAATCACGTCGACGGTGAAGCTCGCAATGCTGCGCGACTGCAGGTAGCTCAGGAGCTCGTCGCTGTCGTTGAGTCCGGGAAAGCGGAAGAAGGGCGCGATGTCGGTCCCCGCGGCCAGCGCGACGGCGGCAAAGCCGCGCTCGATCTCATCCTTGGCCTTGTCGAGATCGAGGCGCCGCAGGTTGTTCGGATGCGACCAAGTGTGGGTGCCGACGGTGTGGCCGCGCGCCAGGACCTCCTTCGTCATGTCGGGGTAGGAGAGCGCCATATCGCCGACGGAGAAGAACGTCGCCTTGGTGCAAAACTGAACGAGCGTGTCGAGGATCGGCTTCGTGACCCACGGCACGGGGCCGTCGTCGAAGGTGAGGACCACCTCGCCCTCGGCGAGGAAGTCGGGTTCCTTTTCGCGCTTGGTCGCCGAACCGAACATCGGCCCGCCAGAGGTGTCGATCTCGAGGACGCGCGAGACGCCGAGCGCCTTGTCCGGTTCCGGACAGTCGACGGCGGCCGACGCGGATGCAGAGGCAATCCACGCGGCGAGCGCTGCGGCGGCGGTCGATATCCTGGTCACTCGCATGGCGGCTCCCGAAGCTCGATGGCGCGCGGACTTTCGGTGAATTCGGCTGCAGCAACAAGGCTCGCGGGCCCCGGTCCGGCGCTTTTCCGCGCTGGCGCGGCATTTGGGACTCGGTCTTTCAGCTCAGCGGGCGTGCGCGGCTATTCGTGGCCGAAGGACTTGAGCTGCCAGGGGTCGTTCGAAGGGTTTGCCCAGTCGAACGGCCTGGACGACCTGTGCGCCGGCGCGCCGGACTTCGCCGAGGCTTTGTCGCCGGCAGCGGGGGCCGACGCCACATCGTCGGGCGCGGCACCGGAGACCGGCCATGTCGCTGCGCGGTCGGCCAGCGGCACGTTGGCGGCCGCAACGGATTTTGCCTTGAGCGCCTTTTCAGCGATGGCGTCATACTCGGGCAACGTGACCGGGCTCGCCTTGGCGACCAAATGCACGACCTTGTAGCCGCGGGTCTTGAGCTCTGTGAGCAGGCTCGAAAGCGCGCCGGCCGTGGACGGCTGGATGTCGTGGAAAAGGATGATGCCCTTCTTCTCGTGGTCGAGCTGCGCAAGAACGTTGCGAAGCACCACGCCCGGGCTCCGGGTGCGGAAGTCCTTCGAATCGACGTGGATGCCGAACATGCCGACGCCGCGGCTCTTGATGTAGTCCATGCTGGACTTGCTGTAGCCCAGGTATGGGAAACGGAAGAACGGTGCGATGGGCGCGCCGGTGGCGGCGGCGACGGCGGACAGGCCCAGCTCGAACTCGCGCTTCATGGCGGCCGCGCTCAAGCCCGAGAGCTTCTTGTGCGACCAGGTGTGGGTGCCGATGGTGTGCCCGCGACGGGCCACCTCCTGCAGCGTCGCCGGATCGGCAATAGCCATGCGGCCAACCGAGAAGAACGTCGCTTTCGTGCACTGCTCGTCGAGGGCGTCGAGGATCGGCAGCGTGTAGCGGCGCATCGGCCCGTCGTCGAAGGTGAGGACGATCTCGCCGGGCTCGAGGAATTTGGGCTCGGTCTTGAGGTATTGGTCTCCGAAGGCAGGGCCTGTCGTGGTGTCGATCTCCACGATGCGGGAGACACCGAGAACGTCCGCACGGTCCGCGCAGCCCGCAGCGATGGTCGGCTTCAGGTTGGCCTCGGCGCCAGCGGCCGGATTGACGGAGAGCGCCTGCCCAGTGGCGGCGGGTGTGCTCGCGGCCGGCGTGCTCGGTCCGGTTTCGGCGTAGGCGCGGTCAAAACCCGACAACGAGCCGGCGCTCGCGGCCATCGCGAGACTCAAGGCCAGCCATGTGCACCGACAGGCGCGC
Source organism: uncultured Hyphomicrobium sp. (assembly GCF_902826555.1). Lineage (GTDB taxonomy): Bacteria > Pseudomonadota > Alphaproteobacteria > Rhizobiales > Hyphomicrobiaceae > Hyphomicrobium_C. Next base: position 91,485 of record NZ_CADEFI010000001.1, read on the forward strand.
ATTCGATCATCTCCCCTATGCCCTGCCGTTCGGCTTATCGAGGCACGAAGCTGCATTGAACCACGGTTCGTAAAAGAGTTAGTAGCTATTTTGCAACCGCTTATGAAAGCCGCTCATTTTTGGCGGATCGGAGTGTCGTGAGAGTGACGGCTATGCTAAGGGCCTGACCCTGAGCAGAGGTCCCTCCGTTGTTGTTTTTGTAGCGCCGAGCGGGCTGCCTTCGCGGCGGCCCCAGGGACTCTGTGCCGCAGACCTTTCGCCCTTGGAGTCTCGATGTCGGGTCTCGACGAACAGCAACCCACTCCGGAGACCGATGCCATCAGCGTCGCCGATCTCGTGCGCGATGTCGCGATCGCGTTGCACGACGGCGACAGCCGGCGTGCTGCCGGGCTGGTGATTAACCTTCACCCTCGCGATCTCGCAGATGTCATCGAGCTGCTCAGCGCCGAGCATCGCGTCGCGCTGATCCAGGCGCTGGGGCCCGCCTTCAACTACGAGGTGCTGTCGGAGATCGACGAGACGGTTCGCGACCAGCTCTCGGAGGCGCTGCCGAACGAGCTCCTGGCGCGGGCCGTCACCGAGCTCGATACGGACGACGCGGCTTACCTTATCGAGAATCTCGAACCGGAGGACCGGGACGAGATTCTTGCGCAATTGCCCAAGGGCGAACGCGCGGCCCTCGAACGGCAGCTCGATTATCCGGAGGATTCTGCCGGCCGTCTCATGCAGAGCGACTTCGTCGCCGTCGCTCCTTACTGGACGGTCGAGCAAGTCATCGAGCACGCCCGCGAGAGCGACGATCTGCCGGACAGCTTTTCGGAGATCTTCGTCGTCGATCCGACGTTCCGCGTGATCGGGAGCGTTGAGCTTTCGCGGATTCTCCGCTCCAAGCGCGACGTGCCGATCTCCGACATCATGGAGACCGATCTCGATACGGTGCTCGCGACCGCCGATCAGGAGGAGGTGGCGCGCCAGTTCGAGCGCTACGATCTCTTTTCGGCTCCGGTCGTCGACGAGAACGGGAAGCTGGTCGGCGTGATCACGGTCGACGACGTGGTGGAGGTCATCCAGGACGAGGCGGACGAGGACATGAGGGCCCTCGGTGGCGTGGGCGACGAAAGCCTCGCCGACAGCGTCTTTCAGACGGCGAAGAGCCGCGTGCCCTGGCTGATCGTCAACCTGGGCACTGCGGTGCTGGCATCGTTCGTGATCGGGCTGTTCGATGCCACCATCGAGCAAATGGTGGCGCTCGCCGTGCTGATGCCGATTGTCGCCTCCATGGGAGGCAACGCCGGCACGCAGACCATGACGGTGACGGTGCGTGCGCTTGCAACCAACAAGCTCGGCTCGACCAATGCGCCGCGCATCATTTCGCGCGAAACGCTGGTCGGTCTTTTGAACGGCCTCATTCTCTCGGTGATCATGGCGCTTATCGTGTTCGTGTGGTTCGGCTCGAGCCGACTCGGGGGGGTGATCGGGGCTGCAATGGTGGTGAACCTGCTCGCGGCGGCGCTGGCCGGGATTCTGATCCCGCTCGCGCTCGACCGCTTAAAGCTCGATCCGGCGCCGGCGTCCGGCGTGTTCGTGACCATGGTCACGGATTGCGTGGGTTTTTTCGCCTTCCTCGGGCTGGCGTCGGTGTTCCTGCTGTAGGCTGCTTCGCACTTTATGAAGCTTAAATGACGGTGGGCGGAAGTTTGTCGCTTGCCGGGCGGCGGCACACCTGGTTATCAGGGGGCGAACGCGTCCAGCAGCCTGAGACACCCCGGTCGCCATGGATCAAGAAAAACGCGTCAGGCATCTGCGCCAAATCCTGCTCTGGCCGGTCTATCTGTTGCCCCTCGACGAGGGTGCGCCGCTGCAGGACCATTGGGAGCATCTGGAAAAGCCGGGCCCCGACAACCCGTGGCGGGAGCTCGATGACGAGTTCGGCGACCCGTGCGAGTTCCAGGCCCGGCATTACAACGAATTCGTGACATTCCTGCCGCCGGTGCAGCGCTTTCTCTATGGCCAGGGACTCGGACGCTCGGTGAGCAAGGTCTATGGCGAAAGTCCGATCAGGGTGATGCGCCGGACCGACGTCTCGGCCGCGCGCATCACGCTCGACAAGGGCGGTGAGCCGGTCATGCTCAACATCGCACACGTCGACCTCTACTTTTTCTACGATATCGACATCGCAATTCTCGCGCTCGAGGTGTGGGCCGACGATATTCCGCTCACGACGGCGCAAAGTCTGATGTTCCGGTTCGGGCGCGCCTATCCTGCCTATTGGGAGTCGCGCGACGGCCGCGGCGGGCATTGCCCGTGGAAGGTCGAATGGCTCGGCGTCGAAGGACAGGTGCTGGCGCAATCCGACTACGAGAACCGCGAAAAGTTTCTGTCGTTCGTTTGCCGTCACCGAGCGCCGACCACGGCCGCGCATTGGGAATTCCTGCTGGCGCCCATGGTTCTGCATCATGCGGACGTGAAGGGCCTCGTGCGCTACCGGCAGCTCGAATACTACCGCATGCCGTACATGGCGTATCTTTCGCTCGAACGGTCGGAGGCGCTGTCGCGCTCGGATTCCATTCGGCTAGCGTTGGGCAACGAGGCCGGCGAGAACGCGGCGCTCCCCTATTCGGACGCCTACCTCTCCGATTTCGAGACACGGTACTGCTACGATCGCAACTTCATGTCAGGCGGCGGAGAGAAGGCCTCCAACGTGCGGTTTCACGCCTCGGGCGATACGCTGGTGGTGACGGGAGACTCGGACGACACGTTCTATACCGATCTCAACAACGGCATTCTCTCCCGGTTCCGCCACCAGCATTTTCTGATGTTTCTTATCGCGCACTTCCAGAAGGCATCGCTTCTGATGTTCTCGGACCGGCTGGTGGGCGCGGTGAGCCGGCTCGAAATCACCAATGCCAAGGCGAACCGCGTTTTCCGCCGCGATATCCGCCATGCGCACGAGAATTTCCTGCGCTTCGCACACCGCTATTGGTTCCATGACATCTCACACCAAGCGCAGGTGCGTGAGCTGTTCGACATGACGCGGCGCCATCTGCAGCTCGACAGCCTCTATGGCGAGGTGCGCGAGGAGTTGCAGGACATGGGCAACTTCCTCGAGGTGGAGGCCACCCGCAAGCAGAACGAGACGGTGGTTCGCCTGACGGTGGTGACGACGTTCGGTCTCGTCGGCACGGTGACGACGGGCTTCATCGGCATGAACCTGTTCGACTGGACGCAGGAGCCGACTTGGTGGAAGGTGGCAGCGTTTTTTGCCGTTTTCGTGCCGACGGCGTTCCTGACGCTCTACACCGTCGTCAAGTCGCGGCGGCTTTCGGATTTCCTCGATGCACTCTCGGACGAGACGGTGAGCTGGGGCCGCCGTTGGCGGGCATTGATGCGCGTCTGGTTCGGAAAATCGCCGTCCTGAGCGATCCGCTTCTGGCTAGTCGCCGCTGGGCGAGATGCGGAATTCTATGAGATCGACGCGCTTTCTCAGCTCGCCTGCGAGCTGCTCAATGGCGTGTTTGCTCGCGGTGCGCACCATCATGCGGTACTCGAAGAAGCCTGCTTCCCGGTCCAGCCGGTAGCTCATGTTGGCAATCGAGAAGCCTTGCTTGGTGATGACGCTGCGCACGTCTCCCTCGGGTGGAATCTGACCCTCGTTGAAGCGCAGGACGAGCTGGCCGAAGGTGTGGCTCGGGATCCAAGCCTCGATGCGCCGGAAGATTGCCAGCGTACCGAGCGTGGCGAGCGTCGCCAGCGTGGCCGGGTAGAAGAAGCCGACGCCGAACAGGATACCGATCGCCGCCGTGATCCAGATCGAGGCGGCGGTGGTGAGGCCGCGCACCGTGAGGCCGTCCTTGAAGATGACGCCGGCGCCGAGAAAGCCGATGCCCGTCATGATGCCTTGCGCGATGCGTGTCGGATCGGTGCGCACGGTTTCCATGGGCACGCCGCTTCCGAGCCAGTCCCACTGATAGGCCGTTACGACCATCAGAAGCGCTGAGGCGAGGCAGACGAGGGCGTGCGTGCGGAAGCCGGCCGGGCGGCCGTGGAAGCTGCGTTCGAGCCCGATCAAGCTCCCGGCGGCCCAGGCGGCGCCGATGTGGGTCGCGATCTCAATGTGGTGCTGGTTCATGCTGCGCGCTCCGCTTTCACGGGGTTCCTGCGACGCGTCGCGCCGGACGCAGGGGCTGGGTGGCGCGTGCGGCGAGGATGGCGTCTGCAACCTCGACAAAGCCGTTTCCACCCGCACCTCGGGTTATCCATGCGGGTGGTTTCGGGATATCGGCCAGGTGCTCGGTGACGGTGCTGACGCCGGCGGATTTGGGAACGTGGGCGAACATTGGGGCGTCGTTGGCGGAGTCGCCGATGAAGACGACGCTGTCGAGATCGGCGTCGATGTCCAAGCCGATCGCGTCGGGCAGGAATTTGCGTGCCGCGGTGATCTTGTCGTAGCCGCCGAGCCATGCCAGCGCCCAGATCGCGTTCAGCGTGGCGCGCGCGCCGGCCGTTTCGAACGCGCGAACGATGGCGAGCGCGGTCGTTCGGGAAGCGGGACGGGTGAACGCGAGGCTTGTCAGCCGGAACGATT
>NZ_CADEFI010000001.1:96169-98522 GCF_902826555.1 uncultured Hyphomicrobium sp.
GCGGTCGTTCGGGAAGCGGGACGGGTGAACGCGAGGCTTGTCAGCCGGAACGATTGATCGTCGGCAAGCGCGGTATCGGGATGGGCGTCGCGGATGTCGGCGGCGATCTCGGACAGCCGATATTGCGCGTCGGCGCGGGCTTGAGGGTCGAGCCAGAAGCGGCGCCTTATGACATGGCCGCGGCGCGCGAAGCAGAAGCCGCCATTCTCGCCTATGACCGCCGCGATGGGCCACATGCGGATCATCTGGTCGCACCAACCGGCCGGAGCGGCGGTGATGGGGACGACGCGCACGCCGGCCGTCTCGAGCCGCTCGATCGCCTCATAGGTGCGTGCCGCGAGGCGGCCTCGGAACGTCAGCGTGTCATCCATATCGGTGAGGACGAAGCGCACCGCCTTGAGCTCGGACAGCGAGACGTCGGAGAAGGCTTTCATCGCGCGCGGGCCCCTCCGTGCCGATCGGTCCATGCGTCGCGATGCGACGCGCCGTGCGTAGAACTACGAAGGGAGCGTGACCGTGTGAATGCGCAATTGCTGATAAGCAATGCTGCAATTGTGAGAAGGCGCGGCGCGCGGCAGGCTAGCTCGTCGGCGCGTCCAGCTTGCGGGTCAGGTTCTCGAACTCGCGGCGCAGCTCCTCGTTCTTGAAGATCTGCTCGAAGGTCGGCGCCTCCAGCTTCTGGATGGCCTCGAACGAGGTCGAGCTGTCGCGCATCAGATTTCTGAGCTCGAGGCTCGCCTCCACGGTGTCGAAGGTGTTGTCGGCGATGCGCAGGTCGTGGGTGGCGCGGGTGCGGGCGGCGGCGATCTGCTCGCGCTGCTGGGCGAGATAGCGCCGGTAGCCTTTGGCGGCTTCCTCGGCCAACTTCTGGCTCTCGCGGTTAGCTTCGAGGGCGCGTTTCTGGTCGGGGCGGTTCTCGGCCCGCATCAACTCGATGGTCTTGGCCTTGGCGGCTGCCAGGTCCTTCAGGATGGCGTCGAGCTTCGGCATGTATTGGGTGTCGATCTTGTTGATCGTCGAATCCTGGGCGTGCACGAGGAGCGCGAAGAGGGCCGCGTGCATGGCGAAATACTTGCGTGCGGCGCCGGGGTTCTCGGCGGTGGCCGTCATCAGTTTCGCCAACTGTCCATCGATGAGCTTGGCGGCATGGAAGGTGGCGACGAGGCGAACGAGGTCTCCCGAAAGCACGCCGTCGAGCAGCAGGTCCAGCTGATCCGGTGCGAGGTCGACGCCGGACTTGATCAGGGCCTCGGCGATCTCGCCCTTGGCGGTCTTGATCGCAGCCTCGTTGTCGGCGATGCGCGTCTTGTGCTCGGCGATCTTGTCGCCCAGGCTGGCGACGGTATCGGTCAGCACGCCCGGCAGCATGGCGTCCTTGGGGGCGGTGAGCTGCTTCTCCTTCAGGGAGACGATGCTCGCCTCGAGATCGCGGATGTTGCGGCGGTGCTGCTCGATGCGCTTCTGCACCTCGACGACGGGTGCGTCGGTGACGATGCCGAGCGTCGCGTCGAGAAGCGTGCGGATGCGGCCCTCGCGGTCCTCCTTGGTCTCGGTCCAGAGCGGCGTGACCAGGAACTCGTCCTTGCCGGGCAGCTTCTTGGCTTCGGCGCGCTGCTGGGCCACGTCTGACAAGATGCCGTCGATGGCGCTCATCAGGGCGCGCGCCTGCTCGTAGCCGGGATCGCCTTCGCGCGGGTCGGCTGCTGCTGCCTCGGGTGTGGGCGCGGCCGCTTCCGGCGCCGCAGCGGACTGGTCCGACCGCAAGAGATCGCCGATGCGGTCCTTGACCGTGGACTGCGCATGGGCGGGACCGGCCAGAAGCAGTCCGGCGGCGACCCAAGCCAGGATTTGCGTGGGGGTAGTGGGGCGAGCGGATGTCGACACTCTTGCCTCCTCGAATGGGTGCCATGAAGCGGAGCAAATCGGGCAAATCGATGTTGGCGCCCGGTGGCCGCTTGCGGCTGTGAGGGGAGTTAAGTGCCGGAGGTCGCTTGTGCAACGGCCGCCAGGAGAGCCGGCGTGATCTGGCGTGCGTCGGTCAGGACGGTCATGTGGGTCATCGGCGGCGCACCCTTGAGGCCGGGGAGTTTGGCGGGCTCCAGTGCGGCGGCAGGGGGGGCACTCTCGAGAGAGAGCGCCAAGCGCAGCTCCTTGGTGCCGATCGTGAGGAGGGCCGCGTCGCGGGCTCCGGCCTGGAAGAGGAGATAGCCATCGCGTGCGGCCACGGCGATGCCGGGCACGATCTTGCGGATTTCGGCGATCACGTAGACGGCGAGCGGGCGGAACGCTTTGGCGCGTGCGAGCAAGGCCTCGATAGCGGCGGGGCTGGCATCGGCCGAGGACGGCGGCGGCG
>NZ_CADEFI010000001.1:98622-291207 GCF_902826555.1 uncultured Hyphomicrobium sp.
AGAAGCGGCCGTGACGGGGGGATGCTGCGTGGCCGCGGCTGCGGGCGGCGTGTTCCGGCGTCGGCATAAATCGGGCGGCCGCCATTGTTGTGAATGCGCTCGAGCCAGGATGCTTTCGAGAACATGAAGCCTTGGCGGCGTAGCCAGTCGATGATGTCGTTCCTGTGCGTCAGGCCTTGGGCGTCGATGGTGGCCATCCACGCCTCGAGGCTGCGGCCGGAATCGGCCTGAAGCGTCTCCAGGAACTGGCGCTCTCTTTCGCCGTAGTCGATACTCACGGAGCGCCCCTCATCAGATCCACCGTCGCGTGCGGGCCTTGTAGGCCCGATAGTCCTCGCCGAAGCGTGCTTCGAGGTGCCGCTCCTCGGGAAGCACGGCGAGCCAGGTCACGAGCGGGATATAGAGCACAGCGAAGATCACGAACCAGATGTTCTGCGTCAGCTCGGCGACGCCGAGCAGCATCAGGACATGGGCGACATAGATCGGATTGCGCCGCGAGCGGAACGGGCCGTCGGTGACGAGGACGTCGGCTGGCTTGTCGGGGAGGATGGTGGTGCCGTGGCGGCGGAGCGTCCAGGCCGCCCAGGCGAAGAGGGCAAGTCCGGCGATACCAAGGCTCAAGCCGGCGATGTGCCCGGCGGTATCGTGGATGCCGGGCCACGGGAGCGGCGCGAGAGTGCCGAACCCCACAGCCGCCACGGCAATGGCGGCCAGCAGGATCGGTGGCCAGGGGTGCGTCGCGGGTGTGGTGGCTGGATCGTGATAGGGTGTTGTCATGGCTCGATCATCACAGGGATTCGCGTTCAGGGTTAAGGCGTCGGGGCGCGGCAGGCAAATTTCCGTCCCCCCGGAGCCTTACTTTTATCCGCAATAGGCATTACCAGCGCGGCCGGGACCGTTCAGCTTCATCCCGCCGGTGCCGCTCAAGGGCCGGCATGCAAAGAAGGTAAGCCCCATGACACTCAAATCCATGTTCGTGCCTGCTGCAGCGGGAATTCTGCTTTGTGCCGGACTTTCGAGCGCGATTTCGACGGAGGCGCAGGCCGCGACGAACTACGGCTGCTTCAAAGTCACGGCGCCGCACCTCAACATCCGCGCTCGGCCCTACAGCAGCTCGGAGGTCATCGGTGCCGCGAAGCGCGGCGACATCCTCGAAAAGCGCAAGCTCTTCTGCACGCCGCGCGGCTTCTGGTGCGCGATCCGCAAGGGCTCGCTCGAAGGCTACGCCGACAAGTCGAACATGCGGAAGGTCACGTGTCCGTAAGTGCCCCGTCGCGGGCGAGGACATTAGTATAGCCGATGCCTTTCACGCTCTCGAAGATCCTCGGACTTCTCGTTCTGCCGTCCTCGATCGCCGTCCTCCTGATCCTCTCAGGGCTCTGGATGATGCGGCGCGGGGAGGCCGGCCGTCTCGCGCGACGGCTTGCGACGGCCGGCGTGCTGGTGCTCCTCGTCGGCGGGTTCGCGCCCGTCGGCAACCTGCTCGTGCTACCGCTCGAGCAGCGTTTTGCCGGAGTGCCGGTTCCTGCTGCCGACGACAGGGTGGACGGTATCATCCTGCTCGGGGGCTTCGAGGACGGCTGGGTGTCCTCGGGGCGCGGCGGTCTCGGCCTCAATGAGGCTGGCGAACGGATAACCGAAGGCTTGCGGCTGGCGCTGCGTCATCCGCAGGCCAAAGTGGTGTTCACCGGCGGCGTCGGCGGGTTGCTCTCGCGCGATCAGGAGGCGACGCAGCCGGTTGCCAAATTCCTCATGGATGCCGGTGTTGCCCGGGATCGGATCGTTCTCGAAAGCCGGTCGCGCAATACGTATGAAAACGCTCTCTTCACGCGCGATCTCGTGAAGCCCCAAGCCGGGGAGCGCTGGTATCTCGTGACCAGCGCCTATCACATGCCGCGCGCCATGGGGTTGTTCCGCAGAGCAGGTTTCGACGTCGTTGCCTATCCGGTCGACTACCGCACGCGGGGGCCGGAGGATCTTACGCGGTTCTTCGAGCGCATTCCGCAAGGGCTTCTGCGTCTCGACCTCGGTACCAACGAATGGATCGGGCTCGTGGCGTACCGAGCGCTCGGCCGGATCGACGAGCTGTTTCCAGGACCCTAAGGCTCCGAAACCCGGACTGGTCCCCGGTCAGGATTTCTTGAGGGGGCGCGTGCGCGGCGGATCCTTGGCGCTGGGATCAAGCTCGGCGCTGAGATCGAAATTGGCGCAGTTTTTCTCGGCCAAGCGTTGGTTGTAGGCTTCGAGCTGCGCGCGATCGTGCGCATAGCGGCCTCCCGGATCGCTTCCTTCGCCCCTGCCGCCGTTGGCCGGCTTCCACGCCGTCTGGATGCCGCGCGCCAGCATCGTGGCCTGGTCCCGGCTCTGATAGTCGCGGATCTGGACGATGCGAACCGCCATGCGGCCGGTGAGCTTCTTGCAGTCGAGCGAAAGGTCGTCCGAGGTCAACTGATAGCTCCCCGGTGACGGCAGGCGGTTCACGGTCTCGGCAGCGGTTGTCGTCCGGCCGACGCTTCCGGTTTCGCCCGTGGGCGACATGGCCGTGCTGAGGCCTCCGGACTGGGAAGCGCACGCGCCCAAGAGCAGGGCCGCGGCGGCCGCCGATGTCAGCGCTATGGCTCGGGTCGTCATAATCATATCTCGCTCAGCGCGCCTCGTATTCTAGCCGGGTTCGGCTCGACCGGGGCGTCATTTCCGCCGCAGTGCCGCAAAATCGCGGCGCGAGCAAGGCCAAGCCCTTATGCGAGTTCATCTATTAGGGATTGTTGACCGCGGTTGGCCCGGCAGGCTACGCCTCGTTGCTGGTTTCGGGCGCCGCGTTTTGCGGCACACCCGCTTTTGAAGAGGTTTCGCATGACGGTCGGCTCGAGGCTCGGCAACGATTGGGTATGGGGTGTCGTGATGGTGGCCGGGCTGGTTCTCGGGCTCGGGGTCTCGGCCTCGGAGGCGGACGACAATCCGAAGGATCTGGTCTGCTCGTTTACAGAGGGCGAGTCGCGGACCTACGAGGCCGGCGCGTTCCAGTCGAAGCCACCGAACCCGCTTTCCTTCAATATCGAGACCATCGATCTCGAAAAGCAGACGGCGACGATCAAGGCGGCGCCCGATGCGAAGCCCGGAAAGCTCAGCGTGGTGCGCGCGATCAACGCCAACCACTTTCTCGAGGTCGTCAACGAGGGTTTTTTGAACATTACGACGGTCTATGACAAGGATCGGGCTTCCGGCAAATATCCGGCCGTGCATTCGCGGCACGGCGGCGTCGTGGGCTCTCCTGTGTTCGGTCAATACACGGGCTTCTGCACTGACGAGTGAGGCGCGCAACACGCATGGCGCTGCATATCATCAAGCTCTGCGTCGGTGCCTCCTCGATCGAGGACCTGGCGGCATGGCAGACCGAGCGCATTCGCGAGCAGAAGAAGCGCGGAGAGAAGCCGCGCATCTTCCATTCGACGCTGCAGACGCCGAAACGGCAAACGGAGCTCAAGGGCGGCTCTCTCTACTGGGTCATCAAAGGCATCGTTCAGGTGCGCCAGAAGCTCTTGGGCTTCGAGGACGGCACGAAGGACGACGGCAGCCCGTGCTGCCTCATCCTCCTCGATCGCAAGCTGGTACCGGTGCGCCCCGTTCCGCGGCGTGCGTTTCAGGGCTGGCGTTATCTCGCGCAGGACGATGCGCCGCCGGATCTCGATGCCGGTGGAGGCGGTGACTTCGCTGCGCTTCCGCCCGAGATGCGGCGCGCCCTTCTCGATCTTGGTTTGATTTAGGGACGCTCCCCGTGAAACCGCCGCCGCAAACTCGCATCGTGCGCGAACTTCCGAAGCTCGTGCCCTTCGTCGGGCCGGAAGCGCAGGAGCGGGTGCGTGGGCGGCCTTTCAAGGCTCGGCTCGGTGCAAATGAAAGCCTGTTCGGGCCGAGCCCTCGAGCCGTGCGCGTGATGGCGGATGCTGCGGCCGATAACTGGAAATATTCGGATCCCGAGAACCACGATCTCAGGCAAGGGCTGGCGCGCCATCACGGTGTCGACGCCGACAACGTGGTGATCGGCGAGGGCATCGACGGGCTGCTCGGACTCGCCGTCAAGATCGCGGCGGAGCCCGGAGCGGTGGTGGTGACGTCGGACGGGGCATACCCAACGTTCAACTTCCATGTGGCGGCGCAGGGCGCGGAACTGGTGAAGGTTCCGTTTCGCGACGACCGGGAGGATCACGACGCGTTGCTTGCCGCCGTGCAGCAGCGGAATGCGGCGGTGCTCTACCTATCCAATCCGAACAATCCGATGGGCTCGTGGTGGCCGGCGGCACAGATCGAGCGGCTCATCGCGGCGCTGCCCGACGGTGTGCTGCTGCTCCTGGACGAGGCCTACTGCGATACGGCGCCTGCCGATGCGATCCCGCCGCTCGACATGGCGAATGCGCAAGTGCTGCGGCTCAGGACGTTTTCGAAAGCTTACGGACTCGCGGGCGCGCGGATCGGCTATGCGCTGGGCGAGCGTGATCTTATCGCAACCTTCGACAAGGTGCGGAACCACTACGGAATCAACCGTATCGGGCAGCTCGGGGCTCTGGCGGCTTTACTTGACCAACCCTATCTAACCGAAGCGGTCGGAAAAATCGGCCGTGCACGCGAGAGGATTGCCGACATCGCGCGCAGCAATGGACTTGCTCCGCTGGCGTCGGCGGCCAATTTCGTGACTATCGATTGTGGCCGGGACGGTGCATTTGCCCGTCTTGTGTTGGATGAGCTTCTGGCGCGCGACGTGTTTGTCCGCAAACCCGGCGTGGCGCCGCTCGATCGATGCATTCGCGTGTCCTGCGGGCGAGACGAGGATCTAGCGTTCTTCGCCGATGCTTTGCCGGAGGCGCTTGCCGCAGCGCGAAACGGGCACCCACAAAAATAGTTGGGGTCCCCACGGTCTGGCGTCGTGCTTCGCGCGTATACTCATGGAATCGCCGGCCGGAAAGTGCCGGGGTTCAGGAACATGTAAAGGGGAGACTGATGCAGAAAGCCGTACGGAGCATGTTTCTCTCTCTGGGAACGGGTGCGCTTCTCGTCGTCATGGCGGGGTTGACCGCTCCAGCCAATGCCGCCGACCTCGCAGGATCGTGGAAGGGCGGCGGTACCGTGACCTTCAGCGGTGGCAGCAAGGAGCAGGCACGCTGCAGGGCAACCTTCAGCCCAAGCGGCAAGTCCGCTTACGACGTGAGCGCAACTTGTGCCACGCAGTCGGGCACAGTTTCGCAAACCGCTTTCGTTCGCGGATCGGGTAGCAGCTACCGGGGCACATTCTACAATCCGGAGTTCGATACCACCGGCAATATCCAGATCTCGGTGAGCGGGCGCAGCCAGGTCGTCCGGCTGACCAGCGCCAAGGGCTCGGCGCTCATTCGCCTGTCGCGCTGAGGCGCGGTGCGCACGCGCATGAAAAGGAAAGGGCGTCTCCGCCGCGCGGAGACGCCCTTTTTTGTTGCGGCGACGGGTGCCGTTATTTGCCCGGTCCCTGGAACAGCATTTGGAACGAGCCGGATGCAGGGCCCTTCTGGGCCTGCTTGACGGTGGCCGGCTTGCGCGATTTCGCGGTCCGCTTGCGCACCACGGGTGCCGGCTTGGCTTCCGTCTCGGTCGTTGCCGCTTCGGTTCCGTCGGCGGCCTCCGCGACGGGGTTCTGGGGCACGAGGCTCTGGGATTCGGCCGTTGCCGCGACCGTCACGATGGGAAGCCCGTCGGTCTCAATGGTCGCGTCCTGCGCCACGAGACGCGAGTATCCCCACGGTCCGGTGACCGCGCAATCGGAGCTGCAGTCCTGCTTGACGTCGACCGATCCGCCGGACGGGATCTGATAGACGGCTTCCTCGGTGCCGTTGTCGACGCCGACCGAGATCTCCTTCGAGGAGGTGTTCTTGATGGTGAGTGCCGCCACCGGAATGGCCGCCACGGAAAGCACGGCGAAGGCGGTCACAGCGCGCGTCATGAGGCTCATGGTGGTCTCCCTTGTCGTGCGAAGTGCAGGCGGCTTGCCTGGACCGTTCATCGGGTCCGCGCTTGATCGCCAGGTACCACGCAACAGGTGCATGGGGCATCATAAATAAAAGTTGTTTAATAAATTACTTCGATTCGTTTCTAATTCAAGTGAATGTACATCTCTTAATGCATTGAATTATTTGAATTTTTTTTCGGCGATCCGGCTAGCGATTTGTGGTCACGGCAACCCAAGTCGGGTCGTCCTGCGCGCGCCGCTCGAAGCTCAGAAAATCGTAATAGCCGCAGCGGCCCTTGCCCGGAAACGAGCGGCAAACTGCCGGCCGCGCCTCGTAAATGGTGCAACGGCGCTTCACGGTGTCGAAGAAGCGGCAGATGGCGCCGAAGTGACGGTCGCGCTTGCGCTTCATCGCATATTTGCGCCCGTGCGCTTCGCGGGTGAATGCGCGGCGTGCTTCGTCGAACCCCATGCCGTGGTGGCGAGCGAGCCGCTCGACGTCACGCTTGTCGAGTGCGATCAGGGGATAGGAGCAGCAGAAACCGGGACACTTCTTGCAGTCATACACGAGGGCAGCATCCGTGATCGTTCTCGGCGCTTCAGTGGGCGCCACAACCGGAGGCCGCCGCAGATGCACGACAAGTCGCTTGTCTGCCCGTGCCAGCCCCGGTGCCTCTGTTAACTTCCATTCTCACCGCCGGCAATGTTAAAGCCAGCATGGCCTTCGAGATAGTGCGCATTACAACGCGGCTCTTGGGGCCAGGGGGCAACTATAACGGCAGAAAAGCGGGATCATGTCGGCGGCTTGGCTTGGCCTCAAGACACACTTTCTCCTTTAATGTCGGCGCATGTCAGTACCCGTATCTTGTCGAGGGTTCCCAGTATGACGGATTTGGCTCGTGGCGCGCCCGAGGGGGAAACGCCCGTCAACCCGTATAGTCTGCTCGAAGCGGTCAATCATTCGAGCGACACCGCCCATACGGGCTGGCTCATTTTCCTCGCCATCATGGCCTATCTCGTCATCGCGGTCGCGGGCGTGACGCACAAGGATCTGCTGCTCGAGACGCCGGTCTCGCTGCCGATCCTGCAGGTCGACATTCAGCTGGCTCAGTTCTTCCGCTTCGCGCCGATCGTGCTCGTGCTGTTTCACCTGGGTCTCGTCTCGCAACTGACGCTGCTGGCGCGCGAGACGCTGGAATTCGACTATGCCATCCGTTTGCTCGAGGCGACGGAGAAGCGGACGCATCCGCTGCGGCTCGAGCTCAACAACTTCTTTTTCGTGCAGGCCATCGCCGGTCCCTATCGCAGCCGCGTCATGAGCACGTTTCTGCACGGCATGAGCTGGCTTACGCTGGTCGTGCTGCCGGTGCTGCTCCTGGTCTACATTCAGGTGGTGTTCCTGCCGTACCATGATGTCGGCATCACGTGGACGCACCGCATTGCGCTGCTGTTGGACATCATTATCCTGATCTCGATCGGCATCTTCCTGATGCGCGCCGAGACCTCCTTCACGGCGGCGTTCCTGCGCACAACGTCGGCACATCCGATCAGCTTCGTGGCGACGATCTTCGTGCTGCTGTTCGTGTGGCTGGTTTCCTTCTTCTTCGCGACCATTCCCGGCGAGCAGCTCGACCGCTTCACGCAGCGCGCGCTCGGCTTCAACAACGAGGACGAGGCGGGGCAAGGGCAGCGGTTCGTGTCCGGCTATACGGTTCCGCTCCTGACGTTCGGATCGGAAGGGTCGCTGCTGGGCTTGTTCAAGCGCAATCTGGAGGTAATCGATACCGATCTCGTGTCCGACAAGGAGGTCTCGGCAGGCGAGCCGAGCATCAGCCTGCGCGACCGCGATCTCAGATTTGCCAAGCTCGATCGCTCGGACCTGCATCAGGCGGACCTGACCGGCGCCGATCTTCGCGGCGCCTCGCTGGTCGGCGCCGATCTGCGGTGGACTTGGCTCCACTGCGCCGATGAGAGCCAGCTGCTCTTCAACGTGGATCGCGCGCTCGCGAACTGCACGACAGCCCGGCGGGCCGACTTCACGCGTGCGAATCTCGAGGGCGCGCATATGACCGGTATCGACCTGCGCGGCGCCAAGCTCAAAGACACCAAGCTCGACGGCGCGGATCTCACTTTCGCGTCGATGCCCAACGCCGACCTCACCGGGGCTCGCCTCGACAAGGTGGATCTCACGGGCGGCGTGGCGCAGGGGGCCAATTTCACGACGGCCAATCTGCAAGGGGCGGACCTCAATGGTGCGCATCTCGAGGGCGCCAATCTCTCGAACGTCGACCTCACGGGGGCCGTGCTGAGTTTCGCCTACCTCGATGCCGCGACCCTTCGCGATGCCAAGCTCGACGGCGCGGTTCTCTACCGTGCCTCATTGCGCGGGGCCGATCTGGTCGGCGCAAGCGTCGCGGGCGCGGATCTGCGCGAGGCCAAGGTCTGGCTGACGGTTCCGCCCAAGGCCGACCCGGACAGCTTCGCCGATCTCACCGGCCTTCAGTTGTCGCAGATGACCGAAGCCAGCGTCGCCGAGCTCAAGTCGGCTGTGGACGCCATCGCGAGCCGGCGTGCGAAGGCTCGGGTGGCGGAAAAGATCGAGCCGCTGACCAATCTCTCCGAGGCCGCGAAGTGGAGCGGATCCTCGGACTACTACGCCTGGCAGAGCCTCATCTCGGCCGGTTCGCAGACCTATCCGGATCTCTACAAGCCGCGCATCACAGATTATCTCGCGCGGTTGATGTGCCGGCCGCGCTGGAGCAACGGCTCGGTGGCGACGGGTGTTGCGCGGCGCGCGGCGCGGCAGGAGTTCCACGGCGACCTCACCGCTGTCTACGACCGGCTCGCCGATCCGTCCTGCCCGGCATCGAAGACTGTGGCGCCGAAGGTACTCAAGGAGCTTTCGACGGCAGCCGACATCGCGCGCGGCGGGTAGCCTTTCCGGTTGCGGACTGGGTGCGCGCATTGTAGAACATAATGAGAACTTCGATGTGAATCGCGGGTTTGCCGGACGCGCGAGATCCTGCTGCTCCGTACGAGCCCGGACGATCTAACCTGCGCCGGAACGCGCGAATTCGAAAAAGGCTTGGATAAGGGCGCGCGGTGCGCACGGCCGCCTCCCGATGCGGGTAGGGTGCTGCAACTCGAGTCGCGCGGGGCTGCCCGCGCAGGCAAGTGAGCCGAGCCAGACGACGGCAACGGCGCGCTGGACAACAAGGAGCAAAGACATGGCCGGATCGGTCAACAAAGTGATCCTGGTCGGAAACCTCGGGCGCGACCCCGAGATCCGCCGCACGCAGGATGGGCGTCCGATCGCCAATCTCCGCATCGCCACCAGCGAAAGCTGGAAGGATCGCAACAGCGGCGAGCGGCGCGAGAAGACCGAGTGGCACTCGGTCGTCATTTTCAACGAGAACCTGTGCAAGGTCGCCGAGCAGTATCTGCGCAAGGGCTCGAAGGTTTACATCGAGGGGCAGCTGCAGACGCGCAAGTGGCAGGACCAGCAGGGTCAGGACCGCTACTCGACGGAGGTGGTGCTGCAGGGCTTCAACGGTCAGCTCACCATGCTGGATGGGCGGCAGGGTGCCGGTGGCGGTCTCGCGGAGAGCGGGCAGTCGGATTACGACGGCGACAGCGGCGGATTTGGCGGCGGCGGCGGCTTCGGTGGCGGCTCGAGCGAGCCGAAACGGGCGGCGCGCGGCGGCGGCTCCAAGAGTGCGACGCTCGACAAGCCGTTCGACGACGAGATCCCGTTCTAGGCGATAGAGGCTGCGCTCGTGCTGCCCGTCATTCTAGGCTTAGGGCTTGGTATCCAGGTGCCTCATGGATAAGGCCTGAACCTTTCGAGCGCTTGCCTCGCTGCGCGTTGGATCCTCGGGACAAGCCCGAGGATGACAGGCGCGCCCGGTGGCGTCAGTGGCGCTTGCCCTTCTGGCGCTTGCGGCCTTTGCGGCTCGTGCGGTCGGCGGGTGACGGTGCGCTGGGCTCGCGCGGTGCCGGAGTCGGCGGTGCGGAGAGCAATGCAGCCGGCGGCGCAGCGGGTCGGTCAGCCTGAGTTGGAGCGGCCGTCTCCGCCTCGGATGCCGAGGGCGGCATGCCGGCGGGCGCTTGCGCGGTGAGGGCTCGCTCGGTCGAGCGTGTCGCCGGCGCCGCTACGGTCTTCGGCGGCAGGCCGGCCAGTACCTCCTCGGAGCGGGCGTAATCGCGGGCGGATTGCCCTTCGATGAAAATGCGCCGTACGGCCGGCGTGTGGGTATGGATGGTGGCTTCGATGCGCGATACCGCGGCCTCGATCGAGGCTGCCGTCTCGTCGTCCTCGAAGTCGACGCTGGCGACCACCAGGATGTCGGTGGGGCCCAAGTGCATGGTTCGGATCTCGTTCACGGCACGGATCGGACGGTCTGGCCCGACTTCGGCCAGGATCGCCTCCTGGATGTCGCGGCGCACTTCGGGGGAGGCCGATTCGCCGATGATCAGGCTTCGGATCTCGATGCTCATGAAGGCGGCGACAGCGCCGAGCAGCAGTCCGATCAGAATAGAGGCGTACGCGTCGGCGGTCGGCGATCCTGTGGCGTGGGCGATGGCGATGCCGGTGGCGGCGATGGCGAGGCCGATCAGGGCGGCGATGTCCTCGAGGAGGACGGTGAAGAGCGCGGGGTCTTTCGATGCGCGGAGTGCGGCCGTGGCGGGGACATTGCCGCGACGGCTGTTGAACTCGCCGATGGCGCGGTGGGCCGAGATGGCTTCCAGCACGAAGGCGACGGCGAGAACGGCGTAGTTCACGTACGGGTCGGTGACGGGACGGGGGTCGATGAGCTTCTGGACGCCTTCGTAGATGGCGATGCCGGCGCCGAGCGAGAACAGCAGCACGGCCACCACGAAACCCCAGAAGTAGAGCTCTTTCGAATAGCCGAACGGGTGGACGGCGTCGGCGGGGCGCTCGGCGCGCTTGATGCCGAGGAGCAGCAGCGCCTGGTTGCCAGTGTCGACGAGCGAATGGATGGCTTCCGACAGCATGGCGGAGGAGCCGGTCCAGGCGGCGGCAACGAACTTGGCGGCGGCGATGCCGAGATTGGCCGCCAGCGCCACGACGACTACGCCTCTCGATCCACCCGTTGCTGCCACGCGTGTGCTCCCGCTGCTCTCTTCCGTCATGTGTTTAAGCGAGTTGCCGAAGAAAGAAAAACCCCGCCG
Organism: uncultured Hyphomicrobium sp.; assembly: GCF_902826555.1. Lineage (GTDB taxonomy): Bacteria > Pseudomonadota > Alphaproteobacteria > Rhizobiales > Hyphomicrobiaceae > Hyphomicrobium_C. The sequence continues at coordinate 109,790 of NZ_CADEFI010000001.1, forward strand.
CGGGTTTACGCGGCGGGGCGGTTAACGTCGCGGCCAAACCGGCGTTGGCGTTATGGGTTCGCCGGGGCCGGGGCCGGCTGCTCGGTCGCGGGCGGGGTGTCCGCGGGCGGCGTCGCAGGGGCGGGCTCGGTCGTCGTGCCGACGGCCTCCTTGGCGGAATCGATGGCGCCCGAAACGGCTTCCTTGGCTTTCTCAAGCGCAGGGCCGGCGGCCTCCTTGGCAGCGTCGAGGGCGTCCTGGGCCTTCTTCTTCGCCTCGTCGATCTGCGGCTTCGACTTGTCCGAGAACTCGTTGACCTTCTCGGAGGCGCGCTCGAACAGGGACTTGGCGGGCTTCTTGCGCGCGAATTCCGGAGCTTGGTCGATCTTTTCCTTGGTCAGGTCGGGGAGCGAGACGACGAGCTTGCCGTCCTTCTCCTCGAACTTGAGCGAGTCGAGGCTCACGCCGACCTTCTTTTCAGCCCAGCCAAAGTAGCCGCCGGTGCCCATCACGACGCCGACAACCTGATTCTGATCGTTGACGATCAGGTCCTCGACATCGGCAACGATGGTGCCGTCGGCGCCATGCACCTTGGCGCCAATGAGGTGATCCTTGGCCAGGAATTCGGTATCCGACTGGGCCGGGACAAAGGTGGTGTCTGCGTGCGCGATCGCGAGCGGAAGGGCTACGAACAACGTGGCTGCAGCTAGTGACAAGTGTTTCATGGGATTCGGTTCCTAAGGGCGCGATCCGCGCTCAACGTGAGATCAAGGGCGGCGCTTTTCAAGCACGCCAACACGAAAAGGCGCCGCCGGGCGCGGAATAAGCGCGACTTATTGACAAGCTCAAGGCGGCGGCGGCAGGAAAACCCCAGAATCTGGGGATTGTTCCTGCCCGATCCTGGGGAGGAGGGATGCTTTCGTCCGCTCCGGGATTGCTCTCGCCGAGCCCGGTCGGGTAAACTTCGGGCGATCAAAATCGAGTGCCATCGGTGCGCGGACGGGTATCCGAAAACGCCCTCCCATGCCGCAACAGGACTTCCGCATTTGAGCGATACCAGCGACCGGCCCGGCGCCTCAGGCCCGAGCGACATCCGCCCCGTTTTCATCACCGACGAGATGAAGCGCTCGTACCTCGAGTACGCGATGAGCGTCATCATCTCGCGCGCGCTGCCAGATGTCCGCGACGGCTTGAAGCCGGTGCACCGGCGCATCCTCTATGCCATGCAGCGCCTCGGGCTCGACTGGAACAAGAAGCACATGAAGTCGTCCAAGGTCGTGGGCGACACGATGGGCGACTTCCATCCGCACGGCAACCTCGCTATCTACGATGCGCTCGTGCGTCTCGCGCAGGACTTTTCCATGCGCGTGCCGCTGATCGACGGTCAGGGCAACTTCGGCTCCGTGGACGGCGATCCGCCCGCGGCCGAGCGCTACACGGAGGCGCGGCTTTCCAAGATTGCGCAATTCCTGCTCGACGACCTCGAGAAGGAGACGGTCGACTTCAAGCCGAACTATGACGACCGGCTCGAGGAGCCCGTGGTGTTGCCGGCGAAGTTTCCGAACCTGCTGGTCAACGGCGCGGGCGGCATCGCGGTCGGCATGGCGACCAACATCCCACCGCACAACCTCGGCGAAGTGATCGATGCGTGCATCCTCATGCTCGACAATCCCGAGACGACGATCGACGATCTGACGCAGGTCATCCCCGGACCAGACTTCCCCACCGGCGGTCTGATCCTCGGGCGGCAAGGGGCGCTCGCGGCCTACCACAAGGGACGCGGCTCGATCATCATGCGGGCGCGGGTCGAGGTCGAGGAGATCCGCAAGGACCGCGAGGCGCTGGTCGTCACCGCCATCCCATACCAGATCAACAAGAAGACGCTGATCGAGAAGATCGCAGATCTCGTGCGCGAGAAGCGGGTCGAGGGCATCTCCGACATCTGGGACGAGACGAACCGCGAAGGCATGCGCATCGTCATCGAGCTCAAGCGCGATGCGATCGCCGACGTGGTGCTGAACCAGCTCTGGCGCTACTCGGACCTGCAGACGACGTTCGGCGCCAACATGCTCGCCATCAACGGCGGCAAGCCCGAGCAGCTCAACTTGCGCGACATTATCGAGGCGTTCACGACCTTCCGGCAGGAGGTCGTCACGCGGCGCACGCGGCACCTGCTCACCAAAGCGCGCGACCGGGCGCACGTGTTGGTCGGTTTGGCCATCGCGGTCGCCAACATCGACGAGGTGATCAAGCTGATCCGGTTCTCGCCGTCGCCGGCCGAAGCCAAGGCGCAGCTCATGGAGCGTCATTGGCCGGCCAAGGACATGGCCCCGCTGATCGCGCTGATTGCGGATCCGCGCCACGGGCTGGCGGCGGACGAGACCTACCAGCTCTCCGAAGAGCAGGCGAAGGCGATCCTGGAGCTGCGTCTCGCTCGCCTCACCGCGCTCGGCCGGGACGAGATCGGCGACGAGCTGAAGAAGATTGCCGAGGAGATCAAGGATTACCTGGCGATTCTGTCGTCGCGGCTTCGCATCATCGACATCATCAAGAGCGAGTTGACTGCGATCCGCGATGAGTTCGCGACGCCGCGCAAGACCGAGATCGTCGACATCGAGGGCGAGGTCGAGGACGAGGACCTGATCCAGCGCGAGGACGTGGTCGTCACGGTCTCGCACAAGGGTTACATCAAGCGCGTGCCGCTTTCGACCTATCGCGCGCAGCGGCGCGGCGGCAAGGGGCGCTCGGGGATGTCGACCCGTGACGAGGATTTCGTCACGCAGATCTTCATCACCTCGACGCATACGCCGGTGCTGTTCTTCTCCTCGCGCGGCATGTGCTACCGCATGAAGGTTTGGCGGCTGCCGGCCGCGACGCCACAGTCGTCAGGCAAAGCCTTGATCAACCTGCTGCCGTTGGCGCAAGGCGAGGTCATCACGTCGATCCTGCCGCTGCCGGAGGATCAGGAGACCTGGTCCAGGCTCGAGCTGATGTTCGCCACCAAGGGCGGCAACGTGCGGCGCAACGCGCTTACGGACTTCGAGAACATCAATCGCAACGGCAAGATCGCCATGAAACTCGATGCGGACGAGGGCGCCGAGCCCGATCGCATCGTGTCGGTGGCCATCTGCTCGCCCGAGGACGACGTGGTGCTGACCACGGCGCAGGGCCGCTGCATCCGCTTCTTGATCAAAGACGAGGTGCGCCTCTTCAAGGGTCGCGACTCGAACGGCGTGCGCGGCATCAGGCTCGACGATGGCGACGAGGTGATCTCGATGGCCATCCTGACGCACGTCGAGGCATCGCCCGCCGAGCGTGGCGCCTATCTCAAGCAGGCGGCGCAGATCCGCCGCAGCGAGGGCGGCGACGACGCGGAGGTGGCCGAAGTGGAGTTCGAGGCGGAGGAGGGCGACGAGGGCGCCGCCGAGCTGACGCCGGAACGCTATGCGGAGCTCTCGGGCAAGGAGCAGTTCGTGCTCACGGTTTCCGAGCGCGGCTTCGGCAAACGCAGCTCGTCGTACGAGTACCGGACCAGCGGGCGCGGCGGCAAAGGCATCGTGGCCATGGTCGTCAACGAGCGTAACGGCAACCTGGTGGCGTCGTTCGGGATCGAGCATGCGGACCAGATCATGCTTGTCACCGACGGCGGGCAGCTGATCCGCTGCCCGGTGGATGACGTGCGCATCGCCGGGCGCAATACGCAGGGCGTGCGAATCTTCAAAACGGAAGCCGAGGAGCGTGTGGTCTCGGTCGAGCGCATCTCGGACGACGGCTCAGAAAGCGAGACCGGGGACGGCGGGGAAGCGTAAGTCGCTCGCCTTTCCGGTCGCAATCGTGGAGGCTGCGGTCTAGATTCGCGGTCTCGAAGTCAGACGTCGAGTCGTTGCGTGTGTTGTGTCCCCAAGCGAGGGGCCAGTTTCGCCATTTCTCATCGTGGTCCGCAGACTGGAGGGCGATGTGATGGGTGGAGAGAGCACCGCACCGCGACAGCAGACCGTTGGGCTCGTCCTGCCGGGCGGTGGAGCGCGTGGCGCTTATCAGGCCGGCGCGCTGGATGCCATCGCGGAGATCGTGCCCGAGGGCGTCAATCCGTTTCCGGTCATCATGGGAGCGTCGGTCGGCGCGATCAACGCAGTGGCGCTGGCGACGCACGCGCGAAACTTCAAGCGCGGCGTCGACCAGATGGTCGATTTCTGGGACGACCTGCATACGTCCGATGTCTATCGCACGGACCTGGCGACGATCATGAAGGGAGGCGCGCAGTGGGTGGCCTCAATGACGCCGCTCGCCTCGCTCGGCATTCCCAACCCCCGTTCGCTGCTCGACAGCGCGCCGCTCGGGGAGCTTCTGCGCAAGCACATCCATCTCGATCGCCTCGACGAAGCGATCCAGGACGGCGCGTTGCGCGCGATCGGTGTCACGGCATCGTCCTACGATCGCGCGCGCGCGATCACGTTCTTCCAGGGGGTCGAGGGGCTTGAGGAGTGGGTGCGCGTGCGCCGTGACGGCGTTGCCGTCAAGCTCAAGATCGAGCATCTGATGGCGTCGGCGGCGCTGCCGTTCGTGTTCACGGCGCAACGCATCGGCGACGAGTATTACGGCGACGGATCCTTGCGGCTCACGTCACCGTTGAGCCCGGCGATCCATTGCGGCGCCGACCGTATCCTGGTCATCGGCATTCGCGATGCCAAGCCGGATAAGCTCGCCGGTTTGGAGCCGGTCTATCCGAGCCTCGGCACGCTGAGCGGCTATCTGCTCGACACGATCTTCATGGACAACCTGGACGCGGACATCGAGCGTGCGCGCCGCGTCGATCATACGCTGTCACTTCTGCCGCTGGAGCAGCAGCGGAGCACGCGTCTGCGCGACATCGATATCCTGGTCGTGCAGCCGTCGCGCGACGTGCGCGATATCGCGCGTGAACATGCGCACGAGATGCCGTGGACTATTCGCATGCTTCTCCGCCGGCTCGGTGTCTGGGGACGGGATTGGCGACTGCCGAGCTATCTCCTGTTCGAGCCGGGCTATTGCCGTGCTCTCATCGATCTCGGCTACACCGATACGATGGCGCGTTCGAAGGAGATCCTGGAATTTCTCGGATTCGACGGCAGCGGGAGCCCGCAAAGCGGAACGTGATGCCGCTCCGGTCACGCGGACGCCAGCGTTGCCGAAGGAAATTCCGCACGGACGACGCTCTTCATCCAGGAGATCACGGCGCGGGCCTCTTTGCGTCGCGTCGGGTTGACGGCGCGGGCGACGTAGGTCTCGTTGAAGGTCAGCTCGGGGCGCGCCTTCACGAGGCGGCCGCTGTCGATCTCGTCCTTGGCGATCAGCGTGTTCAGAAGCGCGACGCCGATGCCTTCGCGTGCCGCTTCCACGGCCAAGCGAGCATCCATCACCTGCAGGAAGGATCCGGTGGGCGGTGCTGCCTGGGCCACGCCCTGGCATTCGAGCCACCACGACCAGTAGTGCTCGGAGTCGTCGTGGATCAGTGTGGCGTCCAGGAGGGACGTCAGGGCCGGAAATCCGTTGTGCCGAGCGAACACTTCGGGGCAGCAGACGGCGATGGCCGCCGGCCGGCAAATGACGATGTCTCCCTGCGCCACATGCTCGGCGAAGGTGACGGTCAAGTCGGCCTCGACGTCGACCTGGCGCAGCGCAGAGCTGGCCGGCAGCAGGATGAAGTCGAGCAGGGGTTGTCGCTCTCGCAGGGTTCTGATGCGAGGCATCAGCCAGCAGCCGAGGAAGCCGGGCTCGCAGGCAATGCGCAATGGTGACCGCGTGATGCTGCGGGCCGCTCGCGAGATCAGCGAGCTGGCGAGCTGCGCAAGCGCGGGGCGTGTCTCGCGCAGAAGTCCCTCGCCCTGCGCCGTGATCCTGAGCTTCTGCCGGTCAAGGGCCACCAGGCGGATGCCCAGCTCCCGTTCCAGAAGGCGTACCTGGCGGGCGACGGTCAGGTGGTCGATGCCGAGCTCGGTCGCGGCCGCCCGAAACCCACCCTTCCGGGCGACGGATTCGTAGACAGCGAGCGCTTTCATGAGATGAAAAGTCGACTGACGCTGGCGCAAAAATGAACCACTCCGTGCTCGCCGGAGATCATATACGGCGCTTCGGCCCAGTGCCAAGGTCGCAAATCCGGACCTATCCGGCTTTCCGCCGGACGGACCGGCGCGCGCAGGATGCGCTTGCCAGGAGGGAAACATGGACGTCGTTGCCAAGCACAAGGCGTTGTCGCGCATGCTGTTCATCGATGGGGCCTTCGCGGCGAGCGAGGGCTCGGCTTTTCCCGTCATCAATCCGGCGACCGAGGAAGAGATCGGCGCGGTCGCGGAAGCCACCGAGCGCGAGATCGAGGCGGCGATCCAGTTTGCAGCCGCTGCCCAGAAGGCGTGGTGGGCGATGTCCGGCGCCGAGCGTGCCGACATCATGCACGAGGTGACGCGGACCACGCGCGGCATGTCTGCAGTGCTTGCCGAGTCGCTCACGCGCGAGCAAGGCAAGACCTACAAGGAGGCCATGGACGAGATCGGCTGGTGCGCCAGCGCCATGAGCTACTACGCCGAGATCAGCCGTCAGGAGGGAGGCCGCGTACATGGGCCGTCGGCGCCGGGGCAGCTGCATCTGACGATCAAGGAGCCGCTTGGCATCGTGGCGGCGATCATCCCGTTCAACTACCCGTACCTCCTCCTGTTCTGGGAGGTGGCGGCCGCGGTCGGGGCGGGCAATGCCGTCATCATCAAGCCGTCCGATTACACGTCGTTGTCGACGCTCTTGCTCATGGAGGCGTTTTCGGCACTGCCTGCAGGTCTCGTGCAGTGTGTGACGGGCCGCGGCGACGCCGGCCGGCGTCTTGTCGAGCATGATCGCATCGACGGGGTGGCGTTCACGGGAAGCCTCAGGACGGCGCAATCGGTTGCGCAGGCGTGCGCGCGTACGTTCAAGCCGGCGCTGATCGAGGCGTCCGGCAACGATCCCTTCATCGTCATGCCGTCGGCGCCGGTCGACATCGCGGCGCGCGGCGTCGCGTTCGCGAGCTTTCTCAACGCGGGGCAAGTCTGCACCTCCGCCGAGCGGATCTACGTGCACGAGGCGATGCATGACGCGTTTGTCGAACGTATCGCCGGCATCGCGGCAAGCCTCAGGATCGGCAATGGGCTGGACAAGGTCGACGTGGGTCCGATGGTGTCCGCGCGTGAGCGCGACCGCTACGAGGGGATCCTGGCGAAAGCCATCATGCAGGGTGCCAAGGTCGCGCACGGCGGCGGAAGACCCAAAGGGCTCAACCGCGGTTGGTTCGCCGACGCCACCGTGCTCACGGGTGTCACGCCGGAGATGGACATCGTCAACGACGAGTCCTTCGGACCGGTGGCCCCGATCGTGAAAGTGAGAGACCTCGACGAGGCGATCGAGCTCGCGAACCGGTCGCGCTTCGGGCTCGGCGCCAACATCTATACCAAGGATCTCGCCGAGAGCATGCGCGCCGTCAACGAAATCCAGTCCGGCATGGTGTGGGTGAACGTGCCGCTGCTCGACAACGATGCGGTGCCGTTCGGCGGTCGCAAGCTCTCGGGGATCGGGCGCGAGCTCGGCATTGAGGGGCTCGATCAGTTCCGTCACACCAAGATGGTGCTCATCGATCCGGAGATTCGCGAGCAACAGGGCTGGTTCCCGTACGCCGACGCCGAGGCGTGGCAGGGTGGCCTGTCCACCACATCGGGATGAGGGCTCGGATGTCGGGACGCGTCTACGACGCCGACATCTACGTATTCGGGACCACGCCGGAGACCTATTGGACGGCGACTGCGGCCGAGGGCCCGGATGACGCTGCGCCTCGTCTCGAAACGGATCTCAGCGTCGATGTGGCGGTGATCGGCGGGGGGTACGCGGGGCTTTCCGCCGCCCACCAGCTCGCGAGCCGTCATGGGCGCCGCGTGGCCGTGCTGGAGGCCGGTGCGGGCATCGGCTGGGGCGCGTCGGGCCTCAACGCCGGTTTCGTTTCCATGGGAGGCTCCAAGCTTTCCACGGCCGAGATGGTGCGCCGAGTCGGGGAAGAGGAGACGCGACGCTATTGGGCGACACAGGCTAGGGCCGTCGAGGATGTTCGCGCCTTCATCGCCGATCATGCGCCCGATTGCGATCCTGTGGGCGACGGCAATCTCTGCGTGGCGCATCATCGAAGCGTCGCGCCCGTGCTTGCGGAGGAGGCCGAGACATTAAGTCAGCGCTTCGGCGTCGCGGCGGAATTCATCGGCGCGGATCGGTTTCGCCGAGAGATGCATGACGGGCCCGAGACGCACGGTGCGCTGCGTCTCAAGCCGGGATTTGCCATGCATCCGCTGCGTCTCGTGCGTGCGCTCTCGCGCGCCGCCAAGGCCAACGGGGCGCAGGTGTTCTCCGCAACTCCGGTCGTCACCTGGATCCGCGAAGGTCGTCACCATCGGCTCGAGACGGATATGGGCGCGTGCGTGCGCGCGGAGCGGGTCATTGTTGCGGCCAACGGCTATATGCCCAACGGGCTTCATCGCAGTGTCGCCTTCCGCAGCCTGCCCGCCATCTCGAGCATTATCGTAACGCAGGCCTACGGCGCAGAGGAGCTCGAGCGCCGAGGATTCCGGACGACGACGCCGATCTACAATTCCCGCGGACTGCTTTCGTATTATCGGCGGCTTCCCGATGGGCGCATTCTGTTCGGCGGCCGGGGTGACACGCAGGGAACGTCGGTCGCGCGGGCGAAGAAGGCCGCTGAAACGCTCAAATGCCTGACGCACACGCTGCCAGCCTTCGCGGATGCCGAGATCGCGTTTGCATGGCGCGGCCTCGTCTCGCTGACGGCACGGCGCAGCCTTGCGGTCGGGCTCGATCCCGACGACGCGAGCGTCGCGTTTGCGTTCGGTTGCCATGGATCGGGAACGGCTACGATGCCGTGGGCCGGTCGTCTCGCTGCCGATCTCGCAGTTGGTGCGGCGCGCGAGACCGATGTGCCAACGCTTTTCCGCGGACTGCCACCGCGGCTTCCGCCGTCCAATATTTTGCTGAGATGGGGTCTCAGGGCGGCGTATGGCGTCTACGCGTTGCGGGATGCACTGCACATGTAAGGCGCCGCTGTAGAAGCCACGCCCGCGCATTTTCTCATTGCAAAGACGAATTGGCGCGCGCGCCGCAATAGCGCTGCAAAGGATGAAATCATTCGAGGAGAATGGGCGTTTTAAAGCCGGGCCTCGCGATGAAAATCGTCGAAGAATGTCCGCGCAATATCCGTGTTTATACGGATGTGTTTCTCCGTTTTATCGGTGCCGTGTCGGTTGTGATTTTTCTCTTTACCTTCGGTTTAAAGTCTACAAATGCAACGATGGCTCCCGGCGGGCCGTCGTGTGAAAACGCCATTTAAGCAATCCTTTGCGCCGCCTCATGCGGCTTGTCGTGTTCCATTTTGTTGTTGCTTGAGGGCATCCTTACGGAATGCCGCTGCTGCCCAACGCGGCCCGAATTGTTGACGTCCGTGGTTGAGTATATTTCTCTCGGTGCTGCTTGGGGTTTGCGTTGTCTCACTGCAGCAATTGCCCCTGCATTTTTTCGGCGGCCCTTTTTCTCAAGGGTTTTTTGTGGGGGATAGTTATGACGTCTGCGCGCGATCCTGCCGTTTTTAGGCATTGCCCGAACCTTGCTCCGAACAGCGCTTGCTCTTCCGAAGGAGGCGACGCCCGCTGGGACGCCGGATCGACGAAACTTCTGACGGCGTTCGCCATGCTGGCCGCCAGCCCCGCGACGGTGGCGCAGGCGCAGCAGGCTGCAGAGCCGGCCGACGATCTCCCGCCTCTGGTGGTCGAGACGACGGCAAAAAAGAAGAAGCAGGGCGTTGCGGCCAAGAAGAAGGCTCAGCCTTCAAGCCCCGTTCCGCAGGCTCCGGCTCCGGAGCCCGTCGCCGAGCGTTCGGCGGAGCCGCCGCTGCCCGGTCAGGCCGGTCCCGTTGCGCCCGGCGAGTTCAAGGCTGACTATTCTGCATCGAACAAGCTGACCGGACCGCTGCTCGATACGCCGCAGACGGTGACCGTTATTCCAGGCACGATCATCAGCGAGCGGGGTGCAACCAACCTCACGCAGGCGCTGCGCAATACCCCGGGCATCACGTTCGATGCCGGTGAAAACGGATTCGCGACGAGCACCAACAACTTCAACCTGCGCGGCTTCGGTACCAGCGGCAGCATCTTCACCGATGGCGTGCGCAGCTCGGGCAGCTTCGCGCGCGACATGTTCAATGTCGAGCAGGTCGAGGTCTTCAAGGGTGCGGCCGCGGACAACGGGCGTGGCGCCGCTTCCGGATATATCAACATCATCACCAAGACGCCGCAGCAGGAGAACTTCGTCCGCGGCGAGGCGAGCGTGACGTTCGATGAGCACGGAACCGATCCGCTCTTCCGCTCGACGATCGACGTGAACCAGCAGGTCGGCACCGTCGCGGTGCGCATGAACGGCATGTACGAGGACGGCGGCGTGATGGGCCGCGACATCGCCGAGCTTGAAGCTTATGGCCTCGCGCCGTCGATTGCATTCGGCCTCGGAACCGAGACGCGCGCTATCTTCTCCTACGAGCGTCTGAAGCGAGATGACGTTCCGGATTGGGGCGTGCTCGGGTATTCCGTGAAGGGGTTGCCGCTCCATGACAGGTTCAACGTCAATACGTCCCGCACCAACTACTACGGGCTGGTTTCGGATTACGACGACGTTGAAGGCGACCGGGTCATGGCTCGCCTCGAACACGATATCTCGAAAGACTTCACGATCACCAATCAGACGGTCTGGGATCGGTCGAGCCGCGATTCACGCTATGTGATCCCGACGGGCGTCAACGCGGGCCTCACCACGGCCACGACGCAGCTGCAGTACTACGATCGCGTGAACGAGATCTTCAGCAACCAGACCAACCTCGCCGGCACGTTCGTCACCGGTGCGTTCAAGCACACCATCACGACGGGCGTCGAATACACGCGCGAGACGTCGGATGCGAACAGCTTGCCGACGATCACCAACCCACCTGGTGGTGCTGGCGCAATTGTCGCTGACCTATTCGACCCCGATCCGCGTCGAACCGGGCCGATTCCTGGTGTTTCTCAAGGGTCGAACTCGGTCGATATCGAGACGGTCGCCGTCTACTTCTACGATACGATCACCCTGACGCGTCAGCTCGAGCTCTCGGGCGGCCTCAGGCTCGAGCACTACAACGTGGACATCCGGAGCGTTGACCAGAACGGCGGAGGTGTCGGCTTCGGCGGTACCGGGCTTTTCGACGACAGCGAGACGACCCTCGGCGGAAAGATCGGACTTGCCTACAAGCCGGTGGAAGAAGGTACGATCTACGCTGCGTACGGCGTTTCGACGTTGCCGCCCGGATCGTACATGTCCAATCCCGACATCTCGCGTACTGCAGGCCAGGCGTTCCCCGGATTCGTGGAAGGTGCCGATCCGATCGAGATCCACAACTACGAAGTCGGCGTGAAGTGGGACTGGCTTGGCGGTAAGCTTTCGACGACAGCCGCGGCCTTCCAGACCGAAAAGCGCGACATCGCCTACGGCGGAAACGATCGCTATCCGGGCATCGCCTATGGCGAACAGCGCGTGCAGGGCATCGAGCTTGGCATCGCCGGAAACATCACCAGCCGCCTCAAGGCGTTCGGTGGCGCTCTGTGGCTCGACAGCGAACGCCGCCACGGCAGCGAAGTGGACAAAGCTGTGATGGCGGAAAATGCGACGAACGCAAATCCGCAAGGCGACTACGAGCGCGGCAGCACCGCTGCGACGAGCACTATCAATCCCGAATGGCAGGCCGCAAATCCGACCGGCGTGACGTCGACAGACGGTGAAGAGCTGTCCGGCGTGCCGAATTTCTCGGCTGCGCTCTGGTTGACCTACGACGTGACGGACAAGCTGACCTTCGGCGGTGGCGTTCAGTACGTTGGCTCCACGTTCTTCGGCCGCCCGGACGATGCCCTGCGCATCATTCCGAACGGTAAGTACGGCGAGCTGCCAAGCTACTTCCTGGTCAACCTGATGGTCTCGTATGATCTGACGGACAATATCGATCTGCAGTTCAACGTCGACAACGTGTTCGACGAGGACTACGCGGTGTCGGCAAACTGGCAGGGAACGCGTGCGACGCTGGGGGCGCCCCGGACCTTCCGCGTCGGTACCAGCTTCGATTTCTGACTTCGATAGTTAACAATCTGGACATCGCCGCCGGGCGCGTGCTTGTACCGCGCCGGCGGCAAGGGTAAGGACAGGATTGCCGGGCTCGCCCCGGCAATTCGCGTTTCTGGAGTTAACGATGCTGGTCACCATTCCCGACGTGCTCAAGGCTGACGAGGTGGCGCATCTCCGCCGCGTGCTGGAAAGCACGGAGTGGGTGGACGGGCGCGTCACCGCGGGCGATCAGGCGGTCAAGGTGAAGAAAAACCTGCAGGTGCCCATCGATTCTCCAGTGGCGCAGGAGCTGGGCCAGATCGTGCTCCGGGCACTTGCCGCCAATCCGAAGTTCATGACGGCGACGCTGCCGCTCAGGGTGCTGCCGCCGATGTTCAACCGCTACGATGAGGGGATGACGTTTGGCGCACACGTCGACGGGTCCATCCGCGCAATTCCGGGCACGGGGCAGCGGCTTCGCACGGACGTGTCATCGACGCTGTTCCTGACGCCGCCCGAGGACTACGATGGGGGCGAACTGGTGGTGCACGACACCTACGGCACGCACACGGTGAAGCTTCCGGCCGGGCACATGGTCGTCTATCCGGCCACCAGCATGCACAGTGTGACGCCCGTGACGCGGGGCAGCCGGTGGGCGTCGTTCTTCTGGACGCAATCCATGGTCAAGGACGATTGGCAGCGGCACATGCTCTACGATCTCGACCTTTCGATCATGAGCATCCGTTCTCGGCTGCCGGATGACGATGCCGCCGTGGTGGGGCTCACTGCGCACTATCACAACCTGCTTCGGCAATGGGCGGAGACCTGAGCCCGTGGAAACCGGCGCTCCGAGCCCCGTCTCGCTTGCGGACTACGAGCGCCTGGCGGAGCAACGTCTCGACGCCAACGCCTGGGCCTATTTCGCCGGTGGCTCGGCGGACGAGATCACGCTGCGCTGGAACCGCGAGAGCTTCGACAGGATCGCCGTATCGCCGCGCGTGCTCAATGGCGGGCCCGGCGGACATACGCGCCTCAGCCTTTTAGGACAGCGCTACGAGCATCCGATCTTCGTGGCGCCGGTCGCCTACCAGAAACTCGCGCACGCGGATGGGGAGCGCGCAACAGCGGCCGCCGCCGAGGCGCAGGATGCCTGCATGGTGCTTTCGACGCAGGCGAGCGTCAGTCTCGAGGACGCTGCCGATGCCGGGGCCTCGTGCCGTTGGTTTCAGCTCTATGTGCAGCCGGTGCGCGAGGCGACGCTGTCGCTGGTGCGACGCGCGGAGGCCGCCGGATACGAGGTGCTGGTGGTGACGGTCGACGCGCCGATCAACGGCGTGCGCAATCGCGAGCATCGCGCCGGGTTCAGCCTGCCCGTCGGGATCGTCGCCGAGAACCTCAAGGACATCGGCGGGCCGGCGGTGGAGTTGGCGCGCGGTCAGAGCGCGGTGTTCGACCGGTTCATGGCTGTCGCGCCGACATGGGACGACATCGTCTGGCTCAGCGCGGAGACTCGGCTTCCCATCGTGGTGAAGGGCATCCTGTCGGCGGAGGATGCAGTGCGTGCGGCGGATGCGGGGGTGGCCGGCATCATCGTCTCCAACCACGGCGGACGCACGCTCGATACGCTTCCGGCGACGATCGATGTGCTGCCGGGCATCGTGTCGGCGGTCGCGGGGCGCGTTCCGGTGCTGCTCGACGGCGGCATCCGGCGCGGCACGGATGTCTTGAAGGCGCTCGCGCTCGGCGCGCAGGCGGTGCTGGTGGGACGGCCGATCATCTATGGGCTGGCGGTGAACGGCGCCTATGGCGTGGCGCACGTGCTGCGTCTGCTGCGCGATGAGCTCGAAGTCGCCATGGCGCTCTCGGGGTGTCGCACGCTGGCGGATGTCGGTCCGCATCTTGTGATCGGCGGGCGTCGCGGCTAGGCGTTCAGGGCGCCGTCTGGGAGCTGTCGAGCCGGGCGCCGCCATACGTGCGCGCGAGTGCGTCGGCGAGGGGGCAGGCTCGCGCGAGATCATCGAGGCTGCGGCAGGAGAGACTGTTGCGGGCCGAGACCGAAATCAGCCCTTTGGAGCGCATGCGCGACACAATGCGCGAGACGGTGTCGGCGTTGAGCGCCAGATGGTCGGCGATGTCGGTGCGCGACATGGGCATTTCGAACTCGATACCCGCCGGCGTGTGTCTGCCGGTCCGAAGCGCCAGCTCCATCATCAACGCCGCGACCCTCTCGTCTCCCGTCAGGCTGCCGATGACGGCGTTATGGAGCGCGAGGCGCGCGGCCTTTTCGGCGAGCCTGTCGGTAATCATGCGAGCAAGGCTCGCGTCCATTTCCTGCAGCTCCTGAACGTCGGAGCCGCGCAGGCGCCATATCTCGCCCGAGTCCGAGGCGGCCGTGATCTCGGTGCGATCGAGCGCGGGTATCGCGAGCGCGTGAGCGATGTCGCCCGGATAGAGAATACCGAGGATGTTGCGATGCGAGTCGGGAATTGCCGCGCGACTGAGGAAGAGACCTTTGCGGATCAGGAAGAGCGTCTCGTCGGGCGCGCCGGCAAGTGCAATTCGCTGGTGCCTGCGCGTTGCGATGCGCGTCGCGCGTTGCGCGAGCTCATCCAAGGCGACGCCGGGGGCGTTTGTCATCGTTGCGACCAAGCGGATCCTGCTCATCTCGAGATCTCTCGCTTGCAATCCCTTCGACGCAGCGGACCGCTCGCGCCTTGACCGTGATCAAATCGACGTCGAGATCCCATGCGCGCCAACGCCGCGGGCTTTTTTGACACTGGTCAACGGTTCCGTGTCGTGCGCGCAACTCTCCGTACGGAATGGATTTCCGCCTGATCTGCATCAGGCAGCGTCTTCATTTGCCGCTTAAGCCGCGCGTGCGACGCAGCGCATGGTGACCGCCAGTTCAATCTGCCGGCGCGTCGATGCATGGCCGGCAACGATCACTCCGAAAGGACGCGACAGATGACGGGCAAGACTTTTTCGCGACTGCGCACTCAGGTGTTGGCCACTGCGCTCGCGGTGACGATGGGTGCGGCGGGGCCGGCGCTCGCAGGGGACAGCAACGGGAATTTTCAGATCAAGGTCGGCATCTCGGGCGTCTGGACCGATGACGAGACGAACAGCCTCGTGACGTCGGCCGGCGTCGACCTTCTGGCCGCGGGCGCGAGCGCGTCGACGGACGACATGACGCTTCCGACGCTGACGCTCACGTATTTCTTCAACCGCAACGTGGCCGTCGAGCTCTTTTGCTGCTTCGGTCAGACCAGCATCGTGGGCGAGGGGCTCATCAGCGGCCAAGGCGAAATCGCCGAGACGTGGATGTTTCCGCCGATCCTGACGCTGCAGTACCATTTCGACGGGCTGGGCCCCCTTCGCCCGTACGTCGGCGCCGGCGTGGAGTGGATCCACTATTTCGATACCAAGCCGGGCAGCAACGGGCTGGGCGCGGTTGCCGTGGACCTCGACGACAGCTTCGGTTTCGCTTTGCAGGCGGGCGTCGATTTCGACCTTGGCGGGGGATGGTCGCTGGGCCTCGACGTGAAGAAGGTCTGGGAGGACACCGACGTGACCTGGAGGTTCGCCGACGGCAGCCGCATCACGGCCGAGCACGACATCGATCCGCTGATTGCCACCGCCAACCTCGGCTATCGGTTCAATATCGAGGACCTGCTCGGCCGGCGCGAAGCGGCGCCTCTGAAGTAGGGCGCACTCAACCGCGTCGAGCTGTTACGTCCACAAGGGCCTGGCGAAAGCCGGGCCCTTCTCATGCCGCGGAGGGTCACTCGGAGCGATCGTCGGTGACGCTTCCAATTCCTGGATCCGGAACAGTCGCGGACGTGCGAACAAACAGGATCGTGCCGTCCGCGCGCTGCACCTTCATGTAGTCGGTGAACCCTTCGCCGACGTGCGGCACGTCGAGCAACCTTTCGCCGGAATAAAGGACCGTGCATCCCGAAGGAGGAGCCGTTGCGTCCATCTCCAGCGGTGGTCTCGCCTCAAGCTCGATCAGCGTCTGGCGATCCCGGCACCCGAGAGTGCCGGACGACTTGACCATCCAGACTTCGGCGCGCGCGCAAAAGGACGAGGCCAACAAGGCAACGGCTGCAATCGTTCGGCGCAACATCGACCATCATCCTCTCTATGCTTGTCCGGACCGCGTCGGGACCGATCATCCGTTGCAGGACCGATGCTTGGGAAGCCCTCCTGGCAGAGCCTCCGTCGACGCCCGGATGCAACACGTGTCGCGGGTTCGCGGCTCTCGTCTATACGCAACGATATAAAATTACATTTATTTTCCTTTGGTTGGTCGGTGGCACGCCGGTTGCGTGGTGCGGGTGGAAGCGCGGCTGCTTGAGATCGCGCTGTCATAAAAGCACTGGAGGAACTCCCATGACGAGGACAGGCGGTCGCCGTCCGGCGACGGCGACCAGACTATTGCTGTGTGCGGCATTGCTCGCGCCGCCCAGCGTGCTCTACGCACAGGATGCCGAACCGCCCTTGGGCATCGATACGTTGGAGGCGACGTTCAAATGGCGTCCCAACTACGTCAGCGACGACATGCTCAAGAATGCCGACAAGGACGCCAACAATTGGCTCAATTACGGCAAGGGCTACGATCACCAGAGGTATAGCCAGCTCACGCAGATCAACCGAACGAACATCAAGAAGCTGGTCCCGCTCTGGAACTTGTCGTTCGGGGTCAACGACGCGCAAGACAGCCAGGTGCTTTCGGTCAACGGCACGCTCTACGTCACGTCCAGCCAGAACAAGGTCTTTGCCGTCGAAGGATCGACGGGGCGCATTCTGTGGAAGTACGAGCATCCGCTCCCCGCGGACATCGGCCCGTTCCTATGCTGCGAGGCGATCAACCGCGGTGTCGCCGTCTACAAGGATAAGGTCTACATGGCGACGCTCGACACCCAGGTGGTGGCGCTGAACGCGTGGAGCGGCAAGGAGGAATGGAAGGTCAAGCTCGGCGATTACACGAGCGGTGACATCTATACGTCGGCTCCGTTGGTCGCCGATGGCAAGGTCATCGTCGGCAATTCGGGCGGCGATCTCGGCGGCAACGCCGGCCGCATCACCGCGCTCGATCCGGCGACGGGCAAGAAAGTCTGGGAACAGTTCACGCGCCCGACGAGCCCCGACCATCCGCAAGCCAAAACGTGGGGCAACAATTCGTGGGAGAACGGCGGCGCATCGGCGTGGCTCACGGGCTCCTACGAGCCTTCGACCAAGACTCTGTTCTGGGGCGGCGGCAATCCGGCTCCGGACTTCGATCGTCACAGCCGTCCCGGCGACAATCTCTACAGCGACTCGACCATCGCGATGAATGTCGAGACCGGCGAGATCAAATATCACTTCCAGTACACGCCGAACGATGCCTGGGATTATTCGGGCAACAACGAAGCGATTTTGCTCGACGACGAGCAGGGCCGCAAGGTGTGGCTGCACGGCGATCGCAACGGGCACCTCTATTCGATCGACCGCACCAACGGCAAATGCAACTGGGTGGTGCCGATTGCGCGCGTCAACTGGGTCACCAGCTTCGGAGAGAACTGCCGGCCGAACGTCAACCCGGAGAAGGTGCCGGTCAAGGGACGCCTCGTCACCGACATCGCGCCGGTGCTCGACGGCGGCAAGGAATGGCATCCCGCCACCTACAGCCCGAAGACAAAGCTGATCTACATTCCGTTCATCGACAGCTCGATGAACATCGAGCTCAAGGACCAGAAGTTCGAACGCGGCAAGTGGTTCCTTCGCTCCAAGGTGCTGTCGGTCAATCCCTACACGGGCGGACTCAAGGCCTTCAACGCCACCTCCGGCGAATTGGTCTGGACCAAACCGCAAAGCTTCCCGGCCACGAGCGGTCTCGTCAGCACGGCGGGCGGACTTGTCTTCTCGGGTGACGCGGAGGGCTACTTCAGCGCCGTTGCAGACGATACCGGCGAGGAGATGTGGCGCTTCAACGTCGGAACCGGCATCCACGGCAACCCCACGACCTTCACGGTCAACGGCAAGCAGGTCGTCGCCATCGTTTACGGTCCGGGTGGCGGAAGCTTGTGGCCGCTCGCCTACGCCGAGTTCATGAAGACCCACAATCGTGGCGGTGGCGTCATGCTGTTCGGGCTTCCCGAGTAAAACCAGAACCGGTGCCGGTCCCGCCCACGGGCGGGACCGGACGCGAAACGCAGAGCACCTGCTCGAAACTTACGAACATCGGATCCATCACATGCCCAGAATTCTCGTCCTCCATCGCCTGCTAGCGGTTGGAGTCGTCGCTGCTTTTGCGTGCCTCGCGGCGACCGTGGAGACCGGCAACGTTTCTGCAATGTCCTCCGGACAGTCGCAGCCCGGCGCACCGAAAGCGTCCACGAATCCGTTTGCCGGAGACCGCGCCGCGCTCACGGAAGGGGCGGACCTGTTCGGGCGCAACTGCCAGCAATGCCACAGCACGCGCGGCATCGGCGGAAAATGCCCTCAGCTCATCCACGGCGCCTGGGGCCCCGAAGGGGCGAACTCGGACGAGCTGATGTTTCGAACCATCTCGGAAGGACGGGCCAACACGCAGATGGGCGCGTTCAAGGACGCGCTGACGAGCGATGAAATCTGGAAGATCGTCGCCTATCTGAGATATGAAGCTCAGCGTTACGCGCAGCAGAGGAAGGACGACGACGAGGACTCCACGCGCCGCTGATTGTCGTCGCGGTTGTCATTCACGGGCGGTCCGTTCAGCCTTTGCAGACTTTGGCCGTGGCACTGCAGGTCCAGAGGGTGCCGTCGCTCCTGCACTTGTAGGCAGGCTTGGAGATGCGATCGGTCTCGAAGGGCCAGTTGCCCGTCACCTGGCGAATGATCAGGAAGGATTCGTACTCGGCGAAGCCGCGCGTGATGCCGGTCGCCGAGCCATGCTTGGTGACGCAGGATTCGGCGTGTGCGGTGGGCATTTGCAGCGTCAGGGCCGCAAGCAGTGCGGCTGCGACGGCGGCCGGACATGCAACTTTATGCATCACTTCGCGTGACGGCATGGCCTTACTCCCCCGTTCCGTCGTTGCATGGGCTACTATGACGCGGAAAAAGCCATCCGCCAACGGCTCCGGCGTCCTTCCGGTGTTGAATTTGCCCTTGCCGCCCGGCACCATAGCGACATGAGCAGAACCGGCTTCTATTCGGGGTCCTTCGATCCCGTCACACTCGGGCATACGGACATCATCGCACGGGCCGCCCGGCTCGTGGATCGGTTGGTGATCGGCATCGGCGTGCATCCGGCAAAGGCGCCGATGTTCTCCGACGGCGAGCGCGTAGATATGCTCGAAGCCGAGACGCGCGCCGTTGCCGCCTCCGCCGGGATCGGCATCGAGGTGGTGACGTTCTCGGATCTTGCGGTGTCGGCGGCGCAGCGCCACGGCGCCAGCGTGATCTTCCGCGGGCTCAGGGACGGGACGGATTTCGATTATGAGATGCAGATGGCCAACATGAACGGCCAGATGGCTCCGTCCGTGCAGACCGTGTTCGTCGCCGCTTCGCCCGAGGTCCGGCATATCGCTGCCAATCTCGTCCGGCAGATTGCGCTGATGGGGGGCGATGTGACGCCCTTCGTCTCAAAAGGGGTGGCGCTCAGGCTTGCGACCAAGGCCAAATCCAAGGCGAAGCGGTAGGCGGCCCGGTTGCCGCGCCCGCGGCAAAGGTTCATAACCTCGGCCTTGGAATGGACACGGGGCCGGGTGATGCACGGGTGGGCCGTCCGTTCGCATGGCAACAAACAATAGAACCGGGGAAACGATCGTGGGCAGAAGCCTTTTCACCACCAATCGCAGCGGGGCTTTCCGCTGGGGAGCGCGGGGGCTGGCCGCGATGGCCGTGGCCGCTGTTTTCGCGGCCGTTTTCGTGAGCGCGCAGATTTGTGCGCCGTCGCGCGCGTTGGCCGACGATGCCGCGAACACGGTGATCATCGAACTCAAGTCCGGGAAGGTGAAGATCAAGCTGCTGCCCGACAAAGCTCCCAAGCATGTCGAGCGGGTGAAGAAGCTGGTTTCGGAAGGTTTCTACAATGGCATCACCTTCCATCGCGTGATCCCGGGCTTCATGGCGCAGACCGGCGACCCCACCGGGACCGGGACGGGAGGATCGCCTTATCCCGACCTTCCGGCCGAATTCAATGACGTGCCGTTCAAGCGCGGCACCATCGGCGCGGCGCGCACGATGGATCCGAACAGCGCCAACAGCCAGTTTTTCATCTGTTTCGCTGACGCGTCGCATCTGACGGGTCAGTACACGGTGTGGGGCGAGGTGGTGGACGGCATGCAGTACGTCGACCAGATCGCCCAGGGCGAGCCTCCGGCCAAGCCCGACGTGATCGTGAAAATGTACATGGCTGCCGACGGCGCGGGGCAGTAGGCGTTCGCATGGCGGTATGGATCACGCGACTGGCGGCTCTCGTCCTGGCCTGCAGCCTCGCGGCGTGCGGTCCGTCGAACGCGCCGAATTTGAATGCCAACGTCTCGACTCCGCCGCCCAACGCAAACGATCCCGCGAACATGGTGGTCTTGGAGCTCAAGACGGGCAAGGTGACGATCCGGCTGAGGCCGGATCTGGCTCCGAAGCATGTGGAACGGTTCAAGATGCTGGTGAACGAGGGCTTCTACAACGGGCTCAAGTGGCACCGCGTGATCCCGGGCTTCATGGCGCAGACCGGCGATCCGAAGGGCAACGGCAGCGGCGGGTCGAAGTATCCGGATCTGCCCGCCGAGTTCACGCCTACTCCGTTCGAGCGAGGGACGGTCGGGGCGGCGCGCTCGGGGAGCCCCAACAGCGCCAACAGCCAGTTCTTCATCTGCTTTACGCACACGCCAAGTCTCAACGGCGATTATACCGTGTTTGGTCAAGTGGTTGACGGCATGCCACTTGTCGATCAGATCGCCAAGGGCGAGCCGCCGCCGACCCCGGATACCATCATAAAAATGTACATGGCGCCGGCGGTGCCCTAACCCCACATCTTTCATTGCGGCGTCCGTAGCCCGGGCCAATGAAGCCCCGGGCGCGTCTTTCCGTTCAACTCACTGGAGCTTACCCACATGGCCGACATCAAGGATCCCGAGAACACGCTCATCATCGAGACGACGAAAGGCCGTGTGGTCATCGCGCTGCGCCCGGACCTGGCGCCGAACCACGTTGCGCGCATCAAGCAGCTGGCGCGCGAGGGGTTCTATGACGGCATCGTGTTCCATCGCGTGATCGATGGCTTCATGGCGCAGACAGGCTGCCCCAACGGCTCGGGTACGGGCGGCTCGAAACTTCCGAACCTCAAGGCGGAGTTCAACGCCGAGCCGCACGTGCGTGGCGTGTGCTCCATGGCGCGTGCGGCCTCTCCCGATAGCGCCAACAGCCAGTTCTTCATTGTGTTCGACGATGCGACGTTCCTCGACCGCAAGTACACGGTATGGGGGCAGGTGATCGAGGGCATGGACAACGTCGACAAGATCAAGCGCGGCGAGCCGGTGCAGAACCCGGATCGGATGACCTCGGTCAAAGTCGCCGCAGACGTCGCCTAGAACGTCGCTCGAAAGCTCGGAGGTGAGCGCATGTCGTTGCAGGCAGCCGCACTCAGCACGGTCGCGTTCGTGGTGGGCGCCCTGCTCTCCATTCAGGCGCCGATCAACGCCATGGCGGGGGCGAGGCTTGGGCATCCTCTCGGAGGGGCGTTGCTGTCCTTTGTCGTCGGGACGCTCTTTCTCGCCGTCGTGACGATGCTGCTCGCGCGCAGCGAGGTGGCCTGGGGGAACGTCGCTTCGCTTTCCCCGGTGCTTTGGCTCGGCGGTGTGCTGGGCGCCATCTACATCACGGCCGCCATCGTTCTTACGCCGACGATTGGAGTCGGCGCGCTCATCGCGTTGACCATCGCCGGGCAGGTGACGGCGAGCCTGGTGCTCGATCACTATGGCGTGCTCGAACTCGCTACGCGTGAGATCACGATGGGGCGTGCCGCCGGTGCGGTGCTCGTGGTCGTGGGCGCACTCATGGTGCGGTTTTTCTAGCCGGGAAGGGCGAGCAGCGATGATCGGGTCATGGGGCTTGTGGAATGTGGGTGTCGCCGGGCTTGTCGGTGCGGCGGGCGTGGCGCTGGCCGCCGTGGCGGCGCATCGCGTCGCCGATCCGTCGCTCGCGACGGCGGCTCTGTTTCTGATCCTGCATGCCGGTGCGGCCGTCGCGCTGTCGGCGATTGCCGGCGGCTCGCCGTGGCCGGCGGCTTTTCTTGCGGCCGCTTCGCTGATGCTCTTTGCCGTGGCCCTGTTTTCGGGCGACGTGGCAGTGCGCGTGCTCGCGGAAGGCCGGCTTTTCCCGATGGCGGCGCCGACCGGGGGATCGCTTTTGATCCTGGCGTGGCTGGTCGCCGGCGTTGCCGGGATCGTCTCCGCCCTCAAAGGCGGCTGACAGGCTCGCGCCGTCGTCGTCTTACTGCACTGCGGGACAGGTCGATTGAGTTTGCGGCCAGGAAGACTACGCTGCTGTCAGTCCAGCCTGAGTCGCTGCGCCCGCAAACCGCGCGGCATGAGCTGCAGGTAATGGCGTCCCAATAAAAGTGTTGGTGGTTGTTTTGGCTCGCGTTTCGGCGCCGAGCTGCGCGCTCGGCGAATTGCAACCCATCCCGCTTGGGGGAAGACGACATGGAAATGCTGAATACCACGAAGTCCTGGATCGCCGGCCTGACGGAAGTCGGCCTGATGCTCATCGGACTGGCTATCGTCGCGTCGCTTTTGGCCGGCGGAACGGTGCCGTTCTTCGACGGCGTCGTCGCCAATATCGTCAATCTCGTGAAGGAGCTGGGAACGAACGGCCTCGTCGGCCTGATCGCTCTCGGCTTCATCCTCTGGCTGTTCTCGAAGCGCACGATCGCCTGAAATCAAAGGGAGGGCGCGGGATCGCATCCCGCGCCGACCGTGTCATGCCGGATATCATCGACACCATCCGCAAGGTGGGGTGGCTTGCCGTCGAGGCGGGGCTGCTCGTCGTCATTCTTTGCGTGCTGCTCAACATCATTCTGGGGCCCGCCAGCAGCGGAGACTTCGTCGCCGCCGTGGCGGCCAACGCAAATACGTTCTTGCAGGGGCTTCCGGCGGGGACCGTCACCGGTCTCGTGCTGATTTTCCTTGCTTACTGGATTGTGACGCGCCGCGGGGCCGTGCTCTAGGTCGGACCTTTGTCCGCTGCCCGGTAGGAACTTTTTCTACGCTGCCGATTCACGCCGCGCCCGGTAGGAGGCGCGACGATCGGAGCGATTATCGTCTAGAGAGGCGGGGCCATCGGCGGCATACTGCAGCCGGCATAAATGTAGATCACCCACTTTGGCGGTGGCCCGGACGGCCCGGCCGGAGGGTCGATCTGGGGTTCCGGCTCGTCCTCGGGCGGCGGCACGGGCTCCCGGGTCGGATCGGGCCTCATCGGCTCCGGCGGCTTGTGCGGATCGGGATCCATCGGCGATCGCGTCGGTTTGCCGGGGCCGGGCTCGGCCCTGCTCGGTCGGTTGCTCTGCATTCACCATAAACGCTCTCTTGTCGCAGGGGTTCCGTCGCCGCCCCTGTTGGGGCTAAGAGAGCGCCCATGCGTACCGACCTTTTCGACTTCGAGCTGCCCGAGGACCGTATCGCGCTCACGCCGGCCGAGCCGCGCGATGCGGCACGGCTGCTTGTGGTCGATCCGAACGCCCGTGCGGAGCGTGGCTCCGCCGCTCCTTTGGTGCATGGCTCCGCCATGACGCCGGCCCTTGCCGACAAGACCGTGCGCGATGTCGTCGGTCTGCTGCGTCCCGGTGATGCGCTGGTGCTCAACGATACGCGCGTGATCGCGGCGGCGCTCGAAGGCGTGCGGGTGCGCGGCGAGCTGCGATCGCGCGTTGCCTTCAACCTGCTGAAGCGCGTCGACCAGAGCCGCTGGCGGGCGCTGGCGCGGCCGGCGAAGCGGCTTCAGGCCGGGGACCGCGTGCGGTTCGGCTCCGAGGCCGAGGGGATGGCGTGTCTCTTGAGCGCGCTCGACGCGACGGTGACTGAGCGGCTCGATGCGGGCGAGGTGGAGCTTGCCTTCGATCTCGCGGGGCCGGACCTCGACCAGGCGATCGCGGCGATCGGCGAGATGCCGCTGCCGCCCTATATCGCCGGGCGGCGTGCCCCCGATGCCAAGGATCGCACGCGCTATCAGACCGTCTATGCGGCACACGACGGGGCCGTGGCCGCTCCGACTGCGGGACTGCATTTCACGCCTGAGCTCTTTGCCGCTCTCGAGGCGCGAGGCGTTTCGCGCCACTTCGTGACGCTGCACGTGGGGGCGGGCACGTTTCTTCCAGTGAAGGCCGACGACACGAGCGAGCACAAGATGCACGCGGAGTGGGGGGAGATCTCCGAGGAAACGACGCGTGCGCTCAATGCGGCACGGGCGGCCGGCGGGCGTATCGTCGCCGTCGGAACGACGTCGCTGCGCATCCTCGAAAGCGCCGCGACGGCCGATGGCACGGTGCAGCCTTTCGCGGGCGAGACGTCGATCTTCATCACCCCCGGCTATCGTTTCCGCGCCGTCGACGTGTTGATGACCAATTTTCATTTGCCGCGCTCGACGCTGTTCATGCTGGTGTCGGCGTTTGCGGGGCTGCAGACGATGAAAGACGCTTATGCGCATGCGGTTGCATCGGGCTACAGATTTTATTCCTACGGCGATGCGTCGCTCTTGTTCAAAAGCCAATGACCGAGGAGACCGCTCATGGATGAGGATCTGGAGACGATGGACCGTGCAACGCTGATCGCCGAGGTGCGTAAGCTGCGCGCCGGCATTCGCGAGCACCGGGACAGCTCCGGGCACGATCTCTGTTGGCATCATCCGGCTCTCTGGGGCCTGCTGCCGGAAAAGATCGAGGCCGCCATCGCCGTGCCGCCCTGGGACAGGTTCATGCGCGGTTGCGTCCACTATCGGGCGTCGCTCGACCGGCAACGGCCCGATGCGTCCGTTCACGACAAGGAATTCGATGGCTGAGACCGAGACGTTTCAATACCGCCTCATCAAACAGGACGGGAGCGCGCGCCGCGGCGAGATCCTGACGCCGCGCGGGAGCATCCGAACGCCGGCGTTCATGCCGGTCGGCACGGTGGCGACCGTGAAGGCGCTCTATCCGGAGCAGGTTCGCGACGCGGGCGCCGACATCCTGCTCGGCAACACCTATCATCTGATGCTGCGGCCGGGAGCAGAGCGCGTCGCCAAGCTCGGCGGGCTGCATCGGTTCATGCGCTGGGAGAAGCCGATCCTCACGGATTCCGGCGGCTTCCAGGTCATGAGCCTGTCCAAAATCCGCAAGATCACCGAGGAAGGCGCGCTGTTCCAGTCGCATCTCGACGGCTCGCGGCACATGCTGACGCCGGAACGCTCGATCGAGATTCAGTGCCTGCTCGGTTCCGACATTCAAATGCAATTCGACGAATGCATCGAGCTGCCGGCAGAGCGGCGCGACGTGGAACGGGCGATGGAGCTGTCGCTGCGCTGGGCGGAGCGCTCGCGGCAGGCGTTTCTCCTGCAGCGCGCCAGCGGCGGCGCGGGGCCGGGCCAGGCGCTGTTCGGCATCGTGCAGGGGGGCACGGACGCCGGGCTCAGGCGGCGCTCGGCGGAGGCCCTGGTGGCGATGGACCTCGAGGGCTATGCGGTCGGGGGGCTCGCTGTCGGCGAAGGGCACGAGCTGATGCTTGCCACGCTGGAAGCAACGCTGCCGTTCCTGCCCCAAGGGAAGCCGCGCTACCTCATGGGCGTCGGTACGCCGCTGGATCTCATCGAGTCGGTGCGGCGGGGCATCGACATGTTCGATTGCGTGTTGCCGACGCGGAACGGCCGGCACGGGCTCGCCTATACCTGGGCCGGACCCGTCAATCTGCGCAACGCCGTCCATGCCGACGATCCGGCGCCGCTCGATCCTGAAAGCACGTGCGCTGGGGCGCGGGACTATTGCCGCGCCTATCTGCATCACCTGATCCGGTCCGGCGAGTACCTCGGCGCCATGATCCTGTCGTGGGTCAACACGGTATTCTATCAGGATCTGATGGCCGCCATGCGTGCGGCGATCGAACAGGGCCGTTTCGACGCCTGGGCCGCCGAGACGAAAGCGCGGATTGCGGGCAAGGCGGCGCGCGACGCCTCCTCCCCTTCACCCTGACCCTCTCCCCGAGAGGGGTAGTGTGCTGCGCTTTTTATTTCAGGAGAGAGCGGTGGCGTCGGCCACCTCGCGGGCGAGGCTGCGCTCGCGTTGCACGAGGTAGACGCCGGAGGCGACAATGATCGCGGCGCCGGCGAGTGTCCAGACATCGGGCAGGTCGCCGAACACGGCGAATCCGAATGCCACCATGGTCAGGATCTGCATGTAGAGAAACGGCGCAATGGTGGAGGCGGGTGCCAAGCGATAGGCGTGCAGGAACAGCCAATGGCCGGTGCCACCGAGAATGCCGAGCGAGCAGAGCAGGACCCAGGACAGCGCATCCGGCGGCGTGTGCCAATCCAGGAGCGCGAGCGGGGCGCCGCAGAAGGTGCCGACGAACATCGAGAAAAAGAGCGTGACCAGCGGCGGATCGAAATGCGCCATGTAGCGCGTGAGCAGCATGAAGAGCGCGTAGACGATCATGGCGGCGAAGGCATAGAGCACGGCAGGATGTACGGCGCCGAGGCCAGGCCGCACGGCTATGAGCACGCCGCAAAAGCCGACCATGACGGCGACGATGCGCCGCCACCCGACCCATTCGCCGAGCAGCGGCCCGGCGAGCAACGCGACCACGAGGGGCGCGAGGAAGACGATGGTGATGGTCTGATCCAGGCGCAGGTGCTGGAGCGCCAGGAAGTTGAAGGCCGTGGTGCCGACCATGAGGACCGAGCGGACAAGCTGCAGTCCCAGCCGATTGGAGGTGAAGAGTGCCTTGGCACTCATGATGCCGAAGGCCGGCACCAGCATCAGCAGCAGGACGAACTGACCGACAAATCGGACCCAGACCACCTGTGCGACGCTGAGGCCCTCGCGGGTGACGAGATACTTGGCGGCCGTATCGAGCCCCGAAAAGAGCGCAACCGCCATCAGCATGAGGCCGATGGCCTGGAGCCGGTGACGTGCGGTCTCGGTCGAGGGGGCAGGGTGCGGGCGGTTCATATCGGTCGGCTGTTTTTGTGCGCCCCTCATACCCGATGGCGGTTCGAAAGCGACGCGGCATTTTTCCGGACGGCACACATGGCCACAAAAAGTGCGGCTCTCCCGTGACATCTCCGCCCTTGGGCTGCGGCTTTTCTTGACCGGGCGTGTCCCGCCCCCTAGAAAGCGCTCTCTTGAAACGATGCCGGCAGCCTTTCTGGCCGCGGCACGGGTCGGGGCCGGTAGCTCAGAGGTAGAGCACGTGACTTTTAATCATGGGGTCGAGGGTTCGATTCCCTCCCGGCTCACCACCCATTTCCAGCCCATACAGGGTTGAGCAGTTTGAGTTGCCAGCAATCGGCTATCGCGGGGCTTCATTCGCTGCGACCCGCCGGATATCGGGCGCCACCTTTTCCTCGGTCCTCCTGCATCGCCTGCCCGCGCGTCCGCGTCGGGGGGAACCGGCTCCGTCCTAGGGGGTTTCCTGCAAACAGGAAACAGGTAGGAGGTGCCGAGAATGGCTTATAGCGACGACACCGATACCCGCTTGAGGGGATCCCGCAATCAGAGGCCAATGGCTGAGGACGCAGGCCCGAATTACGGTGTGCGCGCTCTCGGAGTGGTTGCGGCCGTGGTCGTGATCTGGCTTGTTGCCGCTCTATTGACGCGGCCCGTCAACAAACTGCCGCCGCAGGCGGATCCGGCGCTGTCGGAGCAATCGCACGTCACTCCCTCTCCGGACAGTCCCTAGACAGGAATGCTCAGCGGAGCGGGATGTCGGCGACCTTGTCTTTGTACTCCTGCTTCGGGTCGGCGCCGAGCAAGAGCTTAATTCCGGCGTAGAGGCTGGTGGCGTTCTCCCAGATCTGCGCGCGCTCGGCGTCGAAGCGCAGCAGCGCCAGTTTCGGATCGTCCTTTCCGCCTTCGAACCAGGCGGCAATGAACGGATTCCAAAGACGGTCGATGACGGCGCGGTCGTTGTCGAGGACAAGGCCTCCGTGTACGGCAGCGAACAGCTGGTGATCCTTGGAGGTGAATGTCGCGATGGCGCGCTGCCCTCTCCCAAACGTCTGCACGATCTCGCTGTCCTTGGCGGTGAAGAACCAAATCGGAGGATGCTCACCTTCCAGTAGTGCCGTCATCGGGCGCGGGTTCGCGGCATCGATGCCGTCGAGGCCCAGCATCATCGTCATGTCTGATTTGAGGGCCTGCCAGAATTTTTCTTCGAGCTCTTTGGGGGTCGGCATCGATCGGCTCCGTTGCTTTGCGAACGAACGGGCGGCGCGTGCCGAAGTTCCAGGTGCGACGCTTTTCGTGGCGGCAAGCCTTCGGTTCGCTCTACGGCAATTGACCGCCTTGGCTGGGACATGAACTGACGCCAGGCCGTCAGCGGAGGCGATAGCAGTTGGTATACGTGCGCGGCGTGCGGGTGACGTCGTAACCCGTCAGGCACTGCACGAGCGTGGTTTCCGTTGGATGGCGGAAGAGGATCATGGCCGAGCGATTGTCGAAGGTGCTGGTGAAGCCCGCCACCTGCCAGCCCGATTTCAGGAGATCTTCGATGGAGATCTGCTCCTCGGGCTCGGATTTTTGATCGGCAGCTTGGATCGGGGCCGGTGCGACGAGTGAGAGCACGGCAGCGGTGAGCAGGTGTCTTGCTGACGGTTGCGTGATTGGCGGCATTGGGGCCTCCTCGGAGTGTACGCCGCCCTGGAGGCCAACGGCTGTCCGTCCTCCAGCTTGGCTCACGGGCGCGCCGCGTTGCGTGCGGGCTTCGACCGGCTTGCGGCATAGCCGGGGTCGATGGATTCGAGCGCGACATGGGGCTCGTTGATGCCATTCATGGTGCGCTTGCAGACGTCTTTCCAGAGGGCTTTCGTCATATGCACGGCCGGGTCCCAGAGGGCCATGCAGTCGGCAAGCGTCGGGCCGCCGCCTTCGGTGATGACGACGCCGCTGCTGCCGCCGCTCTGCTCGAGGCTCTGCGTGTCGCTCGCCTGCGGCTCGGCGATGGCGGGCGCTGCGGGTGTTGGCGGGATGGTGGTCGGCGTCGGGGGGATCGAGACCGGGGCCGGATCGCCGCCCGTGGCGGAAAACCGGGATTCGGCCATGGCCTCACAGTTGGCCGATACCTCGCCTTCGCACTGGGTGGCGAAATTGGGCGGCTCGGTCGGTGCGGCGGTCTGGCTCGTCGTATCCGAGGGTGCGGACGCCGCTGATCCGCTCCGGCGCGAGGACGGGGTGCTTGCGGCTTTGGGGTCCAGTGCCAGCGGCGTGGAAATTGTGCTGCCGGACGGTTGGACGTGGGGGGCGGCGATCCCGCGGGCGTGGCCGCCGCCGCTCCCACCGGCACCATGGGCGCATGCGCCGGCACTGAGCACGATCAGGCTCAGTGTCACGGTCACGGCTCTACATCCTGCTTTCCACGTGTGATCGAGCTTCAGCATGGCTGCTCTCCATCGACATTTGGCGATCAGAATTACGTGGCCGTGACGGCGTGCCTGCCCAAGGGGCTCAAGGCTCACATGAGGGCCGCCGGCGGTTACTTTTACGTAAGGGTTGCCGACTTCAATCCCGGTGCGTTGGCCGGCGGGCGTGGAACGCGGACCGGCTGCTACTTGCGGCCGTGGCATGCCGCGATTAGGGTGCGCCGACGCACGGCTTGGGCAGGACGATGATATGGTCGACCCAATGCCATGACATCCCGTCGGTTTCGGGTTCGTGTCCTCGGCCAAGGTTTCGCGGCTGAGGACGACCCTGCGGGCGGCTTGAGGACCACAAGGAGGGTTTCGTGCCGGAGAGCGCCAAGAACTGGATTGTCGAGACGGACTGGCTGCAAGCGCATCTGGACGCGCCCGATCTGATCGTGCTCGACGGCTCCTGGCATCTGCCGAACTCGGGGCGCGATGCGAAGGCGGAGTACCTGGCCGAGCACATTCCGGGTGCGCTGTTCTTCGATATCGACGATCTTGTCGATGAGAAGTCGCCTCTGCCTCACATGCTGCCTCCGACGCCCAAGTTCGCCTCGCGCATGAAGAAAATGGGCGTGGGCGATGGCATGCGCATCGTGGTCTACGACACCTACGGTCTGTTCTCGGCGGCCCGCGTCTGGTGGACGTTCCGGGCCATGGGGCACCAGGACGTTGCCGTGCTGAACGGCGGCTTGAGGAAATGGAAGGCCGAGGGGCGTCCGCTTGAGGACATGCCGCCGATCACCCGCACGGCGCGTCATTTCACGCCGCTGCTCAACAACTCGCTGGTGCGCGACCTCGACGACATGAAGAGCTACGTCGCCAGCGGCGACACGCAGATCGTGGACGCGCGTCCGAAGGGACGCTTCGAGGGTACGGAGGCGGAGCCCCGCCCGGGCCTGCGCTCGGGACACATTCCGGGGGCCAAGAACGTGCCGTCGGGCACCATCCTCAACAAGGACGGCACGCTGAAATCCAAGGCAGAGCTCGAGCAGATCTTCCGGGATGTGGGGATCGATCCGCAGAAGCCGGTCGTCACCACGTGCGGCTCGGGCGTTACGGCGTCGATGCTGTCGCTGGCCTTGAGCGTCATCGGCCAGACCAACGCGGCCGTGTACGACGGTTCGTGGGCCGAGTGGGGCCAGGAGAGCCTCGGAACGCCCGTCGAGACGGGACCCGCAAAGTAAGCAGGGTCGAGGTGTCCTCCCATCGGTGATCGTGTATCGTCGGGGCTGCTGCCTGCGTCAGCCCGGCGTGGATCGATTGCGGATAGGGAAGGGAGCACCTGCTTGCGGAGCCTTATTCCAACACTCGCGCTGCTCGGTGTTCTCGGTTCTGCCGCCGAGCCGGCGTTGGCGCAGGAGAAAGGCACCTGCATCGACGACGCGATGCTGGTGTTCGACGCTTCGGGATCCATGGCCGGAACCGACATGAATGCCGTGCGCCCCCATATTGCGACCGTGCGCGAGGCGCTGGCCGCGGTTCTGCCGGCCGTCACACCGCGCAGGCATCTGGGTCTCATGGTCTACGGTCCCGGATCAGCTTACGGCTGCAGCAACATCCAGTTGCGTCTCAAGCCGGGTCCGAATAGCGCCACCACGATCCTGGGCGAGGTCGATGCCGTCGTGCCGGGCGGGCAAACGCCGCTGACGGCCGCCGTGCGAGGTGCGGCCGAGGAGCTTCACTATCGCAACGAGCCGGCGGTGGTGGTGCTGCTGACGGACGGCGAGGAAACGTGCGGCGGCGATCCGTGCCGGATGGCGCGCGAGCTGCGTGCGCAGGCGCGTGATCTCACCATCCATGTGGTTGGATTCAAGGTGGCGGGCTCCACCTGGCTGCAGGCGGGAACCGGCTCGTCCTGCATGGCCGAGGAGACGGGCGGCCTCTCCATCACGGCGCACGACAAGGACGAGCTGATCGCTGCGCTGCAGAAGACGCTGACGTGTCCGTTGTTCTCGGAGAGGCGGCGATAGAAGGCGCTTTGCCGGCACGCTTCAGGCGTCGGGGAAGTACTGGAAAACCCAGGTCTCCGTCAGTGCGCGGTCGCCTTTGCGCAGGAACATGCGGATGTCGACGGGATTCTCGCCGGTGGCCTCGAGATCGAACAACGCGCGCCAGCGCTCGCGCTGATCGACCACGGGATGGCAATAGGCGTTGCTCAAAACCCCTCGCGACGGGCTGACGACGATCTCGACGCCATCGTCGCGGCCGAGGTCTTTCAGCACCTTGCCTTGGAAGTCGATGACGAACTTGCGGACGCCCTCGGGCCGTTTGTGTCCTGGCCGGCCGCCGATGCCGGTCCAGGTGGCGGTGGCTTTCGCGAGCGCAGCGGGAAACGGAATGTCGTCCAGCCAGCGCAGGCGATAGCGGTAGGTGCGGGTTTCGCCGGCCCTGAACGGGCCATTCGGGCACCAGTAGGCGGCGATGTTGTCGTGGATCTCATCGTCGGTCGGGATCTCGAGGAGATGCAGCTCGCCTTCCCCGAAGGGGGCGATGGGCTCGACCCAGACCGAGGCGCGACGCTCGTAGAAAACGCTGTCGTCGAGATAGTGCACGAAATCGCGGTCGCGCTGGAGCAGGCCAAAGCCACGGATGTTGTTGTCGAGGAAGGCGTTGCCCATGACGCGCGGCGGGTTGTTCAGCGGGCGCCAGATGCGCTCTCCGGCGCCGGTCCAGATGGCGAGGCCGTCGGAGTCGTGAATCTCGGGGCGCCAGTCGACGATCTGGCGGCGGCTCGTCTCGCCGTACCAGTACATGCTCGAAAATGGTGCGATGCCGAGGCGGCCGATGTCGCGGCGGGCGTAGAGCCGCGCCTCGATGTCCATGTCGATGCGCGCCACGTTGTTGGTGCCGACCGAGCGCTGGGCGGTGATGCGGTAGGCGCCGGTGACGCTCTGGCTGTCGAGGTAGGCGTAGATGACGACGGAGTCGCCTTTGGGCGTGCTCGAAAGCCAGAACTCGGTGAAGCGAGGAAACTCCTCGGGCGTCGGCGCACCGGTATCGATGGCAAGGCCGCGCGCGGACAGGCCGTACTGATTGTAAGGGCCAGAGGCTCGGAAATAGGAGGCGCCGAGGAAGGCCAGCCAATCCGTCTTGAGGTCGGGCGCCATGACGCGGAAACCGGCAAAGCCAATGCCTTCGGGAAGCTCGCGCGCGGGATGGCCGGCCGGCGTGTCGAAGAGGCTGGCATTGTAGAGAACTTCCTGCGCGGTATCGTCTTTGATCAGATGTATTTTGACGGCATCGCGGGAGAATTTGCCGAGGTGAAAGAGTTGCACCGGGAGTGCGCGACCGTCTCCGAGCATCAGGCTCATCTCGGGACGAAAGCGGATCTCCTGATAAGCATCGTAGTCGATGCGGTCCAAGATGCTGGCCGCAACCGGCGGAGTCGGCTGCCAGGGAACGTGCGCATTCGCTGCGGCGCGCTCGGAGAGGATGTCGAAGGAAAAGGGCTCGGAAGTACCCAACGCGGCGCCTGCCGGGGCGGCACGTGCATTCGATCCGCTCCCGGATGTTCCGGCATCGGCATTCGAAATGCCGCCTATCGTGGTCGCGAAGCCGGCAGCGGCTGCTCCTGCCAGGATCTGGCGGCGATCTAGGTTCGAGCCTGTCACGATCTTGCTTTCATCGGTCGACTACGGTGCTTCCGATGTGTCCCCTAGCGCAGAACGGTGTGTCTGGCCAGCATCCGGCGGCCGCCCCCTGTCCGCGTGTTGCACTGCGTAATGCTCTGGGCATGGATGGGGAGATCCGGCTATAGGTTATGGCCGTAAGGATCCCAGTCAGATCTGGGGCGGGGCGGGGCGAATGGCAATGAGGGGTTCCATGACGCGTTACTTTGGCGTGGCCGTTACGCTTTTGCTGCTCGCGGCGATGCAGGCTCCATCCGCAGCGCCTCTTTTTGCACAGGGGCCGCCTTCGCCGTCCGTCACGGTCGCGCAGCCCATCGCCAAGCGCATCAGTACGTGGGACGAATACTCGGGCCGTTTCGAGGCAGTGGAAACGGTTGAGGTGCGGCCTCGCGTCTCGGGCTTCGTCGACAAAGTGCATTTCAAGGACGGCCAGATCGTCAAGGCGGGCGATCCGCTGTTCACAATCGATCCGCGGCCGTTCGAGATCGCGGCCGAAAGCTCGCGAGCCGAAATCGCGCGTGCGAGGGCTCAGGTGGCGCTCGCCATGAGCGAAGTAGAGCGCGCTGCGCCGCTGGTGCGATCCGGCGCGGTCACGGAGCGCGACTTTACGCAACGCAGCGCCAATCTCAATGTTACGGAGGCGCAGCTCCAGGTCGCCGAGGCCAACCTCAAGAGCGCCGAACTCAATCTCGAATGGACGGTCGTGAAGGCGCCGATCTCGGGGCGGATCTCGGATCGCAAGGTCGATACCGGCAACTTGGTGATCGGCGGGGCGCAGGGGACGACGCTGCTCACGACGATCGTATCGCTCGATCCCATCCATTTCCTGTTCGACGCATCGGAAGCCGACTACCTGCGCTATCAGCGGCTCGCCTCGTCGGGACAACGGGCGTCGTCGCGCGACAGCTCGAATCCCGTGCTCGTGCGGCTCGCGGACGAAGCCGATTGGGTGCACGAGGGCAAGATGGACTTCGTCGACAACCAGTTCAATCCGCGCTCGGGCACGATGCGCGGGCGCGCCATTCTCGAAAACAAGGATCAGCTGTTCGCGCCCGGTATTTTCGCGCGCCTCAGGCTGTTCGGCGGCGAGGTGGATGCGTTGCTCATTCCCGACAGCGCGATCGTCGCGGATCAGATGAAGAAGATCGTGTTCGTGGTGGGCGACGACGGTGTCGTCAAGGCTGCGGCCGTGACGCTGGGCCCGATCTACGAGGGGCTGAGAGTGGTCAAGAGCGGGCTTCAGGCGAGCGACAAGATCGTGCTGGACGGCCTCGCCAATCCGATGGTGAGGGCAGGGGCCAAGGTGGTTACCCAGCCGGGCGAGATCAAACCCACGGCACCCTGATCACGGCGGTCGAAACGGTTCAATAGGGCCGAGGCCCGCGGAAGAGTCCCATGCGCTTCTCACATTTCTTCATCGACCGGCCGATCTTCGCCACCGTGCTTTCGGTGATCCTGACCATCGTGGGCGTGATCGCGGGCATCGCCCTGCCGATCGCGGAGTATCCCGAAATCGCTCCGCCGACCGTCAACATCACGGCCACCTATCCGGGCGCCTCCGCGGCGGTGATCGCGGAGACAGTCGCGGCGCCGATCGAGCAGGAGGTGAACGGCGTCGACAACATGCTCTATATCGTCTCGCAGTCGACGGGCGACGGGCGGTTGTCGATCAGCGTGGTGTTCAAGCCCGGCACCAACATCGACCAGGCGCAGGTGCTGGTGCAGAACCGCGTCTCGATCGCCGAGCCCCGGCTGCCCGAGGACGTTCGCCGTCTCGGCCTCACCGTGCTCAAGGCGTCGCCCGACCTGATGATGGTCGTGCACATGATCTCGCCCGACGGCACGCGCGACCAGCAGTACATCTCGAACTATGCGACCCTCTACATCCGGGACCGGCTGGCGCGCATCGACGGCATCGGCGATTCACGCGTGTTCGGTGCTCGCGACTATTCGATGCGCATCTGGCTCGACCCCGAGAAGGTTGCCTCCCGCAACCTGACCGCGGGCGAGGTGGTGGCCGCGCTCCGGGCCGCGAACCTTCAGGTTGCCGCCGGGTCCATCAATCAGCCGCCGGCCTCGTCGCCGGGCGGCTTTACGCTCTCCGTGCATACCCTCGGGCGCCTGACCACGACGGAGGAGTTCGAGAACATCGTCGTCAGGGCCGAGGCCACGGGCGAGGTGGTGCGTGTCCGCGATATCGCACGCGTCGAACTCGGCTCGCAGGATTACACGGTCAACGCCTACCTTTCGAACAAGGTGGCGACGGCGGTGGTGCTGTTCCAGCGGCCGGGCTCCAATGCGCTGGCGACGGCTGCGGCGGTCAAGGCCGAGATGGAGGTGCTGGCCAAAGATTTTCCGCCAGGGCTCGCCTACACCATCGTCTACAACCCGACGGATTTCATCCGCTATTCGATCGATGCCGTGGTCAGCACGTTCGTCGAGGCGTTGATTCTGGTCGTGCTCGTCGTCGTGCTGTTCCTGCAGACGTGGCGCGCGGCCGTGATCCCGATCATCGCCATTCCGGTGTCGCTCGTCGGCGCATTCATCGTCATGGGCGCGCTCGGGATCTCGTTCAACACGCTTTCGCTGTTCGGCCTGGTGCTCGCCATCGGCATCGTCGTGGACGACGCCATCGTGGTGGTGGAGAACGTCGAGCGAAAACTCTCGGAAGGCTTCTCGCCCAAGGAGGCCGCTCACCAGACCATGGACGAGGTCGGCGGCGCGCTGGTGGCCATCACGGCGACATTGATCGCGGTGTTCGTGCCGACGGCATTCATCTCGGGATTGCAGGGAACGTTCTACAAGCAATTCGCCATTACCATCGCCGCCTCGACGGCGATCTCCTGCTTCGTGTCGCTGACGCTTTCGCCGGCCCTCGCGGCATTGCTTCTGAAGCCCCATGCCCATCATGATGAGAAGCGATCGCTGATATCGCGCATTCTGGGAGCGCCGCTGCGGCTGTTTTTCCGCGGCTTCAACGCGGCCTTCGACGGGCTTTCGCACGGCTACGCCGGCATCACGAGCCGGCTGATCCGCTTGCCGCTGCTGCTGCTGCTGATTTACGGCGGACTTCTGTTCCTCACCTACGACCGGCTGGCCAAGACGCCGACGGGCCTGATCCCTTCGCTCGACCGCACCTATTTCATCGCCGTGTTTCAGCTGCCGCCGGGCTCGACGCTCGATCGCACGGATGCGGTGGTGCGGCGGGCGTCCGACCTCATGATCAAGCGGCCGGGCGTGTCGGATGCGGTGGCGTTCGCGGGCTTCGACGGCGCAACCTTCACCAACGCGCCGAACACGGCCGTGATCTTCGTGCGGCTCAAGAGCTTCGAGGATCGCCTCAAGGAAGGTCTGACGAAGGATCAGATCCTCGGCGACCTGCGCGGGCAGATGGCGTCCATCAAGGAGGCGTTCGCGTTCGTGCTCGAGCCGCCCTCGGTGCCCGGCATCGGTACGGGCGGCGGCCTCAAGGGCTATGTGCAGGACCGGGCGGGGCGCGGGTATCCGGCGCTCGAAGGCGCGGCGTGGACGGTCGCGGGCGGGGCCGGGCAGGTTCCCGGTATCGTGCAGCCATTTACGCTCTTCAACACGCGCACGCCGCAGATCTGGGCGGATATCGACCGTACCAAGGCCGAGCAGCTCGGGGTGCCGATCGGGCGCGTGTTCGATGCGCTCTCGGTTTATATGGGCTCGGCGTTCGTCAACGATTTCAACATTCTGGGTCGCACGTACCGCGTGACCGCGCAGGCCGACAATCCGTTCCGCGTGACGCTCCGGGACGTTGCGAACCTCAAGACACGCAGCGATTCCGGGGACATGGTTCCGCTCGGCTCGGTGGCGACGTTCTCCGACACCACCGGTCCCTATCGCGTGCCGCGCTACAACCTGTTCCCGGCAGCAGAGGTGCAGGTGGGCCTCGCGCGCGGCTACTCGTCGGGGCAAGGCATCACCGCCATCGAGCACATCGTCGATACGGCGCTGCCGTCGGGCTTCGGCTTCGAATGGACGGAGATCGCGCTGCAGGAGAAGCTGGCGGGGAACACGGCGGTGATCGCGTTCGGGCTCGCGGTGGTGTTCGTGTTCCTGGTGCTCGCGGCCCTCTACGAGAGCTGGCTGCTGCCGCTGGCCGTCATTCTGATCGTGCCGATGTGTATCCTGGCGGCGATGCTGGGCGTGAACCTGCAGGGCTTGGACCGCAACATTCTGGTCGAGATCGGGCTCGTGGTGCTGGTGGGCCTCGCCGCCAAGAACGCGATCCTGATCGTCGAGTTCGCCAAGCAGGCGGAGGAGGCGGGCATGAGCCGCTTCGATGCTGCGGTGAGCGCGGCGCGCACGCGTCTGCGTCCCATCCTCATGACGTCGCTGGCCTTTATTCTCGGCGTGGTGCCGCTGGTGCTGGCGACGGGAGCCGGCGCCGAGATGCGCCAGTCGCTCGGTACGGCCGTGTTCTCGGGCATGCTCGGCGTGACGCTGTTCGGCCTGATTTTCACCCCGGTGTTCTATGTGCTGACGAGCGCGTTCGCGGGGCGGCGGACGCCGGCCGCGGGAACGGACGAGGCGGGAACGCACGCCGCCGAATAGGGCGATTGGCCAAAATCCCTACGGGTGGGCGGGTTCTTTCGATATGGGCGCGTTCGTTAAGAACATTGGCGATTGATCTCGGGGCAGCCCCCCGAGTATATGTGCCCATCCTGGCGCGGTCCGGCTCCGAACGGGGCCGGCTTCCCTGATTTTGCTGGTCCATCCGGGCTGGGGCGCGAGGTTCCCGGCGCACGGCCGACGTACTGTGTCCCTGATCGCGGGCGTGGCGGAATTGGTAGACGCGCTGGATTTAGGTTCCAGTGGCGCAAGTCGTGGGGGTTCGAGTCCCTCCGCCCGCACCAGGGACCGGCCAACGAATTTCGCCCCTCCACGGGGTGGTGGACATCAAGAGATCGAGCGAAGGCGGCACGTCATGCAGGTTACGGAAACGAGTTCGGAAGGCCTCAAGCGCAAGCTCAAGGTCGTGGTTGGAGCGGACGAGCTCGGCGAGCGCTTCACAGCGCACCTCGACAAGATCAAGGATCAGGTGCAGCTCAAGGGCTTCCGCAAAGGCAAGGTGCCGCTTGCGCACATCAAGAAGGTGTATGGCCGCTCGGTCATGAACGATGTGCTGCAGGAGGCGATCCGCGAGACGTCGAACAAGGCCATCGTCGATCGCAAGGAGCGGCCGGCCATGATGCCGGACATCGCGCTCGCCGACGGAGCGTCCGAGATCGAGAACGTGGTCGCCGGTCAGGCCGACCTCGCCTACGAGATGAGCTTCGAGGTGCTGCCCGACGTGACGCTGACCGACTTCAAGACGCTCAAGCTCGAGCGGCTGGTGGCCGACGTGGAAGACGAGCAGCTCAACAAGGCGCTCGAGGAACTCGCCGAGCGCAACCAATCGTTTGCCGCCGAGGACGGCCGCGAGGCTTCGGAAGGCGACCGCGTCACCATCGACTTCAAGGGCACCATCGACGGCGTCGAATTCGAGCGCGGCTCGGGCGAGAACCTGCAGCTCGTGATCGGGAACGCCGGCTTCATTCCCGGCTTCGAGGAAGGCATCAAGGGCGCCAAGAAGGGCGAGAGCCGCGACGTGAAGGCGACCTTCCCGGCCGAGTATCCGGTTGCCGAGCTGGCCGGCAAGGACGCGGTGTTCGCGATCTCGGTCAAAGAGGTCGAGAAGCCGGTCAAAGCCGAAATCAACGAGGAGTTCGCCAAGTCGCTCGGCGCGGAAGGGCTCGACAACCTGAAAGAGCTGGTGTCGGTGCAGATCAAGCGCGAGCTGGAGCAAGCCTCGCGCATGAAGCTCAAGCGCGAGCTTCTCGATGCGCTCGAGTCCTCGCATTCGTTCGAGCTGCCGCCGACGCTCGTCGAGCGCGAGTTCGAGGCCATCTGGCGTCAGGTGACCGAAGGGCTTACCCGCGAGGGCAAGACGTTCGCGGACGAAGGCAAGACCGAGGACGAGGCGCGCGCGGAGTACCGCAAGATCGCCGAGCGCCGCGTGCGGCTGGGGCTGGTCGTCGGCGAGATCGGCGACAAGAACAAGATCGAGGTGACGCAGGACGAGATGCGGCGCGCCCTCATGGAGCACGCGCGGCGCTTCCCCGGGCAGGAGAAGAACGTCTACGAATATTTCGAGAAGACGCCCGGTGCCCTGCAGGAGCTGCGCGCGCCGATCTTCGAGGACAAGGTGATCGATTTCGTGCTCGAGCTCGCCAAGCCAGCCGAGAAGAAGGTTTCGCGCCAGGAGCTGATCGACAGCCTCGAGAAGGTGACGGAAGCCTAAGGCTTCCATCGCCTTTTTCGGTGTGGCGTTGAGCATTCCGTTTGCCCCGGGCGTGATTGCGCGTGCCCGGGAAGGTTCTCCTCAACGGGGGGCTTGAAGTCGCGTGCCGCTATGCTGATCTGATGTCTCGACCTGCCCGAGCGATTCGGGCGTGCGAGGCCTTGGCTCGAAGCAGGAGCAAGGCCTAATTGTTTGGTTGATCGTGCTTCTTGTCGGAATGCGGGCTTGCCTTCACCGGGGGCTCGCGGTTTCGGAAGCACCCTGAGGAGCAAAGACCCCATGCGCGATCCCGTCGCCACAATCACCGGTTCCTTCTGGCCCATGGTCGTCGAGCAGACCGCTCGCGGCGAGCGCGGCTACGATCTGCCGTCGCGGCTTTTGAAGGAGCGCATCATCTTCGTGACGGGCCCGGTCGAGGACCACATGGCGGCGTCGATCTGCATGCAGCTACTCTTTCTCGAGGCGGAGAACCCGAAGAAAGAGATCTCGATGTACATCAACTCGCCCGGCGGCGTGGTGACGGCTGGCATGGCGATCTACGACACCATGCAGTTCGTGAAGCCGCCGATTGCGACGCTCTGCATCGGGCAGGCGGCCTCCATGGGCTCGCTCCTGCTCTGCGCCGGGCACAAGGACATGCGCTACGCCTTGCCGAACGCTCGCATCATGGTGCATCAGCCTTCGGGCGGTTTCTCCGGGCAGGCATCGGATATCGAGCGGCATGCCGAAGACATCATCAAGATGAAGCGTCGACTGAACGAGGTTTACGTCAAGCATACCGGCCAGGCGTACGAGATGATCGAGAAGACGCTCGACCGCGATTATTTCATGACAGCCGATCAGGCCAAGGATTTTGGCCTTATCGACCGGGTGCTTAGCCAGCGCGAAGACGCGGATCCCCGGCTTTCGATGGAAACCAAGCCGGCCTGACCCGAGGTTTGAGGCCAGATGCGGCGGTGTGCCCCACCGCCGTGTCACCGACCCCCGACCAAAGTCCGTTGTATGGTCCCCGCGAGGGGTGCCTCGGCCAATTGCGGCCCTGTGGCCGTCTCTGGCCCCGCGCAAGGCCGGGGTGCTAAAGTCGCAGGCTTAACTGCCTTCAGCCAAACAACTTCCGGCTGTCAACAGTGTGGTAATCAGGTCCGAAGGTTCGGTCGGGGCGGGAAAGGCCTTAATCGAATCTTGATCTCGGCGACGCTAGCGTGCTGAGATCGGGTTTGACGGTGTCGTACCTTGCGGCGGGCTTTGCCGTACTAGCTCCCGAAAGGCCCGGGTCGGGCCAGTAGTCCAGACTATCCGGACGTGCTCCCTGACTGCGGGTGAGAGAACAGAATGGCTCAGGAAAAGAACACTCTTTACTGCTCTTTCTGCGGAAAAAGCCAGCACGAGGTCAGGAAGCTGATCGCGGGCCCGACCGTGTTCATCTGCGATGAATGCGTCGAGCTCTGCATGGACATCATCCGCGAAGAGAACAAAAACACGCTCGTCAAATCGCGCGACGGCGTGCCGACGCCGCAGGAAATCTGCACGGTTCTCGATTCCTATGTGATCGGCCAGTTTCACGCCAAGCGCGTGCTCTCGGTCGCCGTCCACAATCACTACAAGCGCCTCAACCACGCGGCGAAGAACAACGACGTCGAACTCGCCAAGTCGAACATCCTCCTGGTCGGACCCACGGGTTGCGGCAAGACGCTGCTCGCGCAGACGCTTGCGCGCATTCTCGACGTGCCGTTCACGATGGCGGATGCGACGACGCTCACCGAGGCCGGCTACGTCGGCGAGGATGTCGAGAACATCATTCTGAAGCTGCTGCAGAACGCCGACTACAACGTCGAGCGCGCACAGCGCGGCATCGTGTACATCGACGAGATCGACAAGATCAGCCGCAAGTCGGACAACCCGTCCATCACGCGCGATGTGTCGGGCGAAGGCGTGCAGCAGGCCCTGCTCAAGATCATGGAAGGCACGGTTGCCTCCGTGCCGCCGCAGGGCGGCCGCAAGCATCCGCAGCAGGAGTTCCTGCAGGTCGACACCTCCAACATCCTCTTCATCTGCGGCGGTGCG
Organism: uncultured Hyphomicrobium sp.; assembly: GCF_902826555.1. Classification (GTDB taxonomy): domain Bacteria; phylum Pseudomonadota; class Alphaproteobacteria; order Rhizobiales; family Hyphomicrobiaceae; genus Hyphomicrobium_C. Next base: position 151,562 of record NZ_CADEFI010000001.1, read on the forward strand.
TTCGCTGGTCTCGAGAAGATCATCGCGCGGCGCGGCAAGGGCACGTCGATCGGCTTCGGCGCGAAAGTGCTGGGTCCTGACGAGCGTCGCACCGGCGAGGTGCTGCGCGAGGTCGAGCCCGAGGATCTCCTGAAGTTCGGCCTTATCCCGGAGTTCATCGGGCGTCTGCCCGTGATCGCCACGCTCGAGGATCTCGACGAGGCGGCGCTGGTGCAGATCCTGTCCGAGCCCAAGAACGCGTTGGTAAAGCAGTACCAGCGGCTGTTCGAGATGGAGGACGTGAAGCTCACGCTCACCCAGGACGCGCTCAAGGCGATTTCCCGCAAGGCGATCGAGCGCAAAACGGGTGCCCGCGGCCTGCGTTCGATCATGGAGGGCATTCTGCTCGATACGATGTTCGACCTGCCGGCGCTCAAGGGCGTCGAGGAGGTGGTCATCGGGCCGGAGGTCGTGGAAGGCGGAGCGCGTCCGCTCCGGATCTACTCCGACCGGGCCGAGGAAAAGGGCTCGACCGCCTCGTAAGGCGTGCCGGCATTCCCTGGATAATCCGCAGGCCTCGGGAGCGGCCTGCGGCACTTGGCGGCGGCGAGGGCCCGTTATTGATAAGATTGGGGGCGATCCCCATCTTTCCTCAACGACGCTTCCTTCTAACGATTGCGGCCTTCGGGCTTCCCAACGAAAGATGCAGCGTGGGTTTTCGGGATTCGGCCATAATGAAGCGGCTCCCCGGGGCTAAGGTAGTCTTCGCATGCGGCAGAACCGGCATGCGCGACTGAAGCGGGTCCGGCAGCGCGGCACAAAGTTGAACGGGTGACGACGATGAGCGAAGAGAAGCAGGCGAAGGACAAGACGGGCAGCAAGGACCACTTTCCGGTTCTCCCGCTGCGCGACATCGTCGTGTTCCCCTACATGATCGTGCCGCTGTTCGTCGGGCGCGAGAAGTCGATCAATGCGCTCGAGGAAGTGATGCGCGCCGACAAGCACATCCTGCTTGCCGCGCAGAAAAACGCGGGCGACGACGATCCGGCGACGGACGCGATCTATCAGGTCGGTACGCTGGCATCGGTGCTGCAGCTCCTGAAGCTGCCCGACGGCACGGTCAAGGTGCTCGTCGAGGGTACCGCGCGCGCGAAGGTGCTGCGCTATACCGAGAACGCGAACTATTTCGAAGCCGAGGTCGAGCGCATCAGCGAGACGATCGGCACCAAGACGGAAATAGAGGCGCTTGCGCGCTCGGCGGTCTCGCAGTTCGAGAATTACGTCAAGCTCAACAAGAAGATCTCGCCCGAAGTGCTCGGCACCGTGGCGCAGATCGAGGACTATTCGAAGCTCGCCGACACCATTGCCTCGCATCTTGCCGTCAAGATCGCGGACAAGCAGGACGTGCTTGAGACGACGATCGTCTCCGATCGCCTGGAAAAGGTCTATACGCTCATGGAGAGCGAGATCTCCGTGCTGCAGGTGGAGCGCAAGATCCGTTCGCGCGTGAAGCGGCAGATGGAGAAGACGCAGCGCGAGTATTATCTGAATGAGCAGATGAAGGCCATTCAGAAGGAGCTCGGCGACACCGAAGAGCGCGACGACATCGCCGAGTTCGAGGAGAAGATCGACAACACCAAGCTGTCGAAGGAGGCCAAGGACAAGGCCACTGCGGAGCTCAAGAAGCTCAAGCAGATGAGTCCGATGTCGGCCGAAGCGACGGTGGTGCGCAACTATCTCGACTGGCTGCTCTCGATCCCGTGGGGCATCAAGGGCAAGGTCAAGAAGGACCTCGAGGAGGCGCAGCTGGTGCTCGATGCCGAGCACTACGGCCTCGAGAAGGTCAAGGAGCGCATCCTCGAGTATCTCGCGGTGCAGGCCCGCACCAACAAGCTCAAGGGGCCGATCCTGTGCCTCGTCGGACCGCCCGGCGTGGGCAAGACCTCGCTCGGCAAGTCGATCGCCAATGCCACGGGCCGCGAGTTCGTGCGCATGAGCCTCGGCGGCGTGCGCGACGAAGCGGAGATTCGTGGTCACCGGCGCACCTACATCGGCTCCATGCCGGGCAAGGTGATCCAGTCGATGAAGAAGGCGAAGCGGACCAATCCGCTGTTCCTGCTCGACGAGATCGACAAGATGGGTCAAGACTTCCGTGGCGATCCCGCGGCGGCCCTGCTCGAGGTCTTGGATCCGGAGCAGAACGCGACCTTCAACGATCACTATCTCGAGGTCGACTACGATCTCTCGAACGTGATGTTCGTCACCACGGCAAACACGCTCAATATTCCGCCGGCGCTCATGGACCGTATGGAGATCATCCGGCTCGCGGGCTACACGGAGGACGAGAAGGTCGAGATCGCCAAGCGCCATCTGCTCACCGAACAACGCCAGGCGCACGGCCTGGAAGAGGGCGAGTGGGTGGTCGAGGACAGCGCGCTGCTCGAGATCATTCGCCGCTATACGCGTGAAGCCGGCGTGCGCTCACTCGAGCGCGAGGTCGCCAAGCTGGCACGCAAGGCCGTGAAGGAGATCCTGACGTCGTCGAACAAGACGGTCACGCACACCGGTGCCAACATCGCCGAATACCTCGGCGTGCCGAAGTACCGCTATGGCGAGGCCGAGCTCGAGGATCAGGTCGGTATCGTGACCGGTCTGGCATGGACGGAAGTCGGCGGTGAGCTGCTCACCATCGAAGGCGTCATGATGCCCGGCAAAGGTAAGATGACGGTCACGGGCAACCTGCGCGACGTGATGAAGGAATCGATTTCGGCGGCCAACGCTTACGTGCGTTCGCGGTCGGTCGAGTTCGGCATTCCGCCTTCGCTGTTCGAGAAGAAGGACATCCACGTGCACGTGCCGGAGGGTGCGACACCCAAGGATGGTCCGTCGGCCGGTGTTGCGATGGCGACGGCCATCATCTCGGTGCTGACCGGCATCCCGGTCCGCAAGGATGTGGCGATGACGGGTGAGATCACGCTGCGCGGCCGCGTGCTGCCGATCGGCGGCTTGAAGGAGAAGCTTCTCGCGGCTCTGCGCGGCGGCATCAAGACGGTGCTGATTCCGGAGGAGAACGTCAAAGATCTCGCCGAGATTCCGGAAGAGGTGAAGAAGAAGCTGGAACTCATTCCGGTGGCGCGCATGGAGGATGTCGTGAAGACGGCGCTCGTGCGTGTGCCCGAGGCGATCCAGTGGGACGAGCATCAGGAGGCTGCGACCGTTCCGGGCGACGGCACCGACGGCAGCTCCCGCGTGACGGCGCATTGAGCGCTCTCACAACGTGATACTTGGCGCGCCCCGCACGCAATGCGGGGCGCGCTTTCATTTTTACGACCGCCCGACGCGCACCTTGTCATCGCTCGCATTTCCTTGGTTAAGGGAATGTGTCCTTTGTGTGCATAAGGCGCACACCGGAAGGTCAGGAAAGGCCGATTTTTAAGGCTTATAGGGCCGTTTTGCCCTTGACGGGCCCCGTCTTTCGGGGCTTTTGTCGCCACCACTGGCCGGTCAGCGGTTTCGCAACATGCGAATTGATTGGCACACGCGCCAGCGGCGCGCTCTCCAGCCATCTGGACCCCAAAAATTATTCCAGTCACGAGGACGGAAAAATGAGCAAGAAAGATTTGATCGACGCCGTTGCCAAGGAATGCGACCTGACGAAGGAGAAAGCCGGGGTCGCCGTCGATGCTGCGCTGGCCCACATCAGGAATTCGCTCAAGGCCGGCGAGGAAGTTCGCATCCCCGATTTCGGCACCTTCAAGGTCGCCAAGCGCAAGGCGCGCGAAGGTCGCAATCCGGCAACCGGCGCGACGATCAAGATCCCGGCCTCGCGTGTGCCGAAGTTCAGCCCGTCGAAGGGCCTCAAGGACGCGCTGAACTAAGGCGCTCCGAAAGTTCGTTTCCAGAGCGCGCTGCGGGGATCCGCGGCGCGCTTTTGTTTTCGCAGTAGGCAAGCGGGATCGGGTCCGACTGTCATCCGCGGCTTTATGCCGGGGATGGCCTGGGATGACACCACGGTTGCCGAGCGCGGAGGCAGCGGCTATTGAGTGCGTGTCGGGCGATTAGCTCAGTGGTAGAGCGCTTCGTTTACACCGAAGATGTCGGAGGTTCGACCCCTTCATCGCCCACCATTTTTCTAGCGACACAAGCTGAGAGAAGCTTCGCTCAATCGTCGTGGTGCTTTGTGGATGGCCGCCGCTCGCGGCGGGTCGCCTTGCTCCCCGACCCTTCGGGTCGATTGAGTGGAAAGCCATGGGGAGCGTTCATGCCAATCACGATGTACGAGATCGCGGTGCCGAGCTTCACGAAGCATCTCGAGGCGCTGGATGCGATCCTCGACAAGGCCGTCGCGTATTGCGAGGCGAAGAAGATCGAGCCGGAGACGCTGCTCACGGAGCGCCTCTACCCCGACATGTACACCTTCAAAAAGCAGGTGCAGTCGGCTTGTGATTTCGCAAAGCTTTCGGTTAGCCGTCTGGCGGCGCTTACACCGCCGGTGCACGACGACAGCGAAAAGACGTTCGCCGACCTCAAAACGCGTATTGCCGAGACGTTGGCTGTCCTTCAGCAGGCGAATCCCGGGGCGATGGAAGAGGCTGCGGACCGCGAGGTGACGATCAAGGCCGGTCCGCGTGAGCTCAAGTTCACGGGCCGCGAATACCTGCTGCATTTCGCGCTGCCCAATTTCTATTTCCACTGTGCAACGGCCTACGGGATCCTGCGTCACAACGGTCTCGAGATCGGCAAGCGGGATTTCATGCGTCGCATGCCTCCGGCATGACATGCGTCGCCTGCCTCCGGCATGACGAGACGCCTGCGTCCGGTGTGATACGAGGCGCGCCTGCCGCCGGCAGGACACGCGGCGCGCGCCTCCGGGTTTAGCGGCCAGGCTGAGGCGGCGGGGGCCTGGTTAGGGGGCGCAGGGGCGGGACCGCGGAACCCTGGCTGCGGCGTGGCCCGAACCCTTTCGGCGTCCCTTGACTTAGGCGCCGCGAACACGTATTTCGACGCTTCGCTTTCGCGCTCCAGCGGCCTTGAGCCCCCTGGACCGAGGAAATGCGGGAGTAGCTCAGTTGGTTAGAGCGCCGCCCTGTCACGGCGGAGGCCGCGGGTTCAAGTCCCGTCTCTCGCGCCATCCTTTTCTTTTTTTGTCCGATCCGCCGGCGGTACCGCTGTTGGAGGCAACACGGTTGCCGCCCGTAGCCTTGGCTTGCCGCAACGCGTTCTCGGCGCTGTTCAGCAGCGGCTCGATCGACGGCAGCGGATCTCGGGTGGCCGTGACGCCGATGCTGACGGTCGCGCGGATCGTTTTGTCGGGGCCCCATGGCAGTGCGGTCGCGGCGAAAGATTCGCAGATCTTTCTCGCCATTGATGTCCTTGAATCGATCGATGTCGAACATCAGGACGGCAGCCCACGATGATGTGCCCGGCGAGGGGTGCGAGGAGATTTCGCGAACGGACCGCGAAGGCGCGCCGGGTCAGCGCGGCGGTCAGCGGATCGTTGGTCACCATGCGTTGCAGAAGGATCTGGAATTCGGATCGCGCCGCCGTGACGCTGGCGACCGGGATCGGCGCGAGTGCCATCAGCGCCACGCCGAGGCGGATCGATAGCAATGAATGGACGGAATTGAATCGGCCCCGACGTCAACGACGCCTGTGGAGATTGCGACAAGCGTCCACGTGCTCAGGAGGAAGGTGATAATGACCGTCCTAGGAACGTCGTAGGCGATCGCGCACCAAAGCAGAGCTGAACTACAACGCCAAGCCCGTCGCCGCGCTGCCATCGAACAACAGCGGATTGATTGCGGCTCCCGCCAATCCGGACGCGAAGGCCGCAGCGGCCGTCACCAGTCCGAGGAAAAGTACAGCCATTGGCCGTTTGAGGCGCCGGTCGTCCATGCCGACGCGGCTGTAAAGTGCGATGCCGACGAGCACGCCGGCCAAATTGCCCGCCGTGAGCAGCAGGGTTTTGTAGAGGGTGCCGCTTGTCGTGAGGTCGGCTACAAAGTAGGCAGCCAGGGCCGCGATCCATCCTGCGGGCGTCGCGAGTTTAGGGTAGCGCACGAAGAGCCCGAGAAGCAGGGCGTTGGCGGGCCAGACTGCGGCCAGCAAGCCAACCGGGCGTGTGGCGATGCCGATGAAGCACGCCAGGAGAACAAGCGAGAACGAGCAGCGGACCTTTGAGCCACGTGATGCGTGAGGTGGCCGCCGAGGTGCGGATAAGCCGAATCCCCCATCAACATGCGCTCAGTCTTCACCTCAATATCCGACAAGGACCATCAGTTTTTATATAGGTGCACCAGGCGCGCGCGGCAATTCATCTCGTGCGTTCGTCGAGTTCAGGGGGCTACCTTCCGCGGCGGTTGCGCGGGGGTACCGCAATGGGTTAACACCGTGATGTGATTTTGCACTGCGACAAGACCCCCTATGGGATCTTCGGCAGGGACCGGCTGAATGACCGAGAACCTTCTGACTGACTATCTCCCGCTCGCCGTTTTCATCGGCGTCGCGCTTGCCATCGGTGCGGCGCTCATGATCGCGCCGTTCCTGGTCGCGGTGCGTAACCCCGATCCGGAAAAGGTCTCCGCCTACGAGTGCGGATTCAACGCCTTCGACGATGCGCGCATGAAGTTCGATGTGCGCTTCTACCTCGTGTCCATCCTGTTCATCATCTTCGATCTCGAGATCGCCTTCCTGTTTCCGTGGGCCGTGGCCTTCGGCGATATCGGCACCTTCGGGTTCTGGTCGATGATGGTGTTCCTTGGCGTGCTGACGATAGGCTTCATCTACGAGTGGAAGACGGGAGCCCTCGAATGGGATTGATCGTTCCGCCCGAGCTCAATTTCGACAAGGCAAAAGAGGGCACTGGCGGCGGCTCGGCCGGCACGCTGGTGAAACCCGGCGATCCGTTCTTCACAGAACTTTCGAACGAACTCGGCGACAAGGGCTTCCTTGTCACCACGACCGACGATCTCATCAACTGGGCGCGAACCGGCTCGTTGATGTGGATGACGTTCGGGCTCGCCTGCTGCGCTGTCGAGATGATGCAGGCCTCGATGCCGCGCTACGATCTCGAGCGCTTCGGCTTCGCGCCGCGTGCTTCGCCCCGCCAGTCGGATGTGATGATCGTCGCCGGCACGCTCACCAACAAGATGGCGCCCGCGCTGCGCAAGGTCTACGACCAGATGCCGGAGCCGCGCTACGTGATCTCCATGGGGAGCTGTGCGAACGGCGGCGGCTACTACCACTATTCGTACGCCGTGGTGCGTGGCTGCGACCGCATCGTGCCGGTCGACGTCTATGTACCCGGCTGTCCGCCGACGGCGGAGGCGCTGGTCTACGGCGTGCTGCTGCTGCAGCGGAAGATCCGGCGCACGGGAACGATTGAGAGATAGGCGGCAAGGCAGCCGGCAGCAGGCAGTGCGTGAATGCCGTTGCCGTCTTCGCCCTGCTGCCTCACGGTCTACCGTCTTGGGGCTACACATGCTGACCGATCTTGAAGCGCATATCTCCTCCAAGCTGAGCACGGCCGTGCTCGACAAGCGAATCGCCGTCGGGGAGCTGACATTCGTGGTCGAAGCGGAGAGGATCGTCGATGTGCTGATGTTCCTGCGCACCGATCCGGCGTGCCGCTTCGAGGTGCTGATCGACATCTGCGGCGTCGACTGGCCGGCGCGGGAGCAGCGCTTCGACGTCGTCTATCATCTGCTCTCGCCGCGGCTCAATCAGCGCATCCGCGTCAAGCTCGCCACGGATGCCGAGACGCCGGTGCCGAGCGTGATCAGCGTGTTTCCCGCCGCCAACTGGTACGAGCGGGAGGCCTACGACATGTACGGCATCCTGTTTTCGGGTCACCCGGATCTCAGGCGTTTGCTGACCGACTACGGCTTCCAGGGCTATCCGCTGCGCAAGGACTTCCCGCTCACGGGGTATGTGGAAGTCCGCTACGACGACGAGGCAAAGCGCGTCGTCTATGAGCCGGTCAAGCTGGTGCAGGAATTCCGGTCGTTCGATTTCGAGAGCCCGTGGGAAGGCGCGCACTACGTGCTGCCGGGCGACGAGAAGGCGGGGCGTTCATGACGCCCGTCGACGAGGATCGTCTCGAACGCATTCGCGGCAACGCAGATTATGCGGTCAAGATCCTGTCGGAAGCGCGGGGCGAGCCGGTGGACTACGATTTGGAGTCCATCACCTGGGTCGAGGGTTTCATCGAGCGTGCACGCAAGCGGTACGCCGAGGGCGGCGTGCCGGAGAGCCTCGTTTCGACGATCGGCTGCTATCTCGGCGAGGCGATCATCGCGGAGGCCGATGGGCAATGGGTTGACGACGAAGCACACGGGCCCGGCGTGCTTTTTTCCAACGGCGACGCAGTGTTCCCGCTGACCAAGGTCGGCAAGCAATTCGAACAGGGTCTGGAGCAGGGGGAGTCGATTCTCAGCTTCTACACGGTGGCCGTGAGCTATATCGCCATCGGAGGTTTGCGTGCGGCCGAGGCCGCGGAGGAGGCGTCATGAAGGCGACGCTTCAGCCCGGTGCCACGGCCCGCCTCGTGTTCAAGGTGCCGGTGAGCAAGACGGTGCCGAACCTCTATCCGGAGTCGGTGGATTTCCAGGCCATGCCGTCGGTGTTCGCAACCGGCTTCATGGTGGGGCTCATGGAGTGGTGCTGCCTCGAAGTTCTGAAGCCGCATCTCGATCCGGGCGAAGGGTCGCTCGGTATTCATATCAACGTGTCGCACGCGGCGGCGACGGTGCCGGGCCAGACGGTGACCGTGGACGCCGAGTGCACGAGCGTCGCCGGGCGCAAGATCGGGTTCAAGGTGACGGCGCACGATGGCGTCGAGGTCATCGGTACGGGCAGCCACGACCGCATGGTGGTGCCGTGGGGCCGCTTCGTCCAGCGCGTGAACGACAAGGCTCAGCGCGCCGGTGCCGAGCCCATTCCGACCTGTGGAGCGTGAGCATGGGCACGGCGGGCAAGACCGTCAGCGGACGCTGTCTCTGCGGGGCGGTCACGTTCTCGGCCGATGTTGCCAAGCATGATGTCGATGTCTGCCATTGCAGCATGTGCCGGCGCTGGTCGGCGGGACCCTTCATGGGGCTCATGCACGAGGGCGAGGTGGTCTTCGGCGGTGCCGAGAATATCGGCGTCTACAAGTCGTCGGATTGGGGTGAGCGGGCGTTCTGCAAACTCTGTGGCACGCCGCTCTACTGGCATCTTTCGGGATCCGATACCTACTCCTTTTCCGCTGGAGCTCTCGACGATCAGAGCGGGCTCAGGTTCACGATGGAGATCTTCGTCGACGAGAAGCCGGCTTTCTATGAATTCGCCAACGACACATTGCGGCTGACGGGAGCGGAGGCCATGGCCGCGCTCGCGGGCGGCGCGAAGAGCGAAGAGGCGCGCGATGGCTGACGAGCGCGAGGCTTCGGGACACTGCCTCTGCGGCGCCGTGCGCTTTACGGCGACGCTCGTGTCGCACGACGTTCAGGTCTGCCATTGCGGCATGTGCCGACGCTGGACGGGAGGGCCCTTGATGTTCGTCGACGTCGACGGCGCTCCTGCCTTCGAGGGTCGCGAGGCCATCGGCATCTATCGCTCGTCCGAGGTGGGCGAGCGCGGGTTCTGCACGCGCTGCGGCTCCATCCTGTTCTGGAAGGTCGCCGGCGAGGAGCGCTATACGATGGCTGCAGGGTCGCTCGACGACGCTTCGCGCCTGGCGCTCAAGACGGAGATCTTCATCGAGGACAAGCCCGGCTTCTACGATTTTTCGAATGCGACCAAGAAAGTCGTCGGATCGGAGGCCATGGGGGCCTACATCTCCGGCAGCGGCGAAACGAATTGAGATGCGACATGGCTGAGACAGAGATCCGTCCGTTCAACATCAATTTCGGCCCGCAACATCCGGCCGCGCACGGCGTCTTGCGCCTGGTGCTCGAGCTCGACGGCGAGGTCGTGGAGCGGGTCGATCCGCACATCGGCCTCCTGCATCGCGGCACCGAAAAGCTGATCGAGGCCAAGACCTATCTGCAGGCGATCGGCTATTTCGACCGGCTCGACTACGTGGCGCCGATGAATCAGGAGCACGCGTTCTGCCTGGCCGCGGAGCGGCTGCTCGGCATCACGGTGCCCAAGCGCGCGCAGCTCATCCGCGTGCTCTATTCGGAGATCGGACGCCATCTCTCGCATCTCCTCAACGTCACCACACAGGCCATGGACGTCGGCGCACTGACGCCGCCGCTGTGGGGCTTCGAAGAGCGCGAGAAGCTGATGGTGTTTTACGAGCGCGCGTCGGGAAGCCGCATGCACGCCAAGTATTTCCGCATCGGCGGCGTGCATCAGGATCTGCCGGCGGCGCTGATCGACGATATCGACGCGTGGTGCGACGCCTTCCCCAAGGTGCTCGACGATATCGAAGGACTTCTGACCGAGAACCGAATTTTCAAGCAGCGCAACGTCGATATCGGCGTGGTGAGCCTCGAGGACGGGTTCGCGTGGGGCTTCTCGGGCGTGATGGTGCGCGGCTCGGGCGCGGCGTGGGACTTGCGCAAGTCGCAGCCCTACGAGTGTTATTCGGAATTCGATTTCGACATTCCGATCGGCAAGAACGGCGACTGCTACGACCGCTATCTCATCCGCATGCTCGAGATGCGGGAGAGCGTGAAGATCATGAAGCAGTGCATCGCCAAGCTGAGGAGCCCCGAGGGGGCGGGGCCGGTGACGGCCACGAACACGCGCGTTGTGCCGCCGCGCCGGGGCGACATGAAGCGATCGATGGAAGCGCTCATCAACCACTTCAAGCTCTATACCGAAGGCTTCCACGTGCCTCCGGGCGAAGTCTATGCGGCGGTGGAAGCGCCCAAGGGCGAGTTCGGCGTGTATCTGGTGGCCGACGGCTCGAACAAGCCTTACCGCTGCAAAATCCGCGCGCCGGGCTTTCCTCATCTCGCGGCGATGGATTTCATGAACCGTGGCCACATGCTGGCTGACGTGTCGGCGATCCTCGGCTCGCTCGACATCGTGTTCGGCGAGATTGATCGTTAAATCGCTCACGGACCTGCTCGGCCAGCGCGTTGGCGCTGGCCTGGCCCTCCGCGGGGGCGGCGCTTGCGCCGGACCGCCTCGCGGTCTGAGCCCTTCGGGCTGCGGTGTGATCGTTGCCCGCGCCGCTGCGCACTGATCTCGCGATTGAGATCTTGGCCAGCGAGTATCTGAGCCTAAGCCTCGTAGCCTTCGAATATGGGGGCGTCGGCGTGGAGGGCGGCCATTCGGCGCTCCTGCTCCGTGCGGACGGTCCAGGTGAGGAGCGGGAGCCCATTGCGGCGGACGCGCTCCGTGGCGGCGGTCGGAAGTGCGCCGACCTGGTAGGCATAGAATGACGGCGCGGCCTGGCCGCTTTCCAGCAAGCTCGCGAGGGCGCGGCGGCGCGCGTCGGTGAGCGGCGAGTTCGGCCACCATCCGTTGCCGTCGTCATCGAAGTAGGCGCCCGAGACGATGCCGCGCGGGATGTCGGGTGCGAACCGTCCAATCGCTGCCACGACGGCAGGGTCGAACGACATCAACGCGAGCGGGCGCCTGTAGAGCTTGGCGAGACGGGCGATCTCGGACAGGAAGCCGAGATCGGGCTCGGTCCATTCGCTCTTGATCTCGGCGAAGATCGGCACGCGTCCGGCGACCAGAGCCAGGAGCTCGGCGAAGCTCAGGATGCCGGTGACGTCTGCGGATTTGAACGGCAGTTTTGCCGCGCAGGCGGGTTGCAATCCGGTGATGGGGCCGCTGCCGGCCGTGAGGCGCGCGAGGTCGAGGTCGTGGAAGACGAGAGGCGTGCCGTCGGCGGCGGGGCGGAGGTCGCATTCGATGCCGTAGCCTTTGGCGATGGCGGCCTCGAAGGCGGGCGCGGTGTTCTCGACGACGCCCTTGGCGGCATCGTGGAAGCCGCGGTGGGCGATAGGGCGCAGGAAGATCTTGCGGTCGAGCATGCGTTAATGCGCTTTCGCGTTCGTTGAATCGCGACCGCACTTTAACGCCACTCAAAAGGCCCGGGCGACTGTTTCGTGTGGCAGCACGACTCAAAGAGTGCGAGGGGCGCCTGCCAGGATGGCCTCGCGCTTGCGCTTCGAGCATCCCGGCAGGCTCAAAGGTCCAAGACCGACTCTTTGTGGCGTCTTGCCGAGAGGGGTTTGCTAGTCCGCGACGGCGATGATGGCGTCGACCTCGACGGCCGAGCCCATGGGCAGGCTGGCAACGCCGACGGCGGCACGGGTGTGACGGCCCTTGTCGCCCAGCACCTCGACCATGAGGTCGGAGGCGCCGTTGACGACCTTGGGGTGGTCCGGGAAGGTGGGCGTGGCGCTGACGAATCCGGTCAGGCGGACCACCTGCGTGATGCGGTCGAGGTTGCCGAGGGCGGCTTTCGCCTGGGCAAGGATATTCAGTGCGCAGAGGCGTGCGGCGGCCTGGCCGGCCTCGATGCCGACGGTGTCGCCCAAGGTGCCGGTCACGATCTTGCCGTCGGCCGCCTTGGAGATTTGCCCGGAGACGAACAGAAGATTGCCGGAAAAGGTATAAGGCACGTAATTGGCGACGGGATTGGGGGCCTCGGGCAGGGTGATGCCGAGCTCGGCGAGGCGCGCCTCGATGGTGCCGGTCATGTCCGTTCGTCTCCTGGCAATATTAGCGGCCGCTGCATGAGGGGCTTGGCCGTAGAAAGGTCGGGGTTCCTTGTTACCCGCTCGATCGGACTTTGCAATGGGCTGCCAGTACCCTAGATTCCGGCAAAAGGGGGGGACGCAGCGTGTCTGCCCAGGGAACAGGATGAGGCGAATGAGAGATCGTGCTGCGACGCGGGCTTGGAGATCGGGATTGGCCGCCTCGGCGCTCGCGCTTGGAGCCGTGGTGGCGTCGCTGGTCGATGCCTCCGCGGTGCCGATTGCCAAAGAGGTCGTGTTCGCGCCGCACCGGGCTGTTTACGACCTGTCGCTCGACAACACGAATTCAGGATCCGGCGTCGCCGGCGTCAATGGCCGCATCGTCTATGAGCTCAGCGGCAATGCCTGCGAAGGTTATGCGCAGAGCATGCGTTTCGTGACGCAGACGATGAACCAGGAAGGCGACCTGCAGACGACGGACCTCAGGACTTCGAGCTGGGAGGAGGTGCCGGCGAAGCGGCTGAGGTTCTCGACCAGCACCTACCAGAACGAGCTGCCGGCAGAGCAGACGCAGGGCGTCGCCAAGCGCAAGGATGCGAATGGAGCAGCGACCGTCGACCTCGTGCGACCGCAGAAGCGCGAGGTGAAGCTCGCGGGCAATATCTATTTCCCCATCCAGCATTCGATGGCGATTATTCAGGCGGCGCGCGAGGGGCGGACCATTCTCGCGGCCGATCTTTTCGACGGCTCGGAAAGCGGCGACAAGATCTACTCCACCTCGACGGCTATCGGGCGGCAGATGAAACCCGGTGCAGGCCCCGTGGTGTCGCTCACCAAAGGTGTCTCCAATCTCGATCAGGTGCCGTCGTGGCCGATCTCGGTCAGCTATTTCGCGCCGACGCAGGGGCCGGGGGATGCGGTGCCGCTCTACGAGATGAGCTATCGCTTCCACGACAACGGCGTGACGAGCTCCTTGCGCATCAATCACGGCGATTTCGCCATCAAAGGCGAGCTCAAGGAACTCACGTACTTCGAGGCCTCGCCCTGCAAGAGCCCGGCGCCCTGACGTTGGCGATCTAGGGCGCTACCAGAGCCAGGCGGCGCCGCGGACGCCGCTGGCATCGCCCCATTTGGGCGGCCGGATGTCGATGTTTTTCACATCCGAGAAGACGTAGGGCGCGGCGAGGCGCGGGACGGCTTCGTAGAGATGCGGCAGCTTCGAGAGCCCGCCGCCGAGCACGATCACCTCCGGGTCGACGACGTTGATGATGTGAGCGATCCCGCGCGCGAGGCGCGAGGCGTGGCGGTCCAGGCTCGTTTGCGCCGCGGGTTCTCCGAGCTTGGCGCGGGCGACGATCTCGTGTCCGGAGACGAGTTCGCCGGTGCGGCGCCTGTAGTCGGAGGAGAGGCCCGTGCCCGAGGCCCACATCTCCATGCACCCCTTGCGTCCGCACCAGCATTCCGGCCCGGGATGCTCGTCAGGCTCGCTCCAGGGCAGCGGGTTGTGGCCCCATTCGCCGCCGATGCCGCGCGCGCCTTCGAGCACGCGGCCGTCGATGACGATACCGCCGCCGCAGCCGGTGCCGATGATGACGCCGAACACGGAGCGCGCGCCGGCGGCGGCGCCGTCGACGGCCTCGGAGAGGGCAAAGCAGTTGGCATCGTTAGCCAGGCGCAGGGGGCGTTCGAGGACCCGCTCGAGATCCTCGCGCAGGGGCTGGCCGTTGAGCCATGTCGAGTTGGCGTTGCGAACGAGGCCCGTCACCGGTGACAAGGAGCCCGGCATGCCGATGCCGACGGTGGTGACGCCGCCGCCGACCTCGGCTTCGAGCGCGCGAACGATGTCCGTCAACGCGGTGACGGTGGCCTGATAGTCGCCTTGCGGAGCGAGGATGCGCATGCGCGCGATCTCCTCGCCGTCCGGCGCCAGAACGCGACCTTCGATCTTGGTGCCGCCGAGGTCGAGCCCCATGCGCTTCGCGGCCTTCTCACTCACCGGTTGCTCCAAGGCCAAGGGCGCGGGCGAGCGTTGCGCGAGAGGGGCCGACGGTCTCCGGGGCGATGCCCTTGGCCGCTGTAAATACAAGCAAAAGAGATTCGTCGGAGAGAACGTGATCGAGGACGGCGAGCAGGGTTTCGGGCCGGTCAGCGACGGCCCGCAACTCGTCGGGGCCGATTCCGGTCAGGGCCAGGAACCGGCCCAGGCGGGGGCCGTCCTCGGCCAGAAAAGTGAGGGCGGAAAGAGCCAGCATCGCGGCGTCCTCGGGGGCTTGTGCGGCGCCTCTTTTCAGCATGCGGCGGGTCTCCTTTTCTCGTGTCAACTCCGTGGCTTGGCCCGGGGTTGCAGGGGGGTGCCCATGTTTCAACAGTTGCTTAAGCTAAGGGGTGCACACTGCGCTCCATATGGCCCGCAGAATCGGTGCAGTTAAAGGCGGGCAGGTGCGAACCTTCGACGATGACCTATCAGGAGACGAGAATGGCCGTCGAGGGCCAGAAGCAGGGGGTCGCTCCCCGTGCGCCGAAGACTGTGCTGATCGTGGAGGACAATGAGCTCAACATGAAGCTCTTCCACGATCTTCTCGATGCCTACGGATACCTGACGGTGCAGACGCGGAACGGGCTCGATGCCCTGACGCTGGCCCGCGTGCATCGCCCGGATCTCATTCTCATGGACATCCAGCTTCCGGAAGTTTCGGGGCTCGAGGTGACGCGGTGGCTGAAAGAGGACGATGAGCTGCGCGATATTCCGGTCGTCGCGGTCACGGCTTTCGCCATGAAGGGAGACGAGGAGCGCATCCGGTCTGGCGGGTGCGAGGCTTATGTGTCCAAGCCGATCTCCGTCGCCGTTTTTCTCGACACTGTCAGACGCTTTGTGGGGGATGCCTGAGCCACGCCCCGTGAAGCGTGATCATGCGTAGTGTTTTGAGAGTTTTGTCATGACTGCACGCGTTCTTGTCGTCGACGACATTCTGGCCAACGTCAAACTGCTTCAGGCCAGGCTCGAGGCCGAGTATTTCGAAGTCCTCACCGCCTTCAACGGCCACGACGCCATCGAGATTTGCCAGAAGCAGCGCGTGGACGTGGTGCTGCTCGATGTGATGATGCCGGGCCTCGACGGTTTCGAGGTTTGCCGCAGACTCAAGCTCTCGCCGCAGACGCTGCACATTCCGGTGGTGATGGTGACGGCGCTGGACCAGACCGCCGACAAGATCCAGGGGCTCGATGCGGGCGCCGACGACTTCCTCACCAAACCCGTCGACGACATCGCGCTGGTGACGCGCGTCAAGAGCCTCGCCCGGCTCAAGATGCTCAATGACGAAATGCTGATGCGCGTCACGACGAGCCGGGAAATGGGCTTGTCCGACGACGACATGCTGGCGCGCGTGCTGGCAGACAAACCGGGCCGGCTGCTGGTGGTGGACGATCATCCCCGTTCGTCGTCACGCGTCATGTCGGCCTTGACCAAGGTGCACGAAGCCTACATCGAGGCCAATCCGCAAGCCGCGCTCATGTATCTCGCGGAGCAGCCGTTCGATCTCCTGGTCACGTCCCTCAACCTGCAGAACTCGGACGGATTGCGGCTCTGCTCGCAGGTGCGCTCGCTCGATCGCACGCGCCATCTGCCGATCGTCGTCATGGCAGATCCGGGCGACGAGGCGCGCCTGTTGCGTGGTCTCGACATGGGCATCAACGACTACCTGATGCGCCCGGTGGACCGGCACGAGCTGCTGGCACGCGTGAAGACTCAGATCAAGCGCAAGCGGTTCTCGGATCATCTGCGCAACCAGATCCGCGAGAGCGTGGAGCTTTCGGTCACCGACCCGCTGACCGGGTTGCACAACCGGCGCTATATGGAGCGCCATCTCAAGACGCTGATCGCGGATGCCGCCCGTACGGGCCGTACGCTCTCGGTGTTGATCGCCGACATCGACCATTTCAAGCGTGTCAACGACACCTATGGGCACGATGCCGGCGACGCGGTGCTCAAGGAATTCTCCGATCGCTTCCGCCGCTACACGCGTGGCGTGGACCTCGCTTGCCGCCTCGGCGGCGAGGAATTCCTCATCATCATGCCCGATACGGACAAAGCTCTGGCCCGGCAGGTGGGCGAGAGGGTGCGTGAGTGTGTCGCAGTTCATCCGTTCAAAGCGGGGCAAAACCAGGATCTTTGGGTTACAGCAAGTGTCGGGCTTGCAACCTGGGAGGGTGAGGGAGATACATCCGAAGCGCTTTTCAAACGCGCGGACACTGCTCTCTACGCCGCCAAACGTCAGGGAAGAAACCAAGTCGTGGCGGCTGCGGCCTAATCCTCGGGAGGGTGGCAACTCCTTTACATGACTTGGAGAATTTAGTTTGTCCTGCGGCTGATCAATTGCAACGGCGCGAGCATTTGTAGGCGCCGCTTGCGAGTGTCCGGCAGCCGAAATCGGCCGCGCTCGACGAATTAACTAATGGCCGACTCGGCATGCGTGTTCGCCACGCAATGGTCAAGCTCCAACTTGCAATTGCCAAAATGTTCTGACAGACTTTCGTAGTGGAGGGGAATTCAAAACAAATTTCGCCCGGAAATCGTTTGGCTGCCCGTTGCCCTTCGCGCCAAAGTTTCAGGGCATTTCAGTTCCCGCGGCCCATCGGGTCCGCCGCATCTCCTGATGGAGCGGGAAATTGTAGTGGGCCGCGACGGATGGGGTTACCTCCTCAGTTACGCCGTTTCTGCACCGCTACGACACCAGGTGGAACGTCAACGCCCTCTTTGACACCATCTGGTCACTAGGCCAGGGTCCGTGGCTTACTCGGAATGCTTACCCCGCTGCCGAGCCGGTTACGGACCCTGGTTGAGGGCCTTCCTTCAAGCTTCGTGATTTCGGGCTTCCGTGCCTATCCGGAAGCGGGTCGCATTATGGCCGACCCTTCAGCCGCTTGTTTGCAATCGTGCTCAATTGCACGTCTGCGGCTTGGCACTACTTAATCTTCGTTTCCTTGAATTCGACGTGCTTGCGCACGACCGGGTCGTAGCGCTTGAAAACGAGCTTCTCGGTCGACGTGCGCGGGTTTTTCTTGGTGACGTAGAAGAAGCCCGTTCCCGCGGTCGAGAGCAGCTTGATCTTCTGTGTGATCTGCTTGGCCATTGGTCTTTAGACCTCAGAGTGGAATACTTCTCAAATTCGGATCCGGCACCATACTGATGGCGCCTCGGGTGTCAAGCCAGATGGCCGCGACCGATTATTCACGGCCCTGACAGGCCATCGGGCGCTGCAGCAGCGTCCGTTCGAAGCGGCCGTGGCGGTGGAAGTAAAAGGGCACGGGACCGGTCCGCGGCGCGTCGACCGGCCGGCTCAAGAGGGCCGCGATATCCTCCAGCACATGCGTCGTAATGGAGGCCACCTTGAGGGATCTCGCCTTATCGATCGTAAACCAATCGATATCCAGGAGCTCGCCGTCGACGCGGTCGGCACGATGGGCAATCTCGGATGCATCGACGATGAAGAAGCGGGTGTCATAGCGGCGTGGGCGTCCGGGCGGCGTGACGGCGCGGGCGAAGAACGAGAGCCCTTGAAGCCGCGGGTTGAAGCCCTCGGCGAGGAATGCACTCCAGCTTCCCGCGCGATCATGCACCCCTGCACCGGGCTCTCCGACGATGAAGCCCGCCTCCTCATAGGTTTCGCGCACCGCCGCCAGCGCGAGGGCGGAGGCGCGGGTGTCCGTCACTCGACCGCGCATGGCGGTCTTGAGGCCTTCGATCTCGTGTGACGGCAGCGCGTGGCGGCGTGCGAGCGTGCGGTCTGCCGCTTCGACGCGGCCGCCCGGAAAGACAAAGGTGTCGGGGAGGAAGACCTGATCGGGACGGCGGCGCCCCATGAGGACACGCGGTTCGTTTGCTGCGCGATCGACAATGATCAGCGTTGCCGCATCGCGTGGGCGTAGGACGGTGCGTGGCGCAACCTGGCGCTTCTCCGATGCGGCGACTCGCGTCTCCGACATGGTGCGCTCCTCGCTGCTCAATGGGCGCTGGGATCAGGCACGGGATCGTCGGTCGCGCCGCCGAAGCCGTGCATCCGCAGAGCCCATTGCAGGCCAATGAGCGTGCCTTTGACGCGCGGCAGGAGCACGAGACTCAAGGCGACCGTCAGCGGCATCCACAGCGCGAGGTGCACCCAGCTCGGCGGCGCAAAGGCCTTCTCGAGAACGAGTACGCCACCGATTACGACGTGCCCAACCACGACCATGGTGAAGTAAGGGGGGGCGTCGTCGGCGCGCTGGTGAAAGAGCTCCTCGCCGCAGGCGGGGCAGGTATCGAGCACCTTCAAGTACTTTCCGTACAGCGCTCCCTTTCCGCAGGCCGGGCATTTCTGCCTCCATCCGCGGAGCATGGACATCTTGATGTCGCGCTTCGGCAGGGTTTCCGCCGGCGGAGCTACCTCAAACTCGATCATGAAGAAACCTATCCTGTGGTGTCCCAACATAATTCCAACGACCGGCCGCCGAAACGCGACATCGTTGTCCTGCGGATCTTTACGTAGGGGGGCTCAACGCCGGCGGCCCGAGCGATGACGGAAGCGGTGCGCACCTTTGATGTGTGCGACGTTGCCCTTTTTGCCGGGCGTCAGCATCTCGAAGCGGATGGCGCCTGCGGACGGGATGACCTCGACCAGGCGCACGGTCACGGGATCGCCGAGCTGGAACGTCTCGCCGCTGCGGTTGCCGACCAGCGCATGGGCTTCCTCGACGTGCGAGAAGAAGTCCTGGCCGAGCGTCGAGACGGGCACGAAGCCGTCGGCCCCGGTCTCCTTAAGTTTAACGAACAGCCCCGATCGCGTGACGCCGGCGATGCGGCCTTCGAAGTTGGCGTCGATGCGATCCGCAAGATGAGCGGCGATGAGGCGGTCGATGGTCTCGCGCTCCGCCGCCATGGCGCGGCGCTCGGCGTCCGATATCTCTTTCGCGGTGTCGGCAAGGCGCGTGGCTTCCTGGTCTTCCAGGCCGCCCGCTCCGAGCTTCAAGGCGCGGATCAGCGCGCGATGCACGAGGAGATCCGCATAGCGGCGGATAGGCGAGGTGAAGTGAGCGTACTTCGCGAGATTGAGGCCGAAGTGGCCGATGTTGCTCGGATGATATTCAGCCTGGGCCTGTGAGCGCAGGATGACCTCGTTGACGAGCTCGGGGACGGGCAGCGTCTTGGCGCGTGCCAGAATGCGGTTGAAGGCTTCGGGTTTCAGGCCGGTGCCGACGGCGAGCTTGAGATCCAAAGTCTCGAGGAAGTCGCGCAGGTTCTTGATCTTCTCCTTCGAGGGCTCGTCGTGAACGCGGTAGACGAGGGGCGTCCTCATGTGCTCCAGCGTCTCGGCGGCGGCGACGTTGGCCTGGATCATGAACTCCTCGATCAAGCGGTGCGCGTCGAGGCGCTCCGGGATGACGACGCGCGCGACGCGGCCGTCGGAATCGAGAAGGATCTTGCGCTCGGGAAGATCGAGATCGAGGGGGCCGCGCTCGTCGCGTGCGCGCGACAGCGCGGCATAGGCCTGCCACAGCGGCAGGAGCGCGCGCTGCATGAGAGGCGCGCATTTCGCGCTCACATTGCCGTCGATGGCCGCCTGAGCCTCCTGATAGGACAGCTTGGCAGCGCTTTTCATTGCGGCGCGAACGAACTCATGGCGTCGCTTCTTGCCGCCGGCGTCGAAGATCATGCGCACGGCGAGGCACGGACGATCCTCGAGCTCACGCAGCGAGCAGAGGTCGTTCGAGATGCGCTCGGGCAGCATCGGCACGACGCGGTCGGGGAAGTAGACCGAGTTGCCGCGGAGCTGGGCCTCCTTGTCGAGGCGCGTGCCGGGGCGGACATAGTGGGCGACGTCGGCGATGGCGACGATGACGACAAACCCGCCGCGGTTCTTCGGATCGGAGTCGGGCTCGGCGTAGACGGCGTCGTCATGATCGCGGGCGTCGACCGGATCGATGGTGAGCAGCGGCACGTCGCGCAGATCGGTGCGGCCTTCGAGCGTGAACGGCTGCAGGGCTTCACTCTCCGCGATCACGGAAGCCGGGAAGTCGTCCGGAAGCCCGTGCGCGTGCACGGCGATGAGGCTGATCTTGCGTTGATCGTCGGGATTGCCGAGGGCTTCGAGGACGCGAGCTTCCGTCACCGAGTGGCGGTGCTTGGCGGAGAGATCGAAGCGGACGAGGTCGCCGTCCTTGGCGCCGCCGTCGTTGCCGGGGCGGACTTGCCAGGCGCGCAGCTCCTTGCGGTCGATGGGCTCGATGGTGCCGCCTCCGCCTTTGCGGGTGCGGAAGATGCCGAGCAGGCGGCGCCGGTCGCGTGGCAGGATCTTGATGGGCTCGGCTTCATAGGTGTGCCCCTCGACGTCGGGCGCCTCCAGCTCGGTGATGCGGGCGAGGATGCGGTCGCCGATGCCGATGGCGGTGCCTTCGCGCTCGGGACCTTGGGCGCGATGCGTGAGAACGAGCACGGCGGGAGGCTCGCCGTCGGCCTCTTTCCAGACGGCGGGACGCGCGATGAGGTCACCGTCGTCGTCGCGGGCGGTGACCTCGAGAACGGTGACGGGCGGCAGCTTGCCCTTTTCGTGCAGATCACGCTTGGTGCCCGAGAGCGAGCCTTCGGCGGCCATCTCGGCGAGCAGCTTTTTCAAGGCGACGCGCGCTTCGCCCTTGATGTTGAACGCGCGGGCGATCTCGCGCTTGCCTGCCTTGCCCTCCTGCTCGCGCAGGAAGGTGAGGATTTCCTCGCGCGAGGGCAGGGCGTCGTCGCGCCGCCGCCCTCTGGCCGGCACGTTGCGGAAGCCCTTCCTCGCCCCCTTGTGCGCCGGTCTTCCCGCGGGCGGCTTCCTGGCCATGTGTGTCAGCTTTCGGCGTCGGCCTTGGCCGCGCTTTTCTTCGGCTTGGGCGGCGCTTTCTTGCCAACCGCTTTCGCAGCCTTCGGCTTCGCCTTGGCAGGCTTGGCGTCGTTGTCGTCGTCCTTGGCCTTGGTGGCCTTGGGCTTCGCCGCAGCTTTCTTGGCGGGCTTCTTGCCGCCGCCCTTGGCGATGCGCTCCTGAAGCAGGCGGATGGCGTCGTCGATCGCCAACGTTTCAGGGTTGGTACCCTTGGGGACCGTGGCGTTGACTTTGTTCCAGCTGACGTAGGGACCGTACTTGCCGTCCAGCACCTGGATCTTGCCGCCGCCGCCCGGATGCTCGCCCAGGTCCTTGAGCACGGTCTTGACGGCCGCGCGGCCGAAGCGGTTGCCTTTGCCAGCGCGCTTTTCGGCCAAGAGCGTCACGGCGCGGTTGAGCCCGACCGTGAACACGTCCTCGATGCTGTCGACGTTGGCGTATGTGCCGTCGTGCTGGATGAAGGGGCCGTAACGACCGAGGCCGGCCATGATGGGCGTGCCGGTCTCGGGGTGGATGCCGACCTCGCGCGGCAGCGACAGCAGCTGCATGGCCCTCTCGAAGTCGATGGTCGCGGCGTCGATACCCTTGGGGATCGACGAACGCTTCGGCTTCTCGTCGCCCTCACCCTCACCGAGCTGAAGGTAGGGGCCGAAACGGCCACTCTTCACGAGCACCGGTAATCCGCTTTCGGGGTCGAAGCCAAGCTCGCGGTCGCCGCCGGCGCCGTTGGCGTCGCCGGTCAACTGACGCGTGTATTTGCAGTCCGGGTAGTTGCCGCAGCCGATGAAGGCGCCGTTCTTGCCGGAAATCTTGAGCGAGAGGCGCCCCGTGCCGCACTTGGGGCAAAGGCGCGGGTCGGAGCCGTCCTCCTTGGCCGGGAAGATGTGCGGGCCCAAGAGCTCGTTCAGCGCCTCGAGCACGTCGCCGACGCGCAGGTCCTTGATTTCTTCGACGGCTTTCGTGAAGTCGCGCCAGAAATCGCGCAGCACCTCTTTGTACTCCAGGTCGCCGGCGGAGATGAGGTCGAGCTTTTCCTCGAGGTCGGCGGTGAAATCGAACTCGACGTATTTCTTGAAGAAGCTCTCGAGGAAGGCGATGACGAGGCGGCCTTTGTCCTCTGGGATCAGCCGCTTCTTGTCGATGCGGACGTAATCGCGCTCCTGAAGCACGGCCAGCGTCGAGGCGTAGGTCGAGGGACGGCCGATGCCGAGCTCTTCCATCTTCTTGACGAGGGTCGCCTCGGAATAGCGCGGCGGAGGCTGAGTAAAGTGCTGCTCCGCCTCGATCTCCCGGTCGGTCAGCTTGTCGCCGCTCTTGAGCGCGGGCAGGCGGCGGCTTGCGTCCTCCTCGTCGGAGGGATCATCCTTGCCCTTGTTGATGGTCAGCACGCGGTCGTCGCGGCCTTCGTCATACACCTTGAGAAAGCCTTCGAACTCGATGATGGAGCCGGTGGCGCGCAGCGTGTAGGTCTTGCCGTCGCGGCCCTTGACCTCGATGTCGGCGGTGGTCTGTTTCACTTCGGCCGAGGCCATCTGGCTCGCCACCGCGCGCTTCCAGATCAGTTCGTAGAGGCGCGCCTGGTCCTTCTGGAGATAGCGCGCGACGTCGGCGGGCTTCCTCGTGACATCGGTCGGACGGATCGCCTCGTGCGCTTCCTGGGCGTTCTTGGCCTTGGTCTTGTACTCGCGGATGAAGGGAGCGACGTAGCGCTGGGAATACTCGCGCGCGACGAGGCCGCGAATGGCGTTGATCGCCTCGGGTACGATGGTAACGCCGTCGGTTCGCATGTAGGTGATGAGGCCGACGGTCTCGCCGCCGACGTCGACACCTTCATAGAGGCGCTGGGCGACCTGCATGGTCTGCTTGGCGGAGAAGCCGAGCTTGCGGGAGGCGTCCATCTGCAGCGTCGAGGTCATGAACGGCGCATAGGGGTTGCGCTTCACATCCTTGCTGTCGATGGAAACGACGCGGAACTCGCCTTTCTCGATGGCGCGCTTGATGGCGAACGCGGTCGCTTCGTCCTTGATGTCGAGCTTCTTCAAGGCCGTGCCGCCGACGGCCTGCAGGCGTGCCGGGAACACCTCGTTCGCCTGGGTCGCAAGCGTGGCCTCGATGGTCCAGTACTCGTCGGTCCGGAAGGCTTCGATCTCGGCCTCGCGGTCGCAGACGAGGCGCAGCGCCACCGACTGCACGCGGCCGGCCGAGCGGGCGCCCGGAAGCTTGCGCCAGAGAACGGGCGAGAGCGTGAAGCCGACGAGGTAGTCGAGAGCGCGCCGGGCGAGGTAGGCGTCGACGAGCGGCTCGTCGATCTGGCGCGGCTCGGCGAGGGCGGCCAGGATCGCCTGCTTGGTGACGGCATTGAAGGCCACGCGCTCGATCTCGAGGCCCTTTTTCAAAGCTTTCTTCTGTCCGAGAATCTCGAGCAGGTGCCAGGAGATGGCCTCGCCCTCGCGATCAGGGTCGGTCGCCAGGATCAGCTTGTCGGCTGTTTTCACCGCCTCGGCGATCTCGCGGATGATCTTCTGGGAGCCCGAGTCGATCTCCCAGGTCATTTCAAAGTCCTTGTCGGGCACCACCGAGCCGTCCTTGGACGGCAAGTCGCGCACGTGGCCGAAAGAAGCCAGGACTTTATAATTGCCGCCCAAGTACTTATTGATCGTCTTGGCCTTGGCAGCCGATTCCACGATGACGACGTTCATATGCGCTTTCTTGGCCTCCGGCACGACCGCGCTGGCAAAATCTGCCGCTGCCGCTCTACCCAGGATTGCCCGACGCGGTGCGCTGCGCGGGGCGGTTCAGTGGTCGGAACACGGGGCGGGAACATGGGGAAGGATCGCCCCCGTGTCAAACGGCCCGCCGCGACCCATGGGCCGCACCGGATGCGTCCGACACGCTATGCGGGGCTACTGATCGCCGGGAATCATTGAGATTTTCAGCTTACGTGGGGCTTGCGGGTGCGGCAGTTTTGGCGCGTACGCTCTGCACGGCCGCGTCCAGCTCCGCGTAATGAGAGATGATGGCATCGGGGGCGAGCGTCTCCATGGGCTCGACCGAATAGCCGAATGTGCAGCCGATGACAGGGATTGCGGCTGCCCGGGCGGCGGCAATGTCGATGGCCGTATCGCCCACCATGACGGCGTTTGCGAGGTCCCCGCCCGCCATGCGGATGGCGCCGCGGACATGGTCGGGGTGGGGCTTGTACACCGGAAAGCTGTCACGGCCGGCGATGGCGGCAAACAGGCCGTCGATATGAAGCTCGCGTAACAGATGCTGGGCCAGCGCAAGGCGTTTGTTGGTGCAGACGGCGAGGAGCGCGCCCCGAGTGCGGAAGCCTTCCAGGGTGGCGACTGCGCCGTCGTAGGGCCGCGTTTCGCGGGCGATGTTGGGCTCATAATAGGCGAGAAAGCGTGCGAGAAGGCGGTCGACTTCCGGCTCGGCCAGGACAAGGCCGGTCTGATTGAGCCCCTCGACAATCATGCGCCGCGCCCCGAACCCGACGGTCGTGCGCAGCGTTTCCGCCGGAATGGGGGGAAGCGAGAGATCGGACAACGCGTGGTTGGTGGCCGCCGCAAGATCCGGGAGCGAGTCGACAAGCGTGCCGTCGAGGTCGAAGACGATGGTCGTATTCTGCATTAGTCGGGTTTAGGCGCATCGCCCCGGCCTCGCAAGGCCACGCCGTGCCGCGCATATGCGCTTGGCTCGGGTCGCCTGTCTCCTCTTGAAGCTTGCTCTTGCGCCGAACGGCTGGCAGAGAATGACTATTTTGGAAGGACAGCGGATGTCGGTTGAGAGCTACAAGCTGGCCGCGGCTCAACGGGCCCTTGGTTTCGTCGAGCCGCGTATGCGGTTGGGGCTCGGTACCGGCTCCACGGCGTCGGTCTTCGTCAAGCTTCTGGGCGCGGAGGTGGAGCGCGGTCTTTCTGTGCTCTGCGTGCCGACGTCGGAGCAGACGCGCGCGTTGGCGGCCAGCTTCGGCATTCCGCTGACCACGCTCGACGAGACGCCGCTCCTCGACCTGACCATCGACGGGGCGGACGAGCTCGACGGCGAGCTGCGGCTGATCAAGGGCGGCGGCGGGGCGCTGCTCCGGGAGAAGATCGTCGCGACCGCTTCCGACCGCATGATCGTGATCGCGGACGCCTCGAAGAAAGTGGAGAAGCTGGGCGCGTTCCGGCTGCCGGTCGAGGTGGTGCGCTTCGGCGTCACGGCGACGCGCAACATGATCGAGATGCTGGCGGCGGATTCCGGTTGCCACGGGGAGATCGCGCTGCGTCTCGCGAGTGACGGCACCCCGTTTCTCACCGATGGCGGCAACTACATCTTCGACTGCGCATTCGGCCAGATCGATGACCCGGAGTCGCTCGACGAGGCCTTGAAGTTCATTCCGGGCGTGGTCGAGAACGGGCTTTTCCTCGGAATCGCCGATGCGGCGATCGTCGGCGGTCCGAATGGGGTCTCAGTCATCGAGGCCCACTACGGGGAAAGCCAAGAAGCCGTTTAGGCTAATCGCTGTCCGCGGCGCCAGGGCGGTTGCGCGGGGGACGCACTTCCGTCAGGTTGGCGACCGTTTCCAGTTTCAATCCCGGATCCAATCGCGTCATGGCTGCGACGGACTTCGACCTCTTCGTCATCGGCGGCGGCTCGGGCGGCGTGCGCGCGGCGCGCATCGCGGCCGGCTACGGCGCCAAAGTTGCGCTGGCCGAGCACGACCGCTTCGGTGGTACGTGCGTCATTCGCGGCTGCGTGCCGAAGAAGCTGCTCGTCTACGCGTCGCGCTTCGGCGACGAGTTCGAGGATGCCCGCGGCTTCGGCTGGACGAGCGGTCCGGCAACCTTCGATTGGGGGAAGCTGATCGCCAACAAGGATCGCGAGATCCATCGTCTCGAAGGCATCTACGAGGGCAATCTCAAGGCGAAGAGCGTCGAGACCTTCACGATGCGGGCGCGGCTCGATGGGCCGGGGACCGTCAAGCTCGCCGACGGGCGGCGGATCACGGCGCGCATCATCCTGATCGCGACCGGCGGTGCTCCGTCGCGCTACGGCGACATTCCGGGCGCCGATCACATCGTGACATCGAATGAAATTTTCGAGCTGCCGTCACTGCCGAAGAGGATCGCCGTTTGCGGCGGCGGCTACATCGCCGTCGAGTTCGCATCGATCTTTGCCGGGCTCGGTGTCGAGACGACGCTGATCCATCGCCGGGACAAAGTCTTGCGCGGGTTCGACGAGGATTTGCGCGATGGGCTCATGGAGGCGCTCAAGGCGCGGGGCATCATGCTGCTGATGAACGAGTCGCTGGTCGGCGTCGCACAAGATGTCGGATGCTTCCGGCTGGCGCTGCACAGCGGTGCGGCGATCGAGACCGATCTCGTGCTCTCCGCCATCGGGCGGGAGCCTGCGACGCACGATCTCGGACTCGAGACGGCCGGCGTTCGCACGGGGGCCAAGGGCGAGATCATCGTCGACAGCCTCTCGCAGACGACGGCGCCCGGCATCTATGCCGTGGGCGACGTGACCGATCGCGTCAATCTCACGCCGGTCGCAATCCGGGAGGGGCACGCGTTCGCCGATACGGTGTTCGGCAAAAAGACGACGCAGGTCGATCATTCGCTGGTGCCGACCGCCGTCTTCACGACGCCGGAGCTCGCAACGGTGGGGTTGTCCGAGGAGGCGGCTCGCGAGCTGGGCCATGAACTCGACATCTACAAGTCGCGCTTCCGTCCCTTGCGCAACACGGTTTCGGGGCGCAACGAGCGCATGCTGATGAAGCTGGTCGTCGACCGGGCGACGGAGCGTGTACTCGGCTGTCACGTGTTGGGGCCCGACGCGGCCGAGATCGTGCAGATGGCCGGCGTGGCGCTGACGCTCGGTGCGCGCAAGGCGGACTTCGATGCCACGGTGGCCCTGCATCCGTCCGCTGCGGAAGAGCTCGTGACGATGCGCGAGAAATGGGCGCCGGCCTGAGAGAATGAATAGAGAGACGCAATGACGCGATTGAATGACAAGGTGGCCATCGTGACGGGAGCGGGGGCCGGCATCGGCCGCGCGATCGCGGGCCTTTTCGCCGCCGAAGGCGCGCATGTCTACGTCACCGACGTCAACGGCGAGAGCGCCGTCGCAGTTGCGGACGACCTCAAGGGGCAGGGTCTCAAGGCGACGGCCATGACAGTGGACGTTTCGCGCGGTCAGGATGTGACGGCGCTCTATCGCGATGTCGAGCGGGCGTTCGGCCGCGCCGACGTGGTGGTGAACAATGCCGGGCTCAACGTGCGGGCGGATTTCCGGCATCTGACGGACGCGGACTGGGTGAAGATCCGGGAAGTGAACCTCGACGGCGTGGTGCGCATCGCGCGCGATGCGTTCTCCCTTCTCAAGGCTTCGGGCGCCGGTTCGCTGATCAATGTGTCGTCGATCATGGGCCAGCGCGGATTGCGGCAGCTCGCCGGCTATTCCGCAACCAAGGGCGCCGTGACGGCGCTGACGAAGGCGCTGGCCGTCGAGTATGCGCCGTACGGTATCCGCGTGAACTCGCTGGCGCCGGGTTATATCGACACGGCGCTCACCGAGCGGTTTCTCAAAAATCCGCTCGTCGCCAAAGCGCTGCTCGACAAGACGCCGATGCGCCGCTTCGGCACGGCCGAGGAGATCGCACGGGCGGCGTTGTTCTTCGCGAGCGAGGACTCAGCCTACGTCACCGGCGCGGAGTTGGCCGTCGACGGCGGCATGACGGCCGGTCTCTGAGATCAGGCGTGCGGGCTTCGGCCCAGGATTTTGAGCGATGGCGCTGCATTGAGGCGTCCCACCCGTACCGGTTGGCGGCGTGCCTTGACGGAGATTTCGTCCGCATCCTTGCGGGGCTCGCTCGATTGCTTCGGTACGAGCGCCTTTCTCAGCGGCTTGACGCGAAACGGTGGAAGCGGTCGCAGCACATTCCCCTCCATGACCTCTGATGCCCCGCCCCCCGGCGAGGTCGCACGATCTAGCACTCCGGTCACGTCAGCGGCAATGGATCCGGCGCGAAGGCGAGTGATCCCTGCCGCCCGATCGGCGATCGAGCGCGTCTCGATTTCTCAGCAATCGCCATGCCAAGGCGATGGGCTTCGCGAAAGTCGTGATAGCTCAGGGCGCTCGCTTGTCATGCTGCACCTGCGTCGTCG
The DNA here is from genome assembly GCF_902826555.1 of uncultured Hyphomicrobium sp. Lineage (GTDB taxonomy): Bacteria > Pseudomonadota > Alphaproteobacteria > Rhizobiales > Hyphomicrobiaceae > Hyphomicrobium_C. Next base: position 180,230 of record NZ_CADEFI010000001.1, read on the forward strand.
CACGGAGGCTAAAGCGGTCCAAAGTTTTGGCGCAGAGTGCCTATAAGGATGGCACGAGCTGTGCCGGCTCTTGCAAACGACTGGCACTTTTGCTGCCTCTAGAGCTATGTTCTCACCGACGAGAACCAACACGGGTGCCTCCATGCGCTATGAAGACGACGACCGCCAGAGCAACAACGTCGACGACCGCCGCGGCAAGGGCGGTGGCGGCTTCCGCTTTCCGGGCGGAGGCGGAGGGCGGGGCATCCAGATTCCGATCGGCGGCAAGGGCGGAATGAGCTTCACGACGCTCTTGATCCTCGGCGCGATCATGCTGTTCTTCGGCATCAATCCGCTCGAGGTTCTTCTCGGCGGCGGTCAGGGTTTCCCCGACATTCAGCTTCCCCAGCAGCAGGAGGCGCCGCGGCGCACGAGCGAGCGCAATCCGTTCGATATTCCGGGGCTGCCGGGATCGGAGCCTTCCGCTCAACAGCAGCCGCAGCAGCCCGGCGGTGGACAGGCGCAGCAAGTCCCCAAGTCGGAGGACGCGATGAAGGTCTTCATTTCGCGTGTGCTCGCGGATACGGAGGACGTCTGGAACCGGGTCTTCGAGAGCTTCGGCAAGAAGTACAAGGAGCCGCAGCTGGTGCTGTTCTCGGGCGGAACGCAGACGGCGTGCGGCACCGGCATGTCCGCCATGGGGCCGTTCTATTGTCCGCTCGATCAGAAGGTCTACGTGGACCTCGTGTTCTATGACGAGCTGAAGCGGCGTTTCAACGCGCCGGGTGACTTTGCCCAGGCTTATGTCATCGCGCACGAGGTCGGCCACCACGTGCAGACGCTGCTCGGAATCTCCGATCAGGTGCAGCGGGCAAAGTCGCGGGTGGACGAGCGCGAGGGCAACCGGATCCAGGTGATGATGGAGCTGCAGGCGGACTGCCTTGCGGGCGTGTGGGCCAATCTCAACGATCAGCTCAAGAGCCGCCTCGAGGATGGCGACATCGACGAGGCGCTCAACGCGGCGAGCCAGATCGGCGACGACATGATTCAGAAGCGGACGCAGGGGCGGGTGGTGCCCGATGCTTTCACCCACGGCTCGGCCAAGCAGCGCGTCGATTGGTTTACGCGCGGCTTCAAGTCGGGTGAGATGAAGGCGTGCGACACCTTCAACTCGGGTGACCTTTAGGCACGCCGAGCGTTCCGACAAAGAAAAACCCCTCTCGCTTTGGCGAGAGGGGTTTTTTGTTTCCGAGGGCGAGTAGGGAGCGTTAGAGCGCGTCGCCGGTGAAGCGGCTCACGGCGCAGGGCGTCCCCTTCATCGCCAGCTCCTGACAGAGCTTCTTGCCCTCGTCCGCAGAGGCGACGGGGCCAACGATCAGATCGTAGGTCTGCTCGGAGCCCGACATGTCCGTCGTATAGCGCGGCTCGAAGCCGTTGAGGCCGGCGCCGTGACGCTCCTTGAGAAGCGTCCAGCTCAGACGAAGGCTGTCGACCGAGGGGCCGGTGGCGATCTGGACACCGACCTGGCCGCCGATGTTGGCCTCGGCCGGCGCATTGGCGTGGGTGACCGTGGGCGCGCCGAAGGTGATGGCGCCCGCCGCCGGTTGGGCGACGCTCCCGGTTTCGATCTCGGGCTTTGCAGCCGCCTTCTTGGCGGCGGCCTCCTTGGCGGCCGCCTCCTTGGCTGCCTTCTTGGCGGCGGCGGCTTCCTTGGCTTTGGCCTGCGGATCGGCGGCCGCGATCTTCTGCGGCTCGGCCGGCACGGTCTCGAGCGTGGCGACGCGGCTCGTGAGGTCGCGCGTGGCGTCGGTCTGGCTCGAGACTTGGGCGCGGATCTCGATCAGCTCGTTTCGGAACAGGTCGACGGTGTCGCGGAGCGCGCGCACTTCGGCGGTGGTTTCGCCGATCGCCTTCTGCGTGGCCTCGTTTTCCGCCGTTTTCGGGCCTGCGCCGAGGAAGCGCGCGACCATGCTGGGCTGGGTAGCGAGCAAGATCAGATAGAGAATCGAGGCGAACGCGGCCGCCACCCAAAGGAGCGAATATTTCGTCAGCCTGCCGCCCACCGTCACGTGCGGCGAACTCGGCTGCGGGAAGCTTTTCTCGGTCATGATTTGCTTTCCGGACCCTACTGCTATGGAGGCCTCTTACCGCTCGATCCGGGGGCGCGGCTTGCCCCGCGGTCCGGGCGAGGCGACCTCAACCCTCCTACGGTGGTGTCTGAGTCGCCCCCGGAGGGTCAACGTGCGGGCTGATGCAACTGTGGACGATCTGGGGATATCGGCCGGGTCTCCGGAGCCGGGTCCGGCCCGGTCCCATTTGCGATCCGGGATGGGGGGCGATAGCTTGCTCGGCGGATTCGCTCACCTGTCGCGTTTCCTTCGAATAGCCGCCGTATCCCGTTCGGCAGATCGTTCCAGCCCAGGATCCTCCCATGAGCCGATCGTTGCTCACCGTCATCCTTGCCGCAGGCAAGGGAACGCGCATGCGTTCCGATCTTCCCAAGGTGCTGCATCGCATCGCGGGGCGCTCGATGCTGGGCCACGTGCTGGCGCTGGCGCAGGCCGTCGGTGGCGACAAGTTGGCGGTGGTTGTCGGCCCGGGCATGGACAGCGTCAGAAAAGAGGCGCTGGCGGGGGCGCGCGATGCCTCCGTCTACGTGCAGGAGAACCAGCTCGGGACCGCCGACGCGGTGCTCGCGGCACGCGATGCCATTGCGGGGCATGACGGCGATCTTCTCGTGCTTTATGCCGACACGCCGCTTCTCAGGGCCGAGACCATTCGCATGCTGATCGGCGAATTGGACCGTGGTGCGCAGCTCGCCGTGCTGGGCTTCGAGGCGCGCGATCCTGGGAGCTACGGCCGCCTCGTCACCGCGACGGACGGCACGCTCACTGCCATCCGCGAAGCGAAGGATGCGACCGCCGCCGAGCTTGCTATCCGGCTCTGCAACTCGGGCGTGATGGCGTTCCGGTTGCAGAACCCGCTCGAGGTGCTCGGCAAGATCGGCAACGCCAACGCCAAAGGCGAGTTCTATCTTACGGATGCCGTCGAGATCGTGCGGGCCGGAGGAGGGCGCGCGGCCGTCGTCGTGTGCGACGAGGACGAGGTGCTCGGCGTCAACGCGCGCCGCGAGCTTGCCGCCGCCGAGGCGATCTGGCAGGGCCGCGCACGCGAGCGCGTGATGGCCGAGGGGGCGACGTTGATTGCGCCGGAAACGGTCTGGCTCGCGTTCGACACCGTGCTCGGGCGCGACGTCGTGATCGAGCCCAACGTATTCTTCGGCCCCGGGGTCACGGTCGAGGACGGCGCCGAGATCAAGGCCAACTCGCATCTGGAAGGGGCGCGGGTCGGTGCCGGCGCGCGTGTCGGCCCGTTCGCGCGGCTGAGGCCCGGCGCGGTGCTGGGGCGTGACGTGCACGTCGGAAACTTCGTCGAGGTCAAGAATGCCGCGCTCGGCGACGGGGCCAAGGCCAATCATCTGTCCTATCTCGGAGATGGATCCGTCGGCGCCAAGGCCAACATCGGCGCGGGGACGATCTTCTGCAACTACGACGGCTTCCTGAAGCACAAGACCGAGGTCGGGGAGGGCGCGTTCGTTGGGTCGAACACGGCGCTGGTGGCTCCGGTCAAAGTCGGAGCCGGCGCCTACATCGGCTCGGGCAGCGTCATTACCAAGGACGTGGCTCCGGGGGCGCTGGCGCTCGAGCGGAGCGTGCAGGAGGAGCGGCCGGGCTGGGCCGAGAAGTTCCGCACCTTGATGGCTCGGCGCAAGGCGGCCGCAAACAAGTAAAGACGGGATTAGGAACGGTTAAGATTCGACATATTGTTTGATTTGAAAGGGTGCGCGCCGTTTCGTAGGCAATCAAACTGTTCCTGCTAGGGTTCCTCCTTTCCTCCGCATAGCAAAGGTTCCACGAATGTGTGGCATCGTCGGCATTCTCGGCAGCAAACCCGTGGCGACGGATCTCGTCGACGCGCTGCGGAGGCTCGAATACCGGGGCTATGACAGCGCGGGCGTGGCCACGGTCGAGAACGGACACCTCGAGCGGCGCCGCGCGGAAGGCAAGCTCCGCAATCTCGAATCACGACTGTTGACGGAGCCCCTCACCGGACGCACCGGGATCGGGCATACGCGCTGGGCAACCCACGGGCGGCCGACGGAGCGCAATGCGCATCCGCACATGAGCGCCAAGGTTTCGGTGGTTCACAACGGCATCATCGAGAATTTCCGCGAGCTCAAGGCCGAGCTGACCGGCAAAGGACACACCTTCGAGACGGACACCGATACCGAAGCCGTCGTGCACCTCGTCACCGAGGAGATGCAGGGGGGGCGCGGGCCGATCGATGCGGTCAAGGCGGCGCTCGGCAAGCTCAAGGGCGCCTTCGCGCTCGGCATCATCTTCGCCGGAGAGGACGATCTCATGATCGCGGCCCGGCAGGGGAGCCCGCTCGCCATCGGACACGGCCGCGGGGAAATGTATCTCGGCAGCGATGCCATCGCGCTCGCGCCCTTCACGGACGCGATCACCTATCTCGAGGAAGGCGACTGGGCGGTGATGCGCCGCTCGGGGGTCGAGGTGTTCGACCGCGCCGGGGAATGCGTCAAGCGTCCGCTCATCAAGTCGGTCGCGAGCTCGCTGCTCGTCGACAAGGGCAATCACCGCCACTTCATGGCCAAGGAGATCCACGAGCAGCCGGATGTCATCAGCCACACGCTGTCGAACTACATCGACATGGCGAATGGGCGCGTGAATTTCCCGGATCTCGGCATCGATCTGACCAAGATCTCGCGGGTGACGATCTCGGCGTGCGGCACGGCCTACTATGCCGGTCTGGTCGGCAAGTACTGGATCGAGCGTTATGCGCGGCTTCCGGTCGAGATCGACGTCGCGTCCGAGTTGCGCTATCGCGAGGCGCCGCTGCCCGAAGGGGGGCTGGCGCTCTTCGTGTCGCAGTCCGGCGAAACGGCGGATACGCTGGCGACGCTCAGGTATGCGCGTGCCAACGGGCAGCGCATCGCGTCCATCGTCAACGTTCGCACGTCGACAATCGCCCGCGAGTCCGATGCGGTGCTGCCGACGCTTGCAGGGCCAGAGATCGGCGTCGCGTCGACCAAGGCGTTCACCTGTCAGCTAGCGGCGCTCGCCTGCCTCGCCATCGCGCTGGGCAAGGCGCGCGGCACAATCGACGAGGCGCTCGAGCAGGAGCTGGTCACGGCACTGGTCGAAGTTCCGCGCCTGATCTCCTCGATGCTGCGCGACGAGGAGCAGTTCGTCGAGCTGGCGCAGATGCTTTCGAAGGCCCGGGACGTGCTTTATCTCGGGCGAGGGTCGAGCTACCCGCTGGCACTCGAGGGGGCGCTCAAGCTCAAGGAAATTTCCTACATCCACGCCGAAGGCTATGCCGCCGGAGAGCTCAAGCACGGGCCGATCGCGCTGATCGACGAGAACGTGCCGGTGATCGTGGTGGCGCCGGAGGACGATCTACTCGAGAAAACCGTTTCGAACGTCCAGGAAGTGGCAGCACGGGGTGGGCAGATCATCCTGATCTCCAACGCGAATCCCGACAAGATCGGGTGTGCGCTGGCGGCCCATATCACGGCACCCAAGGCCCATGCGTTGACCAATCCGCTGATCTATGCCGTTCCGGTCCAGCTTCTGGCCTATCATACGGCCGTATTCATGGGGACGGACGTCGATCAGCCGCGCAATCTCGCCAAGTCGGTCACGGTGGAATGAGGGGATAAGGGGGTCACCGTATCGCCCTGGATTTGCCTCTTCCCTGTGTTTGACTTAAACCATCGCGGGGTGCTGCGTTTTTGACCAGGGGCAGGGAATAGAGCGCATGGTGAATGCGACGCACGGGTGTGCGGGCCGAAAGGGCCCGGGCAGCACGCCGGCCTATCGTGGATCGGGCCGGGGGACGTGGCTGGCCGCCGCGGCCTTGGCCGTGGTCCTTGGAGCCCTGCCGTGCGCCGACGGCACCTTTGCCCAAACCAAGAAATCGCAGGCAAAAAAAACGAGCGAAGCACCGGCGCAAGTGGACACGGCCGCGGCGCAGCGCGCCTATGCCGGAGGCACCAAGGCATTCGACGCCGGCGATATGGCGGGGGCGGAGCAGCAGCTCTCGGTTGCGCTCGCCGGTGGCGGCCTTCCCAACTCGCAGATGGCGCGGGCGCTTTATCTGCGCGGCGCGGCGTCGCGTCGTCTCGGCAAGCCGGCGCAAGCGATTTCCGATCTCACGACGGCCATGTGGCTCAAGGGCGGTCTTTCCGAATCCGACAAGACCAAGGTCGCAGAGGAGCGTCAGCTCGCCTACCGCGAGGCCGGGCTCGGTGACACGCCGCCGCCGATCGGCGCTGCACCTCTCGATCAAAGCCCGAAGACGCCGGCAACGCCGGCCGCAGCTACTCCGGCATCCGGGGCCCAGATCGTGCAGGTCCAGCCGCAGTCGTTCTGGAACAATTTCTCGATGCCGTCCCTGCCGTCGCTGACAGGATCCTCGCAGCCGGCGCAACCGGCGGCGGCCCCGGGCGCAACAACCGCGCAGACGGCTGAGGCGGGCTCGCAGTCGTCGTTCTGGAGTTTCCTGTCGCCCTCCTCGCCGCCGGCTGACGCCAGCGCCCAGCCAACACCGCCAGCGGCTGACGGTACGGCGCAGATCACGGTGACTCAGGGGCCGGTCGCGGATGCGGCTGCTCCGGCGGCTGCTTCGCATTCCAGCTGGGACACGCAGACGGCGGCTGCGGCCGAGGCGTCTGCCGCGCAGCAGCTTTCGGCCGGTTACGCGCCCGCTGCTCCGTCGAGCGCCGCTCCGGTCGCCGCCCCGTCGATGGGGTATGCTCCAACACATGAGACGGCCGGCATCAATCCGATGGGCGTGCAGGCCGACGCGTCCGCGCCTCAGGCCTCCTCGATCTCGAACCCGCTCGAGGGCACAGGCACGGCCGTCAGCAACTTCTTCGGCAACATGTTCGGCGGCAGTTCCGGTGCTTCCGCGCAAAGCGGTAGCGCCGCGGTGACGACCGGCTCGACCGAGCACCCCGGACAATGGGGCCCCGATACGACCGTGGTCACGGCGCAGACGTCATCGATGGTCCAGCGCGGGCCTGACTCGCCGCCTCCTTCGAAGCCGGATGCGCTTCCCTGGGGTGCGGCAAGCGCTTCCGCGGACGCTTCGCCCCCGCAGGCTGCGGCCGTCAAGACGGCAGCGACGGGCGTGGCCGGCAAATACAAGCTTCAGGTCGCCGCCGTGCGCTCACGCGAGGAGGCCGAGCGCCTGGCGCAGACCCTCAACGGGTACCAGCCGGTGCGGGACGGCATGGTGACGCCGGAGATCGACGAGGCGGTCATTGGCAGCATGGGCACGTTCTATCGCGTGCGGCTCGGTCCCTACGCCGATGCGGCTGAGCCGGGCCAGCTCTGCAAGACGCTGAAGCCCCAGGGCTTCGATTGTCTCGTGGTTACCCAGTAACGCTAGCCGTCCGGGAGCAGTCCCGGCTTATGGCAGAGGCCGCGGCCCGGTTTCGCCCCGCAGAGTTGACGGGACGCCCGGGCGGCTCCACGATGGCCGTACGATGACCGACCATCCTTCCGGCAAGACGCCGCCAAAGAGCGGTGACGACAGCGCCGCTCTTTCGGCCGGCCTCCAGCTGCTGGCGGCGGACGACAGCGCGCCGCTTAGAATTGGCGCGCGGCTCAGAAACTACTTCCTCACTGGGCTGATCATCGTGGGGCCCGTGACGCTCACGATTTACATCATCTGGTGGGTGATCAACGTCACGGATGCGTGGCTGAAGCCGTTCGTGCCGGTGGTCTACCTCCCCGATACGTACCTGCCGTTCGCGGTGCCGGGCATCGGGCTGTTGTTCGGTATCGTGTTCCTGACGCTCACGGGCGCACTGGCCGCCAACCTGCTCGGGCGGTCGCTGATCTCCTTCGGAGAGATGGCGCTCGACCGCATGCCGATCGTGCGCAATGTCTACCGGGCGCTGAAGCAGTTTTTCGAGTCGCTCGTGTCGGCGACGGCGAGCAGCACGCAGCATGGCTTCCAGAAGGTCGGGCTAATCGAGTTTCCGTCCAAGGGATTGTGGTCGATCGTGTTCGTGACCGGCGAGACCAAGGGCGAGATCTCCGTTGTGCAACCCGGCGGGGAGGATGAGCTGCTCACCGTCTTCATGCCGACGGGCATCGTACCGCCGACGGGCTTCATCTGCTTCGTGCCGCGGCGTGATGTGACGTTCCTCAAGATGAGCGTCGAGGATGCGGCGAAGATCGTCATCTCGGCGGGGATCGTGGTGCCGGACTACGAAGCGCGCCTGAAGCAGCTTGCGGAGCGTGCGGTGCGCACGGAGACGAAACGCCCGCCTGTCGTTACGCCACCGCCACCCTCGTCATCGTAATCCTGATTGCGACCGACGCTAGGCGGCGCGGAAGAGACGGATCGCCTCGTCGCACTCGAAAAGGTAGAGCAGACGCCGCAGCGCTTCGCCGCGCGCGGTGGTGAGGCTCGGGTCTGAGGCGAGGATCATGCGCGCGTCGTCGTGCGCCGCAGACAAGAGCTCGGCGTAGTTGGCTCCACCCGCGACGCGGAATTCGGCGTCGCCGCTCTGGCGGGCGCCCAGAACCTCGCCGCCGCCACGCAGCTCCAGGTCCTTCTCGGCGATCAGGAAGCCGTCCTCGGTCTCTTCCATCATGGCAAGGCGCTCCTGCGCGGTCTTCGTCAGGGGCTCGGCATGGAGTAGCATGCAGAAACTTTCGCGGCTGCCGCGGCCGACGCGTCCGCGCAACTGGTGGAGCTGGGCGAGGCCGAAACGCTCGGCGTGCTCGATGACCATGATGTTGGCGTTCGGGACGTTGACGCCCACCTCGATGACGGTGGTGGCAACGAGGACCTTGAGGTTGCCGTCGGCGAATGCGGCCATGGTGGCGTCCTTGGCAGCCGCATTCATGCCGCCGTGCAAGAGGCCGACGCCCTCGCCCAGCACCTGTGTGAGATGGGCGTGGCGCTCCTCGGCGGCGGCGAGATCGGAGACGTCCGAGCTTTCGATCAGCGGGCAGACCCAGTAGACCTGAGCGCCTTCCGCCAGTTGCGCCTTGATGCGTGCGATCAGCTTCTCGATGAGGGTGTTCGAGATCTGTTTGGTGACGATCGGTTTGCGGCCGGCCGGCTTCTCGGTGAGCTTTGAAACCTCGAGGTCGCCGTAATGCGTCATGAGCAGCGTGCGCGGGATCGGCGTCGCCGTCATCACCAGCATGTTGGCGCCGCCGTCGCCGCCCTTGGTCTGCAGCGCCAGGCGCTGGTGGACGCCGAAGCGGTGCTGCTCGTCGATGACGGCGAAGGCGAGATCATGAAATACGACGTCGTCCTGAAAGAGCGCGTGGGTGCCGATCAGGATGTCGATCTCGCCGGATGCGAGGCGGCCCAGAAGCTCGTCGCGCGGGCGGCCTTTCTCGCGACCCGTCAAGAGGCCGACGCGCAACCCCGCGGCATCGGCAAGGGGGGCGATGGTTTCGGCGTGCTGGCGGGCCAGAACTTCGGTCGGTGCCATGAGGGCGGCCTGGGCGCCCGCTTCGACCGCGGTCGTCATGGCGAGGAGCGCGACCACGGTCTTGCCGGAGCCGACGTCGCCCTGCAGCAGGCGCAGCATGCGGCGCGGTGCGCCCATGTCGGCTTCGATCTCCTTCAGGGCGGTGCGCTGAGAGTTCGTCAGCGAGAAGGGAAGGGCCGTGGCGATACGCTCGCGCAGCCGTCCGTCGCCTTTCACGGGACGGCCGCGCTGGGCCTTGAAGCTTTCGCGCACAATGCCGAGCGCGAGCTGATTGGCCAGCAGCTCGTCGTAGGCGAGGCGCTGCAGAGGCGTGCTGCCGGCCGAAACGTCGGCGGCATCGTCGGGATGGTGGAGACGGCGCAGGGCGTCATGGAACGATGGCCATCCGCGCTCTTTCAGCCAAGGCGCATTCTGCCATTCGGAGAGAACGGGCGCGCGGTCGAGCGCCTGCCGCTCCGCCTTGAGCAACACCTTTCCGGAAAGCCCCGCGGTCATGGGGTAGACGGGTTCGAGCAGCGGCAGGTCGGCCCTGGCCTCGGGGGCGACGATGTAGTCGGGATGCGCCATCTGCAACGTCTCGCCGTAGCGCTCGACACGGCCCGAGACGTAGCGCTCCTCGCCGACCGGCAACTGACGCTCGACGAACGAGCGTTGGGCGCGGAAGAAGACGAGGTCGAGGCGGCCGGTCTCGTCCTCGGTCGCAACCTTGTAGGGCGCCTTGGTGTTACCGCGCGGCGGGGCCTTGTGCTTCAGGATCCTGACCTTGAGCGTGGCGATGGTGCCGGGGATGGCCGCGGCGACGGTCGGCTCGGCCCGGCGGTCGATGACACCGGTCGGCAGGTGCCACAGCAGGTCGATGACGCGCGGCTGGGTGATGCCGGGCGGCATGCGCAGGGCCTTCTTGAGGAGGGTCATGACGTGGGGGCCGACGCCCTTGAGGACATCGGCCGACGCAAACAGGGGGGTTAGCTCTGGGGGCCGCATGATCGTCCGGAGAACTGCCGTTGCTTGTGGACTGGCCTCGAGCGCACCTGCGGCGACGCGGAATCTGCAATTGCTCTTCCGGCGGGCTGACAGAGCCCGTGGAGGGCGCTATATGACACCTCACGACGGGCTTGGCAAAGCGCCGCCCGTCTGTTTTCGCTTCTATCGTGCTTCAGGCCGGAAAATCGCTTGGCCTTTTTCCGGAAGCACTCAGGCCCGAAACGGTTTTCCGTCATGAGCGAGGATATCGAAGTCCGGCGCAAGCGCGCGGCGTGGCGCGCCGGGCACCGGGGCACCAAGGAGCTCGACCTTCTGGTCGGGCGTTTTGCGGACGCGCACCTTGCCGGCATGTCGGACGCCGATCTTTCGCGCTTCGAGCAATTCCTGGCGGTGACCGATCCCGAGCTCCAGTCGTGGCTGCTTGGGCCTTCGCGTGAGTCGGCAGGCGAGTTCTCGGATGTGGTGGCCGACATTCGCAAGTTTCACGGGCTCGTTTGAGCGGCGGGCATAACGAGGACGACACTTTCCATGAGCGAGCGGGCGGATCTCATCTTTACGGGCGTGCCGGAGGGGCTCGATGCCCTGGTGCTCGCGCGCCTCGTCGAGGAGGCGGCCGACGGGGCGAAGTCCGGCATCCTGGTGCACGTCGCGCGCGACGACCGGCGTCTCGAGGCGCTCGAAGGGCAGCTCCGCTTTTTTGCGCCCAAGGTGCGCGTGGTGCCGTTCCCGGCCTGGGATACGGTGCCGTACGACCGCGTCAGTCCCAATGCGGAGATCGTGGCTAAGCGGATCACGGCTCTCTCGCGGCTGGCGCTCTCCAGCCGCAGCGAGCCGCTGGTGGTGCTGACGACTGTCAACGCAGCTTTGCAGCGCGTACTGCCGCGGGCGTTCATCCGCAATGCGATGAAGAGCATCGCCCCCGGACAGCGGGTGGACCTCAACCGGCTCGTCGCACGGCTGTCGCTGGCCGGCTATACGCGAACCGGCACGGTGATGGAGCAGGGCGAGTTTGCGGTGCGCGGCGGCATCCTCGATCTCTTTCCGCCGGGGCGGCAGAATCCGGTCCGGCTCGATTTCTTCGGCGACACGCTGGAGAGCATCAAGGGGTTCGACGCAGAGACGCAGCGGACGGCGAAGCCCTTGCGCAAGCTGGTGCTGATGCCGGTTTCGGAGGTGGCATTCGGCGAGGCGGCGACGGCGCTTTTCCGCTCGCGCTACGTTGAATTGTTCGGCGGCGCGACGGGAGACGATCCGCTGTACGAGGCGGTCAGCCATGGCAGCCGCTACTCGGGGCAGGAGCATTGGCTGCCGCTGTTCCACGACACGCTCGAGACGCTGCTCGACTATATGGGTGATGCGGCCATCAGCTTCGACCACCTCGTGGATGACGCCGTCAAGAGCCGCTTCGAGCAGGTGTCGGAGCATTATCTCGCGCGCACGGAAGGGCTCGAGTCCGAGCGTTTCGGCGCGCCGCCCTACAAGCCGGTGCCGCCGGACAGCCTGTTTCTCGACGCGGAAGCATGGAAGAAGGCGCTCGCGCCGCACAAGGTCGTGAGGCTGACGCCGTTCGAGATGGCCGACGGTGACGGCATCCGTCCCTGGCGCGGAAAAATGGGGCGCTCGTTCGCGGCCGAGCGGCAGAACCCGGACTCCAACGTGTTCGATGCCGTAGTTGCACATGTGAAGCAGGTTCAGGCCTCGCATCGGCGGGTGATCGTGGCGGCGTGGACGCAGGGAGCGCGCGAGCGGCTTTCCTCTCTTCTGTCGGATCATGGGCTCAAGGCGCAGGCGAAGGTCGAGGGCTATGCCGATGCGCTGGCGCTCGAACCCGGCGTGACGGCGCTCGCCGTGCTCGGCCTCGAGCAAGGGTTCGAGACGCCGGAGCTGGCGGTCGTCGCCGAGCAGGACGTTCTCGGCGACCGGCTCGTGCGTCCGCGTCGCAAGGCCAAGCGTGCGGCGGACGTGCTGACGGAGGCGACGAGCCTCTCCGTCGGCGACCTCGTCGTGCATGCGGATCACGGCATCGGCCGGTTCCATGGCCTCAAGACCATCACGGCGCTCGGCGCGCCGCATGATTGTCTCGAGCTCAAGTATGCGGGCGGCGACACGCTCTATCTGCCGGTCGAGAACATCGAGCTTTTGTCGCGCTACGGCTCGCACGACGGAGATACCCAGCTCGACAAGCTTGGCGGCGTAGCGTGGCAGTCGCGCAAGGCACGGCTCAAGAAGCGCCTGCGCGAGATGGCCTCCGAGCTGATCAAGATTGCGGCGCTGCGTCAGCTTCGGGAAGCACCCGTGCTGGCGCCGCCACACGGCTCCTACGACGAGTTCGTGGCCCGCTTCCCGTACGAGGAGACGGAAGATCAGGCGGCGAGTATCGATGCGGTGCTCGGGGATCTGCAGTCGGGGCGACCGATGGACCGGCTGGTTTGCGGCGACGTGGGCTTCGGCAAGACCGAGGTGGCGCTGCGGGCGGCGTTCGTCGCGGCGATGAACGGTCTGCAGGTGGCGATCGTGGTGCCGACGACGCTACTCGCGCGGCAGCATTCGCGCACGGTCAACGAGCGCTTCAAGGGACTGCCGATCAAGACGGCGCAGGCCTCGCGTCTCGTCGCCGCCAAGGATCTCACCGAGGTGAAAGACGGACTCAAGAACGGTACGGTCGATGTGGTGGTGGGGACGCATGCCCTGCTCGGCAAGCAGATCCAGTTCCAGCGATTGGGGTTGCTCGTCATCGACGAGGAGCAGCACTTCGGCGTCACCCACAAGGAGCGCCTGAAGCAGCTGCGCGAGGACGTGCATGTTCTGACGCTGTCGGCGACGCCCATTCCGCGCACACTGCAGCTGGCGCTGACCGGCGTGCGGGAGCTGTCGCTGATCACGACGCCGCCGGTCGACCGGCTCGCCGTGCGCACGTACATCTCCGAGTTCGATCCCGTCATTCTGATCGACGCCTTGAAGCGCGAGCGGGACCGTGGCGGGCAGACCTACTACGTGGCGCCGCGAATCTCCGATCTCGACGAGGTGGCCGAGTTCCTGGCCGAGGCGGTGCCGCATCTCAAGGTGGCGCGGGCCCACGGGCAGCTGGCACCATCCGAGCTCGAGGACATCATGACGGCGTTCTACGAGGGGCAGTACGACGTGCTGCTTTCGACGGCTATCGTCGAGTCCGGCCTCGACGTGCCGAACGCCAATACGCTGATCGTGCACCGGGCCGACATGTTCGGGCTGGCGCAGCTCTATCAGCTGCGCGGGCGCGTCGGGCGCTCGAAGCGGCGCGCGTATGCCTATTTCACCACACCGCCGGGTCAGGCGCTGACGGAAGGCGCGGAGAAGCGGCTCAAGGTGCTGCAGTCGCTCGACACGCTCGGGGCCGGGTTCTCGCTTGCCTCTCACGATCTCGACATTCGTGGCGCGGGCAATCTGCTCGGTGAGGAGCAATCCGGGCATATCCGCGAGGTGGGCTTCGAGCTTTATCAGTCGATGCTGGAGGAGGCGGTCGCGGCCATGAAGGGCGGCGATCTCGGTGAAGCGGACGACAGGTGGAGCCCCGAAATCGCCATCGGCCTCTCGGTGCTGATCCCGGAGACCTATGTCGCCGACCTGCAACTTCGGCTCGGGCTCTACCGGCGGCTTTCGGCGCTCGAGACACGGGCCGACATCGACTCGTTTGCGGCCGAGCTGGTGGATCGCTTCGGCGAGCTACCGGCGGAGGTCGATCACCTGCTCGACGTGATGGAGATCAAAGGCCTGTGCCGGGCGGCCGGCATCGCCAAGGTGGACGCCGGGCCGAAAGGTGCCGTCGTCAGCTTCCATCGCAACGCATTTCCCAATCCGCAGGGGCTTGCGCAGTTCCTGCAGGCCTCACGCGGGCTCGCGAAGCTGCAGCCCGATCACAAGCTCGTCTTCCGGGGTGAGTGGGATCAGCCCGAGACGCGATTCAAGGGTGTGCGCGGTCTGGTGGCCGCGCTGGCTGAGATTGCCGCCAAAGGCGCCAAGGCTGCCTAAGTGCGGACGGCGGCACGGCGACGTTCCGTCCAGCGACTATTTGGGCCGGGTGGTCCGAGGGTCTATAGTTTCCAAGCGATTCGATGCGTGCGCGTCCGAGGTGGGGAAACGCGGCATGAAGGCCATCGCGCTTGCGATCGGGATTGCGACTGTCGTTCTAGCCGCTGGCACACCCGTGCGTGCCGATCCGTCTTCGGGGTTTGCGGGCGGCTACGTGGGTGTCAATGCGGGTGTCGCGCGCGGCTCGTCAAACTTCGGTACGGATCCCGGCTGCGTGCCGGTGGGCGCGAACGGGACATTCTGCGAACAGTCGAGCACGTCGTCCGTAAACGGCACCCACGTTGCGAGAAGCGGATCAGGGGATCTCTCGGACAGCGGATTCACCGGGGGCATTCAAGGCGGCTACAACTGGCAATCCGGCAGCATCGTGTTTGGCGGCGAAGCTGATTTCGGCGCGTTGGATCTCGGCAAGTCCATTGATCGGGCCGGCGTGTTTCCGTTCCCGTTCCTCGGCACGACGTACGCGCTGGGCGAGAGCATGTCGACGGATTGGCTCGTCACGCTGCGGGGCAAGCTTGGCTATGTGGCCGCGCCGCAGCTTCTGCTCTATGCGACGGCCGGCGTCGCCTTCACCGAACTCGACTTCTCAAGCAGCTATAGCGACAACGCGGTCGACGTGACCTTTCCGGGCGGTGCCGGATCGGGCAGCAGCTCCGATGTCCTGACCGGATGGACCGTCGGCGGCGGCGGCGAGTGGAAGCTCGACGAGCGCTGGTCGATCAAGGCGGAGTATCTCTATCTCGATTTCGGCTCGATGACTGTCGCCGTTCCGGTCAGCAATACCGCCGCTTTCGCGCAGACGATGCGCGTCGATGCCGATCTCGATATCCACCTCGCGCGCATCGGCCTCAACTATCGCTATTAAGCGGCGCGACTAGACGCGGGCGCGCCGGGCGTGACCCTTGGCAATCGGGGGCTCCTCGCCGCCGAAAGCGATTTTCGCGACGCGGATGGCCTGGTGATAGACAAGCGGGAAGATGACGATCAGGAATGCGCCGATGTATTGCAGGTCGCGCAAGTCGGTCTGGTAGCCTCGGTGAAAGACCAGGATGCCGGAGACGAAGCCCGCAGCGCAGAGTAGCGTCACCAGGACGGAATGGAGATGGTGGGAGACCACATACCAGCCGCCGATCAGAGCCAGCAGCGCGAAGGCTCCCAATGCCGTCAGAATGACCGGGTGATCGACGAGATACTGCGTAAGCTCTTGAAGCATCGAAAGACCCTCATACGCAATTGATTTGGTTGCCGCTTTGAAGCCGTCGAAAAAACGGCTCGGCGTGACCGCTTTCCTAGCCTTTCCGCTCGTGTCCCGCCAGATGGTGCGATCACTTCCATGGGGATGCGAGGCGCGTCTGCCGCAGTCTAGGACGCGGGCGGCATCGAAGCCAGGGCCGTGCGCTTGATCTTGCCGTTGGCGGTGCGCGGAAGCTGGTCCAGAAAGCGGATTTCCCGGGGCATTTTGTACGCTGCGAGGCGTTCCGCGGCGAAGGCGAGTATTTCCGCGCCGTTGGGGCGTGCACCGCTCTTGAGCACAACGAAGGCGCCGACGACATGCACATCCGGGCGCACGGCGACTTCGGCGCAGGCGACCTCGGCGATATCGGGGTGAGCGGCGAGCGCAGCTTCCACCTCCATCGGAGAGACGCGGTAGCCGAGCGCTTTCATGACCTCGTTGTTGCGTCCGACATGGGTGATGTAGCCTTCGGCATCCATGCGTCCAATATCGCCGCCGGTGAACCAGTCGCCGCGGACGACCTCGGCTTCTTCGGCGGGGCGGTTCCAGTAGCCAAGCATGAGACCCGGGTCCGAGCGGTGGACGGCGATCAGTCCTTCGCTTCCGGGCGGCAACGGTACGTCGGCGCCGTCCACGGGCAGGATGGCGACGCGGCGACCGGCCTGGGCCTTGCCGACGGTGCCGGGCTTACGTGGCACGCCGGGGGCGGTCGATATGTAAGTCGAGATCTCGCTCATGCCCAAGCCTTCGTAGAGCGCCCGGCCCGTCGCGGCCGTCCAATCGTCGAACAGGCTTGGCGGCGGGGCCTCGCCCGCCATCAACGCATGGCGTAGCGTGGGCATCGCCGCGGGTGCGAGCGGCGCGTATTTCAACATCTGACGGAAGAGGCCGGGGACGGCGGCGAACAGCGTCGCGCCGGTCTTTTCGATGAGCTTCGGCCAGAGCGTTGGCTCTTTCTCGCCGGTGTAGATGAGGGCGGTGGCGCCGTTGGCCCAGGGATCGGTGAGGCCGACACCAAGGGTGAAGGTCCAATTGAAGGCGCCGGCGTGCAACACGCGGTCGTCCATGCTCATTCCATACCAGCCCCGGTACATCGGGCGGCGACCGAGGGCCGCGCGCTGGGCATGCAGCACGCCTTTCGGATTTGCCGTCGTGCCGGATGTGTAGATGAGGAAGGCGGGCGCCTCGGCGCGTGTCGGGGCGTAGTCGATGCGGGGGCCGTCACGCATCATGCGGGCGACGTCGTCCGGTGAGAGGGCAATCGGTGTATGGGCGAGTGTGCGCGTATCGATCGAAGCCGCGCTGGCGACGGCGGCCGCACCGCTGTCGGCGAGCAGAAAAAGCGCCTCGCGGTCGGTGAGCAGGCTCGAAGCCGGGAGCGCGACGAGCCCTGCTGCGATGGCCGCGAAGAAGAGAATGGCGTAGGCGCTCGTGTTATCGAGGCGGATCATCACGCGGTCGCCTTCCGAAAGCCCCAAGGCGCGCAGCGCTCCGGCGGTGCGCAGCACCGCGTCCTCGAGATCGGCGTAGGTCCAGATCTCGGATGGGGATTGCGCGCTCGCATCGCCGATGACGATAAGGGCCGGCTTTGCAGGCGTTGCGGCGGCACCGCCCGCGATGCAATAGCGGGCCATGTTGAAGGGCGGATTCTCGGTGGGCGTCAGAAGCAGCGTCATTGGGCTTGCGGCGGCGATAGCTCGATGCGGGGTCTGTTCATGTGTCAGTTTTGGGGGCTCACCCACCAGGTGTCGAGGTTGAAGCCGAACAGCGGTTTGGCCTCGGGATGCGAGAGACGTTTCCAAGAGGCGATCCACTGGGCCGGAGGATAGAACAGCGGAATGACATAGTGCCCCGAGAGCAGCACGCGGTCGAGCGCACGGACGGCGGAGACGAATTCCTCATTGCCGTGGGCGGCGAGCATGGCGGTGATCATGGCGTCTGCCGCCGGGTTCTCGACACCGGCGTAATTGTACGAGCCGGGCTGGTCGGCGACGCGGGAGGACCAGCGGAAGAGCTGTTCGTTGCCGGGCGACAATGACGAGGGCCAGGTGAACTGGATCATGTCGAAATCGTAGTCCTTGAGGCGGGACTGGTACTGGGCGCTGTCGACGACGCGCATGCGGGCCTTGATGCCGAGCTTGGCAAGATCGCCGACGAAGGCGCCGAGCAAGCGCTCCTGTCCGGTGTTGGAGGCCAGGATCTCGAAGTTGAGCTGATTGCCGGTCTTGGTCTGGACGAGGCGGCCGCCTTGCAGGGCGTAGCCGGCCGCTTCGAGCATTTCGTAGGCCTTGCGTGCGTTGGCGCGGTTGTGTGGCGTGCCGTCGCTCTCAGGCGCGCGCCAAGTGCCGTCCATGATCTCAGGCAAGACGGCGTTGGCGAACGGGCCGAGCAGGGTGCGCTCGCGCTCGTCGGCGGGTTTGCCGGCGGAGGAGAGCATCGAGCGCTCGAAGTAGCTCTGGCTGCGCTTGTAGAGACCGTGAAAGAAGCTCTTGTTCACCCATTCGAAGTTGAACAGGAGAATGAGCGCCTGGCGCACGCGCTCGTCGGCGAATACGGGGCGGCGTGTGTTGAAGACGAGGCCGGTCATGCCGGCGGGCAGCCCGATGGCGATCTCCTCGCGATGAACGCGTCCGTCGCGTGCGGCGGGGAAGTCGTAGCCCTTGGCCCACGTGGCGGGATCGTCCTCGTTCCTGAGGTCGATGGCGCCGGTCTTGAAGGCTTCGAACAGAGTCGAGCCTTCACGGTAATATTCGAAGCGGATCTCATCGAAGTTGAAGCGGCCACGGTTGACGGGCAGGTCCTTGGCCCAATAATCGGGGTTGCGCTTGTAGGTGATGGAGCGGCCGGGATCGACGGCGGCGATACGGTATGGACCGGACCCGATCAGCGGCGCGAGCGTTGTCTCCTCGAACTTCTCGGCATCCATGGCGTGGCGGGGAAGCACCGGCATCAGGCCCAGGATCAGTGGCAGCTCGCGGTCCTCGCCGTCGGCGAAGACGAAGCGCACCTCGTGGTCGGACACGGCTTCCGCCTTCGTGACCTTCTTGTAGTAGGTGCGGTAGTTGGGGCGGCCCTTGTCGCGCAATACTTCGAACGAGAACAGGATGTCGGCGGCCGTGATCGGCGTGCCGTCGGAGAACCGTGCGCGCTGGTCGAGGCGGAACGTCACCTGGCTGCGATCGTCCGGCACGTCGATGGTCTCGGCGATGAGGCCGTAGAGCGTGAACGGCTCGTCCTGGCTGCGCGCCATCAGGCTTTCGACAACGAACTCGCGGATACCCTGGACCGGCTCGCCGCGCACGATCATGGGATTGAGATTGTCGAAAGAGCTCGACGAGCCGAGCGTGACGCGGCCGCCCTTCGGGGCGTCGGGAACGGCGTAGGGAAAATTAGGAAAGCCTGCGGGCAAAGCGGGATTGCCGTGCATCGCGATCGCATGCGCGGGCTCGGCGTGGGCGGGGGATAGCAGAACGGCCGAGGCCTGTGCCAGGACGGCAAGGGTCGCGAAAATCATTCGCTGCACAGCACACTCCCGTCTCGGCGTCCCACAACGCATTGGATTCGCTCGCACCACCGGGCTCACGTAGCATACATCCCCGGCGAGTGAATGGCGGATCGGCACGGCGGTTGCGTGGCGGGATTGCCACGGACGTGGCGTTTCCGCCTGTGCATGTTGTCGGCAGAATTTGTCCGGCCACGGGATTGCCTCATTCGGGGCTTTAGTGCCGGGCCGGAAGACGCTTAAAGCGTCAGGGCGCGCGCCAATAATTGCCGATTGAGCGCTGCGAAGAGGGGACGGGCCGCTGGACGGGGTTCGCCAGGCGGCTCCAGGTCAGGCTCATAGACGAAAGGTCGATTTTCCTATGTCGCACAGAGATGGCATCGCAACGGGCTTTGGACGCGGTGTGTTGGCGGGCGCCGCCGCGCTCGCTTTGGTTATCGGTTCCGGCGTGTACGGAGCTGCGCTGGCGCAGGATGCGGCTGCTCCTGCTGCAAAGAAGGATGCTCCCGCAGCG
Source organism: uncultured Hyphomicrobium sp. (assembly GCF_902826555.1). GTDB lineage: Bacteria > Pseudomonadota > Alphaproteobacteria > Rhizobiales > Hyphomicrobiaceae > Hyphomicrobium_C. Next base: position 200,061 of record NZ_CADEFI010000001.1, read on the forward strand.
AAGGATGCGCCGAAGGATGCCAAGGCGGCACCTGCCGGTAAGCAGAGCGCGTGGGTAAAGCTTTGCGAGAAGGCGCCGCTGGTCAAGAAGGACAAGGACGGCAAGGAAGAGAAAGAAGAGAAGGACATCTGCCTCACGCATCATGAGCGTCTCGACGGCAACTCGGGCATGGTGCTGGTGTCGGCTGCGATCCGTCAGGTCGAGGGCAACGAGCACGACCATCTGATGGTCATGGTGCCGCTCGGCATGGCTATCCCGCCGGGCATCAAGGCGGCCGTGTACACCAAGGAGCAGTGGGAGAAGGCGTCGAAGAACGAGAAGGTCGACGACAAGGATCTGAAGCCGATCGATCTCAAGTTCTCGCTTTGCCACGCGTCGGGCTGCACGGCGGAGACCGAGGCAACGAAGGAGATCGTCGAGCAGATGAAGACCGGCGGCGGCATCATGGTGCTCGCCATGAACGCGCAGGCGCAGCCGATCGGCTTCCCGGTTCCGCTCGATGGTTTCGCCGATGCCTTCGCCGGCAAGCCGGTCGACAACGCCGAGTACAAGAAGGCCCGCGGCCAGCTGATGGCGCAGATCCGTCAGCGCCAGCAGGAAGCCTACGAGAAGTTCAAGGCCGAGAAGATGAAGGAGCTTCCTCCGCAGCCGGGCGCGGCGGATGCCGCAGCGGCAGCTGCGAAGAAGGACGCGCCGGCCGCGAAGAAGTAGGGCTCGGCAAGCTCACAAACAGAAAGGCCGCCTCGAAAGGGCGGCCTTTTTTGATTCTCTCCCCCATGGCGCGGAGAGGGGACGTTTCAGTGGGGCTGAATGAAGACGGCGCGGTAGCGGCCTTCCTCGTCCTCGACGAAGTAGTCGTCGAGCTGCGGGTGGCGCAGCGGTTCGCCGCTTTCGTCGGGCAGCAGGTTCTGCTCCGAGACATAAGCGATGTACTCGGTCTCCGCGTTCTCGGCGAGGAGGTGATAGAACGGCTGGTCCTTCAGCGGACGGTTCTCGGCGGGAATCGACTGGTACCAGTCTTCGGTGTTGTTGAAGACGGGATCGATATCGAACACGCCGCCGCGGAATGCGTAGACGCGATGGCGCACGACCTGCCCGAGCGCATACTTCGCCCTGCGCACAGCCGGGGTACTGGCTGCACGCTTGCGACGGCGCGGCGATGGCTGCGTGGCTTTACGCGACATGTTCCTATCCCCAGGGCGCATTCGAGGGGAGAGGCCCACCAATGTCAACCAATCTGTCGAACATAGTTGATGGCACGGGCGGGCGCGCGATGTCAGAATCCGTAGGCGGCCGCGCGTTCCGGATCCTTCTCGGCGACGAGGCGCGCCAGATCGACGATCACCTTGGCCTGCTTCCAAGTGGCGTCGTCCTGCATCTTGCCGTCGATCATGACGGCTCCGGTGCCGTCGGGCATGGCCTCGAGAATACGCTTGGCAAACGCAACCTCTTTCGCGTCGGGCGAAAAAACGCGCTTGGCGATGTCGATCTGCGTGGGATGCAGCGACCAGGCGCCGAGGCAGCCCTGGATGAAGGCGTTGCGGAACTGCGCTTCACAGGCGGCGCCGTCAGAAAAATCGCCGAAGGGACCGTAGAACGGCTTCAGGCCGTAGGCGAGGCAGGCATCGACCATCTTGCCGACGGTGTAGTGCCAGAGATCCTGCTGATAGCGGGCGCGCGCAGCGGTCGCGTCGGTCCCGGCATCCTGCAGCACGTAGTAGTCCGGGTGACCGCCGCCGACGCGTGTCGTCTTCATGCCGCGGGAGGCGGCGAGGTCGGCGGGACCGAGGCTCATGCCGTGCATGCGGGGCGAGGCGCCGGCGATGGCCTCGACGTTCTTCACGCCCTCGGCCGTCTCCAGGATGGCGTGGATCAGGATCGGGCGTTTGACGGCGTACCTGGCTTCAAGCTGGGCGAGGAGCTGGTCGAGATAGTGAATGTCCCAGGGGCCCTCGACCTTGGGCAGCATGATGACGTCGACCTTGTTGCCGGCCTCGCGGACGATCTCCGTCACGTCGTCGAGCATCCAGGGCGAGTTCAAGCAATTGATGCGGGTCCAGAGACCGGTGGAGCCGAAGTCGTTGTCGCGGGCCATCTGGATGAAGCCCTTGCGCGCGGCTTCCTTGTCGCCCACCGGTATCGCGTCCTCGAGATTGCCGAGCACGACATCCACCTGGCCGGCGATGTCCTTGATCTTGGAGCGGATCTTCTCGTTGTGGGGCGGCACGAAGTGAATCATGCGCTCGATGCGTACCGGGAGCGCGCGATAGGGCTCGGGTGCGCCGATGGCGAGAGGGGAAAAATGCTTCGCGGGCGTGCGGACGGCGCTCATCGGGAGAACCTCGGATCAGTGGGTATGGAGGGAGAATGCGCCGCACTCTAGTAGCAGGGCGGCGCCTGTCAACGCAGGCTCCGCCGTGATCGCGGTCCGGGCCAATGTGTCTCAGCCAGCCGAGCCGTTGGGGACGCTGCCGTTTGGAGCCGCGGCGCCGTTGGGGCCGCGCCAATCGACGATATTCTCGCGTGTCGCGTGCAGGGAATGATAGGGCAGCGGAATCTTGGTCTCGCTGCCGCCGACGCGGCGTTTGAACTGGATGGTGCGGATCATCTCGCGGATGCGGGGGGCGATCTCCGTGCGCCACCGGGTGCCGCTGAAGACGCCGTAATGACCGACGCCGGGCTGGACGTAGTAATAGTGCTCGTCGACAGCGATGTTCGAGCAGAGGTCGTGGGCGGCTTCGGTCTGGCCGAGGCCGCAGATGTCGTCGCGCTCGCCCTCGACGGTCATCAGCGCGGTCTTGCGGATCGCCGAGCAATCGACGCGCTGGCCGCGATACATCATCTCGCCCTTGGGCAAGGTGTGATCCTGGAACACGTTCTTGACGGTCTGCAGGTAGAACTCCGCCGGCAGGTCCATGACGGCGAGGTACTCTTCGTAGAACGTCTTGTGCTGATTGACCGAGTCGCAGTCGCCTTTGACGAGGTTCTCGAACAGCTTCATGTGCGCCTGGGTGTGGCGCTCGAGGTTCATGGTCATGAAGCCCGTGAGCTGGATGAAACCCGGGTAGACGCGGCGGCCGAAGCCTGCATTCGGGAACGGCACGTAGTTGATGACGTTGCTCTCGAACCAGGAGATCGGCTTCTCCTCGGCGAGCTTGTTGACCTGGGTCGGATTGCGGCGCGTGTCGATGGGGCCGCCCATCAGCGTCATGGAGGCGGGCTGCGCAGGATCGTCGTTCGCTGCCATCACGGCCGCTGCGGCCAGCGCCGGCACGGCCGGCTGGCAGACGGCGATGACATGCGTGTTGGGGCCGAGGAACTGGATGAATTCGATGATGTAGCTGATGAAGTCGTCGAGATCGAAGGCGCCCTCGTAGACCGGGATGTCGCGCGCATCGGACCAATCGGTGATGTAGAGATTGTGCTCCTTGATCAGCTCCTGCACGGTGCCGCGCAGGAGGGTCGCGTAGTGGCCCGACATGGGGGCGATCAGCAGCACCTTCGGATCGTAGCGCTTGCCGACGACTGTCTCGTCGCGGTCGAAGTGGAGGAGATTGCAGAAGGTCTTCTTCAGCACGATTTCCTCGCGCACCGGCACCGTGAGGCCACCGACGCGGGTCTCCTTGATGCCGAACTCGGGCTTGCCGTAGCGGCGCGTCATGCCTTCGAACACCTCGCAGGCGGCGGCGATGTTCTTGGCCATCTCGGTGTTGGCGAAGGGATTGAGCGGTGTCTCGAATTGCGCCTTGAGCGCGCGGGTCATGAGACGGACCGGATGCAGCAGCGTGTGTGTCAGTTCGTAGGTATAGTAGTGCATTAACCTCGCCCTCCCGCCGGGTGCTCGGTTGCAATGCAGCAGGGTCGCTCGGTGACGTCAAGCATTCCGTCTCAGAAATGTCGTAATTGCCCTAATGGCAGGCAAATATGTGACTAATCTTTGAGCTAAACGCCCGCAGTTCCCGGCTTGACCGTCAAATGCCCGACAAGGCAGCATCGTTGCAGTGCACAAGGGGCTGGGCCGTCATCTCGACGTCAGACGCAGGTTTCGACTCGTCCCTCAATTGATCCTGCGTCCGATCGGAAAACCGGCCTGCACTCCGGAAGCATTCGAGAGGTCCGCTCCCGGCAATGGGCATCCTAACCAGCCTCCACCATGTTACCCGCTACAAGTACGATCGGCCCGTGGCGCTGGGGCCTCAAGTCATCCGGCTCCGGCCTGCCGCTCACTGTCGTGTGCGCGTTCCGAGCTACTCGCTGAAAGTCGAGCCTGCCAATCACTTCGTGAATTGGCAGCAGGATCCGCACGGGAATTGGCTTGCCCGATACGTGTTCCCGGAGAAAACGACCGAGTACAGCGTCACGGTCGATCTCCTGGCCGAGATGGCGATCGTCAATCCGTTCGATTTCTTCGTCGAAAGCTCCGCCGAGAAGCTTCCGTTCACCTACTCCGAAGAGCTCGAGGTCGATCTCGCGCCCTATCTTGTCACCGACAATCCCGGTCCGCTCCTGGCGCAGTTTCTGGCCACCATTCCGCGCGAGGCGGAACGGACGGTGGATTTTCTGGTCGAGCTCAATGCGCGTATCAATCGCGAGATCAGCTATCTCATCCGCATGGAGCCCGGCGTGCAGGCGCCGGAGGAGACGCTCAAACTCGGTTCAGGTTCGTGCCGCGACTCGGCTTGGCTGCTCGTGCACGTGCTGCGCCATCTCGGGCTCGCGGCCCGCTTCGTCTCCGGCTACCTGATCCAGCTCAAGCCCGATCTCAAGTCTCTCGACGGGCCGTCCGGAACGGATGTCGATTTCACCGACCTGCATGCGTGGACCGAAGTCTACCTGCCGGGCGCCGGGTGGATCGGACTCGATCCGACATCCGGGCTCTTCTGCGGCGAGGGCCACATTCCACTGGCGGCGACTCCGCACTACGGCACCGCGTCTCCGATCAGCGGAACGGTGGATCCGGCGGAAGTCGACTTCTCCTTCGACATGAAGGTCGAGCGCATCGCAGAGAAGCCGCGCGTCACGCTGCCGTTCTCGGACGATGCTTGGGAGGCGCTTCTCAAGCTCGGCGATGCCGTCGATACAGATCTCTCGGTGCAAGGCGTCGGCCTCACCATGGGCGGCGAGCCGACGTTCGTCTCCATCGACGACTACCAGTCCGCGGAGTGGAACACCGCTGCCGTCGGACCTACAAAGCGGTCGCGTGCCGACGATCTCATTCGCCGCCTGCGGGCGCGCTTCGCGCCGGGCGGCTTCCTGCATTACGGACAGGGCAAGTGGTATCCCGGCGAAAGCCTGCCGCGGTGGACTTTTTCGCTGTACTGGCGGCGCGACGGAAAGCCGATTTGGCGCAACGATTGCCTGGTGGCGCGCGAAGGCTATCTCGCGCCGACGGATATCGACGGGGCGAAAGCCTTCATGGAGGGCATTTCCGAGAGGCTCGGCGTGGGCGGCGACTATGTGGTCCCTGCCTACGAGGATCCGGCGCACTGGATCATCAAGGAAGCTCAGCTTCCCGTGAACGTGGATCCCTCCGACAGTAAGCTCGAAGACAAGGAGGAGAGGGCGCGTATCGCGCGGGTGTTCGACCGTGGGCTCAGCGTCGCATCGGGGTTCGTGCTGCCGATCCAGCGCTGGCAGACGCGGGCCGGCAAAGGCTGGATGAGCGAAAAGTGGAAGCTCAGGCGGCAGCATCTGTTCCTGATGCCCGGCGATAGCCCTCTGGGGCTTCGGCTGCCTCTCGGGGGCTTGCCGTGGTTGCCGCCGCATGCGGTTCCGCACGTGGTGGCCGACGATCCATTTGCAGAGCGGGGGGAGCTTCCGGATCCGGACGCCCTCATGCAGATTTACAGCCGTGTCGGCGACAACCCCTACCGGCAGCCGATCCCGCTCGCGCAAGACATCGAAGGCGCGTCCGTGCGCACGGCGATGGCGGTGGAGCTGCGCGAGGGCAAGCTCTGCGTGTTCATGCCACCGCTCGGTGTGCTCGAAGACTATCTGGAGCTGATGACGGCCATCGAGGCAACGGCCGACGAGCTCGATCTTCCGGTGCATATCGAAGGCTATCCGCCGCCGCCAGATCACCGCTTGAACGTGATCAAGGTCACGCCCGATCCGGGCGTCATCGAGGTCAACATTCATCCGGCCTCGACGTGGCGCGACTGCGTGGCGACGACCGAGGGCATCTACGAGGAGGCGCGGCTTTCGCGGCTCGGCACCGACAAGTTCATGGTCGATGGGCGACACACCGGCACCGGTGGCGGTAATCACGTGGTCGTGGGCGGGCCGACGCCATGGCAAAGCCCGTTCCTGCGCCGTCCCGATCTGCTCAAGAGCCTGATCGTGTTCTGGCAGCGCCATCCGTCGCTGTCCTATCTGTTCTCGGGGCTGTTCATCGGTCCGACCAGCCAGGCGCCCCGTGTCGACGAGGGGCGTCACGAAAGCCTCTACGAGCTCGAGATCGCACTCGGCAACATTCCGCCGCCGTTCGGAGGGACGACTCCCCAGCCGTGGCTGGTGGACCGGCTTCTGCGCAATCTCATGGTCGACTCCTCGGGCAACACGCATCGCAGCGAAATCTGCATCGATAAGCTCTATTCGCCGGACAGCACCTCCGGCCGCCTCGGTCTGGTCGAGTTCCGCTCGTTCGAGATGCCGCCGGACGGCCGCATGAGCTTGGCGCAGCAGCTCCTGATCCGGGCGCTGATCGCGAAATTCTGGGCGGAGCCGGAGCAGGGAGATCTCGTGCGCTGGGGCACGACACTGCACGACAAATTCATGCTCGAGCACTTTGTCTGGGCGGATTTTCTGGATGTGCTCGACGCGCTCGGCCGGGCGGGCTACGCTTTCAAGCCGGAATGGTTCGAGGCGCAGCGGGAGTTCCGCTTTCCGTACTACGGAAGTGTCGAGCACGGAGGCGTGAAGCTCGAGGTGCGCCAGGCGCTCGAGCCGTGGCATGTGATGGGCGAAGAAGGAATGGCCGGGGGGACGGTGCGTTTCGTGGATTCATCGGTCGAGCGGGTGCAGGTGAAAGCCGACGGGTTCAATCCGCGGCGGCATGTGCTCGCCTGCAACGGGCGGCGCGTTCCGTTGACGTCCACGGGGCGTTCGGGCGAGTTCGTGGCGGGTGTGCGCTACAAGGCGTGGCAGCCGGCGTCGGGGCTGCATGCGACACTGCCGGTGCATGCGCCGTTGACGTTCGATGTCGTGGATACCTGGAGCCATCGCTCGCTCGGCGGGTGCGTCTATCATGTCGCGCATCCGGGCGGCCGCAGCTACGAGACGTTTCCCGTCAACACATACGAGGCGGAGGCACGGCGTCTGGCGCGCTTCCAGGAGCACGGCCATACGCCGGGGCTGATGACGACGCCGGCACCGGAGCGCAACGACGAGTATCCTTCGACGCTCGATCTCAGGCGGGCGCGGGCATGAGGTCGACGGGACCGATCCTTCTTTGCCTTTTCCGGGGAAGCGTCGGGGTGCGCGCGGGAAATCGGGACGCGTGTGTGTGTCGTGGGCCCTGAGGCAGTCATGGCCTCAGCGGCGGCGACTGCGGGATTGCTGGCCGGATACCGCCCGTTGCCGGGCGTCTACGACGAGATGGTGGACGCGGCGGGGCAGGTGCGTCCGCATTGGGCGCCGTTCGTGGGGCGGCTTTCAGCCGAGGCCCCCGGTGCTCTTTCGCAGCGCTTTGCGGCGGCAGACCGCTACCTGAAGGAATCCGGCGTCTTCTACCGGGTCTACGACGATCCGTCGGCGAGCGAGCGGCCGTGGCCGCTCTCGCATGTTCCGCTCCTGATCTCGCCAGAGGATTGGTCCGTCATCGAGGCTGGCGTGGTGCAGCGCGCGCGGCTGATCGAGGCGTTGCTCGCGGACGTCTACAGTGGCGGCGGAAGGCTCGAAAGCCTCGGCGTACCGGCTTCGCTGTTGGCCGGAAGTCCCGACTTCCTGCGTCCGCTCGTACAGGCCGGCCGGTCTCAGCCGCGCCATCTGCATCTCTATGCGGTGGATCTCGGGCGTAGCCCGAGCGGCGCGTGGTGGGTTCTGCGCGATCGGACGCAGGCTCCCTCCGGAGCCGGCTACGCGCTCGAGAACCGCATTGCGCTGTCGCGGGGGCTGTCGGACGTGTTTCGCGCTTTCGACGTGCAGCGTCTCGCGCCCTATTTCGATGCGCTGCGGGCCGAGCTGGCGCGTTATCGCGAGACGGACGATGCAGGCGTGTGCCTGCTGACGCCCGGGCCGCTCAACGAGACCTACTTCGAGCACACCTACCTCGCGCGCTATCTCGGTCTACGTCTCGTCGAGGGGACGGATTTGCAGGTGGTCGGAGGTGAGGTCTATCTGCGCACGGTCGGCGGGCTCAGGAAAGTGCGCGTGCTCGTGCGCCGCATCGACGGCGATTTTGCCGATCCGCTCGAGCTCAATGCGCGCTCCCGGCTCGGGATCGCAGGCCTTGCACGGGCGGCACGGCGCGGCAGCGTCACGTTGGCGAACGGATTGGGCTCAGGGATCGCCGAGGCGCGCGGATTGCTCGGCTTCCTGCCGGCTCTTGCAGAGCCGCTGCTCGGGGAACGGCTCCTGCTGCCCAACATCGCGACCTGGTGGTGCGGTCAGGAGGCGGGACGGGATGCCGTCCTCGGTGCCTTCGACGATCGGGTGATCGCGTCGGCGTTCTCTCGCTTGAGCAGCGCCATTCCGCCGGGCGGACCCTGGGTGGTCTCCGAAATGGGCGGCCCGGAACGGGAGATGCTGACCGAGGCTATCCTGCGCCGGGGCGTCGACTTCGTCGGGCAGGAAGTGGTGAAGCTTTCGACGACGCCGGTGTGGTCCGACGGGCGGCTCGCGCCGCATCCGTTCACGCTGCGCGTCTTCGTGGCGGCAACGGCGGATGGCTATACCGTCATGCCGGGCGGGTTCGCGTTGATCGGTGAACAGCAAGATCTGAGAGCGATTACCATGCAGCGCGGCGCGCGCTCGGCCGACGTGTGGGTGATGTCGCAAGGGCCCGTGGCGCCGACCAGCCTCATTCCATCGGAGACGCAGATCGTCGTGCGGCGCGGGGACGGCGTGTTGCCGAGCCGGGCCGCCGACAACCTCTTTTGGCTCGCACGCTACGTGGAGCGGGCGGAAGCGACCCTGCGGCTCATCCGTGCGGTTGCCACGCGCGTGTCGGGAAGCCGTGCTCAGGGCGCGCCAGACGTGGCGGGGCTCGCCGAGATGCTGATGCGCTGGGGGGCGACGGAGGTGCCGCGCGGCGAGGACGACGCCATGCACGCCGCCGAGTCCGCGCTGTCGCATCCGGACCTCGACGGCTCGGTGCCCGCGCTCGTGGCGGCCGCGCGCCGGGCGGGGCTCGGCATTCGCGACCGCTTTCCTCCGGACGCGTGGCGGGCGCTTCAGGACCTGCATGCGTATGTGCATGCGCCCGTCGAGCCGGAGGGCCGGGATGTTGCCGTGCTGGAACGCGCGAGCCGTGCCCTGCGCACGATCGCCGCCGTGACGGGATTCCAGCTCGAGACGATGAATCGCGTTGCCGGATGGCGGTTCCTGAAGCTCGGGTTCCGCATCGAGCGTGCGCTCGCCACGTGCCGGTTCGCGCGGCAGTTCGCGCGTGCGCAAGGCGGCTCGCGCGAAGAACTCGATCTGCTGCTCGAACTCAACGACTGCCAGATCACCTACCGGTCGCGTTATCCGTTCGGGGCGGCGTTCGCGCCCGTGATCGATCTCGTGCTGCTCGACGAGAGCAATCCGCGCTCGCTGGCCTTCCAGCTCCAGCGGCTCGAGGAGCATACGCTTGCGCTCCCGTTGCTGCCGCCTTCGAATAGACCTTCGCCGGCCCTTGCGGTGGCCGACCGGCTGCATGACGTCGTCGCGGCGTTCGATCCCGCGAAGGTGCGCGGCGCCGACATCCTCGGCATCGAGAACGGGCTCATGCATCTTTCGGATGAAATCTCACACGCCTACTTCCGCGTGCGCGATCCGTTCGTCACGGAAGGCGGGGCGCCGTGATCTACGATATCCGCCAGACGACGTCCTATTCCTACGGTTCCTATGTGCCGTTCGCGGCGCACGTGCTGCGGCTGATGCCGCTCCCGCAACCGGGGCTGGACGTGCTTGCGCGCGACATGCTGATCGATCCGAGCCCGAGCGAGTTCTCGGCGACGCGCGATTTTTTCGGCAACGCGACGACACACATCACGCTCAAAGCGCCGCACAACCGGCTGACGGTCGAAAGCCGGTTCACGGTGGCGCTCACGCCGGGCCCGCTCGTCGTGCCCGAGGAGACGGCGCCATGGGAGGCCGTTCGCCGCGCCGCGCAGGCGACAACGAGTTTCGCCGCGCGTTCGCCCGTGCATCAGATTTTCGCTTCGCGGCATGTGCCGCTCGACGCGGCGTTCCTCGACTATGCGCGTGCGGAGTTTCCCTCCGGGCGCCCGGTGCTCGCCGGTGCGATCGGTCTCATGGAAATGTTCCGTCGCGATTTCCGGTACGATCCGGGAGCGACCGACGTCATGACGCCGGCCCGGGAGGCGTTCTCGACGCGGCGCGGTGTGTGCCAGGACTTCGCGCATATCATGATCGGCTGCCTGCGCTCGCTGGGTCTGCCTGCGGCCTATGTCAGCGGATATTTGCGTACGCATCCGCTTCCGGGCATGCCGCGGCTCGAAGGAGCGGACGCCATGCATGCGTGGGTGGCGGTGTGGTGCGGTGAAGGCGTGGGCTGGCAAGAACTCGATCCGACAAATGCGATGCGCGCCGGGACGGACCATGTGCCGTTGGCCTTCGGGCGCGATTACTCCGACGTTTCGCCGATCGACGGCGTGATCTTCGACTCCGGCCGCCATTCGGTCGCGGTTGCGGTGGATGTGCGCGAGCACCAGAGCGGCGCCTAGCGCGGAGCGGCGAACCTCGGCGGTGCTTACTTACGGCGCCGGCGGCCGCAAGGCGGCCAGGGCCGAACCCGGAATCGGCCGGGACTTCACATCACGCAGGACGAAGCTGGATCTCAGGCGCGTGACGCCCGGGAGCCGCGACAGCTCCTGCTTGTGGATGCGCTCGTAGTCGGCGAGGTCGCGCGCCAGCACCGTCAGCACATAGTCGTCCTCGCCCGACATGAGCTGGCAGCCGATGACCGAGGGCGCGGCGAGCACTGCGGCCTCGAAGGATTCGAGGCGCTGCTCGCTCTGGTTCTGCAGGCTTATGAAGACCAGCACCGTCATCTCGAGGCCCATGGCGCGACGGTTGATGCGGGCCTGATAGCCCTCAATCACGCCGGAGTCCTCGAGGGCGCGAATGCGGCGGGCAATGGCGGTCGACGACAGGGGCACGCGCTCGGCGAGCTGCACCTGGCTCAGGCGTCCGTCTTCGAGAAGGGCGGCAAGAATTGCGCGATCGCGCGCATCTAAAGGGTGTTCCATTTGATATCTGCGCTGAATCTGTATATTTCGCGGATTATCTGCGTCTCTGCGCCAACTTTCAAGGAAAATTGCAAGGTTTTGACGCTGGATTGCTGATAAGGTTCGTATCGAAATGAACTCAAGCCCCAGGCATGGAGCGGCGCTATGCGCATCGGTGTCCCAACAGAGATCAAGAGTGACGAATTCCGCGTCGGGCTGGTCCCCGGCTCGGTGCGGGAGTTGACGGCGAAAGGCCACGAGGTCGTCGTGCAGTCGGGCGCCGGAGCCGGGATTTTCGCGGACGACGCCACCTACGAGAAGGCGGGCGCGAAGATCCTGCCCACCGCGGAAGCGGTGTTCGAGGCGGCCGAGATGATCGTCAAGGTGAAGGAGCCGCAGGCGGTCGAGTACAAGAGGCTGAAGCCGCACCAGATCCTGTTTACGTACCTGCATCTGGCCCCGGATCCGGAGCAGGCACGCGGTCTGCTCGAGTCGGGCGCGGCGGCGATTGCCTATGAGACGGTGACGGATGCGTCCGGCGGGTTGCCGCTGCTCGCACCGATGAGCGAGGTTGCGGGTCGGCTCTCGATCGAGGCGGCGGCCATAGCGCTAAGGCGTCCCACGGGCGGGCGCGGCGTGCTGATGGGCGGCGTTCCCGGTGTACGGCCGGCCAAGGTGGTCGTGCTCGGCGGCGGCGTTGTCGGTACGCACTCGGCGCGGATGGCGGCGGGCCTTGGCGCGGATGTGACAATCATCGACAAATCCCTGCCGCGGCTGCGTCAGCTCGACGAATTGTTCCAGGGCCGCGTGGTGACGCTCGCTTCGACGATGCACGCCATCGAGGACGCGGTGTTGGATGCGGACGTGGTCGTCGGTGCGGTGCTCGTCGCCGGGGCCAGCGCGCCGAAGCTCGTGTCGCGGACCATGCTCAAGTCCATGAAAAAGGGCGCGGTGCTGGTGGACGTGTCGATCGACCAGGGCGGCTGCTTCGAGACCTCGCGGCCGACGACGCACGCGCATCCGACGTTCGAGGTGGACGGCATCATTCATTACTGCGTCGCCAACATGCCGGGCGCCGTTCCGGTAACGAGTGCGCAGGCGCTCAACAACGCGACGCTGCCGTTCGTGCTCAAGCTGGCCGACAAGGGGCTCGCAGCGTTCGACCGCGATCCGCATCTGGCAGCCGGGCTCAACGTTCGCGATGGGCGCATTACGCATTCGGCGGTTGCCGCTTCGCTCGGTTTCGACCGGGTTGGTGCTGCGCCGAAGGCTCGGCCGTCCGAGGCGGCGTAACCTCAGTTCCTCCGGAGCGCGCGCCTTCCTCCCCCTCACACCCGCGCGCTCTCCTCGTGCTTCGCAATGGAGCACGTGAGCCGGCCCGTCCCCCGCGGGCCGGCTTTTTCATTGTGCGGCTGCCGTTTAGCCAGCGTCATGCGGCCCCCACAATTGCTTTCCAGTATCGCGCCCACTCATGACGGGGGGTATGAACGATGCAGGATCTGGCGCCATTCGCTGACGGCGATCTTTCGAGCGCCGAGCAGGAGCTTGTCGCGGCGGTTCTCAGAGGGCGCCGTGCGGAGATGCGCGGGCAAAGCGTGCGTGCCTCCGTGCTGCGGGCTATCGCGACCGAGAGCCGGTCCGAGTGGGTGGTGCCGTTCGCGGGCGTCTCGGTGCACGATGCCACGATCGAGGGTTGCCTCGACCTCGAAGGCTGCAGCGTCGACAAGCCGCTCGTTTTCCTGCGCTGCCGCTTCACGCCGACGCCCGGTGAGCGGTCTGCGCTCAGCCTCCGGGACGCGCGTCTGAAGCGCATCGCGCTCTACGAGTGCACCGTCAACGGCGCCATCAAGGCCGATCGCGCGTTCATCGAGAGTGCGTTTTTTCTCACAACCTCGACGGTCCTTGGGCTCGTGCGGTTGCGCGGAACGTCCATCGGCGAGGCGCTGGCGATGGATTCCTCGACCATCTCGAACGGCACGGAGACGGCGATCCTGGCCGACGGGCTCAAGCTCGGCGGTCCGTGGATCCTGCGCGCCGCGCGTGTCTCCGGCGAGACGCGGTTTGCGGGAGCCCGCATCGGCGGCGGGCTGCTTTGGGAGGACTGCGAGCTCACGTCGCCGACTGTAGCCCTCAATGCGGACGGCGCCGTGGGCGAGGGCGTCTGGGTGATGCGGCGGGCCAAGATCAGCGGCTCGGTGCGCGTGCGCGGTTTCTCGGTGAAGGCGATCGACGCTCAGAACATCTCGATTGCAGCCTCCGGCGAAGCGTTCAACGGGCGGGGTGCGACGGTCGCGAGCGATCTTATCCTCGATGGAGCGCGCATCGCGGGTGGCGTGCTACTCGGCCGGGCGCGTGTCGGTGGCGAGCTATCCGCGCGTGGCGCCCACATCACAGGCGCCGGTACGGACTGGGCGATTGCGGGCGCGGGGTTGATCGTCGACCAGGGCGTCAACCTCGGCGGTGCCAATCTCACGGGTGGCCTTTCGCTGGCGGGGGCCCGCATCAGTCAGGGTATTTCCGCCAACGACGTCACGATTCAGGGACCGGGACGCGCCATCGAGGCGGACGTGCTGCACCTGGGCGGCAACTGGATCATGCGCAACGGCAAGCTCAAAGGCAGCATTCGCTTTGCAGGCGCGCAGATCGAGGGACAGGTCGGCTTCACCGCTTGCCAGATTGAGGGCGGCGGCGATCTCGCCATCCGTGCCGACGGCGCTCAGATCCAGGGTGGATGGTTCATGGGGCGGGCGCAAATCCGCGGCCTCGTGCGGCTGCCGGCGGCCCGCGTTGGCAACGAGATGCGGCTGCGCGATACCAAGATCGCGGTGACGAGCGGACCGGCGATCTTCGCCAACGGCGTGCGTATTGCGCGCGAGCTGGTGCTCGACGGTGGGTTCAGTGCCACCGGGGCCATCGCGCTCGATCATGCGCAGGTGGACGGCACGATCGATCTTTCCGGCAGCCGTATCGTCTCCGCCAAGCTGTCCCGAGGTGATGCGCCGCACAGCTCGAATTATGACCCGGTGCTCGATGCTCGCTATGATGAGATCGCGCTCAGCCTCGTCGATGCGCGTGCGGATCGGCTCGTCATGCCGCACGTGGCCGAGGACCGGACACGGGGCATCGTCGATCTCTCGCGGGCGCACGTCGGCAGCTACGAGGATGCGGCGGTCGCGTGGCCGCCGCCGGCGCGCGGCAAGGGCTCCGAAACGCGCGGGCGCACATCGGATGGCCGTGACATCGATCATCTCGTGCTCGACGGCTTCCTGTACGAGCATCTCGAGAATCCGGCCGGACAGCCCGGTGACGGACCGACCGCCAAGCGCGAGCAGAATGCGGCGCTGATGCGCACGCGCTGGCTCGAAGGGCAAAGCGCGACCGACCTCGACCGGCATTTCAAACCTCAAGCGTGGATGCAGGTCGCACGCCGGCTCTCCGCGCAGGGCTATCATGACGAGGCGCGCGAGATCGCCATTGCCCGGCGCCGGCGACAGCGGCGCAGCGCGTCGGCCGGGTGGCTGCAGCGGCTTCAGAGCTGGCTGCTCGACGTGTTCGCGCTCTATGGATTCAATCCGTGGCGCACGGTGATCTGGATGATCGTTCTCGTGCTGTCGTTCGGCGCTGTGTGGTCGCTCGCGGCGACCGGCTGCTCGCAACGCGACTGCAAGGACGAGCAGGTGTTCGTGATGGCGCTCAAGGGCAACTTCGGCCAGAACGATGCGAAATCGGAAGCCAACTACCCGCCGTTCTCGCCTCTCGCCTACTCGTTCGACGTGTTCGTGCCGTTCGTCGATTTCGGTTTCGAGGGGCACTGGCGGCCGCGGCTCGGATACAGGCCGTTGGCCGACGTTCACGTGCCGGATCTGAGTGGGAGCGGCGCCGGCAACACTCAGAGCGCGACGATCACGGTCGGGGTGCTGCTGTATCTCCTCTACGTGCTGGAGATGATCCTCGGCCTGGTGCTGACCTCGCTTGCCATCACGGGCTTCACCGGCATGCTCAACACGGAGGAGGATCCGCGATAGTTCAGCGGCCGGCGAGCTTTCCGGCCATGACCGAGATGGTGCGCTGGTACACCTGAGCGCGGTTCCAATCTCGCAGCACCTCGTAATTGGCCGAGCCAGGATGCCAGGGCTGGCCCGCCTGCCAGCCATGTCCTTTGAGGAAATTGGCGGTCGAGGCGAGAATGTCGGGCACGCTGTGGATTAAGTCCTTCTTGCCGTCGCCGTCGAAGTCGACCGCGTATTTGACGTAGGGCGTGGGCAGGAACTGCGTCTGGCCGATCTCCCCCGCCCAGCCGCCGCGCAGCTCCTCGGGCCGCATGTGAGCGTTGTCGATGATGCGGAGCGCGTCGAGAAGCTGGCCGGTGAAGAACGCCGAGCGGCGGCAGTCGTAGGCGAGGGTCGCGAGCGAGCGGAAGATCGAAAATTTGCCGCTGGTGTCGGCGCCGAAGTTGGTCTCGAGCCCCCAGATGGAGACGACGATCTCGCGCGGGACGCCGAATGAGCGCTCCATGCGGTCGAAGGTTGCCGCGTGCGTCCGCATGCGGGCGCGAGCACGGCCGATCAGCGCTGAGCCGACGCGACGGGCGTAGAACTGCTCGAAGGAAAGCTTGAAAGACTTCTGGTTGCGATCGAGGCGGATGATGCGGGGGTCGTAGGTCACGCCCGCGAGCCCTGTGTCGATGGCGCTCGGCGATAGGCCTTGTGCAGCGGCGCTTTTCTTGAAACTCGCGAGCCACGGGCCGAAGCCGCCGGCGCCGTTGCCGCATGAGGCGGCGTGGGCTGCGATGGAAGGCGACAGCATCGCCAGGGAGAGTGCAAGCGAGACTGCTAATCTGTGGCGCATTTTTTCGTTTCCGTTGGGCTGTGCCGGTGCGTGGAGCGGAAAGTCCGCGGTGACCTTTCTGGCGGGCTCTGCGCCGTGTTGCAACCCGTTCAGGCGAGATGGAGATCGCCGCCAACGCGGGCGGCGTGTTCTCGCCGTTCGGCGATATCACCTCGTTGATGGTGTGGCAGAAGGGCAAGCCGGAGTCCTGGAGTTCTTCAATCTCTTCCTGCCATCGCTCGTGAACTTCCTCGTGCCCGCTTCACTCATGCATTTCAGCGTGCCGAAGGGCGTGCCGGATTCGGCTACCGAGTTTAGAAGACCCAAGCATGGCGGCGTGGTGGTCATCTGGTCGTTCGCGCTCGGCTATGTGGCGAGCATCTTCACCCATCAGTGGGTGAACGCTTCGCTCATGTAGCCTTGGACGACATCGGCGCCGGAGCGGATGCCGGTGGGCCAGCGGGCGGTCACGGTCTTGATGCGCGTATAGAATCGCACGCCGTAGATGGCGTGGTCCTGCAACCCCGTGTTCGCGCGCGACAGCAACCGAAAGGCGTTTGCGGGCGCGCGGGGACGGAGTAATCTGTTGGCTGAGCGTTGGAGGAGCGCATGGCCGACGTGTTCATCAGTTATGCCAAGACCGCGCGTGCGGCGACGGAGGGCTTGGCCGCCTATCTTGTGGATCAGGGCTACAGCGTTTGGTGGGATGCTGCGCTGGTCTCGGGTAACAGCTACCGGTCGGTGATCTTGCAGGAGCTGGATACGGCCAAGGCGGTGATCGTGATCTGGACGCCCGCGTCGGTGGAGTCGGCGTGGGTGATCTCGGAGGCGGAACGCGCGGCCGCGGCCGGCAAGCTGATCACGCTACGCACGCGAGATGTGCCGGTGCAGCGTATCCCGATGCCATTCGGCGTGCGGCACACCGATCTCGTCGACAACCGAGCGGGCGTGCTTGCTGCGGTTGGGAGCCTGGGCGTACGGCCGTCCGGGGTAACAGGTGCGGTGGCGGGGGCGGGTGTGACCGCTGCTCGAAGCCGCAGTCGTGCGGCAGGCTCCATGCAAGCAACGCCGACGCGTTGGGGCGATCTCGGGCAGGCTGCGGCCTGGATCGCCGCGGTGGCGGCGGCGCTGGTTGGCGTGGTGATGCTCATCAATGGAACGGGCGCCGACGATCCCGATGTTGGCGCGCGCAGAATCTCGGGCTCGAAGGTCTTCACTGGGCCGGCGCCGGGTGCCGGCGGGAATGATTGGAGCGTCGAGGCCGAGGAACGAGCCGGGCGGCTGCCGTCGATGGATGCCCCGCCGACCGGCTCTGGCGGCGAGGGGCCGACGAATTGACGGACAACCTCTTCTCTTCAGACGAGGATTTCGCGCTCAGCTCCGTCCGGTGAAGTTGAACTCGGCGCCGGAGCGGATGCCGGTGGGCCAGCGGGCGGTGACGGTCTTGATACGCGTGTAGAAGCGCACGCCCTCGGGGCCGTAGATGGCGTGGTCGCCGAACAGCGAGCGTTTCCAGCCGCCGAAGGAATGGTAAGCGACGGGCACCGGGATCGGCACGTTGATGCCGACCATGCCGACCTCGATCCTGTCGGCGAAGGTGCGGGCGGTGTCGCCGTCGCGGGTGAAGATCGCGGTGCCGTTGCCGTACTCGTGACTGTTCACGAGGTCGGCGGCCTCGTCGTAGCTCTCGGCGCGCACGACCGAGAGCACGGGGCCGAAGATCTCCTGCTTGTAGATCGTCATGTCGCGCGTCACATGATCGAACAGCGTGCCGCCGAGGAAATAGCCGTTCTCGTAGCCTTGCAGCACGAGCCCGCGGCCGTCGACGACCAGCTTCGCGCCTTCCTTCTCGCCGATGCCGATCAGGTCCGTGATGCGCCGCTTGGCGTCGGCCGTGACGACCGGTCCCATCTCGGATTCGGGATCGGCGGCGGGCGCCACTTTCAGGGCGCGCACACGCGGGGCCAGCGCTTCGACGAGTTGATCCGCGGTGCGCTTGCCGACCGGCACGGCGACCGAGATCGCCATGCAGCGCTCGCCTGCCGAGCCGTAGCCGGCTCCCATGAGCGCGTCGACGGCCTTGTCCATATCGGCATCGGGCATGACGATCATGTGGTTCTTGGCGCCGCCCAGAGCCTGGACGCGCTTACCGGTCGCGGCGCCCTTCGTGTAGACATACTCGGCGATGGGCGTCGAGCCGACGAAGCTCACGGCTTTGACGTCCGGATGATCGAGCAGCGCATCGACGGCGGACTTGTCGCCGTGCACGACGTTGAGCACGCCATCCGGGAAGCCTGCCTCCTGGAACAGCTCCCAGATCAGCATCGGTGCCGAGGGATCGCGCTCGGATGGCTTCAAGACGAAGGTGTTGCCGCAGGCGACGGCGACCGGGAACATCCACATCGGCACCATGGCGGGGAAGTTGAACGGCGTGATGCCGGCCACGACACCGAGCGGCTGGCGATCGGACCAGCAGTCGATGTCGGGGCCGATGTTGCGGCTGAACTCGCCCTTCTGGAGGTGTGGGATGCCGCAGGCGAAATCGACGACCTCGAGGCCGCGCTGCAACTCGCCCAAGGCGTCGGGATGCGTCTTGCCGTGTTCAGACGAGATCGCGCGCGCGATGGCGTCGGCGTTCTTCTGCAGGAGCTCCTTGAAGCGAAACATCGGCGCGACGCGCTTCATCGGCGGCGTTGCGGCCCAGCCCGGCGCGGCCGCCTTGGCGGCGGCGATCACGGCATTGACCTCGTCGACGGTCGAAAGCGGCAGTCGCGCGGTCGCTTCGCCCGTTGCGGGGTTGTAGACGTTCTGCGAGCGGTCCGATCGCGATACGATCTTCTTGCCGCCGTAAGCGTTCTCGATGGTGCGCATGATGCCTCGTCAGTCGCCGTCCTTGAGGACGGCCGTGAAGGTGTCGAAGAGTTCGTCGATCTGGCTCTCGTCGATGATGAGCGGCGGCGAGAGAGCGATGATGTCGCCGGTCTGGCGCACAAGCAGGCCGTTCTCGAAAGCTTTGACGAAGCGGTTGTAAGCGCGCTCGCCCGGCGCGCCCGGCTTCGGGGCGAACTCGATGGCACCGATCAGTCCGATGTTGCGGATATCGATGACGTGCGGAAGCTCGCGCAGCGCGTGGACGCGCTCCTCCCAGTAGGGCGCGATCTTGGCGGCGCGCGTGAGAAGCAGCTCCTCGTGATAGGTGTCGAGGGTGGCGAGCGCGGCTGCGGCGGCCATGGGATGGCCGGAGTAGGTGTAGCCGTGGAAGATGTCGATGGCGCTCTCGGGGCCGGTCACGAAGGCCTCGTAGATATGCTTCTTGAGGAAAACTGCGCCCATGGGAATGGTGCCGTTGGTGACGCCTTTGGCCGTGGTGATGATATCCGGCGAGACGTCGAAGTAGTCGGCGCCGAATGGCGTGCCGAGGCGGCCGTAGCCGGTGATGACCTCGTCGAAGATGAGCAGGATGTCGTGCTTGGCGGCGATGGCCGCGAGACGCTTCAGGTAACCCTTGGGCGGAACCAGCACGCCCGTGGAGCAGGCGACCGGCTCGACAATGACGGCAGCGATGGTGGAAGCGTCATGGAGCGCGACCAGGCGCTCGAGGTCGTCGGCCAGCTCGGCGCCATGATCGGGCTCGCCCTTCGAGAAGGCGTTGCGGGCAAGATCGTGCGTGTGGCGGAGGTGATCGACGCCCGAGACAAGGGCGCTGAACTGCTTGCGGTTGTTGCCGATACCGCCGACGGCGGTGCCGCCGAAGTTGACGCCGTGATAGCCGCGCTCGCGGCCGATGAGGCGGATCTTCGAACCGTTGCCTTTGGCACGGTGATAGGCGATGGCGATCTTGAGCGCGGTGTCGACCGACTCCGATCCCGAGTTGGTGAAGAAGACGTGGTCGAAGCCCTTGGGAGCGATGTTGACGAGGCGGGATGCGGCCTCGAACGCCTTCGGGTGGCCCATCTGGAAGGTGCCGGCGAAATCCAGCTCAGCCGCCTGCTTCTGGATCGCCTCGACGATCTTCGGGCGGCAGTGTCCGGCGTTGACGCACCAGAGGCCGGACGTTCCGTCGAGAATCTTGCGTCCGTCCTCGGTGAAGTAGTGCATGTCCTTGGCGGCGGCGAGGAGGCGCGGGGCCTTCTTGAATTGCCGGTTGGCCGAGAACGGCATGAAGAAGGCTTCGAGGTCGTTGGTCTTGAGCTGAACGGTCATTTCGGGCGTTCCGTCGAATGAGAATGTGGCGGGCGATTACTGGAGCTTGCCGACAGCGTCGGTGAGGCTCGCTTCGAAGAGGTCCATGCCTTCCTTGACGATGGCGTCGCTGGCGGTCAAGGGCGGCAAGAAACGGATGACGTTGCCGTACGTGCCGCACGCGAGCAGGATCAGGCCGCGCTCGTTGCCGGACCTCAGCACCTGGGCGGTCAGCTCCGGAGACGGCTCGCCGCTCTTCGTGTCCTTGACGAACTCGACCGCGCACATGGCGCCCAGGCCGCGCACATCGCCGATACAGTTGAGGTTCGAACGGGTGGCCAGCTCGCGGCAGCGGCCCTGGATGATGTCGCCGATGGCGTTGGCGCGCGCGCACAGGTTCTCGTCCTTGATGATGTCGAGGACGGTATGTGCGGCGGCGCAGGCGACAGGATTGCCGGCATAGGTGCCGCCGAGACCGCCCGGTGCCGACGCATCCATGATGTCGGCCCGGCCGACGATGGCGGAGAGGGGGAGGCCTCCGGCAAGGCCCTTGGCAAGCGTGACGACATCGGCTTTGACGCCCATGTGCTCAAGCGCGAATAGCTTGCCTGTGCGGGCGAAGCCGGTCTGGATCTCGTCGGCGATCAGGATGATGCCGTGCTCATCGCATAACGCGCGCAGCGACTGCATGAAGTCGGTGGGCGCGATGTTGAAGCCGCCTTCACCCTGTACCGGCTCGATGATGATGCCGGCGATGGTCGAGGGATCGGCCTGATACTTGAAGAGCGCTTTCAGGGCCTTGATGCTCTCGGCGCTCGAGGTGCCGTGATAGAGGTTCGGGAAGGCGACATTGTAGATGTCGGCCGGAAAGGGGCCGAAGCCCTTCTTGTAGGGCACGGCCTTGCCGGTCAGCGCCATGCCCATGTGGGTGCGTCCGTGGAAGCCGCCCGAGAACGAGATGACGCCGGGCCGCCCCGTGAAGCTGCGCGCGACCTTGACGGCGTTCTCGACCGCCTCGGCGCCGGTGGACGCGAGCATGGTCTTGGCCGGGCCCGAGACAGGCGCTATGGCGTTGAGGCGCTCGGCGAGCGAGACGTAGTTCTCGTGCGGCGTGACCTGGAAGCAGACGTGGCTGAAGCTCTCCATCTGCTTCGACACGGCTTCGAGAATGCGCGGGTGTTGATGCCCAGTGTTGACGACGGCGATGCCGGCGCCGAAGTCGATATAGCGCTTGCCTTCCTCGTCCCAGATCTCGGCGTTCTTGGCGCGCTTGGCGTAGATCTGCGTCGCGTGGCCGATGCCGCGCGGAACGGCGGCCGTGCGGCGGGCTTGAAGCTCGGCGTTGGTGGTCATGACTGGCTGGCTTTCGTTCTCTAAAAAAATGTGCGCTTATGCTATTCCGCCGAGGCAGATGAATTTGGTTTCCAGATATTCGTCGAGGCCCTCGGCGGCGCCTTCGCGACCGAGGCCGCTCTCCTTTACGCCGCCGAACGGCACCGTTTCGTTGGAGAAGATGCCCTCGTTGACGCCCACCATGCCGGCGTCGAGCTGCTCCGCCACGCGCCACGCGCGGCCGATGTTCTGGCTGAACAGATAGGCGGCGAGGCCGAAGGGCGTGCTGTTGGCGAGCTTGACGGCTTCTTCCTCGGTGTCGAAGCGGATCAGGGCGGCGACGGGCCCGAAGATTTCCTCGTGCACGATGGTCATGTCGGGCGTGACGTCCGTCAGCACCGAGGGTTTGTAGAAGAGGGGACCGGGCGACGCCGGCGCGCCGCCGACGATGGCCTTGGCGCCTTTGGAGACGGCATCGCGCACGAGGGCGTCGACCTTCTTGGCCGCGTCGGCGTTGATGAGCGGACCTATCACGGTGCCAGGCTCGCGCCCCGGTCCGACGACGAGCTTGCGGGCCTCGTTTGCCAGGGCTTCGGCGAAGCGATCGTAGATGCCGGACTGCACGAAAATGCGGTTGGCGCAGACGCAGGTCTGGCCGGCGTTGCGGTATTTGGAGGCCATGGCGCCGGTGACGGCCTGGCCGAGGTCGGCGTCGTCGAAAACGAGCAACGGAGCGTTGCCGCCCAGTTCGAGCGTCAGCTTTTTCACGGTGCCGGCGCACTGGCGATAGAGGATCTTGCCGACCTCCGTCGATCCGGTGAAGGACAACTTGCGCACGCGCGGGTCGTCACAGAGAGCCTTGCCGACGGCAGGCGCTTCATTTGTCGTCACGACGTTGAAGACGCCGGGCGGCACGCCGGCATCGAGGGCGAGCTTGGCCATGGCGAGGGCGCAAAGCGGCGTGTCCTCGGCGGGCTTCACGACAACAGTGCAGCCGGCGGCCAGCGCGGGGGCGACCTTGCGGGTGATCATGGCGATCGGGAAGTTCCACGGCGCAATGGCTGCGACGACGCCGATGGGCTGCTTGATGGTGATGTAGCGCTTGCCCGCCATGGTGGTCGGGATCGTGCGGCCGTAGGCGCGTTTTCCTTCCTCGGCGAACCACTCGATGAAGGAGGCGCCGTAGGCGACCTCGCCGCGCGACTCCGTCAGCGGCTTGCCCTGCTCGGCCGTCATGAGCTGGGCCAAGGGCTCGGCATCCGCCGTGACGAGGTCGAACCAGCGCTTCAGGATCTGCGCGCGCTCCTTGGCGGTCTTCTTCGACCAGGCGGGGAGCGCGGCCTCGGCGGCGTCGATGGCTTTGATCGTCTCGTCAGCGCCCAGGTTCGGAACGCGGGCGATCTCTTCGCCGGTTGCCGGATCGAGCACCGGGAAGGTGTCCTTGGAGCCGATCCATTCGCCGCCGATGAGCGCCGAGGTCGGATACTTCGGAGGGGAAGCGTTCATGGGCGTCACCGTCAGAGAAGCGTGATGGAGACCGACTTCAGGTCGGCATATTTATGTAGGGCGTGCAGCGAGCGGTCGCGGCCGAAGCCCGACTGCTTGAAGCCGCCGAACGGCATGGTGATGTCGCAGCTATCCCAGCCGTTGACCCAGACCAGACCGGCCTTGATCTCGCGCGCGGCGCGGTGGGCGAGCGACACGTCGCGTGTCCAGAGGCCAGCCGCGAGACCGAATGGCGTGTCGTTGGCGAGGCGGAGGGCTTCGTCGGTCTCGGTGAAGCGCGTTACGGCGAGCACGGGGCCGAAGACCTCCTCGCGTGCCAGCGTGGCCTGCGGGTCGATGTCGTCGAAAACCGTCGGCTCGACGTAGTAGCCGCCCGATTCCATGCGCGTGCGGTTTCCGCCGAGGCGCAGCACGCCGCCTTCCTTCTTGGCGGTATCGATGTAGCGGAGGGCGGTTTGCATCTGATCGGACGAGACCATGGCGCCGAACACCGTCGAAGGCTCGAGCGGGTCGCCGGCGGCGATGTCCTTGGCCACGTGCAGGAGCTTGTCGACGAAGGCATCGGCGATGCTTTCGTGTACGAGAAGGCGGGAGGCGGCGGTGCAGACCTCACCCTGATTGTAGAAAATGCCCCAGGCGGCATGCGTCGCCGCCGTCTCGAGGTCCGGGCAATCGCCGAATACGATGTGAGGGGACTTGCCGCCGAGCTCCAGGCTGACCCGCTTCAGATTGCTTTCGCCGGAATACCGCATCAGGAGGCGGCCGACGGCGCCGGATCCGGTGAAGGCGATCATGTCGACGTCGTTGTGGAGCGCCAGCGCCTTGCCCGCGACGCCGCCCATGCCGGGGACGACGTTCAAAACGCCGGGAGGCACGCCCGCCTCGAGCGCGAGCTCGCCGAGCTTGAGTGCGGTGAGCGGGCTCTGCTCGGCGGGCTTCAGCACCACGGAGTTGCCCATGGCAAGCGCGGGAGCCACCTTCCACATGGCCATGTGGAGCGGGAAGTTCCACGGCACGATGGCGCCGATGACGCCCAGCGGCTCGTGCACGACGAAGGAGAAGCGGTCCTGGGTTTCGGGGCCGACCTCGCCATAGATCTTGTCGAGCGCCTCCGCGTAGTAGCGCAGCGTGCGGATGGCCTGCGGGATATCACCCGCGAGCGTATTGGCGATGGGCTTGCCGACGTCGAGGCTTTCGAGCACGGCGAGATTTTCCGTCTCGCGCTCCATGATGTCGGCGAGCTTGAACAGGATGCGCTTCTTGTCGCGATAGGAGAGCTTGCGCCAGCGACCGTCATTGAAGGCGGCGCGTGCCGACGCGACGGCGATATCGACATCGGCACCATCGCAGGCCGCGACCTGGTTCAGCACGCGGCCGTCGCGCGGAGAGACGTTGTAGAAGGTGGTCCCGCTCACGGCGGCGAGCAACTGACCGTCGATCACGGCTTTGCCGGGCAGCGCGAGGTGTCTCGCGACTTTCTCGAAGTGTGCTCGGGTGTTTTGCGTTGTCATTGGACTCCTCGTGTGCCGCGGGTTCCAACACCCTCGCTTCCTTGCCGATCGTGCTTCCGATCGGAAAACCGGTGTCCACTTTTCCGGAAGCACTCTGTCGACGTCATGGCGGAGGCCTCATGCAACCAAAGCGTACCAAAGGTGGTCGAGCGACGTGACGACGCGTTCGAAGTTCGTGCGCTCGGTGTCCTTGAGCCGCGTGTAGACGTTCTGGAAGTCGGCGCCGAATGCGTCGCGGACGACGCTCGCGCGCTCGAACTGTTTTAGCGCGTCGGCCCAGACATTCGGCAGCGGCGGCGCGTCGAGCTCTTCGCTGTTGCCTTTGACGTCGGGGCCGGGATCGGTCTTGTTGGCGATGCCGTGGGCAATGCCCGCGAGCATGGCCGCGATCACAAGATAGGGATTGGCATCGGCGCCGGCAACGCGATGCTCAACGCGGGTTCCCGGGCCCATTTGGTCCGGAATGCGCAGCGCCACCGTGCGGTTGTTGAAGCCCCAGTGCGGGGCCATCGATACATAGGATTCCGGAACATAGCGGCGGTAGGCATTGGCCGACTGCGCCCAGATCGCCATGAAGTCGCCCATGGTCTCGCGGAGGCCGCCGAGCGCGTGGCGGAACAGCGGCGAAATCGGATCGCCGGCAAAGATGTTGGCGCCTCCCTTGTCGAGCAGGCTCATGTGGATGTGCATTCCGGAGCCCGCCCACTCGTGATGCGGCTTGGCCATAAAGGTCGCATTGAGGCCGTGCGCCCGTGCCGCGGCCTTGACGGCGCGCTTCAGCAGAAGACCATCGAGAGCGGCCTGCACGACATCGGCACTGTGCTTGAGATTGATCTCGAACTGGGACGGGCCGCTCTCCTGCGTCAGCGCGTCGACGGGGAGACCCTGTGTCTCGGAGATGCGATAGATGTCGTCGTTGAATCCCTTCAGCGCATCCAGATCCTCGAACTGGAAGGTGAGCGGAATATCCATATCGCGCGAGACGCCCGGCGGCGTCTCCAGCGTGAATGCGCCGTCGGGGCCGGGCATGGTGACGTAGTATTCAAGCTCGACAGCGGCGACCGGCGTATGGCCCGCCACCTTGAACCGTTCGACCTGCTTGCGAAGGACATGGCGCGGATCAAGCGGATCGTCCTTCTCGGGCACGATCACGGCTTGCGCAAAGCGGGTGCCGTCCACCGGAATGGGCTTCAACGTTCCGGACAGGATGCGGAAGTTGTAGTCGGGATCGCCCGTCGTCCAGAGCCGTCCCGTTTCGGCGATGCAGTTGCCGCGCGGATCCATGATGAACACGGAAGCCGGCAGCATCATGCCGCCCTTGGCGACGCCCAGGAGGTCGTCGCGGCGCAGGCGCTTGCCGCGCGGATGGCCGTTCATGTCGAGCACGAACACGTCGATCCATTGCACGGTCGGATTGGCCGCCAGGAACGCCTTGGCCTCTTCAATGTTGAGGGACGCGTTGTTCATGCTGCGAGACCACTGGAGTTCAATTTTCTGACGGCGTCACCAAAGCGACGGAAGATCTCGATGGATGCCGTGTTGTTCTTGGCTTGCCATTCGGGGTGCCACTGCACGCCGAACAGGAAGGGATGCTCGGAGGGGCCGCGGACGGCCTCGATCAGGCCGTCCTTGGCGTGCGCCTCGGCGGTGAGCGGCTGGGCAAGGCGCTGGATGCCCTGCCAGTGCAGCGAGTTGACGATGATCTCGTCCTTGCCGATCCAACTCTTGAGCGTTCCGGAGAGCGTGACCGGATGGGATGGGCCGAAGCGATCGTCCATCGGCACGTCGGACGGCTCGCGGTGGTCGTTGCGGCCGGAAACCGTGTGCACGGCCTGATCGAGCGTGCCGCCGAGCGCCACGTTCAGCTCCTGGAAGCCGCGGCAGATGGCGAACAGGGGCAGCTTGCGCTGCAGGGCCTCGCGCACGAGCGGCAGCGTCAGGCTATCGCGCTCGTGGTCGAGGGCCTTTTCGTTGAGCGGCGGCTCGTCGAGGCCATAGAGGCTCGGATGCACGTTCGAGACGCTGCCGGACAGAAGGATGCCATCGGCGATCTCGAGCAGTGCGCCCATGTCCAGCATGCTGGGGCCAAGGGGCGCCAGCAGAGGCTGGCAATCCGCGACTTCCGCAACGGCTGCCGAATACTTGCGACCCACGGCGTCGAAAGTCATGCTTTCGATCACCTTGGTATCGCACGGGATGATGACGACGGGCCGGCTCATGCAGCGATCTCTCCAGCGACGTCGGCCAGTGTCAGATCGAGGGCCTTGCGGATCACGCGCTCGGCCTCGGCGAACTGCTCGTCGCCCCAGATCAGGGGCGGAGCGCAGACCATAGTGTCGAAGACGGCACGCATGATGAATCCTTCGCGGAAGAAATGGTCGCGGCAGATCAGGCCGACGCGTCCCGGATTGTCGAAGCGGCGGCGGGTGCGCTTGTCAGCGACGAGCTCGATGGCGCCCATCATGCCGACGGATCGCACCTCGCCGACGAGCGGGTGGTCCTTGAACTTGGCCAGCATCCTGGCCATGGCCGGTCCGCCGTGGTCGGCGACGCGTGCCACCAGCTTTTCGCGTTCCATGATCTCGATGTTCTTCAACGCGACGGCACAGGCGACGGGGTGACCCGAGAACGTGTAGCCGTGATTGAAATCGTCGTCGTGTCCCATCAGGGCGTCGACGATCTTGTCATCGATCAGAATGCCGGAGAGAGGCAAGTAGCCCGACGTCACGGCCTTGGCGAAGGTGATGATGTTGGGTTTGAGCCCATAGTAGTCCGAGGCGAACCAAGTGCCGAGGCGGCCGAAGCCGGTGATGACCTCGTCGGCCAGGAACAGAATGCCGTACTTGTCGATGATGCGCTGAACTTCCGGCCAGTAGGAGTCGGGCGCGATCTTCACGCCTCCCGCGCCCTGCACCGGCTCGCCGGCAAAGGCGGCGACGTTCTCGGGGCCGATGGCGAGGATCTCGTCCTCGAGCGCTTTGGCGGCGCGCAGTCCGAATGCCTCGGGGGTCTCGCCGTCGCGGCTCTCGCCGAACCAATACGGATCCATGACGTGGCGGAAGCCGTCATAGACCGGATAGCTGTGCTTGTGGACGTGCGACATGCCGCCCATGGAGCCCGCGGCGATGGTCGAGCCGTGGTAGGCGTTCTTGCGCGAGATGATGATGTGGCGCTGGGGCTGGCCCTTGAGCGCCCAATAATGGCGGATCAGCCGGATGGCGGTGTCGTTCGATTCCGACCCGGATGAGCCGTAGAACACCTGATTGATATGCGGGGGGGTGATCTCCGCGAGCTTCTTCGAGAGGGCGATCACGGGTGGATGCGTGGTCTTGAAGAAGGTGTTGTAGAACGGCAGCTCGAGCATCTGATCGCGCGCAGCGTCTGCCAGCTCGGCGCGGCCGTAGCCGACGTTGGTGGTCCAGAGGCCAGCCATGCCGTCCAGAATGCGGTGACCTTCGCTGTCCCAGATGTAGGGACCATCCCCTTTGACGATCACGCGCGCGCCGGACGCGCGCAGCGACTTGTGATCGGTGAACGGGTGCAGGTGATGCAGGGCGTCGAGATCCCGCCATTCGGTGGTGCTGTTCTTGAGCTTGGCGTTCGACATGGGACTCCTCCAGTGCGCGTCGTGGGGGGTCGGGGATGCGCTTCGGGCGTTGATGGCCCCGACGTTCAATGCAGTGCGGCGGCCGAGCGTGGGCTCAGGCGGCAATCGGGGGCGTGAAGCCAATGCGCGCGCAGAGCTCGAGGAGCTCCGTCTTGCGCGTCTTCGGTGGCTGTTCGACGGGTATCACGCTCGGTTCCTCGATTCAGACGCTGAGCAGCAGATGCTCGCGCTCCCAGGGACTGATGACGCGCATGAACTCCTCGAATTCGCTGCGCTTCAGCGAGAGATAGACATGCGAGAAGCGCTTGCCCAGGATTTCGTGCAGCTCGGTCGACTCCTCAAAGTCAGTCAGCGCCTCCAAGAGGCCGCGCGGGAGCTGATGGTCATTGCGGTAGGCGTTGCCAATCACGGCTTGGCGCGGCTCGAGGCCTAACTTGATGCCGAGGTAGCCGCAGGCGAGGCTGGCGGCGAGGGCGAGATAGGGGTTGGCGTCGGAGCCCGCGAGGCGGTTCTCGATGCGGCGGGCGGATGATGGCGAGAACGGAATGCGCAAGCCCGCGGATCGATTGTCGTGGCCCCATTCGACGTTGATCGGCGCGGCGCCGCCGGGCACCAGCCGGCGATAGGAGTTCACGTAAGGCGCGAGGAGGCAGGTGGCGGCCGGCAGGAAGCGCTGCTGGCCGGCGAGGAACTGATAGAAGACCTTGCTCGGGCCGCCGGTCTCATCGGTGAAAATGTTGCGGCCGGTCTTAGCGTCCACCACGCTTTGATGGATGTGCATGGCGCTGCCCGGCTCGTTGGCGAGGGGCTTGGCCATGAAGGTGGCGTAGCAGTTGTGCGTGAACGCCGCCTCGCGGATCGTGCGCTTGAACAGGAACACTTGGTCGGCCAGATCGACCGGATCGCCGTGCAGGAGATTGATCTCGAGCTGGGCGGCGCCGCCTTCCTGGATGATGGTGTCGATCTTCAGATATTGGCGCTCCGCGTACTCGTACACGTCATCGACGATCTTGTCGTACTCGTCGACGGCACCGAGGCTGTAGGCCTGGCGCCCGGCGCCGGCGCGGCCCGATCGGCCCGTCGGCGGTTCCAGCGGATAGTCGGGATCGGGGTTGGTCTTGGTGAGATAGAATTCGAGCTCCGGCGCGACGACCGGAAGCCATCCTTCCTTGTCGAAGAGGGCGAGCACGCGCTTCAAGACGGAGCGAGGAGCGATCTCGACCGGCTCGCCGTTCTGCCAGGTGGCGTCGTGAATGACCTGTGCCGTCGGGCTCGAGGCCCAAGGGGCCGGGCGGATGGTCGAAAGATCCGGCACCATCAGCAGGTCGCTCTCGGCATAGAGCTCCTGTGCGCCTTCCTCGAAGCCGACGTAGTCGCCGGTGATGGTTTGATGGAAGATCGAGATCGGGAGGTGCACCGGATCGAGCTTGACGAACTTCTCGGCCGGCATGGTCTTGCCGCGCGCGACGCCGGCGATGTCGGGGACGGCGCAGTCGACCTCTTCGATGCGATGATGCTGAAGCCAAGAGCGCAGGGTTTCAGGCTCCGTTCCGACGGTGAAGGATTCACCGGTGAGACTGGCCATCGCTCCATTGTCGGCTGACATGATCCACCTTGCTCGTGCGGGCTGGTTGCTGCGGGCGCTTCGTTTTTTCAGGAAGCCGTC
Source organism: uncultured Hyphomicrobium sp. (assembly GCF_902826555.1). Lineage (GTDB taxonomy): Bacteria > Pseudomonadota > Alphaproteobacteria > Rhizobiales > Hyphomicrobiaceae > Hyphomicrobium_C. The sequence goes on from NZ_CADEFI010000001.1 coordinate 230,085, forward strand.
GCGCGCGCTGCCGTTCGACGACGCAGGGCGTCGTCTCAAGCGGGTCGCGCCGCCGGGATGCCCGGGGCATTGTTCGCCAATATTGTGATCACAAAATGGGCGGAAACTCAAGCGCCGGATCTTAACCCTTGAGGGGGCTTGAGGTTCAAATCCTTAGTAGGCGCGCCTCAGTACGGATTCACCGATAAAGCTCATTCCTTGACTAACGTCGGCGGCGATGGCGGCGCGGAGCGCCTTGCGATCGTTGCGCTGCAGCGCGGCGATGGCGGCCTGATGCTGATCCTCGAGATCGGATGTGCCCCAGCGGTTGTACGCCATGCGCATGAACGGTCCAAACTGGAGCCAAATGCTCTCGACGAGTGCCATCAACGTCTCGGCGCCCGCGCGTTCGTAGATGGCGAAATGAAAGCGGTAGTTGCTCTCCATGTAGCCGTGAATATCGCTCGTGGCCATAGCGCGATCGACGGATCTGTCATGTGCAGCAATCTGGCGGAGCTCTGCCGGCCCGATGTGATCCATGGCGCGTGCGGCCAGCTCGGGTTCGAGTGTTTTTCGCGCAAAAACAATCTGTTCGAAGGTCGCTTGCGTCATCAGGGGGACGAGAACGCGACGATTGTCCTGCATCTTGAGCGCTCGCTCGGCAATGAGGCGGCGAACTGCCTCGCGAATGGGCATCGGGCTCACGCCCATGTCCTCGGCGAGCCCGCGCAACGTGACGGCGCTGCCGGGCAGGAAGCCGCCGAACAGAATGCGATTGCGCAATCCACGATACACGCTCTCGTGCGTGGTTACCGCGATGTCGCTCTTCACGGGAAGCGGCTTGCGGATGATCGCTTTCGGCCGTGACGGCGGGGTTTTCACGCTGTCCGCCCTATGACGTTCGCGCATTGATTTTGCTACGTCCTCACGCTCAGGCGCCTTCGGTTGCGCATTCGAAAATCGCGTCCTATCCGTCGTTTTCCGCCGGGGATCGCCGCCGTTGGTGGCGGGTTTCGCGGACGTGCCTCAACGAAAGACTTGTAGCGCGCGAATAATGTGATCACAATGGGGAGTGTTGGGCCCGGCGCAAAGGGGTGCTCGGCCTTGTTCCGTTTATCGCTCCCTTGGGAGGTAGCCGAATGACTTATTCCGGAAATAAGCGTGGGACCCTCGCGGGCTCCTTGACGCTGGCAACCATGCTCGCCTGTGGCGTGGCCATGGCCGATCAAAAGGAGGTCCGGGTCTATAACTGGTCCGACTACATCGACGAGGAAATCCTCACCGAGTTCACGAAAGAGACCGGCATCAAAGTGGTCTACGACGTGTTCGACAGCAACGAAATCCTCGAGACGAAGTTGCTCGCCGGCGGCAGCGGCTACGACGTCGTGGTGCCGACGGGACAGTTCCTCGCCCGCCAGATCCAGGCCGGCGTTTTCCAGAAGCTCGACAAGTCCAAGCTGCCGAACATTTCGAACATGTGGCCGGAAGTTTCCAACCGTGTCGCCGTGTATGATCCCGGCAACGAGTATGCCGTCGACTACATGTGGGGCACGACGGGCCTCGGTTACAACGAGGCGAAGATCAAGGAGCGGCTGCCGGACGTTCCGACCGACTCGTTCGATCTGCTCTTCAAGCCCGAGAACGCCGCGAAGCTGAAAGATTGCGGCATCATGGTTCTCGATTCCGCGACCGACGTGCTGCCCGTCATCCTGCAGTATCTCGGGCTCGATCCCAACAGCAAGGCACAGGCCGATCTCGAGAAGGCGGCGGCCGTGCTCGAGGCGATCCGCCCGAACATCCAGAAGTTCCATTCGTCGGAGTACATCAACGCGCTTGCGAACGGCGATATCTGCATCGCTTTCGGCTGGTCGGGTGACATCCTGCAGGCTGCAAGCCGCGCGGAAGAGGCGAAGAACGGCCATACGATCCACTACTCGCTGCCGAAAGAGGGCACGCAGATGTGGTTCGACATGCTGGCTGTTCCGAAGGACGCGCCGCACGTCGAGGAAGCTCACGCATTCATCAACTTCCTGATGAAGCCAGAGGTGATCGCGAAGGCCTCCAACTACATCAGCTACGCGAACGGAAATCTCGCCTCGCAAAAATTCATCGACGAGTCGATCTTGAAGGACGGGGCGATCTATCCGGATGAGGCAACACTCAAGAAGCTCTTCGTGCTGCTGCCCTACGACGCCAAGACACAACGCTCAGTGACGCGCTTGTGGACGAAGATCGTCACAGGCCAGTAGAAAAAGTCAGCCGCGCCCGAGGCTCCTCGGGCGCGGTTCTTCTTTCAACAGCGGACTCGCGGCGCGCGCGAGGCAAGGCAAACGAAGGATCGACATCATGAGTGGAGCCACAGTGCAAAGCGCAACGCCGGCGCAGCCGAAGAGTCCGCTTCGGACGGCCGCTCCCCAGTCGGGCTTTGCGCCGTGGAAGGATCCTTCGAAGGCGCCCATCGTGCGCTTCGAGAACGTGGTGAAGCGCTTCGGCGACTTCGTCGCGGTCAAGGACTGTACGCTCGACATCTACGAACGAGAGTTCTTCGCTCTCCTGGGTCCGTCGGGATGCGGAAAAACGACGCTTCTACGCATGCTCGCGGGGTTCGAGAAGCCGACCAGCGGGCGCATACTCGTCGCGGGTCAGGACATCACGGAGCTGGCGCCCTACGAGCGTCCGGTGAACATGATGTTCCAGTCGTACGCGCTGTTTCCGCACATGACCGTCGAGCAGAACATCGGCTTCGGCCTCCGGCAGGACGGCATGCCGAAGGACCAGATCGCCACGCGCGTGGACGAGGTCATGGCGTTGCTCGAACTCGGCAGGTTCGGCAAGCGCAAGCCACATCAGCTTTCGGGCGGCCAGCAGCAGCGCGTCGCACTTGCGCGCGCAATCGCAAAAAAGCCGCGTATCGTGCTGCTCGATGAGCCGCTCGGCGCGCTCGACAAACGGCTCAGGCAAACGGCTCAGTTCGAGCTGATGGGCATTCAGGAGCGCACCGGCACGACCTTCATCATCGTCACGCACGATCAGGAAGAAGCGATGACGGTGTCGTCGCGCATCGCAGTCATGGATCACGGCGAGTTCGTGCAGATCGCGACGCCGGGCGATATCTACGAGGCGCCGAATTCGCGTTACGTCGCAAACTTCATCGGCGACGTGAATCTTTTCGAAGGCAAGGTCGTCAGTATTTCCGGCGGGTTTGCGGAGATCGATTGGGGTCCCGGGCTCGCACGCTTCAAATCGGTGGCGCCGGAGGGATGCACGGGCGATCAGCAGGTCTGGCTCGCGCTCAGACCGGAGAAGATCCACATCGATCTCGATAAGCCGACCGATACCAGCAACACGATTCCGGGCAAGGTCGTCGACGTCGGATATCTCGGCTCGATCTCTCACTATCACGTGGAGCTCGCGAACGGGCAGCGGGTGAAGGCGTTGCGGACGAACTCGTCGCGCACAGTCGACAGGCCCATCAGCTGGGAAGACAAGGTCTGGCTGCAGTGGCCGGCGGAAACCGGCATCGTGCTCACCCGCTAGACCCTCACATCCGGAGGAATCCCATGCGCCGCTGGTTTGTGATCCTGGTGCCTTACCTTTGGCTCCTGGTCTTCTTTTTGATCCCGTTCTTCATCGTGTTCAAAATCTCGCTGTCGGATATCGCGACGGCGATCCCGCCGTACACGCCGACATTCAGCATCACCGATATCGGGGGGTTCTTCTCGCAGCTCGACTTCGAGAACTACACGTTCATTTTTCAGGATTCGCTCTATATCGGCGCCTATTTCTCCGCGCTCAAGATCGCGTTTTTCTCGACCATCCTGACCCTGCTCATCGCCTATCCGATCGCGTACGGCATGGCGCGGGCGCCCAGGGAGTGGCAGCCCACGCTCGTCATGCTGGTCATTCTTCCGTTCTGGACCTCGTTCCTGATCCGCGTCTACGCGTGGATCGGCATTCTGAAGAAGGAAGGTCTTCTCAACTTGTTCCTGATGAACCTCGGGCTCATCAGCGAGCCGCTCACCATCATGAACACGAACACGGCGGTCTATATCGGCATCGTCTATTCGTATTTGCCGTTCATGATCCTGCCGCTCTACGCTAGCCTAGAAAAGATCAACCCGGCGTTGCTCGAAGCCGCCGCCGATCTCGGCTCTCCACCGTGGAAATCATTCTGGCAAGTGACCTTCCCGCTTTCGATTCCGGGCGTGCTCGCGGGTTGCTTCCTGGTCTTCATCCCGGCGACAGGCGAGTTCGTCATTCCGGATCTGCTCGGCGGCTCCGAGACTTTGATGATCGGCAAGACGCTCTGGAACGAGTTCTTCAACAATCGTGACTGGCCGGTGTCGTCGGCGGTGGCGGTGGTGCTGCTGCTCGTGCTCGTGGTGCCAATCGTCTTGTTCCAGCGCAACCAAGAAAAGCAGCGGGAGGCAGGGCGATGAGACGCTTCAGCTGGTTCAACGCCACGTCTATCGCGCTCGGGTTCGCATTTCTCTACATCCCGATCCTGCTGCTCGTGATCTACAGCTTCAACGACTCGAAGCTGGTGACGGTGTGGGGCGGCTGGTCAACCCGATGGTATGGGGAACTGCTGCAGAACGAGGGTATTCTGAACGCGGCTTGGGTGACGCTGCGGGTCGCCATTGTCTCGTCGACGCTGGCGACCATTCTCGGCACCATGGCTGCCATCGTGCTCGTTCGCATGGGGCGCTTTCCGGGGCGTACTCTCTTCTCGGGGCTGATTTTCGCCCCGCTCGTCATGCCCGAGGTCATCACCGGCCTGTCGATGCTGCTGCTGTTCGTGGCCATGAATCTCGATCGCGGGTTCTGGACCGTGGTCATCGCGCACGCCACGTTCTCGATGTGCTTTGCGGCCGTCGTCGTTCAGGCGCGGCTCTACGACTTCGATAAATCGGTCGAGGAAGCGGCGATGGACCTCGGTGCGACGCCGCTCGATACGTTCCGGCAGGTAACGCTGCCGATCATCGCGCCCTCGGTCATATCCGCCTGGCTGTTGTCGTTCACGCTGTCGCTCGACGATCTCGTGATCGCGAGCTTCGCGACCGGCCCCGGCGCCACGACACTGCCGATGAAGATCTACAGTCAGGTGCGTCTCGGCGTGACGCCCGAGATCAACGCCGTCTCGACGATCATGATCGGGTTGGTGACCATCGGCGTGCTAGTGGCCTCGTACTCGACGAAACGCGCGAGCGAGCGGCAGGAGCGCGAGATGAAAGCCGTCGATGCCGGCGCAAAGTAAGCAACAGAAGGCGGATCGCAGAGAGTTCAATCGCATCTCGTAACTCGGGCGATCCGCCACTAAATAATCCGTCATGTCCGCTACACACATCAACTCCTACTACGCCGCTACGGCCAACGACGACACGCGCTATCCGCGCCTCCGCGGCACGGTCACGGCGGATGTGTGCGTGGTCGGCGGCGGGTTCTCCGGGATTGCGACCGCGCTTTCGCTGGCGGAACGCGGCTACAAGGTGGTCGTGATCGAAGCGGAGCGGATCGGCTGGGGCGCCTCGGGCCGCAACGGCGGGCAGATGATCGCCGGTATCAGCGGCGAGCATCGCATCGAGAGTCAGCTTGGTGACGCCGGTCGCAAGCTGCTGACTGAGATCCGCTATCTCGGCCACGACATCATCGAAGGGCGGGTCGCACGGCATCAGATCCGGTGCGACCTGAAGCACGGATGGATGGAGGTGGCTGCGCGACCGCGGCACATGGAGGGGTTGCGCTCTTACGTCGAAGAGCGCGTTGCGGCCGGTGACGGCGACGGCCTCGAACTCGTGGAAGCGGCCGATATGGGCCGCGTGATCGGTTCGGACCTTTACCACGGGGCCATGGTGGACCGGAAAAGCGGCCATCTGCATCCGCTCAACCTGTGTCTCGGCGAAGCCCGCGCGGCGGTGACGGCGGGCGTTCAAATCTTCGAAGAGTCTCCGGTGATGGAGGTTGCCGGCGGGGCGAAGCCGTTCGCCGCCACTGCGGAAGGGCGTGTCGACGCGGCTTCTATCGTGCTTGCCGGAACCATGGATCCCAAGTTCCAGACAGGGCCGCTCGGCGGGCTTCTGTTCCCGACGGGGAGCTACATCGTTGCCACGGAGCCTTTGCCGGAGCGCCTCGCGAAGGCGGTCAGTCCTCAGGATCTCGCCGTTGCGGACAGCAACGTGGTGCTCGACTACTTCCGCCTCTCAGCCGATCGCCGGCTCTTGTTCGGCGGGAGATGCAATTATTCGAACCGCGATCCGCGGGATGTGCGGGAGGCGCTGCGGCCGCGGCTCACGGAAGTCTTTCCGCAGCTCGAGGGCGTGAAGCTCGATTACGCGTGGGGCGGCCGGATCGACATCGTGCTGACGCGCGTGCCGGCGATCGGCCGTCGCGAGCCAAACGTCTACTATATGCAGGGCTATTGCGGGCACGGAGTCAACACGACGCATATCGCGGGCCAGATCGTGGCGGATGCCATCGCGGGCACGATGGAGAAGCTGGATCTCTTTGAGAAGATCCGGCACGTGCGCCTGCCGGTCGGGCAGTTTCTCGGCAACCAGCTCCTGGCGCTGGGGATGCTCTATTATCGTCTGCGCGATCTGCTTTAGCGCTCGGCGAGCTATCGAGACGCCTCAGAAAATGAAAAGGCGCGCTTCGTATGCGAACGAAGCGCGCCTGGTCGATATCGGTGCCCGTGTCAGGCCGCGGCGGCTCTATCGAGGAGCTTGGCGATGGCTTGATGGGCTTTGGCGATTGCCTCGTCGCACGCGATGTAGGCGGGCGTTGCGGCTCCCCAATTCTGGTTGCGGACCTCGTCGACCATCTTGGTAGCCTGTGCCTGGGCTGTGGCAAGGGCGGACGACAGGTCTGCGGCCAGCGCGGAGCCGCTGCCGGTCGTTTTGCAGATTTCGTCGGCCTCGGTCATGACGCCCGCCTGGGGAAGCTGGGGGGCGGTGGCCGAGACGGGGATGGCGCCGAGCAGGATTTGCGCGAGCTTACGCTTCCAGGACAGCAACTCGGTGCCGACGCGGATGAGCGCCGAGCAACGGACGGGAAGCTCGGCGGTGTCGAAGGCCTTGCGGAGGATCCCCTCGCAGTCCTCGAGACGCTTGCCGATCTTCTGCACCTCGTCCTTGCTCTTGGTGGCCTTCTCGGAAATGCGCACGACGTTGTGTGTGATCTCGGTCGTGGCGGCGCGTTGCTGCTCGAGAACGTTCGAAAGGCTGCGGATGCGCTCTGCAACCTCGGCAACCTCGTCGCCCATGCTCTCGATGATGGTGCCGACCTGAGTTACGACCGAGCTACCCGACGCGACGGATTTGAGGCTGTCGGCCACGGCGCCGCGGATCTCGCGCATCTCGCGCGTCAGGGCTTCGACGCGTGAGCGGATCTCTTGCGTCGCCTTGCCTGTTTCAACGGAAAGCGTCTTCACCTCGGCTGCGACGACGGCGAAGCCGCGGCCGGCTTCACCGGCGCGTGCGGCCTCGATGGTGGCGTTGAGGGCCAAGAGGTTGGTCTGGCGGGCGATGGAGTCGATCGAGGTCGCCATTTCGCCGATCTGGTCGACAGCCGATTGCAGAACGGCGACCTGTTCGCCGATCTTGCTCGACTGGCCCTGGATGCTCGTCATGGCCTCGACGGCGGCGCGGCTATCGTTGATACAGCTGCGCATCGTGTCGCGCGCGTTCTCGGTTTGGGTCGCGCTCTGAGCGGAGACCGTCGAAAGCTCGGAAATGGAAGCTGCCATTTCCTCGACGGCGCTGGAGATCGAAACGGTCGACTGCGCCACTTCGCTGAAATCGTGCGAGAGCCAGCCGATGTTCACGGACGCCTCGCAGGCTTCCTTGCCGAGATCGCTGGCGAGGATGAGCTGGTTGGTGTTCGCCACCTGGACCATCGCGACAAGCCGGGCAAGGGCTTCGGATATAGGGCCGTCGATCGCGACGTTCATATGCAGCTTGGCGCGAATCAATTCTTCGATGGCCCCAACGAGCTCCTGCGGGGTGCTGCCGGTCGGGATCGTGGCTTGGGTCGCGACGGAGTTGTTGGAAACGCTCGAGCGGCGCATGGCAAACACTTCAGTTCTCCTTGGTCGTCAGAAGACGCTGCGCAAGCGGCACACTGGTCTCTTCACGCCGTCGTCTGCGACTTCAGGCGTGCCGCCAGATGATCCCGACTTACGTCGTTAGTTAGAATTAGAAGGCAGCCGTTAATGGCCGCTTAACCGGAAGATAGGTCTGCTGAATTTTATTCGTCCGTCTTGTGACGGTTTGCGGGGCGAGGATCGAAGGATGGGGTGGGCAGGCTAGCGCCGGTAGCCCGGGAGGCGCCGCAGCAGGTCCTCGATGGGGTTGTCGACCCAAGCCTCGGTGACGAAGCTGCGGTGGGTGACGTTTTCGCCGCCCGAGAGGAGCGCCACGTCGCCTTGATGCAGGGGGCGGTCCAGCTCGGTTGCATAGCCGATGTCGCGGGCGGTCAGGATCTCGGCCAGCTCGGAGTTCTTTTCGCGGGTCGAGCCGAGGTAAGCGCTGACGAAAAAGGCCGATCGGTCATTCTCGATCCAGGACGCGAATTTCCCGAGCTCGCCATAGAGCGCATCCAGCAGCACAACGCCGCGAAGGCGTTTGTTGAGGCCGCCGTTGATCGCACACGATGCGGCCGCGAGGTATCCGCCGCTATAGGCGACGAAGATGACCGGCGCAGAGGCGAAGGTTCGCACGCTTTTTGGTCCGCCATGCAACTCGGCGAGTGCCGCGGCCGCTTCGCCCATGAAGCGACCGAAGGCGCCGGGTTCCCAGAATCTTCCGGCGCTCGAGTCGGCTGCATCGACGGCGAATTGTGGGGCGACCAGCACGGCGTTGGCGCCGGATCGCGAGATCTGGTCGGCGACGCGCTGGCGGCGCAGGACGTCGCGCTCGAGCGTCGCGCCATGACCGTGGAAAAAGACGATCATGACCGAGGGGCGGCGAACATCGAAGCCCTTCGGAATGTGTAGGAGCACGCGGTTATCGCTGTAGGTTTCGTCTTCCCAATAGAGTCGGCCGTAGGGTGTGGTGTGGCCGCGGCGGCCGTTCTCGCTAACGTCAAAGAACGGCCGTCCTGATCCCGGCACGGCGCCGCGGTAGGGAAACGGCGCGGTCTGGAAGGGCACCAGCGCGGTTCGCGCCTGTTTCAACGGGGCCGAGCGGGACTGCACCGGCTGAGGTTTCGGAACTGCGGCGCGTTCCGGGGCGGGGGGTGTCTTGCTCCAGGACGGTGTCGCGAACGCAAGCGCCGCCGCCAAGCCTGCGGCGATCGCAAGGGCTTTTTCGGTGCTGCCGGTTCTGGACGCGCCCTTCATTGCCGCTCGCTGCTGGTGGCCATGCACGTTGTGCGCCCCGGGCTCGTTGGCGAGGCGTCGCTCACCCTAGTCCCGAGATGGTTTCCTGATGCTTTATGAACGTCCCATCCCTCCGGATGCTTAGAACTCAATCGTGTCGAGATGTTGGACGGGCAGGTGTGGGCCGATTGCACGTAAGCGGTGCAATTCTGCAACTCGGTAAGGGTCATTTCGAGGTTCGGCTTGTTGAATGGGGCGCTCCCTCCTAGGGTAAACCCATCAATTGTCATTCGGTTTTCCATGCCCTTGTCCGCTGTTCCCTCCACGCCGGTTAGCGAACCGGCTGCACGGACCGTCTCGACCACGACCGCAACCGCGATCGCGGTTGCGGATATGATCGGCATCGGCGTGTTCACGAGCCTCGGATTCCAGCTCGCGTCCATTCCCTCCGGGTTCGCCATCCTCATGCTTTGGATCGTTGGCGGCTTGGCTGCGCTGGGCGGCGCGCTCTCCTATGCGGAGCTCGCGGTGGCGTTTCCCCGTTCGGGAGGGGAGTACAATTTCCTGTCGCGCATCTATCACCCGGCGGTCGGTTTCATGGCCGGATGGGTTTCGGCGACGGTCGGTTTTGCGGCGCCTGTTGCGCTGGCAGCGATGGCGTTCGGTGAATACTTCGCCGGTGTGGTGCCGGGCTCGCCGCCTCTGCTGCTCGGTCTCGCGGTCGCCTGGGGCGTGACGCTCGTTCATCTGTCGGGGGCCAAGCCTGGGGCCGCGTTCCAGAATATATCTACGGCCATCAAGGTGGCGCTGATCACGGCTTTCATCATTGCAGGTTTCAGCGTGGCGGATCCGCAGCCGATCTCGTTCCTGCCGCAACCCGGCGATCTCGGTCACATCCTGTCGGCGCCGTTTGCCGTGAGCCTCGTGTTCGTCATGTACTCGTATTCCGGTTGGAACGCGGCCACCTATATCGCGGGCGATGTGCGGGATCCGGCGCGGAGCCTGCCGCTGGCCATGCTCGTGGCGACGCTCGTGGTGATGGTGCTCTATGTGGCGCTCAACGCCGTGTTTCTCTATACGACGCCGATCTCGGCCATGGCGGGTCAGCTCAACGTGGCGCAGATCGCGGGCGAGCACATTTTCGGCGTGACGGGAGGGCGCGTGGTCGCCGCCTTGATCTGCATCGGCCTCATCTCCGCGATCAGCGCCATGATGTGGATCGGCCCGCGCGTGACGGTGGCGATGGGCGAAGATTTTCCGCTGCTCGAGGTGTTGGCGCGGCGCTCGGCGACCGGCGTTCCGGTGCCTGCGCTTACGGTGCAGATTCTGGTCGTGACGGTGCTGCTTCTGACGCAGAGTTTCGAGGCGGTGCTCGACTTCATCCAGTTCAGCCTGACGCTGTGCTCGTTTCTTGCCGTGCTCGGCGTGATCGTGTTGCGCGTCACGCGCCCGGATCTGCCACGTCCCTACAAGGTGTGGGCCTACCCGCTGACGCCGCTGGTGTTTCTCGCGATCACGGGCTTCATGATGTACTACCTCGTTTCGGAAAGGCCGCTGCAGTCACTCGCCAGCCTCGGTCTGATGGCGTCGGGTCTCGTGCTCTTCTTTTTGTCGCGGCGCGATGCTCTTCGCGGCGAGGATCTTCAAAGGGCGGTCAAGGGATGATCAAGGCCATGAGATTGAGTGCAGCGCTCGTCGCCGTGTTGCTGCTCGCGCCCGCGAGCGCCTGGGCGCAGGCAACGACGAACGTGGCAACCGCCGATGACAATGCGCGCGTGATCGCCGGGATGACACCTTCGACCGGATCGCCGCTCGAGCCGTTGACGCGGGATGCGTCCTGGCAAGCCCACGCGAAGTATTTCGACAAGGCATGGGCCGGGCTCGAGCAGCGTCAGCTCAGCAAGATCAAGGCATGGTCGGCTAAGAACGTCACGTCGCGCAAGCCGGTGCTTTTCTACATGTTCAGCGGTCCCGACTTCCTCTACGCGGATGCTTTTTTCCAAGGGGCGTCCACGTATGTGCTGTCCGGGCTGGAGCCTGTGGGCAAAGTGCCGGACCTCGTGGCGTTGCCCGCCCGGTCGCTCGGCGGCGAGCTCAGGGGCCTCCAGCAGTCGCTCAATTCCGTTCTGTCGTTCAGCTTCTTCATTACCAAGAAGATGAAGACGGAGCTTCGCGATGGGCGGCTCACGGGGACGCTGCCGATCCTCTATACGTTCCTCGCGCGGAGCGGGAAAACCATCAAGGACGCTCAACTGGTGACGCTGAACACGGATGGGACCGTGACGCCGACCACGGGTGAGATCCCGAAGGGGGCGAGCCCGGGGGCGAAGATCACGTTCTCGTCCGGGAGCGGGGCGGATCAGACGCTCTACTATTTCAATACCGACCTTTCGGACTCGGGGCTCAAGACGAGCGGCTTCCTCGCGTTCTGCAAGGGGCTCGGCCAAGGCGACAGTTTCGTGAAGAGCGCGTCGTACCTGATGCACTCGGACAATTTTGCGACCGTGCGCGACTTCATCGTCCAGAACACGGCGACGTTGGTGCAGGACGACTCCGGCGTGCCGCTGCGCTTTCTCGAGGAGAAAAGCTGGCGCATCTCGGCGTTCGGGCGCTACCTGAACCCGATTTCGATTTTCTCGCGCAGCACCTATCAGCCGAAGATGCGGGAGCTCTTTACCAAGACGGCGCAGCCCCTGGATTTCGGCATCGGGTACCGGTGGCGGCCCAACGAATCCAATCTGCTGCTTGCGGTTAGGGAGGCCGGGGCCCGGGCAGATGCGAAGCCCTGACGGGCGATCTGCTCGTGATCTTTCCGCACCGCGGAAGACGCAATTGCCCTGGCTGCTGCTCTCGCGGCACTTTGCCTAGCTTCAGACTACATTGTACCCTATCCGAACATTGCTTCGGGGGAGCCGGTCAGGTGTTCGAAGCAGCCGGAGCCTGACGTCGCGTACGTCCGGTCCGAAGCGAATGGCGTAGGGTTCGGGGAGGTTTGCGTGGCCACCGTCGTCACTGTTCACGGCACGTTCGTGCATTCGGCAGGAACGGCGGATGCGCTCAATGTCGGAACGCAAAGCGAGGCTCAGTGGTGGCAGCAGGGCAGTGAGCTCGATGCCGATCTGCAAGCCTTCGTCTCGGGTGCAGACGGCAGCCCGGTGGAGGTGGTGCCTTTCACCTGGAGCTCGCTCAACAGCGAGATCGACCGGCGTCATGCAGGCTCCGAGCTGCTCAAAGTCCTGAGGGGACTCGACGCCAGGGGCGAGCCCTACTGTGTCATCGGCCATAGCCACGGCGGGTCGGTGGTCGCCTCGGCTCTGATCGAGAGCGTTGCCAGACGGAACCCTCTCACGCATCTCAAGCGCTGGATTACGGTCGGCACGCCCTTCGTCGGGATGCGCAAGGAGCGCTTTCTGTTCACGCGACTGACTCTGCCGCGCAAGGTGATGTTCGTCGCCTCGCTGATGCTGTTCATGATGTTCATGTTCTACGTCGCCGGCGAGCTTTTCGGACAGGGGTTCCGGTTCCGCAGCGAGCGCTACTACACGGCGCTGCTGTTCAACGGCGTGATGATGACGTTGCCGATCCTGTTCTTCTACATCGTGTTCCGCGTTCTCGATGGGCGCGAGTTGATGGGCTACAGCCGCGGGGCGGTGCAGCGCGCGCGCGACTACTACGCCGACAAATGGCTGCCGCTCTGTCACAAGGACGACGAAGCGGTTCAGGGTCTGCGCTACCTGCCCAAGGTGAAGCTGCATTTCTTCGACAAGGATTTCGCGACCTCGACGATCACCAAGGGCTCGGTCGTAGCGCTGCCCATTGTCTATCTGCTCGTGGTCACGTCGCCCACGATCATGCTCGGCATCTCGGATTTTCTGCAGAGCCGGATTTACGACGTGCAGGAATTTGCCGACGAGGATGCGGCGGCAACGCAAGCGCGCCAGGAGCTCAAGGCGCTGCAAGACCGCATGCAAGCGGCACGGGAGCAGGCGGAAAAAGGCGGGCTGGATCCGGCCGCTGCGGAAGAGGCGCGTCAGCGCATGCGCGGCATTCGCCTGCAGATGCGCGCCAAGCGGAGCATCCTGGAGAAGTCGTTTCCGCAGTTTGCTCAGGTGGAGCGGGCGCAGCGCTTCAAGCGGCGTTTTCTCACACGTGAAGGCAAGCCGTGCGAAGGCGGTCGCCTATGCGGCGGCGGGCACGATTATGCGCTCAACAGCAAGCTTCTCTTCCACGTGGTCACGGATGAGCTTTCGAGCGCGGTGGTCGATGACGGGCTTTTTGCGGGCGCGCTCGGCAACATTCTCAAGCTGCTGGTGCCGATCGTCCTCGTTCCGCTCGTGTTCGCCGTGTTTGCGCTCGGTATTCTGGCCGTGATCGAGTACCTCGCGACGTACGTCAGCTTGCTCCTCAGTCGCGGGCTCAATGCGTTGACGCTATCGGAGGTGAAGCGATCGACCTTCGGCAACGACACCGAAGGCGAGGTCGTGCTGGGCGCGGACTATGGTCCGTCCTGGCTCGAGCCGGTCACCTGCCTGCTGCCTGCGGAGATCAGCGACCAGATCACGGATCGCAGCAATTCGATGGCCACGCAATCGCTCTACAAGTTCCGCAACGCGATCAGCACGCTCGCGTTCTCGGACGAGGACAACAAGGGCGGTGTCATCACCAACTACCTGTCGTGGAAGGAGCTGGTGCACACCTGCTATTTCGACGTTGCGGCATTCCGAAAGCTCGTGGCGCTGGCCATCAGCCAGGCGGAAGGCTTCATGCCGACCCAAGCGCTCCTGCACGACGGTGATTTCCAGCGCACCGGTCAGTGGGTGGCCGATCTCGGGCGCAAGCTCGATGTGGATCCCGAAACCGGTGTCGTGGTCACGCACAATCCGATTCAGCGACCGGTGCCGTTCCCGGTGTGAGGGATCGCGGCACGCGCTTGTGCTGTCTTGCGTGGTCTAGGTCTTGATCTCGAGGAACTCGATCTCGGGATTGCGGCTGGCGTTGTAGTTGAGCGTAAAGACCGAGGCGGGCAAATAGACGTACTCGCCGTCGAGATCGGTGGCGACCGACGAACGGTTAGCCTCGATGAAGCGCTTCAGCGCGACAGGATCCTTGGCGCGGATCCAGCGCACCGCGTCGCAGGGGGCCGGGTCGAAGTCGGTCTTCAGCCCGTATTCGTGCACGAGCCTGTCGGCGAGCACATCGAGCTGCAACGCGCCGATGACTCCGACCACGGGCTGGGTTCCGTCGATGGGCGAGAACACCTGCACGACGCCCTCCTCGGCCATCTCGCGGATAGCGTCCTTCAGCTTCTTGGCCTTGATGGCGTCCTCAAGCCGGATGCGGCGCAGGATTTCGGGGGCGAAGCTCGGGATGCCGAGGAAGGTCACGTCCTCGCCCTCGGTCAGCGCGTCGCCGATCCTGAGCGTGCCGCGGTTTGGAATGCCGACCACGTCGCCTGCGAAGGCTTCCTCGGCAATCGAGCGGTCCTGGGCAAAGAAGAATTGCGGCGCTGTGAGTGCCATGGTCTTGCCGGAACGCACATGCTTCACCTTCATGCCGCGCGAGAGTTTGCCCGAGCAGACACGCATAAAGGCGATGCGATCGCGGTGGTTCGGATCCATGTTGGCCTGGATCTTGAAAATGATTCCTGTCATGGCGGGTTCGGTCGCCACGATTTCGCGATTGGCGGCATGCTGCGTGCGCGGAGGTGGGGCGAAGGTCTTGAGCGCGTCGAGAACGTCGCGGACGCCGAAATTCTTCAAGGCCGATCCGAAGTACACGGGCGTCAGCGCGCCGTGCTGGAAGGATTCGAGATCGAACTTGCCGCAGGCTTCGGCGACGAGATCTATTTCCTCGCGCCAGCGCTGATAGGCATCGGGCTCCATGATCTGGCCGAACAGCGGATCGTCGGGGCCGCTGATCGGAATACCGTCGAAGTTCTCGTCGAGGCGGCGCACGCGCGGCTGATAGAGATCGTAGGTACCGCGGAAGTCGCGGCCCTGACCGATCGGCCACACCATCGGCGCCGTGTCGAGCGCCAGCGTTTTCTCGATCTCGTCCAGGAGGTCGAGCGGCTCCTTGGCCTCGCGGTCGAGCTTGTTGATGAAGGTCACGATTGGGATGTCGCGCATGCGGCAGATCTCGAACAGCTTGCGCGTTCGTGTCTCGATGCCGCGCGCGGCGTCGATCACCATGATGGCGCTGTCGACTGCGGTCAGCGTGCGATAGGTGTCGTCCGAGAAGTCCTCGTGGCCCGGCGTGTCGAGCAGGTTGAAGACGGCGCCGCCGTACTCGAAGGTCATGACGGACGTGGCGACGGAGATGCCGCGCGCCTTCTCGATGGCCATCCAGTCGGAGCGCGTGGCGCGCCCGTCCTTCTTCGCCTTGACCTGGCCGGCGAGCTGAATGGCGCCGCCGAACAGGAGCAGCTTCTCGGTCAGTGTCGTCTTGCCGGCATCGGGGTGCGAGATGATCGCAAACGTGCGCCGCCTGCCGATCTCGTCGGCGAGCTTCTGGTCTGCGGCCGCTGATTTTCTCGCGGGGGGCGCCGGCGCCTCGTCCGGGCTGGCTACCGTTCCCGATAAACTGTCGTCGCTCATCAAGTCCTACTCAGAAAAGTCGATTTGCCGGGGTCTATAGCATCGTTTGCGGGGATGTGCAGGGGCCGCTACACCGCAGGTGTCATCCTAGGCCTAGTGCCGAGGATCCGGGGGGCTGCAAGAGCGCGATTATTTGAGATGCGGCGCAGCCTCCTGCAGCAGCGTTCCCTCCGTGGTTAAATGGATCCTCGGGAGAAGCCCGAGGATGACAGTTGGGCCGACGTGCCCTTTGTCCCTTAAATGGCGTCAGGCCAGCTCGGCCAAGAGACATTTCAGGATGCCGTAGTCGAAACGGCCGTCGAGGGCCGCGTGGGCGGGCCCGAGCTTGCCGCTGTCCACGGTGCCGAGGCGCTCGAAGGCGGCCAGGATCTCGTCGACGTCGGACGGCTCCAGATCGAGCACGTCGCCCGATGCGACTACACCGGCTTCGATGGCCTCCGCGAAATGGGTGTAGATCGTGGAGACGTCAAGGTTGCGCTCGGTTGCGATGTCCTCGGCGGAGCGCCCTGCGAGGTGCAAAGCCAGTGTCTGATTGACGGTGGGCGATAGCCTGTTGTCGAGCGCCTGGTTGGGGCGAAACAACGCTATCGTTTCGAGAAAGGCTTTGCCGTAGCGCTTGATCTTGCTTGCGCCGAGGCCGGTGATGCCGTGGAGCCCGTCGTCGTCGGCCGGGCGCAGCGTCGCCAGCTCGACGAGCGTCTTGTCGTGGCAGATGACATAGGGCGGAAGCTTGGCGTCAGTGGCAAGACGGAGACGCAGGGCACGGAGCGCGTCATACAGCGGACGGTCCTGTGCCACGACCTTGCTCGCTGCGGCGGCTGCGGCCTTCGATTTTGTCTTCTTCTCGCGCGGCGGGGCGAGACGCAGCATGAAACGCTCTTCGCCCCGGAGGAGGGGGCGTGCTTTCTCGGTGAGCTGCACGGTGCCGTGGCCTTCTTCGTCGGACGCGAGATAGCCCATCGCCGTGAGCTGGCGGAAGAGGCTGCGCCAGATCGTGGTCTCCGTCTCCTTGCCGATGCCCCAGACCGAGAGGCGGTCGTGACCGTTGCGGCAGGCGCGCTCGTTGTCCTTGGCATGCAGCACGTCGATCAGGTAGCCGACGCCGAAGCGCTGCTCGGTGCGGTAGACCGTCGAAAGGGCCATCTGCGCGAGAACCGTGCCGTCGACCGTCTTCGGCGGCTCCAGGCAGTTATCGCAATTGCCGCAAGGCTCGCTGCGGGATTCTCCGAAGTAGGCCAGCAGCAGCTGGCGGCGGCAACTTACGGCCTCGCAGAGTCCGACCAATGCGTCGAGCTTCTGGCGTTGCGTGCGCTTGAACAGCTCCGAGCCTTCGCTTTGTGCGATCCACTGCGTCTGCTGCACGATGTCCTGCATGCCGTAGGCAAGCCAAGCGTTGGCCGGCTCGCCGTCGCGGCCGGCGCGACCGGTCTCCTGGTAGTATGCCTCCATGGAGCGGGGCAGGTTCAAGTGGGCGACGAAGCGGACGTCGGGCTTGTCGATGCCCATGCCGAAGGCGACGGTGGCCACCATGATGACGGCGTCGTCCTTGAGGAACCGCTCCTGTGCGGCGCGACGCACCTCGGGATCGAGCCCGGCATGATAGGCCAGGGCCGTGCGACCCTTGCGGACCAGCCACTCGGCCGTCTCCTCGACCGACTTGCGGGACAGGCAGTAGACGATGCCGGCGTCGTTCGCGTGCTCGTTGGAGATGAAGTTCCAGAGCCGTTCGCGCGCGCTCATGGAGCCCATTTCGGCAATGGTGTAGCGGATGTTCGGCCGGTCGAAACTGGCCACGAAGCGGCGTGCTTTCTCAAGGCACAGCTCGGTTGCGATCTCCTCGCGCGTGCGGTCGTCGGCGGTGGCGGTGAGGGCGATGCGCGGGATCTTGGGAAAGCGTTCGGCGAGGACCTTGAGCTGGCGATACTCGGGGCGGAAATCATGACCCCATTGGGAGACGCAGTGCGCCTCGTCGATGGCGAAGAGCGCGATCTCCGTGCGGTCGAGGAGGCGCAGCGTGCGATCCTGCACGAGGCGCTCGGGGGCGACGTAGAGGAGATCGAGGCCGCCGGTCGCAAGCTGGCGCTCGATGGCGTCCTGCTGGCTGCGATCCTGGGAGGAGTTGAGGAAGGCGGCGCGGACTCCCGCTTCCTTCAGCGCGTCCACCTGATCCTGCATCAGCGCGATCAACGGCGAGACGACGATTCCGGTCCCGCTGCGAACCAGGGCCGGGATCTGATAGCAGAGAGACTTGCCGCCGCCGGTCGGCATCAGGGCCAGTACGTCGCCATCCCGGATGAGAGTGTCGATGATGTCGGCTTGATGGGGGCGGAAGCTCGCATAGCCGAACACCTCCTCGAGAACGCGCTGGGCCTCAGCGAGGCTCGGCGCGGGAGCAAGGGGCAGAAGGGACGCGGATTTCCGCAAGGCGGCCGGCGGCATGACGTCGTCCTATGCCGCGTCTGGCGTTCGGCCGGACGGCAGGCTTCGATGGTGATGACTGAAGCTAGCGCGATTCTGTCCAGGCACTGCCGGCGTGAGGGGCGCCTATCCCGCAGTTTGTCCGGGCGTCCCGGCCGTTCGACCTCGCGGGGCCATATCGTGAGGCGGCGGAAAGGGGTAAACTGGCATGCGCCAGGGGTCCCATTTCACCCCGCCCTCCGTGGCGCCACTCGTCCGGAGGGGGGCGGCCCCAATATGCTGAATAAGGCCGCAGGACCCCTGGCGTTTCCCTTCGAGCGCCGTTGCCGTTCCACAACAGCCATCACCATGTGATTGCTTTACAGTGTGAATTCCATTTTTCGCGATGGGATTGCCGCCGTGGGGCCCGGTCACTGCAAATCGAGTACGGCTTGGGGTGTGCTGGCGTTTGCTCTGGCCGCGCCGGGGCTTTCCGATGTCGCTCAAGCGCAATTCGCGCCGCCGGTCACTCCCGTCGGCCCTACCGTGCTCGCGGATCCCTATACACCCGCCGTCAGCGTCTCGACGGTCGGGCAGCTCGGCAGCGCGGCCGGTGACACCTTCATCGGCCAGCAGCTGAATTTCGGCGCGGGTTTCGGAGCGTTTGTCGGGCCGACCGGGAGGCTCCGCCATACGGACCACGATGGCTTGCGCAATGCCGCCACGGGAGCACGGGGCAGCGCGTTCGAGGTCGATGAGGGCTCGGTGTTCGGCAGCGCCAGCGCGGATTTGCCGGGCACCTATTGGGGCGGTCGCGTGCGGGTCAGCGGACTTGCGGGCTACGGGCGTCTCGAGCAGGATTCGGTATTGCCGGGTGGATTCAGCGCCGAGGCCGATCTTGGAATTTTCGGCGCGAGCGTCCTCTGGAGCTCGGGTTCTTTCTATACGTTGTCCCAGATCATTGGTCTCGACGGGGACGCCGATGCCCGCGACGCCAACGGGGAGTACGGGTTCGACGTTGCCGGCTATGTGACGAACAGCGTGGTCGGCAATACGTTCGATGCTCCGGCTTCCTGGAAGCTCGATTTGCGCGCCGAGCTCGGTCATTACGACATCGCCAGCGACCGGTTTCTCATTCCGGGCGCGGCGGAGACGAGCAAGGCCGGAGCCGAGGCGTGGAACGCGTCGCTCACCGGAACGCTCTTCACGATCATGAATCTGCAGGGCGGGGTGCTGCGCCCGTATCTGCTCGGCTCTTACAAGCATGTTTTCGATGAGGATATCCGGACGAGCGGCGCGCTCGCGGGGTCCTATGAGCAGGCTCGGGATTTCGGCCGCGCCGAGGCGGGCTTCGACTATGTGCAAGGCGCCATGACCTACGGTGCGGCGGGGTACGGCGAGTTCTCGGCGGACGAGGAGACGTACGGCCTCAAGATCGGCGCCTCCGTCAAGCTGGACTAGCGGAGCGCTCGGGGTCCTGTGAAGGTTGCGGTTGCGCCACATCCCTTGGGAAACCTGGGCGGTAATCTCAAATGGCGCACTAAGGTCGCTTCCGAATCGGCAGAATCATCGTTACGGATTTCTAAATTGATAAGTGTGCGTACGACCTGATCGATCACCTTTTATTGAGGGATAAGATTATGTGGTACGCGCATGTCCTCAGGACAACGGCGGGTTTTTTCGCATTCGCCATTCTTGCGATCGCTGTCGTTCCGGGAGCCGCTCAGGCCCAGCCGCATCCTTGCTATCTAACTTACATCGACACCGATCCGTTCTCTCCGACTTACCTTCAGGAGCTGGTTTCGAACTCGTATAGCGAGTGTCATGAATCAGCATCAGGCGTGTCGGCGGTTGGCGCGAACATCGCAGCCATCGGCGAGTCATTCGTCCAGCAACAGCTCAACATCGGGGCAGGTATCGCCGGCTTCACTACGCCGACGGGGCGCCTTCGCCATACGGATCATGACGGCCTGATCGAGAAGTCCACCGGAACGCGCACGGATGCGTTCGAGGTCGACGAAGGTTCGATCTTCGCCAACGCGAGCTACGATCTTCCGGGAACCTACTTCGGCGGCAAGGTGCGCGTCAGCGGCCTCGCAGGCTACACCCGGCTCGAGCAAGATCTCGACACTGCCGGTAACTCCACCGACATCGACTCGTTTGTCTATGGCGGCAGCTACCTGTGGAGCCAGGGCTCGTTCTACAGCATGTCTCTGATCATCGGCATTACGGGCGAGGCCGACGCGACGACACTCGGTGGCGCTGCCGGTGGCGGCGACTATAACTACGACGTGTCCGGCTACTTCACGAACAGCGTCATCGGCTACACTTTCGATTGGCCTGGAAACGGGTGGAGATTCGATCTGCGCGGCGGGCTCGGCCACTACGACGTGGATACCAACCGCTTCAAGTTCGCCGCTACCGATCTCACAATCAAGGGTATCGCCGAGGCGTGGAACGCTTCGATCACGGGCACGCTCTTTACCATCGTGGAGGTCGACGGCGGGGGTGTCATGCGGCCCTACGTTCTCGCCTCCTACAAAAACGTCTTTGACGAAGACATCAAGGTCAAGGGCGACGTGACGGCAGAGTTCGAGCAGGCCAACGACTATGGCAAGGTCGAGCTGGGCTTCGACTACGTGCAGGGCATCCTGACCTACGGCGCCGCCGGCTACACCGAGTTCTCGGCGGACGAGAACACTTTCGGAGCGCGGCTGGGCGTTTCGGTCAAGCTGCAGTAGGTCGCGGACAGGATCCGTTAACCAAAGGCGGGCATGCGCGGCATGCCCGCCTATTTTTTTGGCGTCGACGCGCGTGGCGTGTCCCGCGCGGAACAGCGCCGTCAACTCCCTGTGGTGTCAATGGATTAAACATGAGACCGTGTTGAGCGCGCACGACGCGGGCTGTTGCGGTCTGATGGTGGTCATTGCTGGTCAGTATGCGTCCGTTAGGATATGCTGCAGACCGCTATTTGGAGGTTCCGATGGCGTTCATTTCTTTCAAGTCGCGAGCCCTTGCGGGCGGCATCCTGGCCATTGCGTCGCTCGCGTTCTGCTCGTCCGGTCGTTTCGACGCGGCTTACGCGGACCAGGCCGGCGCACCCTCCGTCCAGGATATCATCGAGGCGCTGAAGCCCAGGAAGACGCGCGGTCTGTCGGTGAAGCCGACGCAGGCCGAGATCGAGCGCTCGAAGACGATCGAGGATCTCAAGACCAAAGCCGCAAGCCGTGGGCTCTCGGTCCCTGAGCGGCAGCAGCTTGCCGACGCCGTCAGCGACAAGCCGCAACTCGATTTCGTCATCTACTTCGATTTCGGCTCGGCCAACATTTCGAACCGCTCGAAGGCGTCGCTCGACGCGCTCGGCACTGCGTTGCAGGACGACTCCCTCAAGGGCGCGTCGATCATGATTGCCGGACATACCGACGCCAAGGGCCGTTCGGAATTCAACCAGACGCTTTCGGAGCGCCGGGCGGATGCGGTCCGCAAGTACCTCAGCGACAAGTTCGATGTCGGCTCCGATACCCTTACGGTGGTCGGCTACGGCGCCGAACGTCTCAAGGATGCGCATTCCCCCTACGCAGGGGTCAATCGCCGTGTTCAGATCGTCAACCTGACGGACAAGACGGCGTCGACGAGCAAGCCGCTGAGCGATCCCGGCCATGAGTAGGCGGGCAGCTTTCTAGAGAGAGGATAGAGCCATGCGCGCGAGGACCGTATGCCATTCGCTGCTTACGCTGGCGTTACTGCCGCTGATGGCGGCGGCCTTGCCGACCGAAGCGTCGGCGCGGCGCCTTGCGCTCGTTATCGGCAACTCGACCTACCAGAACGTTGCCGAACTCACGAACCCGCAGAACGATGCGAGCGACATTGCCGAGAAGCTGCGCAACCTGTCCTTCGACGTGATGCTGGGAACCAATCTGACGCGCGAGCAGATGCACGAGGCCTTCGAGAAGTTTGCTGAGGAGCTGAAGCCCGGCGACGAGGGTTTGTTCTTCTATGCCGGGCACGGCATCTCGCTCTCGGGTGAGAACTTCCTGATCCCGATCGATATGCCGGCGGAGATCAAGGTCGAGGACGAGGCGCAGAGCAAGGCGGCGCTCGACAGCGCGCTGGTCAACATGGCGGACGTGATCACGCCGCTGCAAAAGGCGAAGCTCGGCATGATCTTCCTCGACGCGTGCCGGAATACGCCGTCTCGCGAGGAGCTCGGCTTGCAGATCGTGGCGCAGGACGGCGACGCGCGGAAGGTGCGGTCGCTATCGTTCAGCCGTGGCATCTCCAAGGTCAACGTGGCGTCGACGAGCGGTGCCTCCGGCATCTTTCGTGCTTACGCGACGCAGCCCAACAACGTGTCCGACGACGGCGGTGGGCGCAACAGCCCGTTCACCAAGGCGCTCCTGAAGCACCTCGGCACGAAGGGCGTCGATGTGCATCAGATGATGCTCAAGGTGCGCCTCGACGTGCAGACGGAAACCAACGGACGTCAGGTCCCTTGGGAGGAGAGCGCGCTCACGGACATGTACTACTTCACGCCGACGGCGCCGGGCATGGCCGCGCCGTTGCTGCCGACCTATCGCGACGGTGCTCCGCCTGAGCGGCGCTCGAAGTCGACGGCGCAGGCGCCGCGCAAGAACAAGGGTTCTGGTGCTCCGCGGCAGGCGCGTCGCAGCGGGCCTCCCCCGGGTATCGGTGTCGGGGTGGGCGCCGGGCTCTGAGCGTTCGAGATCCGGTGATGGAAATCAAAGGTGCGGGTCCCCGGTGATCCGCACCTTTTTTGTTGCAGCGGGTGTCGCGCTCAGTTCGCGACGCCGAGGCGCGTGAGACCTTCGCTGCTGCTCGTGGTCGAGCCGTCGAGCTGGAGGGCCTTGCGGTAGTCGCTGATGGCGGCACTGCGGGCGCCCCGCTTCTCGTTGATGTGGCCACGCGTGTCCCAAATATAGGCCTTGGTGCCGTCAAGACTGACGGCGCGGTTGGCGTCGTCGAGCGCCTTGTCGATGTCTCCGGCGGTGTAACGGGTCCAGGCGCGGTTGTTCAAGGCGTCTGCGTCGGACGGCTTGATGCGGAGCGCTTCGGTGTAATCGTCGATGGCTTTCTGATACTCGCGCTTGTCGTAGTAGGCGACGCCGCGGTGGTTGTAGGCGTCGGCCGTGGGATTGAGCTCGATGGCGCGCGTGTAGTTGTCGATGGCGGTGTCGGGGTCGCCCTTGTCGCGGAGTGCGCGGGCATACTTGTAGCGGATGATTGCCTGGTCCTCGTTGCTCAGGCCGCCGGTGTCGAGCAGCCCCTTGCAGGCGACCGCGGCGGTGTCAGCGTTGGCCGTCTCGTCGCAGTCTTTCCATTGACGGGTGAGAACGTAGCGCGAGGCGAGCGGGCTCGGCGTCTTGCGCACGATGTCGGGATCGGGTTCCGCGGATTTCTCTGCCGTCTCGATTTTTTTTCCGGGCTCGGGAGAAGTGGCAGGCTCGCTCTCCGATTCGCCGGCGATTGCAGGCGGTGCCTCGGGCGCGGGCGAGACCGTCGACGAGGTCGGTGCCGGCGCGTCCGTCGCCGTTCGGCTTTCTCCGGGCAGGTACTCGCGCACGTAGAGACCGGCGACGACGAGAGCGAGTGCGCCGAGTGCGAGCGTCAGCCCGTGTGCCTTGAGGTCGGGCCGCGGCAGCGTGTTCGGGATCAGCTTAGGTATGGAAATGCTGGGCAGGGGCGATGCCTTCTCCTCGCTCTTGACGACCACGGTTTCGGGCACGCTGTCCTCGAGCGACAGCGTGTAGGCCTGAATGCGCTCCGGGATATTCTTCAGCGCCTGGGGACCGGCATCGGCAAATCGCAGCGCCATCTTGCTGGCGACGGCCTCGTGGACCGAGCGCGACACGCAGATACCGCCGGGCGGGGCCACCGATTCGAGCCGCGAGGCGATGTTGACGCCGTCGCCGAGGAGATCGCCGTTCTCGCGCTCGACCACATCGCCGATGGTGATGCCGATGCGGAAGTTCATGTGCCGGCTGGTCGGATAGGCGAGATTGCGGGCGCGCAAGCTCTCCTGCACATCGACGGCGCAGCGAACGGCTTCGACGGCGCTCTGGAACTCGGCCAGGATGGCATCGCCGGCGGTGTTGAAGATGCGTCCGCCGCCGCGCGCGACGAACTCGGAGAAGACGACCTGATAGCCCTCGAAACGCCGCAGCGTTTCTTCCTCATCCTCCGCGATAAGCCGGCTATAGCCGGCGATGTCGGCGGCAAGAATGACGGCAATCTTTCGTTTCACTGGAGAGGCCCTCTGCCATTCATCAGCACGGCAATTGTCCCATGATCCGGTCCTGCGGCGCAAGCTGTGCCGGTGCTGGGTCCGGCAACGGATTGGACTGGATCCCTACGGGCATCAGGACCGCGGACGGCTCATCCGCGCGAGCGCGCACGTGGCGCAACGATCTCGCCGTCTTCCTTGGTGAAGGCGCCGATGTCCGGGTTGGGGAGGATGTCGAGGACGATCTCGGACGGACGGCAGAGGCGCGTGCCGAGGGGAGACACGACGATCGGGCGATTGATGAGGACCGGATGGGCAAGCATGGCGTCGATCAGCGCGTCGTCGGTCCATTCGGGCTTGTCGAGGCCGAGTGCGTCGTAGGGCGTGCCTTTGCGGCGCAGGAGGTCGCGCGGCTTCATTCCCATGTCGCGCAGCAGGCGGACGAGGGTGGCTCGCGTCGGTGGCGTCTTCAGATACTCGATGACCTCGGGCACCTCGCCGCTGGCGCGGATCATGGCGAGGGTGTTGCGTGAGGTTCCGCAGGCGGGGTTGTGATAGATGGTGATGGGCATGACGGGCGTCTCCGGACTCCGGCGGTCTCTATAGCACGCCATCGCCGCTCGATTGCGAGGACGTCTCCCGCCGGAAAAACAAGTGGCCGCCGGCATCGGAATGCCAGCGGCTACGCTTTTGTCCGCCTCGCGCGCGGCTAAGCCTGGGCGAGCTTGGCGGCGATCTGGGCCACATGGCGGCCCTGGAAGCGCGCGCCTGCAAGCTCGTTCTCGCTCGGCTGGCGTGAGCCATCGCTGCCGGAGATGGTGGTGGCGCCGTAGGGCGAGCCGCCGCTGATCTCCACGAGCGTCGTCTGACCCTGGAAGGAATAGGGGAGACCGACGACGACCATTCCCTGGTGGAGGAGAACCGTGTGCGTCGAGAGAATGGTGCTCTCCTGGCCGCCGTGTTGTGTGGCGGTCGAGGTGAATACGGAGCCGACCTTGCCGATCAGCTTGCCCTGGAACCAGAGGCCGCCCGTCTGGTCGAGGAAGTTCTTCATCTGAGCCGCCATATTGCCGAAGCGGGTCGGTGTGCCGATGACGATCGCATCGTAGCTCGCCAGCTCGTCGACGGTGGCGACGGGCGCGGGCTGGTTGAGTTTGAAGCCGCTCTTCTGCGCAACCTCCTCGGGCACGAGCTCGGGCACACGCTTGACCTCGGCATGGGCGCCGGCCTCGCGGACGCCATCGGCGACGGCGTGGGCCATGCGCTCGATATGGCCGTAGCTGGAATAATAGAGGACGAGAACTTTGGTCATGGGAGGTTCGCTTTCGGGTTTTTGATTGCTGATGAGGGGAGCGTTGAGGACAGAGCGATTGCTCGCTCTGTCCTGCCGACGTCTAGGCGCCGAGGTCGAACAGGAGGATCTCGGCGTTGTCGTTGGCGGCGATACGGACGTCGTGCTCGTCGGTCAGCGCCGCACCATCGCCCTGGGCAACCGCAATGCCGTTGACCGTCACCGCGCCGCGCGTCACCTGTACCCATGCCTTGCGGCGGGGGCGCAGCGTGTGGCTCACCTCGTTGCCTTTCTCCAGATTGGCGACGAAGAGGTCGAGATCCTGGTGGATCGTCAGCGCGCCCTCGCGTCCATCGCGAGCGCCGACGAGCTGCAGGCGGCCCTTGCGCGTTTCCACGGGGAAGGACTTTTGCTCGTAGCTCGGCTTGAGCCCGCGCTCTTCAGGCAGCACCCAGATCTGGAGGAAGTGCACGTGCTCGTCGCCCGACGCGTTGAACTCGCTATGGGTGATGCCGGTGCCGGCGGTCATGCGCTGCACGTCGCCGGGGCGGATGACGGAGCCCGTCCCGAGGCTGTCCTTGTGGGCGAGCGCGCCGTCGAGCACATAGGAGATGATCTCCATGTTGTCGTGGGGGTGCGTGCCGAAGCCGGCGCCGCCCTCGACGATGTCCTCGTTGATGACGCGAAGCTTGCCGAAGCCCATGTTCCGCGGGTCGTAGTAATGGCCGAAGGAAAACGTGTGCTTGCTGTCGAGCCAGCCGAAGTTGCTGGCGCCGCGCTCGTTGCCTTTGCGAACGGTGATCATGGCTTTCTCCTCACTTTCCGGCTGCGCTCGATGCGCGGCCGCTGTTGAGGGAGAAGATGTCATTGCTCGTATCTAGAACCAATATTGTGAATTTGAAATATATTGGTTCCTGATTGTATCCAATGAAAAGGCCCGCCGGGTGGCGGGCCTTGGTTGTCCTTTTCGCGGAGGCTCAAGCGGCTAGAGCGGGATAGTCGGTATAGCCTTCGGCGCCGCCGCCATAAAACGTGGCGGGTTGAGGCTCGTTGAGAGGTTCGTTGCGCTCGAGACGTGCGACCAGATCGGGATTGGCGATGAAGGGGCGCCCGAAGGCGATCAGGTCCGCCGCACCTGTTTCCACGGCGCGAATGGCCGAGGCGCGGTCGTAGCCGTTGTTTGCGAGATAGGCGCCTCGGAACAGCTTGCGCAAGGCGGCGATGTCGGCTCCCGCAGGGAGCTCGCGCGAGCCGCCCGTCTCGCCTTCGACCAGATGCAAGTAGGCCAGGCCGAAGCTGTCGGCTTTGGCGATGGCGGCGGCGAAGGTTGTCATGGGATCGGAATCGGACATGTCGCCGAAGCCGGAGAACGGGCTGAAGCGGACGCCGATGCGGTTCGCGGACCAGACTGATGTCAGCGCTGCAAGCACCTCGGTGAGAAAGCGCGTGCGGTTCTCGATGGGGCCGCCGTATTCGTCGGTGCGCTTGTTCGAGCCGTCACGCAGGAACTGGTCGATCAGATAACCGTTGGCGCCATGCAACTCGATGCCGTCGAAGCCGGCGGCCTTGGCGTTCTCGGCTGCCTTGCGGTAGTCCTCGACGATGCGCTTGACCTCGGATGTCTCGAGTGCGCGGGGCGGCGAGGCGTCTGCGAACCCTGATGGCGTGAACACCTTGGTGGCGGCGGTGATCGCCGAGGGTGCGACCGGGGGCTGTCCGTTCGGCTGCAGGGAGGTGTGCGAAACGCGGCCGACGTGCCAGAGCTGCAATACGATACGGCCGCCCTTGGCATGTACGGCGTCCGTGATCAATTTCCAACCGGCGACCTGCTCGGGACTGTAGATGCCGGGTGTTTGAATGTAGCCCTTGCCTTCGGGCGAGATCTGAGTGGCTTCCGTGATGATCAGTCCCGCGGTGGCGCGCTGGGCGTAGTACTCGACATTGAGCGCGTGAGGCACATCGCCTTCGGGCTTGGCGCGGTTGCGCGTGAGCGGGGCCATGACAATGCGGTTGGGAAGTGTCAGTGCGCCGACGGTGAGCGGGGTGAACAGTTTTTCGGTCATGTATGCCGGTCTCCCTGGTGGTGCGGAGGTCGAGGATATCGACGATCCATCGATCGGGAAAACCCTCCGGATGCCAGGTGGGCCGCATCCGGAGGGTGTGCCGAGCTGGCATACGGGCGTCTGTCGCCGCTAGATCATCTTTTTCTCCGCCAATAGACCAAGGTAGTGCTGCAGAACGGTGGCGCCGGCGATGGACGTGATGTCCGCATGGTCGTAGGCGGGGGCGACCTCGACCACGTCTCCACCGACGATGTCGAGGCTGCCAAGATTGCGGAGGATCATCAGGGCCTCGCGCGAGGTGAGACCGCCCGCAACCGGCGTGCCCGTGCCCGGTGCACAGGCCGGGTCCAGGCAGTCGATATCGAACGTGAGGTAGGTCTTGGCGTCGCCGACGCGCTCCTTGATGCGCTCGATCACGCCCTTGATGCCGAGCGTCGCGACATCCTCGCCATAGACGATATCGAGGCCGCAGGTGTCGGGTGCGTGCGTGCGGATGCCGATCTGGATCGAGCGCTCGGGCAGGATGATGCCTTCACGCACGGCACGGGCGACGAACGAGCCGTGGTCGATCCGCTGCTCCTCGTCGAACCAGGTGTCCTGATGGGCGTCGAACTGCACCAGGGCCATCGGGCCATGCTTGCGGGCATGAGCCTTGAGCAGCGGCCACGTGACGTAGTGATCGCCGCCGATCGAGAGCAGCTTGGCGCCCTGATCGATGACCTCGCGGGCCTGCCCCTCGATCTGACGCGGGACGTCCGCGTGGCGTCCGTAGTCGAGCGAGCAGTCGCCGTAATCGACGACGGCGAGGCGCGCGAACGGATCGGCGCGGAAGGGATATTGCGGATCTCCCTCGAGCATGGCGGATGCGCGGCGCACGCCTTGCGGTCCGAAACGTGCGCCCGGACGGTTGGAAACGGCGGCATCGAAGGGGATACCCCAGACGGCGACGTCGACGCCGGCAAGATTGCGCGTCAGCCGGCGGCGCATGAAGGACAGCACGCCGCCGTACATGGGCTCGTGTGAGCCGTGCATGAGGTCGTGGCCGAAGACTGCACTGTCTGTTTCGCGGGGCTTCAGGGGATGCTTCAGCATCTCGTTCATGGGTTCAATGTCCTTGGGTGTTCCACTTATGTCCGTTGTGGCGTCGAGTGGATTGTCAGGATCCGCCGGAGGTGAATTTGGTCCAGGCGCGGGTGACGAGGCGGAGGGATGCGGGATCGCGTGGCGCTGCAGCGAACAGTTTCGCGGTCATCTCCTTCGGTGGGTAGATGTTCGGGTTCGTGCGGATGCGCTCGTTGACGAGGCCGGTCGCCGCCATGTTGCCGTTGGGATAGGAATAGCTGTTGGTGACCTCGGCCATTACGCGCGGTGTGAGCAGGAAGTTGACGAAGGCGTGCGCGGCCTCGGGATGGGGTGCATCGGCGGGGATGGTCATCACGTCGAAGAAGATTTCGGTTCCTTCACGTGGGATCGCGTAGCGGACCTGGACACCGGCGTTGGCCTCCTCGGCGCGGGCGGCGGCTATGAAGGCGTCGCCGCTCCAGCCAAGCGCGAGACAAAGGTCTCCGGCTGCCATCTCGTTGATGATGGCACCGGTCTTGAAGTGGCGAATGTTCGGGCGGGCGGCGAGCAACAGCGCCTCGGCTTGTTTGATTTCGCGAGCGTCGGTCGTGAACGGATCGAAACCGAGATAGCGGAGCGCGATCGACATGATGCCCTCGGGGCTATCGGCGATGGCGATGCCGCAGTCCTTGAAACGGCTCGCGATCTCCGGCTTGAAGATCATGTCGAGACTGTTGGTCGGCGCGTCAGGCATGCGCGCGGCGATGCGCTCCGGATTGTACATGATGCCGGTAGTTCCGTAGACGTAGGGCACGGCATAGGCATTGCCGGGGTCCTGCGTTGCAACGAAGTGCAGGATGTCCGGGTTGAGGTCCTTGGTGTTCGGCACCTTGGCTGGGTCGAATTTGCGCAGCGCACCCGCGGTGATGAGGCGCCCCGTGGCTGAGGCGGTCGGCATGACGACGTCGTAACCGGTCTTGCCGGACATGACCTTCGTGGTCAGCATCTCAGTGGATTCAAAGGTATCGTAGATCACCTTGATACCGGTCTCGCGCTCGAAGTCGGCGATGACGGTCGGGGGGACGTACTCGTACCAGAAGAAGATGTTGACGCTTTTTTCGGTTGCCGGCGGGGTGGCATCGGCACCCGTGGCGCCGGAGCAAAGCAATGCAAGTCCAAGCAGCGAACCCTGAAAACCTCGGATCATGGCGGGTCTCCCGAAAAATGCCGTCCAAGCGGCTCGGGTCAAAGGATCGACCTTGCGGAAACGCCCGACAAACGGCTATTTTGCGCTTATGAGTTGATTAAAACTCATGTCAAGGGTGATGCATGGCGCTGCCGTCGCTGAATGCCATTCGTGCTTTCGAGGCCGCCGCGCGGCTGCTTTCCTTCAAGGACGCGGCGGACGAGCTACGCCTGACGCCGTCGGCGGTCAGCCGTCACATCCGCTCGCTCGAGCAGGCGCTCGGTGTGGCCCTGTTCGAGCGTGGCTTCCGGCAGGTGCAGCTCACGGACAAGGCGCAGGTCTATGCGCGGCGTTTGACGGGTGCGTTCAACGTCATTGCGGACGCCACGGACGAGATCAGCGTGCAGGGCGCGGTTCGCAAGCGGCGCCAGAAGCGTGTGTCGCTTTCCATCAATGCGGCTTTCATGAACCTATGGCTCGCGGATCGTCTGCCGCGATTCCGCGCAGCGTTTCCCGACTGTGAGCTCGAGGTCTCCATTCACGACGATCGCGGGCAGGGCGGCAATCCGCGCGCGGATCTGCGCATCCTATTCTTGTCCGACGAAGATGACGACGACGCGTCGCATCTGCCGCTCGTCTCGCTGATCATCCTGCCGGTGTGTGCGCCGTCGCTGACGAAAGGCGCGCAGGCGCTTCGCAGGCCCGCCGATCTCGCGCGCCACCGCCTTCTGCACGAGAACACCACAAGCTGGTGGCAGGAGTGGATCGAGGGAGAGGGCGTCAATGGTGTCGATCCGAGGGCGGGGGCGATTTTCCACGACCCGTCGCTCGCGATCCGGGAAGCGGTCAACGGCGGCGGCGTGGCGCTCGCGGACAACATCATGGTCGAGGATCTTCTCGCGCAAGGGCTGCTCGTGGCCCCGTTTTCTATCCGACGCAAGATTCCAAGCCGCTATGTACTTGCCGTGCGGCCCGGCGCGGCGGCGCTCGCAGGCGTCAAGCAGTTCCGGCAATGGCTGGTGTCCGAAATCGTCCGGCACAAGCGGGCGATGCAGTTGGACTAGACATGGTTTCGACGGAGTCAGGCGCGGGGCAGGTGCCAGCGCCAGACCGGGCCTTCGTCCGGATCGACGACCGTGCCCTGCAACGCAAATCCGAGGCGGCGCAGAATATGCGTTGAGGCGTTGTTCTCGCGCAGCGTGTGTGCGCAGACGACGTCGATCTCGTCGCGGCTGAAGGCCAGGTTCACGAGCGCGGACGCCATCCGTCCGCCCCAACCTCGACCTTCGTAGTCGGGAAAGGTGAAGTAGGCGATCTCGACGCTTCCGTGCCGCGGGTTGGCCGTGAAGCCGCAGGTTCCCACGATCTCACCCGTGTCGGAACAGATCGCCAAATAGCCGAGCCACGGCGCTACGGCGTGCGTGTTCGGATACAAGTTTGCATACGCCTTGGAGATTTGAACGAGGAGGGGCGACAACGGGGCAAGATTGCGTGGTTCGAGCCCGAATGGCCGGCCCAGCTCGCGGAAATCGCCGGAAGCGAAGGTCGTCATATCGTCGGGTCTCAGAGGCAGCATGTTCATGCGTGGTCTCTAGCGCAAATCTTGGGCGCCAGGATGATCCTCGTGGAACTCCGTGCGCACAAATTCACTGACGGTGGAGGGAGCCCAATATTCAGGCGGTGTCCTCGCGTCCGCGGCGCGTTATGTCCGTTCATTTACAGCCATCTAGCAATTCCATGATGGCGCACGCATATGACGAAGGTGCGTGTGTCCGGGCTTGATCCTGCGGCGGCGCCATTCATCGGAAAATCGGAAGACTTCGAGGGATCTCGCGATGACGACATTCAACCTCAATGGACGTGAGGTGACGGTCAGCTCCGAGGACGACACACCTTTGCTGTGGGTGGTCCGGGACGAGCTTGGCCTCACGGGTACGAAATTCGGCTGTGGTGCTGCCCAGTGCGGGTCTTGCACCATGTATCTCGAGGGTGCGCCGATCCGCTCCTGCATCACCGCCGTTTCGGATGTGGCGGGGCAAAATGTGACAACGATCGAGGGGCTGACGGGAGCTGTCGGGGATGCCGTGCGCGGGGCATGGCAGAAACTCGATGTGGTTCAGTGCGGCTATTGCCAGTCCGGGCAGATGATGGCGGCGGCGGCGCTGCTCTCAGAGAAGCCGCAGCCGACGGATGGCGATATCAACGATGCCATGAGCGGCAACATCTGCCGATGCAACACCTATCAGCGGATCCGCGCGGCTATCCACGATGCCGCCGGGACGCTCAAGGGCTGAGGGGAGACATACCATGTACGGTCAGATCGATCTTTCTCACCTTCGCTCTCACATCCGGTCCCGGTTTGCTTCCGAAGCCCTTTCGGTCGATCGCCGGAGCTTCGTCCGGCTCGCGCTCGGTACGGGTGCCGGTCTCGTTATCGGCGGTTGGCTGCCGGCGACGCCCGCGCGTGCGGAAGCGGCCGCCCAGGCAAGCGCCACCGACGGCATTTTTGCGCCGTTCGTGCTCATCACGCCGGACAACGTGGTGACGGTGCTGATCAAGCATCAGGATATGGGACAGGGCAACGCGACCGGGCTGGCGACACTGGTCGCCGATGAGCTCGACGCCGCATGGGGTCAGGTGAAGGCCGAGTTTGCGCCGGCTGATGCCAAGCTCTACGCGAATACGGCGTTCGGCATTCAGGGCACTGGTGGCTCGACGGCGATCGCCAACTCGTACGAGCAATACCGGAAGGCCGGCGCTGCCGCGCGGGCCATGATCGTCGCGGCGGCGGCCAAGCGCTGGAGCGTGGCGGCGGACAGCGTCAAAATCGAAAATGGTGTCGTCTCTTCGGGAAACCACAAGGCGACGCTCGGAGAGCTGGCAAAAGAGGCCGCTGCCGTTGCGGTGCCGGCCGATCCTACGCTCAAGACACCGGAGCAATTCACCTATATCGGCAAGTCGTTCCCGCGCCTCGACAGCGTCGCGAAGACGACGGGGGCCAAGATCTACACGCAGGACGTCCAGCTTCCGGACATGCTGGTGGCAACGCTGGCACGACCGCCGAAGTTCGGCGGCACGGTGAAGTCGGTGGATGACAAGGCTGCTCGCGCCGTGAAAGGCGTCGTGGACGTGGTGACGACCTCGCGCGGCGTTGCCGTGCTCGCGACTTCCACGTACGCCGCCATCAAGGCGCGCGATCAGCTCGCCGTCACCTGGGACGACAGCAAGGCCGAGACGCGCAGTACGGAAGCGCTGATCTCCGACTATCACGCTCTCGCCGATAAGCCGGGTCTCGTCGCGCGCAAGGAAGGTGACGCGGAGGCAGCGCTCGCCAAAGCGGACAAGGTGATCGAGGCGACCTACATCTTTCCGTATCTAGCGCATGCTCCTATGGAGCCCATGAACTGCGTGCTGCAGTTCAAGGACGGCCGCGCGACCATGTGGACCGGCTCGCAGCTGCAGACGGTCGATCAGGGCGTGACGGCGGCGATCTTCGGCATCAAACCTGAGGACGTCACCATCAACACGCTGTGGGCGGGCGGCTCGTTCGGCCGGCGCGGCGTCTACGATTCGGACTACATCGCGGAAACGGCCGAGATCGTCAAAGTGACGGGGCGCAGCGAGCCGATCAAGCTCGTCTGGACGCGAGAGGACGACATCAAGGGCGGCTATTATCGTCCGGTCTATGTCCACAAGGTGCGCGTCGGTCTCGACAAGGACGGCGGGATCGCCGGTTGGCATCATCGCATCGTCGGACAATCGATCATCACGGGTACGGCCTTCGAGTCGGCGCTGGTGAAGGACGGCATCGACGGGACGTCCGTGGAGGGCGTGTCGGATACACCGTATGCCATTCCCAATATGCAGGTGGAATTGCATACCACCAAGGCCGGTCCGCGGCCGCTGTGGTGGCGGTCGGTCGGGCATACACATACCGCCTACGTCATGGAAACCCTCATCGACGAGATCGCTGCGGTGACCGGCAAGGATCCGGTCGCGTTTCGCCTGTCGTTGCTCGAGAAGCATCCGCGGCATGTGGGTGTGCTGAAGCTCGCGGCCGAAAAGGCGGGCTGGGGCACGCCACCGGCCGAGGGCGTGTTTCGGGGTGTCGCCGTGCACGAAAGCTTCCAGAGCTTCGTCGCCGAGGTGGCCGAGGTGCGGATCGTCGACGGCAAGCCGAAAGTCGAACGTGTCGTCGCAGCCGTCGATTGCGGAATTGCCGTCAATCCGGATAACATCAAGGCGCAGGTGGAGGGCGGCGTCGGCTTCGGGCTCGGTGCGGTGCTTCACAGCAAGATCACGTTGAAGGACGGCGTCGTCGAGCAGGGCAACTTCGACGGCTACGAGGTGCTGCGCATGAACGAGATGCCGCACGTCGAGGTGCATCTCGTGCCTTCGGCGCAGCCACCGACGGGGATCGGCGAGCCAGGCGTGCCGCCGATTGGTCCCGCGGTCGCCAATGCCGTTGCGCTGGGGACCGGGCAGCGCGTGCGCGTGCTGCCGTTCGCGGATGGACTGAAGCTTGGATAACGCGATGCCAGACGCGGGTTTTCAGACGACGGGCGGGGGCGGCAACGCTCCCGCTTCGGAAAATTCAGCGGCGCGCGATGTGATCGGCATCGCGCGCCGTTGGCTCGACGACTACGGCGCGGTCGCGCTTGCAACCGTCATCAAGACCTGGGGCTCGTCTCCGGTTCCGGTGGGCGGGCAACTGGTCATCGGGCCAGGCGAAATCTTCGAGGGTTCGGTGTCTGGAGGATGCGTCGAGGCGGCGGTGATTACGGCTGCGGCAGACGTGGTAGCGACGGGCCTGCCTAAAGTTCTCGAATACGGTGTCGGAGACGAAACGGCCTGGCGCGTCGGACTGCCCTGCGGCGGCCGGATCGAGATCTTTGTCGAACGGCTGTCGGGGACCGACGATGCAGCGTACCTCGACGCTGTTCTCGCCTCGCGCGGATCGCGGTCGCTTCTGGTGGTGGATACGGCTCTTGCGAGCGGGCGCCGTTCCCTGCATGGCGACACGCATGACTTCCCCGAAGATGCGGCGGAGCAGCTTGCAGGCGGCGAATGCGTGTTGCTCGATGGTCCTCAGGGGCGTCGTTTTCTGCACGCTCTGGTCCCGCCCGTGCATGTGGTTCTGGTGGGTGCGGGTCATGTGGCTCAGGTGCTGGCCGATCTCGCGCAGCGGGTCGGTTATCAGGCGACGGTGATCGATCCCCGCACGGCCTTCTCGTCGGAAGCCCGTTTTGGTGGAGTTCCGCTGCAGCAGGATTGGCCGGAGACGGCGCTGCCGGCGCTGGGGCTCGATGGGCGCACGGCGGTGATCACGCTCGCGCACGATGCGAGGCTCGATGACGAGACGCTGCCGCTGGCGGTGCGGTCGCCTTGCTTCTATATCGGTGCGCTCGGCTCGCGGCGCACGCACGAGAGACGCGTCGAGCGGCTTGAGAAGGCAGGTCTTTCGAACGCCGAGATCGCGCGCATCGATGCGCCGGTCGGACTGAACATCGGTGCCAAAGGGCCGGCGGAGATCGCCGTGTCCATTCTCGGTGCCGTCATCAAGGCGAGGCGTGGGGCCTGAGGATGCCAGCCTCCCCGCATCTTGCCCTTGGCGCGGTGCTGCTCGCGGGCGGTGCGTCGCGGCGGTTCGGGTCCGACAACAAGCTGCTCGCTAATATCGCCGGTGTGCCTATCGTCGTGAAAGTCGCCCAGGAGATTCTGTCCGGTGGCGTTTCGGAGCTTGTCGTAGTGACGGGTGCGGAGCACGCTCGCTATGTCGCCGCGCTCTCCGGCCTTCCACTTCGGTTCGTTGCCAATCCCCTGTGGGACGACGGGATCGGCACTTCCATCGCGGCCGGTGTCGGCGCATTGTCGCGTGAATTGCACGGTGCGTTCGTCGTTCCGGGTGACCTACCCCATCTCAAGGCCGACGTTTTCCGGGTGCTCGCGCGTGCGTTTGACGGAACGCTGGGCGAGAAGGTGGTCGTTCCGGTCACCGCTCAGGGCGAGCAACGCAATCCCGTCCTCTGGCCGCGACGCCTGTTTCCAAGGCTCGCGGCGTTGTCCGGGCCGAAGGGAGGCAAGTCCCTACTGGACACGCTACGTGATGAGAGCGTTGATGTGACGTTCGATGACGAGTCCGTGTTTTCGGACATCGATACGCCGGACGACTATGCACGTTTCATCACGGGAGCCTGATGGTGACAGTCATCGACCGGGTGCATCGGGCCGGCCGGGCTGCGGGGAATGCTCCGCTTCTCCAAGTCTCGGGCCTCGTCAAATCCTACGCAACACCACAGGGACCGCTGCCGGTGCTCAAGGGCGTGGACCTCACGCTCTCGGCTGGCGAAAGTCTTGCGCTGCTGGGCGAGTCCGGCAGCGGCAAGAGCACGCTCCTGCATCTGATCGGCGGCCTCGACGAGGTGGATGGCGGCGAGATCGTGCTCGACGGTGTGCGGGTGACCGAGCTTGCGGACGGCGCGCGCGCGGCTCTGAGGCGCGAGCGCGTCGGCGTCGTGTTCCAGCAGTTCAACCTGGTGCCGAGTTTGACGGTCGCCGGAAATCTGGCGTTTCAGGCGCGGATTGCCGGCCGGTACGATGTGGCGTGGCAGGATGAGCTGGTATGTCGGCTGGGACTCTCCGGCCTCGAGGGGCGATATCCGGAGCAGCTTTCGGGCGGGCAGCAGCAGCGGGTGGCGATCGGCCGGGCGCTGGCCGTCAGGCCGCGTCTTTTGATCGCCGATGAGCCGACCGGCAACCTGGACGAGGCCACGGGTGACGAGGTGCTCGGTCTCGCGCTCGACCTCATCGCCCGCACCGGCTGCGGGTTCCTGATGGTAACGCACAGCACGCGGCTTGCTTCCCGGCTCGATCGGCAGGTGACGCTCGCAGCCGGCGTGCTGGTGACGCCGTGACGAGCGCTTTCTGGATCTTCGTGACGCTGCTCGGCCATTGGCGGCGGCATCCCCTGAACCTGGCGACGCTGGTGGCCGGGCTTGCCATCGCCACGGCGCTGTGGAGCGGCGTGCAGGCGCTCAACACGCAGGCCCGCACGAGCTACGACCGCGCTGCGGCCGTTCTCGGCGATGCGGCAACGGCCAGTATCGTTGCGGCGAAGGGTGCGTTTGTCTCCGAACAGGATTACGTGGCGTTGCGGCGCGCGGGCTGGAAAGTGTCGCCCGTGCTCGAAGGTACGGTGCGGATCGGGGCCGCCAGTTATCGGCTGATCGGGGTCGAGCCGTTGACTGTTCCCAGTGGCTCGTCGGTTGGCGGTCTCGCGACCAGCCGCGATCTCGAAGCGTTCCTCAAATCCCCCGGGCGGACGCTGGCGTCGCCCGAGACGTTGGCGGAGGTGGGGCTTTCGGCAGGAGCGACGCCGCGGACGGATCGCGGCCAGGCCTTGCCGGCGCTGGTTGGTGCCGAGGCCGTTGCTCCGGGCCTGCTCGTGGTCGACATCGGCGTGGCGCAGCGAATCCTCGGACGGCCGGGGCAACTGACGCGTCTCGTTCTCGGCCGAGATGCCACCCATGACGTCGGGGCGCTCTTAGCTGTTGCGGGCGATCGCCTGAAGTTCGAGGATTCGAGCGCGGGCGGAGATCTGGCGCGCTTAACCGATAGCTTTCATCTCAATCTCACCGCGTTCGGGCTGCTGGCGTTCATCGTCGGCCTTTTCATCGTGCATGCGTCGATTGGGCTCGCGTACGAGCAGAGGCTCGGAACGGTGCGGACGATGCGGGCGATCGGCGTGCCATTGCGGCTTCTGATGTGGTTGATGGCCGGCGAGATGATGTTGTTTGCGCTTCTTGCCGGTTCGCTTGGCATGGTTTGCGGCTACGTCATCGCGGCGGCGTTGCTGCCGGATGTGGCGGCGAGCCTCGATGGGCTCTACGGCGCACATGTAAGCGGACATCTCGCGATCGAGGCGCGCTGGTGGCTCTCTGGGCTCGGGATGGCGGTTCTCGGCGCGCTCGCGGCGTCTGCCGTCAGCCTCGCCAAGGTCGCCCACCTGCCGGTGCTTTCGGTGGCAAAGCCGTTAGCGTGGCGAGAGGCTCAGCAAGCGCAGCTTCGGAGGCAGGGCGTGCTCGCGGGGCTCAGTCTCGTCGTTGCGCTTCTCGCATTTCTTACCGGAAGTGGGCTCATTGCGGGGTTTACGGTGATCGCGGGCGTACTGCTCGGTGCGGCGCTGCTGCTGCCGCTTGCGCTGTCGGCGCTCTTGCGGCTCGGAGAGGGGACCGCGAAAGGTGCGCTCGCGGAATGGTTCTGGGCCGACGCGCGCCAACAGCTCTCCGGCCTCGCCCTGGCGCTGATGGCGCTCCTGCTCGCGCTTTCGGCCAACGTCGGTGTCGGAACCATGGTCGAAGGATTCCGCAAGACGTTCACGGGCTGGCTGGATGAACGGCTGAACTCCGAAGTCTATTTCGACGCGACCGGTGCGGCAGAGGGTGAGCGGATCGTAGCGTGGCTGTCGGGGCGGCCCGAGGTGGTGGCTGTGCTGCCGGTGTGGCGTGCGGAGACTCGCATTGCGGGTTGGCCGGTCGATGTGATCGGTACGCGCGACCATGAAACCTATCGTGGGCATTTCTCGCTGCTCTCTCAGGCGAGCGATGCCTGGGACAAGGTGCGTGACGGCGCGGGCGTGCTGGTCAGCGAGCAATTAGCGCGGCGGATCGGGATCGGCGTCGGCGATACGTTCGCGATCCCGTCGCACGATGACCTGTGGGAGACGCGGGTGGTCGGCATCTACCCGGACTACGGAAATCCGAAGGGGCAGGTGCGTGTCAACGTCGATCATCTCGTGCGGCACTGGCCGGATGCGCGGCGTGCGGCCTTCAGTCTGCGCGTGTTGCCGGGCCGTGCCGAGCCGCTCATCGATGCCATGGAGGCGGAATTCGGGTCTTCGCTTGCGCGTGTCGTCGATCAGGCGTCCGTCAAGGCCTCGTCGATGCGCATTTTCGAGAAGACGTTCTCCGTGACGGGGGCGCTCAACTCCTTGACGCTGGTGGTGTCCGGGATAGCGCTGTTCTCAAGCCTGTTGACGCTCAGCGGTCTCAGGCTCGCACAGCTTGCCCCGGTGTGGGCGCTCGGCGTGCCGCGCCTGCTGCTGGGGAAACTCGAGATCGGCAAGCTCTTGGTGCTTGCGGCGATCACGGCGGTCCTGGCCGTCCCCTTGGGGCTCGTGCTTGCATGGTGCCTGGTTGCCATCGTCAACGTGCAGGCCTTCGGATGGCGGCTGCCTTTCCATGTGTTTCCAGCGCAGTGGCTCGTGGTTTTCGGGCTGGCGCTGGCGACGGCATTTGCCGCGGCCGTGGTTCCGGTCATACGTCTCGCGCGGACTGCGCCGCAGGATCTGCTCAAGGTGTTCGCCAATGAACGCTAGGGCCATTGTTGCCGCTGTTGTCATTGTGGCCGGCGTGTGGTGTGGCCGCGTGGCCGCGCAAGGGTTCGCGGGGCTCGGTGAGCAGGCCGCGGGATTTGCCGACGTGGTGCCCGGCAGAGAGATCCGGTTCCCGGATGATCTGGGTCCGCATGTCGATTTCCGGATCGAGTGGTGGTACGTGACGGCCAATCTCACGGATGCCGACGGGAAAGCGTTCGGCGTGCAGTGGACTCTCTTCCGGCAAGCGCTCGCGCCGGGGGCCGAGGGAGAAGGCTGGGCCAATCAGCAGGTGTGGATGGGGCATGCGGCCATCACGCACGCAGGCTCGCATCGCTTTGCCGAGACGCTGGCGCGTGGCGGTATCGGGCAAGCCGGTGTCAAAGCGCAGCCATTCAAAGCTTGGATCGACGATTGGACGTTCGCGTCGGCGGACGGCGCCGATGGGCTCGCGTCGACGACGCTTTCGGCCAAGGGCGCGGACTTCTCTTACGCTTTGAATCTCAAGACAACGCATGCGCCAGTGCTGCAGGGGGAACGCGGCTTCAGCCAGAAGTCGGAGCGGGGGCAGGCTTCCTACTACTACAGCCAGCCGTTTTTCAACGTGAGCGGCACGCTCACGCTCGACGGACGTGATGTGGCCGTGACGGGGCACGCGTGGATGGATCGCGAGTGGAGCAGCCAGCCGCTGGCGTCCGATCAGAAAGGCTGGGACTGGTTCTCGCTTCATCTCCCGGGCGGCGAGAAGCTGATGCTGTTCCAGCTTCGCAGCGATGGCGGCGCCGCATTTCGTTCGGGAAGCTGGATCGGCGCGGATGGAAGCATGACGTCTCTTGCGAGCGACGACATCGTGCTGACGGCGGGGGCGCGCCATGACGTGGCGGGACGAAGCTTGCCGGTTGCATGGACGGTTGAAGTCAAGAGCCGGGGCCTCAAGATCGATACGGCGCCGGTGAACCCACAAAGCTGGATGGGGACGATCTTTCCCTATTGGGAAGGACCGATCACCTATTCCGGGTCGCACGCTGGTGTGGGCTACCTCGAGATGACCGGGTACTGAGACGGCGGATGTTGCCAGCCGTCAGCGCGTTTTCTGGCCGTTGGCTTTCGACACGGTGGCCATGGTCACGGCGACCTTGTCGCCTTCACGCAGAAGCGCGTTGGGCGAGAGGATGACGCGGTCCGCCGTCTCCAAGCCGGCGACGATCTCGACGCGCTCGCCGAAGTCCCGCCCGACTGAAACCTTGCGGAACGTGACCTTGTCCTCCCCGTCCTCGAGTTCGGCCACGGCAACCTTCTGCTGGCCGTCGCGGGTGACAAGGGTGTTGGTCGGCACGGTCACGGGTGTGCGCTCGCGTGCGATGTCGATGGTCACGATGCCCGTCAGCCCGGCAGGGATGCGTTCCTCCGGGTTCGTCATCGTCAGCTCGGCACGCATGGTGGACGAAGCCTGATCGATAAGGCCTGCCCGGCGCACGACCTTGGCTGTGAAGACCTCTCCCGGCAGTTCTGCGAACGAGACCTTGGCGGCGTTCCCGATGCGCACCTTGAGGGCTTCGGTCTGCGGGATATCGAGCTCGACGCGCAACTCGTCGAGGCGCGCGATGCGAAAGAGAGGCGCGCTGGGCTGGGAGTCGTTTGCGGAAACGCGGTCGCCTCGCTCCACCGCGCGCGATACGACGGTGCCCGAAAAGGGAGCGCGGACGGTCAGGAAGCCTTGAACCTCTGCGAGGCGGTGGACTTCGGCTTCGGCGGCGGCGAGATCGGCTTCCGCCACGCGCTCGTTGGCCGTGCGCTCGTCGCGCTGCTGCTCGGAGACATGCCCCTGTTTGACGAGCGCCTCGGCGCGTCCGGCGTTGACACGGGCGAGATCGAGACGGGCACGGGTTTGCTCCACGGCTGCCTTGGCGCGCGCCAGCTCCTGATCCACCTCGGGGGCGTCGATGACCAGCAGAACATCGCCGGCTCCCACCTTGTCGCCGATGTCGACGAGGCGCTTGGCAGCGATGCCGCTGGCGCGCGAGGCGACAACCGCCTGCTCGGCGGGCGCCGTGCGTCCCGTGAGCGTGATGGTTCCCGCCTCACGCAGCGGCTCCGGATTGACGACCCGCACCGTCTTCGGAGTCGTGCCTCCTTGCTGTCCGATGTCCGAGGATGCCTTTGTCGTCGCCTCGGCAGTGACGGGCGACGTGATGGGCTGTGTCCAGGCGAAGTAAATCGCGGCGACGACCGAGGCGATGGTCAGGCTCGTGATGGCAAGGCGCTTGATCATGATGCTGTTGTTTCACCCGCTCGTGGCAAGGCCGTGTCCGGCTGGGAAATGTCGGAAGGATGCTGCGCTTCGATCGTCGCGCCGGGACGCCGGCGGGCGAGTACGGCGAACAGGAACGGCACCAGCGTCAGGGTGGCGACGGTGCCGAGCATCAGGCCCCCCACTACGGCGCGGCCAAGGGGTGCGTTCTGTTCGCCGCCTTCGCCAGCGCCGAGAGCCATGGGCAGGATGCCGACGATCATGGCGGTTGCGGTCATCAGTACGGGTCTTAGACGCGTACGTCCGGCGTCGACCGCCGCCTCGAGCGCGGTCACGCCTTCGGCGAGGCGATCGCGGGCAAAGCTGGTGACGAGCACGGAGTTGGCGGTGGAAACACCGATGACCATGATGAGGCCGGTCAGCGCCGGAACCGAGAGCGGCGTGCCCGTCAAGAAGAGTGCGAGCACCGCACCGGTGATGGCGACCGGCAGTCCGCTCATGGCGATGAACGGCAGTAGCCAGGATTGGAAGTTGACGACCATGACGAGATAGACGAGCACGGCGGCAAGGGCGATGCCACCTGCCATCTCGGTATAGGCCTGCGTCATGGATCGGGCGCGGCCGGCCACTTCGATGCGGTTGCCGGGCTTCAGGCGTTTTTCCATTTCGGCGATGGCTTGGGTCACCTCGGAGTAAACGCCGCCTAGATCCCGCCCTTCCACGTTGGCGAGAACGGTGACGGTCGGCATCAGTGTGGTGCGGTCGATGTTGGCCGGCATGTTGCGCAACTGGATGCTGGCAACGGTGCGTAGCGCCACCGTGCGTCCGCCCTCGGAGGCGCGGACCGGCGTATTCAAGAGCTGCTCGATCTCGACCAGGTTCGATGGCGGAGCGACAATCTGCACCGTGTAGGAGCTGCCGACGACGGGGTCCGCCCAGAATGTCGGGGAGACCGTACCGCCGGTGCCGAGCGCCGACAGGATCGCGGCTGAAGCGTCCTGTGGCGTGACGCCGATCTGCGAGGCGCGCGTGCGGTCGATCTCGATGTAGTAGGATGGCAGGTTGCGGACCTGGCGCACGACCACGTCGACTGCACCCGGAATGGTCCTGATGCGCTCCTGAAGCGCCCGAGCTGTCTCGCCGTTGCCGACACCGTCGCGTCCG
The DNA here is from genome assembly GCF_902826555.1 of uncultured Hyphomicrobium sp. GTDB lineage: Bacteria > Pseudomonadota > Alphaproteobacteria > Rhizobiales > Hyphomicrobiaceae > Hyphomicrobium_C. The sequence goes on from NZ_CADEFI010000001.1 coordinate 273,004, forward strand.
ATCACGCGCACCTCGATCGCCGTCTGGGCTGTGCCGGCAAGCGTTTGTGCGGTGGCGTCGGCCGGCCGGAAGTAGACGGTGAGCTCGGGGAAGCGCGCACGCAGCATTTGACGTATGGTGCTGACATAGCCAGCGGTCGGCGCGTGACCCTCGCCAAGCTGGATCAGGATCTCGCCGTCAAAGGAGCCGATAACGCCGCTTTCGATCCAGGCGAGGTTGATCGGCTCGGGTGCGCCGATGTTCTCGGCGATGAAGCCGATCTCGTTCTCCGGTACGACGTTGCGGATGGCGCGTTGCACGTCGGCGAAGACGCGGGCTGTCTCCTCGATGCGTTGTCCGGGCGTGGAGCGCACGTAGACGCGGATCATGCCGGCGTCCGTCTCGGGGAAGAACTCGCTGCCGAGGCGCGTCGTGGTCCAGGCGCCGACGGCGATCACGGCGGCGATGGCGGCGAGGGGCAGGCTCTTGTGGCGCGCGAGATAACCGATGAAAGCTGCTGCACCCGAGGATGCGCGCCGGATGATGCCGTCGAAGCCGCCGTCGGCCTCGGTGTGCGCGTGGGAATGGAGGAGCATCATGGCGAGCGAGGGGACGAGCGTGCGCGAGAGCAGATAGGACGCAATCAGCGCGAAGATGACGGCGAGCGCCAGGGGCGTGAAGACAAATGCCGCGGTGCCGGTGAGGAGGAAGAGCGGCGAGAATACGATGCAGATGGCGAGCGTGGAGACGAATTCCGGGAAAGCGACCTCGCTCGCGCTGGTCAATACGGCGTCATTGAGGTCGAGACCCTTCTCCAGATTGCGGTTGATGTTCTCGATCTCGACGAGTGCGTTGTCGACCAGGATGCCGATGGCGAGCATCAATCCGCCGAGCGTCATCAAGTTGAATGTCTGGCCCGTCAGCATCAGTCCCCCGACGGAGGCCAGGAGCGCAAGCGGAATCGAGGTCAGCACGATCAGCGACGACCGCCAGGAGCCGATGAAGACAAGCACGACGAACGCCACCAGAAGACCGACGATGAGGCCCTCCTTCATGACGCTGTCGACGGCGTGCTCGACGAAGACCGACTGATCGAAAATCGGTTCGATGGAGAGACCCTCCGGTGCGGCGGCCCGCAGCTCCGGCAGGCGGCGCTTGATCTCGCGGACGATATCGACGGTCGAGGCATTGCCGAGCTTGAGGATCGAAACGAGCACGGCGTTCTGGCCATCGAGGCGGGCGATGTTGGTCTGCACGGCCTGGCCGTCGCGGACGCTTGCGACGTCGGAAATCTTGATGGTGCGCCCTTCGATCGAGCGTAGCGGCAAATCGGCGAAGGTGGCGACCGTTTCCGGGCTGGCGTTGGTGGTGATCAGGATCTCGCGCGTGCCGGTGCGCAGCATGCCGGAGGGCAGCGTGAGGTTTTGCGCGCCGACGGCACGGGCGACATCGCTCGGCGAGAGATCGTGGGCCTGTAACGCCTCGGGATCGAGGTCGATCATTACCTGCCGCGCGGCGCCGCCGTAGGGTAGCGAAAGGCGGAGGCCGGGTATGGATTGAATCTGTGCGCGGAGCTGGAGACGCGCGTAGTCGAAGAGTGCGCCGTCGCTCAGCGTGTCGGAGGCGACCACGAGCTGAAGGATCGGCACAGATGACGGCACGTAGGGGATGATGAGCGGCGGTACCGTGCCGGGCGGCATGCGGCGCAGGATGGTCTGGCTGACTGCGGTGACCTGGGCGAAGGCGTTGGTGACGTTCGTATCAGGCTGGAAGGTCACGCGAACGATTGCGACGCCGTTCAGCGTCTCGGAGCGTAGCTCGCGGATGTTGTCGACGTTGTTCATGATGGCAAGCTCGCTGAAAGACGTGAGCTTGTTCGCCATCTCCGGAGCGTTGAGGCCCTGGTAGGTCCAGATGAGATTAATGGCCGGGATGTTGACGGCGGGCAGGATGTCGGTCGACATCCGCCGCGCCGAGAGGCCGCCGAACAGCAAAAGCAAAATTGCGAGGACGCCGACCGTGTGCCGATGCGCGATGGCGTATCTGACGATCCACATCCGTCCCTCTGCGCACCCAATTGCGCCCCGTGTCGAGTCTATCGACCGAGGCCTGATGAACTAACTCGGCTCGTTCATTGGGTTATAGCGCATCCGCGCTGGGCGGGAACGGTATCGGCGTCGCGGTCGCCTTCGGTGACGGTCCTTCGGTAACTATCTTTGGTCTGCTGCGCAGATTTTAGGCGGAGCCGCCGCCCTTGGTTGGTCGTGCATTTCATCGGAACGGCGCATCGGGTCCGGGTCAAGGTCCGGGATCGAGCTTTTGTTCCGTAAGCACGCTGGTGGCAGCGGCTCCGCGCCCGGCCATGGGATGAATGTGGGAGGGCGGCCGGGTCGGTGTTCGACACCCGCAATCAGGCGGCGGGGAGGATCTGGATCGCGTAGCGGTGTCCGTGTTGCTCGCGATAGAAGATGCGGACCTGCTCGCCTTTGCGCAGGCCAACGCCCATGAGGCGCGGATCGTATCGATAAACCTGGTTCCGAAGGGTCAGGTGCTGACCCTTCGGATTAAGGTGCTCGATACGTCCGGTGATCTCCTGGGTGGGGCTGGCGGCCGCTGCCGCTCCGGCTGCTGCCGTCATCGCGAGCGCGACGCCCGCCGCCTTTTTCACTATTCTCATGGCACTGTCCTTACGCCGATGCAAAGCTGCGATCCCGAGAGGGATCGCGAGCGGTGACCTACTTCGTGTGGTGGACCTTCGAAGCCAGCATCTTGCCGTCCTTCACCTCGTAGGTGATCGCCACCTTGTCGCCGGCCTTGATCTTGTCGAGCTTCACGTTGCTTCCGACCTCGAAGGTGTCGCCGGTGGCGAGCGTCAGCTCATGCTTGGCGATATCGGTCGATTTGACGTCACCGGTTTTGGTCTGCGTTGCGGCAAGGGCCGCCGTCGAGACCGCGGCGAGCATCGCCAAGGCAACGGGGGCAAGGGCTTTCTTGGACATTTCGTGTCTCCTGAATTCGCTGTGTTTGGTGGGCTCGCTCTCTTGGCGCGCCCATGTCGATGGTTATGCGCGCCGGAGCTTTCCGCTCCTTGGCCGCGGCCATACGCTTTTGTAAAATGACCAAAGTTTCACGAAGTCGCGGGGCTTGGAAATTTGATGGCGACGCGCAGCCCCGGCGCCTGATCCTCAAGCGCGACGCGTGCATCGTGCAACTCGGCGATGGCTGCGACGAGGGTCAAACCAAGGCCGCTGCCCGGGGTCGAGCGGGCGCGTTCGAGCCGGTAGAGGCGGCGAAAGACCTTCTCGCGCTCATGCTCGGGAATGCCGGGTCCGTCGTCGCTCACCTCGGCCCGGAAGCCGTCCGGATCGTCCTGCAAGGCGAGCGCAATGCGGGTGCCGGATGGGCAATGGCGGATGGCGTTCTCGATCAAGTTGGCAAAGAGCTGCACGAGCAGCTCGCGATCTCCCTTGATCACTGCGGGCTTCCAGCGTCCGTCCGGCCAGGCGAGCTGGTAGCCGGCGTCTTCCGCGACCGCGGTGTAGACGTCCGCCACGTCGTCGAGCACCGAACCAAGATCGATGCTTGCAAAGCGGATCCTGCGCGCACCGGCCTCGATCTGCGTGATGCGCAGCAATGCGTCGAACGTTTCCATCATGCCGTCGAGGTCGCCGAGGGCATCTTCGACGGCAACGCGGAAGTCGGCGGTCGTGTGGGCGCTGCGGCGTGCCACGTCGAGGCGCTGGCGAAGCCGGCCGACGGGCTTCTTGAGATCGTGGGCGATGTCGGATGACGACTGGTTGACGTTCTCGATCAGTGTCTGGAGATGCGCGAGCGTGCGGTTGACCTGGGCGCCCACGTGATCGATGTCGTCACCGGAGCCTGACATGGGAACACGGGCGTCGATCTTTCCTTCGGACACGGCGGACAGTGTTTTTGCGAATGCATCGATGCGGTGCTGTGTGCGGGCGGCCAGGAACGCGCCGCATACGGCGCCGAGGAGCGTGGTAGCGACGAGCCCGATGCCGAGCACTTCGAGCAGGAAGGTTTGCGTGCGCCTCAGCTCGCGATTGGAGCTGCCGACCAGGAGCTGTCCTTTTGAAACGGGCCGCCAGATCGCCTCAAAGCGATCGTCCGGCTCGCCATTCTCCCAATCGGTCTCGATGTCGTCCCGCTCAAGTGAGATCCACGACGCCGAAGGCTTGATGCCGCTGACGTTGCCGGCCACGTGGCGTCCCGTGTCGTCCAGAAGCTCGATGATGAAATCGGCATCTCGCACAGAAATGCCTTCGCCCGACACGGCGGCGGTGAGGTCATCGAAGCCCTTCTGGTGATCGATCGCCAGGAGGGATTCCATGGTTTCCTGGGTGCGGGTGCGAATCTGCTCCGAGAGCCGCGCCGTGATGCCGAAGAAGACGATGGCGAAAAGCGCCACGACGGTGAGGGCGAACAGCGCAGTGAACGTTGCGGCCAGGCGGACCGGGGTACGCTTCAACACGGCCGGGCTTCCTCTATGAGGCAGAACCGTCACGGACCGTCATGCAGGCTGTAACCGGCGCCGCGGATGGTGTGGATCAGTTCCGTGGCGAAGGGCTTGTCGATCTTCGTGCGCAGGCGGGAGATATGTGTCTCGACGACGCTTGTTTTGGGATCGAAGTGGAAGCTCCAGACGCGCTCAAGCAACATGGTGCGTGTGACGACGCGGCCCTTGTTGCGCATCAGCACCTCGAGAAGGCGGAACTCACGGGGCTGGAGGTCGATCTCCGTGCTGCCACGGTAGACCTTGCGCGTGATGAGGTCGAGCGCCAGGTCGCCGACCTTGAGGCGCGTCTCCTCACCCTTGAGGTGCGGGCGGCGTGCCAGTGCGTTGAGGCGTGCCAGGAGCTCGGAGAACGAGAACGGTTTGACGAGATAGTCGTCGCCGCCTGCATCGAGGCCGTCCACGCGGTCGTCGACGCCGCCCAGGGCGGTCAGAAAAAGGATCGGCACTTTGCGGCCGGCGGAGCGGAGCGCCTTGACGATGTAGAGACCCTCGTGCCCGGGAAGCATGCGGTCGATGATCATGACGTCGTAGTCGTCGGACATGGCCTGGGCCATGCCGTCGCGGCCATCGGCCGTATGGTCGATGGTGTGCCCTTCCTCCTCCAGCCCTTTGACGATGTAGGCGGCGGTATCCGGATCGTCTTCGATGAGAAGCACACGCATGGTCGGCCCCTGCGGAGGTATCAATACCTAAGTATGTCCCGAACCACTATAGGGCCGCAACATGTTCGCCGGCTTACGGTGCCATTACATATTTGTAATTTCTGGTGTGAATCCAGATGGATGGCTTCAAGCTATGGCTTCGCGGGCTGGCGTGACCGGTGGGGCGCCTTCGAACTCTGCGTCCAGCTCGTCCGGGCGGTGCTCCGCTGCGAGGGCGAGGTAGATCACCGGCAGGATGAAAAGCGTGAACAGTGTGCCGATGGCCATGCCCGTCACCAGCATGATGCCGATGCTGTTGCGCGCCTCGGCGCCAGCGCCGGTGACGAATACCAGCGGCAAGTGGCCGAAGACGGTGGCCGCGGTGGTCATGAGGATCGGTCTCAAGCGAGTCTTCGCGGCCTCACGGATCGCGGCGAGCTTTTCGAGGCCCTGCTTCTGCAACCCATTGGCGAAAGCGACGATCAGGATGCCGTTCTTGGCGATCAGGCCGACCAGCGTGATGAGGCCGATCTGGCTGTAGATGTTGATGGTCGTGAAGCCCAGGAAGGTGAAGACGAGCGCGGCCGTGAGGGCAAGTGGCACGGAGCCCAGCAGCACCACGAGCGGGTCGCGGAAGCTGCCAAACTGCGCAACGAGCACGAGATAGATCAGCAGGATGGCGAAGCCGAGCGTTCCGGCTAGCGTGGCGCCTTCCTGACGGATCTGGCGGGATTCGCCCGCGTAGTCGATCGTGTAGTCGGCGGGCAAAATGGTGCGGGCGGCGTCCTCCAGCGTGGCGAGGGCGGTGGCCTTGGTGATGCCCGGAGCGACGCCGCCGTAGACGCGGAAGCTGTCGGCCTGCTGGAAGCGGGCGAGGGTGCGGGGCGCGGTTTTCGTCTCGAGACTGGCGATGGCGGAAACCGGGATCTGCGTTCCGTCGCGGGTGCGGATCTTGTAGTCGAGCAGCTTTGCGGCGACTGCGCGCGCATTGAGATCGACCTGCGGAATGACCTTGTAGGCGCGCCCCTCGCGTGTGAAGCGATTGACGTAGTTGCCGGAGATGAGGAGGCCCAGCTGGCGGCCGACGTCGGCGAGGTCGAGGCTGAGGTCGGCCACGCGCTCGCGATGCACGGTGACGATGACCTGCGGCAAATCGATCTTGAGGTCGGTGTCGGCAAACATGAACTGCCCGCTGGCGAAGGCCGCGTTGACGAGCTTGCCGGCGTAGTCGGCCATTTGCTCGGGCGTGCCGGGTCCCTTGAGCACCAGCTCGACATCGTAGTTCCCGGCGCCGGGCAGTGCCGGTGGCAGTACCGGGAATACCTGAAGCTCCTTGATCTTCGACACGGCTCCGAAGATCTCGGGCTGGATCGCATGGGCAGGGCGCGTACGGTCGTGCCAGTTCTTGAGGAGATAGCCGCCGAAGCCGGTCGAGGGGAATACGATCTCGAACATGGCCTCGTATTCGGGCAGCGTCTTGCCGATTGCCTGCACTTTATCCATGTGGCCGGCGGTGTAAGCGAGCGAGGCGTCGGGCGCGGAGTTGACGATGAGCAGGATGAAGCCCTCGTCTTCGACAGGGGCAAGCTCCTGCGAGGAAAACATGTAAAGCGGGACGGCCATCACGCAAATGAAGGCGCCGAACGTCAGAACCTGCGCGCGCAGGTGGAGGATAACATCGAGCGCGCGGCTGTAAGCCTCCGAAAGGCGGTCGAGGCTGCGGCTCACGAAGCGAGCGTAGCGGCCTTCGTGGCCGCCTTCGTAGGCCGAATAGGCGCTCATGACCGGCGAGAGCGTGACGGCGACGAAGCCCGAAACGATGACGGCGATGGCCAGCGTGAAGGCAAACTCCTTGAAGAGCACGCCGGTCAGGCCGTCGAGGAAGCCGATCGGCGCGTAGACGGCGGCCAGCGTGATGGTCATGGCGAGGATGGGCGTAAACAGCTGGCGGGTCGAGACGAGCGCCGCCTGCAATCGGGACATGCCGTTCTGCATATGTCGCGTGACGTTCTCGACGACGACGATGGCGTCGTCCACGACGATGCCGACCGAAAGCACGATCGCGAGCAGCGTCAGAAGATTGAGCGAGAAGCCCATGGCCAGCATGGCGGCGGCGGCGCCGACGAGCGAGATCGGGATGGTAACGAGCGGTACCAGCGCGCTGCGCCAGGAGCCGAGAAACAGGAAGACAATGACGCCGACGATGAGCACCGTCTCGGAGAAGGTCTTGCCGATCTCCTTCAGCGAGTTCTCCATATAAACGGTGCCATCGTAGGCGAGGTCGATCTCGGTGCCCTTCGGCAGATCGGGGCGGATGGCGTCGAGCTCGGCGCGAAGCGCGTAGGCGACGGCGATCTCGTTGGTGCCCGGCAGCGGCCAGACGGAAAGATAGACGGCGTCCTTGCCGTTGTGACGAACGTTGGCCGTCTCTTCTTCGGAGCCGAGCTCCACATGACCGAGATCGGAAATGCGGACGATGCGGTTGGCGTCCTCGCGCACAATCAGGCGCTCGAATTCCTCTACGCTCTTCAGATCGGTGTTGGCGAGCAGGTCAACCTGGACCTGGCTGCCCTTCGTGCGGCCGACGGCGGCGAGGAAGTTGTTGCGGGTGAGTGCGGCTTCGACCTCGTTGGCGCCGAGGCCGAAGGCGGCAAGGCGGTCGGCGTCAAGCCAGATGCGCATGGCCTGCGGGCGGGCGCCTTCAAGGCCGACGCGCTGCACGTTGGGGATCGTCGAGAGGCGGGGCTGGATGTTGCGCGAGAGATAGTCGGTGACCTCCGCAGGCGTCATGGCGTCGGAGATTACGCTGACGTAGAACGTGGCGTAGGGCCGGTCCGCGCGCTGGACCTCGATGACGGGGCTTTCGATCTCTTGGGGCAACTCGCTCCGGATCTGATCCATGCGGTTGCCGACCTCGGCGAGAGCGACCGTGCTCGGGTGATTGAGCTTGAGGCGGGCGGTGACGGTGCTCACGCCGGCGACGCTCGATGATTCCACATAGTCGATGCCGGTGATGGACGATACGGCGCGCTCGACCGGCGTCGTCACAAAGCCGCGGATACTGTCGGCAGATGCGCCCACATACACGGTGGTGATGACGATCGACGAGCTTTCGATGCGCGGATACTGCTGGATCGGCAACTGCGTTACGGCCCTCAGGCCGATCAGGACCAGCGCCAGGTTGACGACCACTGCGATGACGGGGCGCCGGACGAACATTTCGATGAGGCGCATTCGGCTTGCTCCTCAGTTGACGCCGACGGACGGCGCCGGCGCGGCAGCGGTGCTCGTGTCAACGAGCAGGCCTTCGCGCAACTTGAACGAACCCGACGCGGCGATCAGCTCTCCCGCTTCGACACCCTTGTGGACGGCGATCTCATCGCCCTGCACGGCACCGGTGGTCACCTGGCGGGCGCGCGCGCGCAGCTTGCCTTGCTCCTCGACGAGGACGAAGACGTGCTGGCCATTGGGTGACCGGCGGATCGAAGCGAGGGGTACGAGCACGGTCGGTTGCGGCGGGGACGTGATGGCGGTCACGTCCACGAACGTTCCGGGGCGAAGCGCTTCGCCGAATCCCTTGGCGACGGCGCGGAAGCGGATGGCGCGGTTGGTGCCGTCGGCGCTGTTGTCCTCGGCGACGATGGTGGCCGTGGTCTCGCCGCCCGGAACGGCGGCGCCCGTCAGCGTGACGCGTGCACCGGGGCGGATCACGGCTGCGCTGTCCTGAGGCAACGAGAAATCGACGTAAGCGTCGGCTGCCATGCCCTGCAGCGTGACGATGCGGGTGCCGATGTCCAGGTAGGCGCCGGGCTGCCAGTCGGTGATCCCCACGCGGGCGCGGAACGGGGCGGTGATGCGCTTCTTATCGACGATGACGGCGAGGGTCTTGGCGCGTGCGGTCGCGGCTGCGAAATCCTCACGTGCGCGGTCGAGCTCCTGCTGATTGAAGGCGGCGCTGTCACGGAGGTTTTCGCGGCGATCGAGGGTCAACTTCGCAAGACGGGCTTCGGCCTCGGTGGCGGCGAGCGCGGCATTCTCCTGGCGGACATCGAACTGGACGAGAAGTGCTCCTTGCTCGACGACGTCCCCGGATTTGAAGCCGATCTCGGCGATGACGCCTGCGATCTCGTTCTTGATCTCGACCTGGCGCAAGGCCACCACAGAGCCTATGGCGCGCGTCGTTGCCGACCATTGGCCGGTGCGCGCATGGACGGAGAGCACAGCTTCGACCGGCTCTGGAGTCGCCTGCGACGCGGCGATCCCAGCCTGGATCTCATTGTATTTGTAGTATCCAAGCCCGCCGGCAATTCCGGCGATGGCGAGGATCACAGCCAACCAGGCTGAGACGCGCCTAAGCATTTTGTCCTCGGGCCGTGCTTTGGGTTGACGCAATGGTCGCGCTTGAAGGCGTGTCCGCTGGACACCCGCTGGTTACGCTCGCGGCGCGTCCTTGGATGCTCCCTCGGTAGCTCATCCTGGCGAGGCCATGCGGGCGCGGGTTCTCCCAGACGCCGAAGCCGTATGGTCTCATCGTATCCAGGACGGGCGACGCTCCCCCTTTCCGACACGTCGATCGGACTATTTTTCTTACGTTATGGGCTTTCTTCGGCCGGGAGGTCGTCCAAGGTCAAGAGGGACCTTGGACAAAGGGTTTCCGGGCGGCCGTGCACGCGCGCCGGGTGTTGCCGTTCGGTGGCGCATTTGCTGGGTTTTCCCGGGTTTACATGGTCCGGGCAGCAATTTTGGGGGCGTATATCGTCAGTCCGCGGCGGGTCGAATAACAACCCGGATGCTCGGGCTGCGTGTGCCGCTCACCTGGATCGAGAACGGGCCCGGGGCGACCTCGAAGCGCACGCTTTTGCGGATGCCTTTGCAATCGTGAGAGCCGGTGTGGCCCGTTGCCTCCAAAGGCGCGCCGTTCTGCACGACGTCGACCCAGCCGTGGTCCGAGATGGTGACCTGGTAATGGGTGGCTGCGAGCGTGCCCGTGACGTGCACCACGCCGCCGAAGGTCTGATCGTCGTCGGGCTTCGGCGTGCGCGTCGGCTTGCCTGGGAATGTCACTTCTGCGAGCGGAAGCAGCGCTACCTCGATGGCTTTGCCGGGCGGGATCGCAGCCAGCGTAGCGCCGGAGGCGACCTTCTCGGCGCCGGCGGCGTTCATCCAAGACAGCTCGGTGGCGAGGGGCCACAGAAGGCCCTCGCAACCCTTCTCCTCCGCGGCCGCAACGGTTTGCACCGAGGTGCCCAGGAGCGCCGCCAATCCGGCCAGGACGAGACGAAGCCTTCGCATCTCATTCCACCGCGATCATGACGTCCGAGGCCTTGACGACGGCCGAGGCCGACATGCCGGGTGCGAGCTTCAACTCGTCCACCGCCTCGTTCGTGATCGACGCGGTGACGACGGTGCCGCCGACGTCGATCCGCACGTGGGCCGTGGTCGCTCCCTTTTTCACTTCGACAATCTTGCCTTTGAGCACATTGCGGGCGCTGATCTTCATGGCGATCTCTCCACAGGGACGTATGCGCTAGGATATAGCGCACTTACGTCTCGCGGCCAAATCCGCGCTGGGTCACCTCAGAACCGTACTCTCGCATTGGCGAAGAACTGACGGCCGGCTTCGGGAAAGCCGTCTGCGAGCGCGTAGTTCTCGTCGAACAGGTTGGTTGCGCCGATGGCGATGTCGGCATTGTCATTGAAGGCGTACTCGGCCTGAAAGTTGACGATGCTGTAGGCGCCGATGTCGGTGAAGTTGGGGCGCGCGTTGCGGATGTTGTTATTGGCGTTGTTGGTCGGCGTGTTGGCGTCAAGGCAATTGACATGATTGCTGATGCCGTTCGGCGGACGACGCAGCAGGGTCGAGTCGCACCCCGTAACGAGCACCGTGCGGTCGCTGGCCATTTCCACGCTCGGCGTCAGCGTGAGCTGTGGGATCGGCTTCCACGACAGATAGACGAATGCCTTGTGGGTCGGCGTGCCTTCGGGCTTGTAAGCGGCAACCGATGCGATGGCGGCTTCCGTCAGAGCAGCCGCATTGGCGATGCCCTCGAACGGCGTCACTCCGAGTGAGGCCTTGAGATAGTCGAACTCGCGCTCGATGTAGGTGTAGTTGCCGCCGATGCGCAGCGTGCGGGTGATGTCCCAGTCGGCCGAGACTTCGACACCCCGTGTCTTGCCGTCGGCGTTGAAGCCGATGATCGACGTGCTTCCGTTGGGTGCGAAGAAGGCATTTTGGATGCTGTCCTCGATGTCGGAATAGAAGGCGGCACCCGAAACCTTGAGGCCCGGTATCAGCGTATCCGAGAGGCCGATCTCGTAGTTGGTCGCGCGCTCGGGATCGAGGTTCGGATCGACCGCACGGGTGCCAAAGCGCGTGCTGTAGCGTTCGAACAGTGTCGGGAAGCGGGTGCGGGACGATACGCTCGCATGGGCCGTTCCGGTGCCGCTGTAATTCAGGATGGCGGCGCCTTGCCAGTTCCAGGCGTCGACGTCCGGCTTCTCATCCTGCGATCTGATGACGAGGATGGGATCGTTGTCGTCGTCCACGAATTCCGCCTGCAGGACTTCATTGCGGTCGTAGCTCACGCCCGCGACGAAATCGAGGAACGACGTGGCGTGGAAGGTGTTCTCGACAGCGAACGACCACGTCTCCTCGGCATTCGTCTCGGTGGGAGATCTGCCCGTGAACACGCTGACGTTGCTCTCATAGTCGAGATCCCATTCCTTATGAACGTCTTTCCGGTAATGGATCGTTCCTTTGAGCGTGTTCATGGGAATGAGCTTGGTGCCCAACTCAACGAAACCGCCGTAATTGTAGTCGTCGTAGATGCTGTCGAGAAAGCGTGTCGTAAATGTTGCATCGTCGTGGAACTGCAGGTTGCTGCCGAACGTCGAATAGTAGGCGTTTGTCTTTACGTAGGACGCTTCTCCGAGCTGCGTCTTCGACAGCCATGACACTTGTGACGTCGACCAGTCGTCCCATGACCAGAAACGTTGCTTGTCGACAAAGAAGATGTTCTGCACGGCCTGTCTGTCGGTGTGCAGCGGACTTCCCCGCTCGTTGGCCTGGGTGGTGTAGCTGATCGTGTATTCGTCGGTCGCATTCGGCGTGATGCCGATCTTGGCGTTGATGCGCCAGTCCTCGAAGTTCGAGTGGTCGCGGTTGCCGCCGTCCTCGTAGGGATAGTAGTCCGGCCGATATCCGGGAGTGGCCGGCCCTGCGGGCTGGAAGTCATCCGACAGGTTGAAGTGGTCCTGGTCGACGATCGTTCCGCTGACCTGAGCGTAGTAGCCCTCCTGGCGCGTGCCGGCGTAGGCGTAGCTGCTCCATTGGTTCATGTCGCTGACATCGCCGTTCATGACGACACCGGCGCGGCCCTCGAACTCAATTTCCTTTGTGGGCTTGCGGGACACGAGGTTGACGGCGCCGCCGAGCCCGCCAGGGCCGTTCAAGACGGAGACATAGCCCTTCTGCACCTGGACCTCCGCGAGATCCGGCGTGAGGAAGCGGGCGAAGTCGAGGCGGTTATCGGCGGGCAGGTAGATGCGCACGCCGTCCATGTAGAGGGGGACGCGAAAACGGTCGAAGCCGCGCACCTGGATGTCTCTCTCGTTGCGGCTGTTGCCGCTCTGCTGCACAGAAACGCCGGGAAGGATGCTCAGGGCCTGATCGAGCGATTTCTTGTTGTAAGTCCACATCGCCTCATTGGTGATGGTGGAGCCGCCGATCAGGTCGAGCTGGCCGAGTGTGAAGGGGGCGACCTCAGGTCCTGCGTCCCCTACGGTGCCGGGAAGATCGGATGTGCCGGGCTCGGGCGAGGCTCCGCTGCTGCCTGCCGTCAGCGGGCGCTTGGCCTTTCGGCGCGGCGGCTCGGAGGGCGCCTGAACGACGACGGGGGGAAGCGGGGTGGCTTCATCGGCCGTAACGTCACCGCCGGCAGTGGCTGCGGCCCCCGTGTCCTGCGCGAGTGCTCCGGATGCTGCGACGCAAAGACCCGCCGCGGCAACGGCGGCAAACACGCACTTCGACATTTTCTTGTTCCCCAACACTCAGTGGACCGCGCGGTCCACACTCCCCATTGCTTAGTTATATTCATGTGAATATAGCGATGGGCAAGTGCAAAATTGCATCACTCGACGGGCCGTCTTAATGGAAGTCGCGGCTTTTGATCGGTAGCGGTGTCGTGTGCGTAGGTGGCGAAGCACCGGTTCCGCCGTCGTCGAGCCATTCGCTCTCGTACAGATGTGCCAGCTCGGCGCTCAGATCGATGAAGCTTTCGGCGAGCACATGGACGACCTCGCCCGCGCGTTGGAGGCGGCCGCGCACGGCGAGAAAGCGCGCCGACATGATCGTGCGGCGGTTGGCTGCGAACACTTTCGGCCAGACGATGATGTTGGCGATGCCGGTCTCGTCCTCGAGGGTAAGGAAGACGACCTTCTTTCCGCCGGGCATCTGGCGGATGAGAACGAGGCCGGAAACAATGATTTTCTGTCCATCCTTGGTTTGTTCCCGGTTCCGCAGATGCGCATTCGGCGTCGTGCCGTTGCGATCAAGCCGCGGACGGAAGAACGACACCGGGTGCGCCTTCAGAGACAAGCCTGTCGTGACGTAATCCTCGGCCACGTGCTCCGGGAGCTGCATCCGGGGAAGGGCGATCTCGGGTTCGGGGAAGAGCTCATCGCCGAGATGCGGATCGAAGAGCGGGAGCGTTTTGCTTTTTTCTGCGCGAGGCTTGCCCTTTCCGGCGGCCGCTCTGTTTCCTGTGCCCACACCGATGGTTCGCAGCCGGCGGGCGGACCAGAGCGCCGCTCGGCGGTCAAGGCCCATGGAGCGAAAAGCATCGGCCGCAGCCAGGCGCTCTATCGCGGCACGCGAGACGCCAGGAGCTGCGGATAGACGCTCGATGCTGCCGTAGCCGTTGCCCCGGCTCGCCACGAGGGCTTGCATCTCCTCTTCGCTCGAGCCGTCGATCTGGCGGAATCCCAAACGTAGTGCGAAGCGATGGGAGCCTTTGGCGGCTGGTTCCAGCGTACAGTCCCAATGGCTGAAGTTGACATCCGCCTCGCGCACCTCGACGCCGTGCTCGCGCGCGTCGCGGACGAGCTGGGCGGGCTGGTAGAAGCCCATGGGCTGGCTGTTCAGGATGGCGGCGCAGAAGACGTCCGGATAGTGGCACTTCATCCAGGCCGAGGCGTAGACGAGAAGCGCGAAGCTTGCCGCGTGACTTTCAGGGAAGCCGTATTCGCCGAAGCCTTCGATCTGGCCGAAGCAGCGCGCGACGAACTCGGGGTCGTAGCCGCGGGCGGTCATGCGGGAGACGAACTTGTCGCGGTAGAGATGAACGTTGCCGTTGTGGCGGAAGGTGGCCATGGCGCGCCGAAGCCCGTCGGCTTCGTCGGATGTGAACTCGGCGGCCGTGATGGCGATCTGCATCGCCTGCTCCTGGAACAGGGGCACGCCCCTGGTGCGACTCAGGACGTTCCTCAGCTCGTTGGGGTCGCTGGGGGGAGCGGGAGAAGGATAGTGCTCCGGCTCGAGGCCTTCGCGGCGCTTCAAGTAGGGATGCACCATGTTGCCCTGGATGGGACCGGGGCGGACGATGGCGACCTCGATGACGAGGTCGTAGAACGTGCGCGGCTTGAGGCGTGGCAGCATCGACATCTGCGCGCGGCTTTCGACCTGGAACACGCCGATGGAGTCGGCTTTGCAGAGCATGTCGTAGACCTTGCCGGTCTCTTCCGTGCTCTCGTCTTGCGGGATCGTCGCGAGGGTGAGCGGCCTGTCGTAATGCGTCTTCAGGAGATCGAGGCCGCGCCGGAGCGTGCTCAGCATGCCAAGCGCCAGCACGTCGACCTTCATGAGGTGAAGGGTGTCGATGTCGTCCTTGTCCCATTCGATGAAGGTGCGGTCTTCCATGGCGGCGTTGGCGATGGGGACGGTCTCGTCGAGACGCCTCCTGGTCAGGATGAAGCCGCCGACATGCTGGGACAGGTGACGCGGAAAGCCGATCAGCTCGCGCGCAAGCAGGATGGATTGGCGGATCCGCGGATTTTCCGGGTCGAAGCCCGCCTCGCGGATGTGCTTGTCGGGGAGACCGTCGGCGTGGCTGCCCCAGACCGTCTTGGCGAGGGCTGCGGTGATGTCGGGCGTGAGCCCCATGGCCTTCCCGACCTCGCGGATGGCGCGGCGCGAACGGTAGTGGATCACGGTGGCGCAGATGGCCGCGTACTCGCGGCCGTAGCGCTTGTAGACGTACTGGATCACCTCCTCGCGCCGCTCGTGCTCGAAATCGACGTCGATGTCGGGCGGCTCACCGCGCTGCTCGGAGATGAAGCGGGCGAAGAGAAGGTTGCTGGTCGCGGGATCGATCTCCGTGATGCGGAGGCAGAAGCAGACGGCGCTGTTGGCGGCCGAGCCGCGGCCCTGGCACAGGATGTGCTCGCTTCTCGCGTAGCGGACCACATCGTGGACGGTGAGGAAATAGCGTGCGTAGTCGAGCTTGGCGATGAGCCTCAGCTCTTCATGGAGCTGCTTTTCGACTTTCTCCGGGATGCCACGCGCGTAGCGCCACGCAGCGCCGGCCCACGTCAGATCCTCGAGGTGCCCTTGTGCGGTCTTGCCGGGGGGCACGGGCTCGTCGGGGTACTCGTTTTTGAGATCGCCGAGATCGAAATGGCAAGCGTTTGCAATCTCGAGCGTGCGTGCGATCGCATCGGGGACCCCCGCGAAGAGGCGTGCCATTTCGGCGGGTGTCTTGATGTGGCGCTCGGCGTTGGCGGCGAGACGGAAGCCGGCCTCGGAAAGTGTGCATTGCTCGCGAATGCATGTGACGACGTCGGCGAGGGGGCGGCGCTCCGGCGTGTGGTAGTGCACGTCGTTGACGGCGACTAGCGGCGTGCCGGTGCGACGTGCCAACTCGTCGAGCTCGCCGAGGCGGCGGGGTTCGTTGCCCCGATGGCTATGAATGCCGGCGAGGAAGCTCGCGCCCGGCGCGACGTGCGCCATGCGTTCGAGGCGCTGGGCGAAGGCGGGGCTCAATTCCTCGGGCGGCAGCGCGATGAAGATCTGACCGTCGGCTGCTTCGAGGATGTCCTCGAACGTGAGGTGGCATTGCGTGTGCTCCTTATGCGGCACCTTGCGCCGGCCCATGGTCAGCAGGCGGCAGAGGCGGGCAAAGGCCTCGCGGTCGGTCGGATAGGCGAGGATTTCGAAACCGTCGACGGTGACGAGGCGCACGCCCACGATCAGCTTCAGGGCCTTGCGTTTTCTCCATTCGTCGAAGGCGCGCACGATGCCGGCGAAGCTGTTGCGGTCGGCGATGGCGAGGGCCGTGAGGCCCGCCGCCTCGGCGGCGACCACCATCTCGGCCGGGTGCGAGGCTCCGCGCAAGAACGAGAAGTTGGTGGTGACGGCGAGCTCCGCGTAGCAGGTCATGGTGGCTTCTCTCATGCGAAGAGGCCGTGGACGAACCAGCGGGGGGCGGCCGTCTCGCGGCCGGGGATGCCTTCGCGGTAGAGCCAGAGGCGGCGGCCCGTGTCATCCTCGACGACATAGTAGTCGCGCGTCGGCTTCCATGTCTGCGCGCGCCACCACTCGGCGGCGATGCGCTCCGGCCCTTCGGCGTGTGTGGCGATCAGGCGCTTGCCGCGCCAGCGGATGTGCTGGGGCGGGCCATCCGGCATGAGAGCGATGACATCCACCGGTTCCGCGCGCGGCAGCAGGAGCGGCGGGCGTGTGTTCTTCGCCGGCGGCCAGGATGCGGTTTCGTCATGCGTCCCGGTCAGCTTGCCGCGGCGTTCTCCAATTTTTTTTTCGCTGCGCTGTTTGGTTTGTTTCTCGCTACGCTCGGGCCAATGGCTTGCGATCGGCATGATATGATGGACGCTCTCCGCCCCCAACCGCTGGCGCAGCGCATCGAGCAGCACGGTGCAGCGTCGCGCGCGCTCGGTTTCCTCCGAGGTGGTCGCGAGCGTGTGCTGACGCGGGTCAACTTTTTCAGTGAGGGTGACGGCGAGACTCAAGGTTTCGAAGCCGAAGCCGGCTTCGAGCAGGCGTGCCACGCGTTCGAGCTTCAAGCGGATCAAGCGGGCGACATGGTCCGGGCTCTGCGTCGGTAGTGTGCAGGCGACGTCGAGGCGCTGCACGATGCCGTCGACGCGGTAGAGGGCGAGCCGCAGGCTTCTGGCGCCGACGCCGTCTGCTTCGAGCCTCGGCACGAGGTCCTGCATGAGGTTTCTCGCAACGGTGACGACGGCGTCCTCGGTGCTGATGGGCTCGAGCAGAGAACGGGTTTTCACATAGGCCGGCGGAGGCGTGAGCAGGGGCAGCGGTTCAGGAGTGTGACCCAAGGCCTGATCGAGACGCCGCAGGACGTCTTTTTCGAAGCGGGCCGCGAAAGGTGCACGCGGCTTGCCGATCAGGTCGCCGATGCGCTTGAAGCCGAGGCGGCGCAGGGTGAGCGCCGTTTCGGTTGCGAGACGCAGGCTTTCGACCGGAAGCGGCAGCAAAGCCTCCCTCTCCAATCCGCCAGGCACGATGACGGACGCCTTGTGAGCGTAATGCGAGACGGCCCAGGCGGTGCCGGGTGTCTCCGCAAGGCCCAGGCGTACCGGGAGACCGAATGCCGTGAGGCGCCGCGCGAGATCGGCGAGCAGCTTGTCCTCGCCTCCCAAGAGATGCGTTGCTCCCGTCACGTCGAGAAAGAAGCCGTCGCTCCCGCTTTCAACCTTTTGGAAGATCGCGACGGAGGGCGTGTAGCGGGTTGCCCACAGTGCGAGGCGCAGGAGGGCTTTCGCATCGGCCGCGGGCTCGGCGATGCGGACCTCGACGGCGCCGATGCGGGCGCGGGCATCGGCCAGCGTTTCGCCGACGGCAAGGCCGCTCGCCTGCGCTGCGGGATTGAGTGCGACAATGCGCGGCGCGTCCGTGCCGTCGGCGAGCACGAAGGGCGTGCGGGAATCGACGGGTCTGCCCGTGGGTCTACGCCGCTCCGCTGCTCTTATTTCCCGCTGCTCCGCAGCTCCCATTTCCCGCTGCTCCGCAGC
>NZ_CADEFI010000001.1:291307-308799 GCF_902826555.1 uncultured Hyphomicrobium sp.
ATTTCCCGCTGCTCCGCAGCTCCCATTTCCCGCTGCTCCGCAGCGAGCCAGCGATGCACCGGCCACTGCGGCAGCCAGACCGAAACGATGCGCGGCATGATCGACCTCCAACATCCAGTCTCCCGGCCGTCCGTTGCGGCAGCGTTCGAGCGTCACGTGCCATCGCCAGCCAGAGAGCAGCCCGAAGCGGTCGCGGCTTCCGGGTGCGGCGGCGATACGCCAACGAGTCGTCGCGGTGGGGACGGTTGCCGTGCCCAGCCGCAGGAGCAGCAGTGGAATCTTGGAGTCGCGGGCGGCATGGAGCAGCCGCTGGCTGGCCTTGAGGTCGAGCTTGCCGCCGAGGGCGCTCGCAACGGCTGCCGGTCCGCGGGAGCGCACCGCTTCCTCCGTTGCCCACAGGGCTTCCTGCTCGTCGGCCGTTTCGACCAAAATCAAGCGTGATGGATCGAGACCGAGGCTCGCGAGGCCGTGGCCGTGGGGGTGTCCGTAGCGGGCGAGCTTTTTCGACGAGAGGACGAGCAGGAGCGGCGTGCGGCCCGGCATGCGAGCGAGCAAGGCCATGAGGAAGCCGAAGACGGCTGGCAGGTCGGCCTCTTCAGCCGGGGTGATCTCGTGTACGGCGCCGAAAGCGAGGCCCTGGGGCAGGTGAGCGTCGAGCTCGGGGAGGCCGAATCGCAGACCGTCCTCGGCGGTGCCGGGCAAGCCTTCCATGCGGGCGAGACGGTGGCGCAGGTCGGACACGATCTCGGTCCGGCTAGGATTTGCGGCAGCGGGCAGCATGCAAGTGGCTCTTTCGGCTCCTAAACAGTCGAAAGAGAGAATAGAACAAAATAAGAACATTGCAAGGGGTGATGGGTCTGCTCCCGCTTCAAACAGCGGCTCAAACAAAAAGATCGGAGCAGCGCGGGGCCGCTCCGATCTGTTGTTTCTGAGGAAGCAATTTACTGTTTGGCGCACTCGATCGTGACGGTGGTGCCGGTCTCGGCGACGAACTTGGTGCAGGTCTGAGCAGCGGAGGCGACGTTGAGCGGGCTCCCGGCGCTGTCCTTGGCTTCCTCGGCGACCGTCGTGGTCTCCTCGGTCTTGGGGGTAGACTCGGCAGCAGCGACTTTCGCGGCCTCGGCCTTCTTTTCGGCGCGGGCGATCTGGGCGGCCTTCTTCTGCTTGGCGCGCGCCTCAGCCAATGCGGCTTTGCGTGCGCGGGACTGCTGAAGTGCGACGCGGCTCGGAGCCTTCGACTGGTAGGCATGGAAGCCACCATGGCCGCCGCAACCTGCGGATGCCGCGGAAATCTGGAAGCTGGCGATGAAAAGGGCGGTGAGGATGATGCCGATGGCTTTGTAGAGCATGGTCAGATTCCTTTGGAACGGATGCGTCTCTCTCCATGACGGCTGTGGCCGTCCGTTGAAGCGAACTTGCCATCGAAGGCCCGGACCTGCTGTCCCTCCAGAAACAGGGGGCGCGATTTTTCGCCGACGCGGTGCCCGGTGGAACGGATGTATTCCGCATGGAACTTTGCTGGGTGGACACTGCTTTGGCTCCCATATGGCTACGCAGACTTCAGGTCGGGATCCATGACGGGCAATACCATCATCGTCGTCGGGCATACGGCGCTGGACCGCGTCTATCGGATCGATGCGTTTCCGGCGTGGCCGACCAAGGTTGCTGCGCATGACCATCGTGAGGAAGGCGGAGGCTCGGCTGCCAACGCCGCTGCCGCGATCGCCGTGCCCGGGGGCGAGGTCAAGCTCTGGAGCCGCATCGGTGACGACGAAACGGGTGCCAAAGCCCGGCGCGCGCTTCAGCAGGCGGGCGTGGACGTCAGCAGCGTCGTGGCCTGCGAAGGCGCCAAGACTCCGACGGCTGCCGTGATCGTCGATGGGAAAGGTGAGCGGTTGGTCATCAGCGAGGACGGCCACACGTTTCCGATGGAGGCCGAGTGGTTGCCGCTCGGTGCGGTGGCGTCGGCGGGTGCGGTCCTGAGCGACCTTTCCTGGCTCGAAGGGACGCGGGCTGCATTCGCCGCTGCACGCGCCGTCGATGTGCCGACGATCGTGGACGTGGATCTCGGCGGCGGAATTCTGCTCGATCGCGTCATCGATCTCACGGACTATGCGATCTTCTCGGCGCCGGCGTTCGAGAAGTTCGTGGCCGGCGGTGACGACGGGGCAAGGCTCGCCTCACTTCTGGCGCGGGGTCTCCGTCATGCGGGTGTGACACGGGGCGCCGGTGGCTACACTTGGCGCGGCGCCCAAGGGGGAGGGCAGCAATCCGCGTTCAAAGTGCCGGTGGTCGATACGACCGGTGCGGGTGATGTCTTCCATGGTATCTTTGCGCTGGCCCTGGCTTCAGGCCTGAGCGATGCCGAGTGCGCACGGGTCGCCTCTGCCGCGGCCGCGCTCAAATGCCGGCGGCTCGGTGCGCGGCTCGGCCTACCCACGGCAATGGAGCTCGATGCGTTCCTGCTCGAGCAGACCGGAGAGGGGCTTGCGGAAGGGTTTCTGCCTGGAACGCCAAGGCTTCAGCCGTCAGTGGAAAGTCAGCGAGTTTGCCTACAATCGGCCCCCTAGAGGGCTCGCAGAGGCGCAAAAGGCATCTATATAAGGGGCACCGACCAGCGGAACCGCTGTCTGGAGGACAACGATGGTGCAGAAGCGCAAGGAAACGGTCATCGTCATCGACCGCCATGGCCAGACGACGGAGACGGAGCTCACCGGATGGCGGCGCTGGCTTGCGGCTGGCGCCGGCTATCTCGTCGTGGCCCTGGTGGCGCTGGTCGGGCTCGCGCTGCTGCTCGGGCTGGCCATGACATTTGCCATGGTGTTGATGGTGGCGGTGCCGCTTGCCATCGTGCTGGCGCTGATCGCTTACGCGACCGGCTATCTCAAGGTCGATGTGCGCCGCGACCGCTTCTAAATCCCTAAGCTACGAATAATCAGGGAGCGGGCGGCGGCTCGGGCATCTCGGGCTCCGGAATATCGTCATCGGGAGCCGCGCCCTTCTTGGCTCCTTTCGGTGCTTCCGCAGGCTCGGGTGCCGGCGCATCGACGGGAAGCTTCGCAACCCAGGGAACGGCGCTCGCCAGGACTTTGCCGAATGCGCCGTCGAGGGCGGTCACGGCGCCTTGTGCATCGACGGTGGGCAGCGGAGCCGTCTCCTTGAAATTGCGCGAGCCGACGATCTTTCCGCCGGCGCTTACAAGCTTGATCGCGATTTCCACCGTCGCGGCCGGCGACGACGTCAGGGCAATGGCGAACTGACGGATCTCGGTCTGCAGCTGGTCGCTCGGCTCGAGGTTATCGAGCGGGCGTGTCACGGCTGCGAAACAGCCGGAGCCCTCGAAACTCTCGATGACTTTGGACTGGACGACGGCCGGGATGTTGTCGGTGAACTGTGCCTTCTCGAAGGGCGATGTCTCGGGCGGGTCGCCGACGATGACGACTTTGTCGGAGTTGAAGGCCATCGGCGCGGCCGGCTCCGGCACGACGAGCTGGGGACGGGAAGCGTCCGGGCAGACGGCCGATTTCGCGAGCGCCGAGAGATTGTAGATGCCGGGCTTGGTTTTGGCGCCGCCGGCGAAGCGCTCCAGGCCTGCGAGAATTCCGTCGATGCGCTCCGAGTTGCGCGAGAGCACGCCCGCAAAGGTGCTGATGCCGGTGATGGCGTCATGCAGCGCCGCGCTGTTGTCGTCGATCACCTTGTCGAGCCGGTTCAGCGTGCCGCGTGCCGACTGCGTCAGGCTCTGCGTGCTTTCGGCGCTGGCGTTGAGGAGCGGCGGCTCACCTGTCGTGGCGAACGGCGCAGCCTTGGGATCGCCGCCGGACAGTTCGATCACCGGTGCGCCGGTCAGCCCCTGAAAGTCGACGTTGACGACCGTGTCCGACCGCACGGGAGCGGAATTGTCCACGGCGATGGTGACGAGCACATCCTTGGGCGCGTCGGGCGAAAGGTCGATCTCCGTCACCTCGCCGACGCGGATGCCGTTGAAGAGCACGGTCGAGCCCTTGAGCAGACCCGATACGGAGCTTTGGAAGCGCACGCGGAAGAGCTGGCGGTCGGCGATGCCTCCGGTGTTGTGCAGCCAGTAGACGAAGGCGAAGACGGCCAGGATGGCCGCGAGCACAAAGGATCCGACCAGAGTATAGCGCGCCTGTGTTTCCATGGTCCTGGCCTCAAGGCTCGATGTTTGCAAAGCGTTCGTTGACGGCCGTCGCACGACGGCCCTGGAAGTAGGAGCGAACCCACGGGTGCTCGCAGGCGAGCATGCTTTCTATCGAGCCGGTGGCGACGACGCGGCCGTCGGCCAACGCGCCAACGCGGTCGCAGATCGTGTGCAGGCTTTCGAGGTCGTGGGTGATCATGAAGACCGTGAGACCGAGGGTCTCCTGCAGTGTCTTGATCAAGGCGTCGAAATCGCCGGCGGCAATCGGGTCGAGACCCGAGGTCGGCTCGTCGAGGAACACCAGCTCGGGATCGAGCGCCAGCGCACGGGCCAGCGCCACGCGCTTGGTCATGCCGCCCGACAGCTCCGACGGCATCTTGTCATGGTCGGCCCGGCGCAATCCGACCATGTCGAGCTTGGCGGCCGCCATCTCGTCCATGAGCCGCTGCGGCAGATCCAGATACTCGACCATGGGGAATTGCACGTTCTGGAGAACGGTCAGGGACGAGAACAGCGCGCCCTGCTGAAAGAGAACGCCCCACCGGCGCTCGATGCCGCGCCGCTCTTCGGCATTCGCGGTGTCGAGGCGCGTGCCCAAGACCTCGATGGAGCCCGACCGGCGCGGAACAAGGCCGATGATCGTGCGCAGGAGCACGGACTTGCCGCTGCCCGAGCCGCCGACGAAGCCGAACACCTCGCCGCGACGGACATCGAACGTGACGCGATCGAGCACCGTGCGCGGCCCGAAGCCCACGACCAGATCCCGCACGTCTATGGCTTTGTCGTTGGCCATGGCTACATGTCGACCGAAGCGAAGAAGACGGCGAACAGTCCGTCCAGAACGATGACCAGGAAGATGGACTTGACCACGGAAGCCGTGGTCTCGCGGCCGAGAGATTCAGCGCTGCCCTGGACCGCGAGCCCCTGGGCGCAGGCAACGACGCCGATGACGAGCGCCATGAACGGCGCCTTGATCATGCCGACCTCGAAATGTGTCAACGAGACGGCCTCGCGCAGCCTTTCAATATAGATCGCCGGGCTCATGCCGCCATAGGCCCAGGCCACCAGTCCGCCGCCGTACAGAGCCGCCATGGAGCCGAGGAAGGTCAGGATGGGCAACGCGATGACGAGAGCGATGATGCGCGGCAGGATCAGAACGTCCACCGGATCGCGCCCCATGGTGCGCAATGCGTCGATCTCCTCGCGCATTTTCATGGAGCCAAGCTCGGCGGTGTAGGCGCTCCCCGAGCGTCCGGCCATCATGATGGCGATGATGAGCACGCCGATTTCGCGCACGACCAGGATGCCGACCATGTCGACGACATAGGCGTCGGCGCCGAATTTGCGGAAATGGAAGAAGCCCTGCTGCGCGATGATGCATCCGATCAGAAAGGTAATGAGCAGCATGATCGGCACCGCCTGCCAGCCGACCCTGTCGAGGTGGTGCATGGTCGGGGTGATACGGAAGCTTCTCGGATTGGCGACCACGCGGGCGAGCGAGACGACAATGGCGCCCAGCATGTTGGCGAAGTCGACGAGGTCGCGGCCGAAACCGGCTGCGGCCTGGCCGAGCCAGGCGATGGATCGGAGGATCGACGGCCGGTGCTTGGCGGGCTGCGGTGCGTCGCGCTCGGTGGTGCTGATCTCCTCGTAGAGGGCGCGATAGCGTTCCGGCAGGCCGTCGAGGCGCGTGCTTCCCGAGCCGGATTCGCGTGCACGGATAAACCGCTCCACGAGCCACGCACCATAGGTGTCGAGCGCGGCAATGCTCCTCATGTTGATGGTCACCGGCACGTCGGCCGGCGTGGTGCGCATCATGTCGAGGATTATGCCGTCCAGGCTGCGGGCGTGGTCAACGGTCCACGATCCAGCTGCGGACAGCTCGATCCCGGCTGTGCCGGGATGTGCGACCAGGGAGGGGGCCGAGCCCATCAGACCTTCACCTCCCAACGTCCAAGCGTGAAGCTCATTTGCGTGACAGGCTGACCGTCACGCTCTTCAACGGTATGCCCTCAGTGGCGATCGCCACGTTTTGCTTGGTCTTGTCATAAGTCACGGTCATCGAACCGGCCACACCGCCGACGATCTGGAGCTTCAGGCTCTCGTCGGTCAGCTTTCCGGTGACGTTTCCGTTGGCATTGTAAGTGCGCTCTTCCCAGCTGCCACTCAAGGCGCCGCCATTGGAGGTGAGCTTGGAACGCATTTCAATCTTGTTGGTCTGGCCTGTGCAGCGCACTGCAATGCCGAGCTGCGAGCCGCCGCCCGTGTAGTAGGCATCGCACTTCAGCTTTTCGGAGGTGCCATCCTGGAGCTTGTAAGTTCCGCTGCCGCCCCAGGAGCCAAGAAGCGGCTCGAACGTGGGGTCGGCTACGCTTGGTGTCGTCAAGCTCGAGAGCACGAGAGGGGCGGCAAGCGCGCACAGGAGGTGGCGCCGAAGGGCAGGGCGGGCGGGCGTCATGTGTGTCCCTCGGTTTTCGGCTGCAGCCGGGTTCCGACGCCGGTGCCGACTTTAATCTGGTCGTTCTGTTGCGTCATTCCGGAGGCCGAATTTCACGGCTGCGGCGTCAAGAGACACTGATTTTACACAACGTGCAACACCGCATCACGACAGCATAACGGCGGGGCCGGGAAATATCCGGCGGTCGCCGCGTCAGCGATCCGGAAGGAGCGCTGCGGAACAGAGGGCGGGATTTGCATCTTGCCATGCCGCTCAAGCGGGGTGGCGAAACGTCAGCAGGCGTACGTTACCCAGATGTTGGGCTCCTCGTAGCGACCGACGCCGCGCTCAAGGTCGATCTCCAGCGGAACCAGTGCGCCGTCAATGGCATAGGAGCCCGACTGAGGATATTTCTTCTTGGTCCACGTTTCCCAGAACGCGATCGGCTCTTCGACGACCATGGAGCGCTTGCAGGGCCCCACCAGCTTGCCGCCCGAGGACAAGTGACTGCGAAGCCACGGATCGAACGCGCGACCCTTGCCATCGGTCCAGGTGATGTAGTCGTCGATGCCGACCCAGGGGTGGCGTGCCTTCGACGACGGTCTGACGGCAGCGAACACACCGCGCAACCCTTTGGATTCCGCCAGTTCGCGCATCGCGCGGAGCATCCGGCGGCCATAGCCTTTTTCGCGGTGAACGGCGGGAATGGACATGGCCAGTCCGCCCAGGATCGTGGGCGCACCCTTCGGGCTTGCGCCGGTTTCTACAACCCAGTCCCAGCCTTCCTGAGGAAGATCTCCGGAGCCGGTGTAGCTCAGAGGGACGCTGTTGAAGACGGCAACAGGGTAGTCCGTCTCCTGATCTACCAGGCACAGCTGATAGTCAGCGTATTTGTCCAGAATAGCTGCGTAATTCTCGTAGTGGGCGCGCGTATAATTCAGATAACCGAGATCGCTCCAAGCGGCCTGCTCTATGGATGCGGCGGCTTTTCTCAGTTCCTCACTGTAGGCACGGGTACGGATCACGAGGCGGGACGCCATGGGACACTCGACGATATGTTCAGTACAACTATAAGGATAAATCATCCGATTGGATGAGTTCTGGTAATCTTAATAAGATGTAAAGCCGTAGAAAGCAATCAAAAAATAGTTAAAAGCAATTGTGTTCATTCCCAGATTTGTGCGGAGCTAAACACTTTGTTTACTATAAGTTATATTCGAGCGTTCAATTAAACAATGACTTAGGCCTTCCCGGCAAACCTACCCAAGTATGTCGGTAATGGGTTTGCGACGCTTATGTTGATGGGTGATACAACAAGACTCTACGAAGGTGATCTGCGTCGCCTCACGATGATTATTCGCGCCGCGATCACGTTCTTCGGGGTGCTCTTGCTCGCGGTGATTGCATTCGCAGGCTGGTCTGCGAACAAATCAGCGACCGATGCTGAGCGCACGCTTGTCGAGAACGCTCTCAATCAAAGCATCGCGAACCTTCTCGATGGCCAGAAAAGCGTTGCGTGGTGGGATGACGCCGTCATCAAAATCACGGACGAAAGCATCGACCTGCAGTTCGCCGACGACGAATTCGGCATTTTTCTCACGGAGACCTATGGTCACGACGAGACCTACATTCTGAACGCGCGGGACGAGCCGATCTGGGCCTACAAGGAGGGCGCCCGGGCTGGCGCCGAGGCCTACGCGGAGAGGCGCGCCGCTCTTCTGCGGTCGTCGCCGAGGCGCGTCACGACACCAAGGGCTCGGGGCTCAGGGACCGTCCGGACGAATTCGGGCGCGCGCAAACGACCTACCGCATTCTATCGCGTGCCGTGAAAATGGCGCGATGGGCCGGTCACATCATTTCAGTCGGCGGCAAGCCGGCGGTCGTCGGCGCGATCACCATCGTGCCCAACGTCGAGATGGATCTCCTCAAGGGTACGCCCAAGCTGCTCGTCAGCGTGTCGTATATAAACGATGAGTTCATTTCGAAGATCGCGCGCACGCTTCTGCTGCCCGACCTTCAGCTCTCGCCCAGCCCTGTGAGGGCCAGCGGGGTCGTCACCGAGCCATTCGTGGGCGACGACGGAAAACAGGTCGGCTTCCTGTCGTGGACGACACGGCGGCCGGGACAGGTCCTTCTCACGATCATTCTCCCGCTTGTCGCGTGCGGCGTTTTTGCGACCGGGCTGTTGTCCAATCACATGTTCCGCCGTTTGAGGCGGGCGTCGGACGAGCTGACGCAGCGCGAAGCCCGCGCACGGCACGCTGCCAAGCACGATGTGCTTTCCGGGCTGCCAAACCGCCAGCACATGGTCGAGGAGGTCGATGCGAAACTCAACTCGCCGACATTCGGCGAGGGTGGGTCGCGTGCGCTCGCGGCCTACGTCGACATCGACCGGTTCAAGGACATCAACGACACGCTCGGGCACGAGACCGGCGACAAGCTCATCAAGGCCGTATCGAAGCGCTTGATGGCCCGCTTGCGGCCCGACGATTTCCTGGCGCGGTTCGGCGGCGACGAATTCGCGGTGCTGTGCGTTTCAAGCGAAGCGGACGCGGATACCAAGCTGGCTCGGCGCATCGCGAGCGCGTTCGAGGAATCGTTCGCCATCGACGGCCAGACGATCTGCGTGACGGCTTCCGTCGGAATCGCCAAGGCGCCGGATCACGGGCGGTCGGCGGATGAGCTGATGCGCCACGCGGACATTGCGCTCTACGAAGCGAAGAACCAAGGTCGCGATCGCGCCATGACGTTCTCGACCGAGATGGCGAGCCAGGTCGAGATGCGGCGTGCGATCGAGGTGGATCTGCGCACGGCCATCGAGAGGGAAGAGCTTAGGCTCCACTATCAGCCCATCGTGTCCTGCCGCACGGGTGCGATCGTGGGTGCGGAAGCCTTGTTGCGCTGGCGCCATCCGCTCAGGGGCGATATCTCGCCGGCGACGTTCATTCCGATTGCCGAGATCTCGGGACTCATGCCGATGCTCGGCACGTGGATTCTCGAGCGGGCCATCAAGGATTCGAAGCAGTGGCCCGATCTCGAGATCGCCATCAATCTCTCGCCCGTTCAGTTCAACCAAACGGATCTTCAGTCCGTTCTGCGGCGCCTCACGGCGGAGTATGACGTTTCTCCGAGCCGTTTCGTTCTGGAAATTACCGAAGGCGTGCTGCTCGAGGCAACCGACCAGACGAAGTCCGTGCTGCAGGGACTGCAGGAGATGGGCTTCCGTACGGCGCTCGACGATTTCGGAACGGGCTATTCGAGCCTTTCGTATCTCTGCAACTTCAAGTTCGACAAGATCAAGATCGATCGCTCGTTCGTCAGCAACGTGTCCAATGCGATGACATCGCGTACGATTGTGCAGTCCGTCGCCTCGCTCGGGCGCGGCCTTGGAATGCAGATCGTGGCAGAGGGCGTGGAGACCGAGTACGAAGCGGTCATGATGAGCCATTTCGGCTGCACGGAGCTGCAGGGCTATTTCTTCTCGAAACCGCTCGCGGCGGAGCAGCTCAAGCTTCTCGTGGAGCGGTTCGAACCGCGGCACATGGGATCGTTTCCCGAGCTGTTGGCTCTCGAGCCACCGCAGAAGGCAACGGCTTGATTTTTGCGCCGTGTTGCGATCTCTGATCCGGTCATGCGAAGCGGCAACGGGTCGGGGGCGCAATGCTCGAGAAGGACAGCGAGGGGATTGCGTACGGCAATGCCCACTACGAATGGGGTCAGTTCGATCCCGAGGCCTACTTTCAGCAGTACTATGGCGAGCCGCACGCTGACGACGATCGCGTCGCCTGCCTGACGGTCGACGTTCTCAAGCGAGCTCTTCCCGAGGGAAATGAGCTCGAAGTCGTCGATGTCGGAACCGGTCCCAATCTCATTCCCTTCTTCTGCGCGGCGCCGCGCGCGCGCCGGCTGACGGCGTGGGAATTTGCCGAATCCAATATCGCGTGGCTCGAGGCCGAGCTCAAGGGAAGCGCGCTGCGCCCGCAATGGCAACACTTCTGGGGCACGGTGCGTAGCGCATACGGAGCTGGCTGGAGCCTGCCCGACGATCCGCTCCCGGCTCTAAGGGAGCGCTGCGCCATCACGCAGGGCTCGATTTTCGATCTGCCGCCGCGCACGTGGGATGCGGCCACCATGTTCTTCTGCGCCGAGTCCATTACCAAGCGGGACGACGAGTTCGACGCCGCTTGCACGGCGTTTGCGCGTTGCGTGCGCTCCGGCGGCACGGTTGCGGCCGCGTTCCTGGTGAGCTCGGAGGGCTATGTTGTCGCCGACCACGAGTTTCCGGCGCTCCGGCTCTCGGCGGAGGCGATCGAAGCGGTGTTCAAGCCGCACCTCGATGAGATCGTCGTTACGCCGATCGGGATCGTCGATCGGGAGATCCGCAGCGGGTACTCCGGGCAGGTCTTTCTCAGCGGGAAGGTGCGCTGACGTCGCGCCGATAGCCCTCTCCGCTGCCTAAGTCGCGCTTGATCGGACGGCCTGTCTCAGCAGGCCGTTGCGCGGAGCAAACAGGAACGCGGCCAGGAACGCCGTGGCCTGGATCAGCACGATGCAGGGGCCGGTTGCGCCGTCGATGTGGAAGCTCAGAAGCGTGCCGACGATGCTCGCGCCGATGGCGACGGCGGCGGATATGGCGAGCATGCGCTCGAAGCGATCGGTCAGAAGATAGGCCGTGGCGCCGGGCGTGATCAGCATGGCGACCACGAGAATGACGCCGACGGCCTTCAAGGCCGCAACGACGGTCAGCGCCAGCAGGATCAAGAGACCATAGTGGATCACGCGAACCGGCAAGCCGATGGCGCGCGCATGCTGCGGGTCGAAGCAATAGAGGAGGAGGTCGCGGCGTTTGGCGAGCACGATAGCCAGCGTCGGGACGGCGATCAGAGCGGTTTCAATGACGTCGCGCCAGGTCACTCCCAGCATGTTGCCGAAGAGAATGTGCAGGACATGGAGATCGGTCTCAACCTTGGTCATCAGGACCAGACCTAGGCCGAACATGCCGGAGAAGACGATGCCCATGACGGTATCCTCCTTCACGCGGCTGTTTTCCTTGAGATAGCCGGTCAGCAGGGCGCAGGAGAGGCCGGAGACGAAGGCGCCGACGGCAATCGGAATGCCGAGAACGACCGCCGCCACGATGCCGGGCAGGACGGCGTGCGAGATGGCGTCGCCCATCAGCGACCAGCCCCTGAGCACGAGATAGCAGGAGAGAACCGAGCAGACGGCGCCGACGAGCATGGCCACCACCAGCGCCCGTTGCATGAAGGCGTAGGCGAGGGGAGCGGCGAAAAGGTCGTAGAGTGCCTCCATCAGCTCGCCTCCGTGCGGGCGGCGCGGTGGCTGGCGAGTAGTCCATGCTTGGGAGCGAAGACAAACGCGGCGAGAAACACGAGTGTCTGCAGCACGACGATGACGCCGCCCGTTGCGCCGTCGAGAAAATAGCTGATGTAGGTGCCGATGATGCTGGTCGCGGCGCCGATGGCGACACTGAATACGAGAAGGCGTCCAAAGCGATCGGTCAGGAGGTAGGCGGTCGCACCCGGCGTTACGACCATGGCGATGACGAGGCAGGCGCCGACCGTCTGCAGCGCGGCCACCGTGCAGGCACTCAGAAGCGTGAAAAACAGGATCTTGAGCGCGGTGGGATTGAGGCCCGATGTGCGTGCGTGCGTCTCGTCGAAGAAGGTGACCATCAGGTCTTTCCATTTCAGCGCCAGCACGGACAGGGAGATGACCGATATGACAGCAACCTGGGCGGCATCGCCATCGGTGATGCCCAGGATGTTGCCGAGCACGATCGATTGCACGTTGACGGCCGTCGGGTTGATGGAGACGAGCAGCAGGCCGAAGGCAAAGAACGAGGTGAAGACGATGCCGATGACGGCGTCCTCCCGGAGCTTCGATCTCTGGCGGACGAACCACATTCCGATGGCTGCCAGGAGGCCCGCAAAAAATGCGCCGGCGGCAAAGGGGATCTTGAGGAGGTAGGCGCCGGCGACGCCGGGGACGATGGAGTGGGCCAGCGCGTCGCCCATGAGCGACCAGCCCTTTAGCATCAAGTAGGCCGAGAGGAAGGCGCACGTCGCGCCGACCAGGCCGCTGACCCACATGGCCTTGACCATATAGTCGTACTGGAACGGGACCAGGAGCTCGCTCATTTGGCGTCATCCTCGGGGTCGGCATTCCTGTTGGCGCCGCCGCCGCCGTTCTCGCCGTAGAATACGAGCGCCCGCTCGTCGTCGGTCAGCACGGTGACGGAGCGGCGATCGTCGTCGGCGTGAAGATCCCGGCCGGCGAGCTTGAAATGGCGCAATACGCCCCCGAACGCTTTTTCGAGGTTGGCTTGCGTGAAAGTGGTTGCCGTGGGACCGGCGGCGAGGAGCGTGCGGTTGATGAGCACCACCTGGTCGCAGAAATCGGGGACGCTGCCGAGATTGTGGGTGGAGACCAGCATCAGGTGGTTCTTGGCGCGAAGGTCGCGCAGGAGATCGACGATGGCCGTCTCGGTTTTGACGTCGACGCCGGTGAACGGTTCGTCGAGAAGAATGATCGAGCTTTCCTGGGCCAGTGCGCGCGCGAGAAAGACGCGTTTCTTCTGTCCGCCGGAAAGCTCGCCGATCTGGCGCGTGCGGAACGCGGTCATGCCGACGCGTTCCAGAGCCTCGTCCACTTTGCGGTGGTCAGTGGCGCCTGCGATGCGGAGGAAGCCCATGTGGCCGTAGCGGCCCATCATGACCACGTCCTCGACCAGCACCGGGAAATTCCAATCCACATCCTCGCTTTGGGGAACGTAGGCGACAAGGTTGCGCTTCAGGGCGTCGTCCACGGGCAGGCCGGCGATGCGGACCGTGCCGGTGGTGGGGCGCACGAAACCCATGATGGTCTTGAACAGTGTCGACTTGCCGCTTCCGTTGACACCGACCAAGCCGCAGATGGTCCCGGCGCCGAGCGTGAACGTGACATCCTTGAGCGCGACGTGGCCGTTCGAATAGGTGACGGTCACGTTTTCAGCGGCAATCGAGGGGGCGTTCACGATGTGAAACCCGTGACGATGGTTTCGACAGTGACGCGTAGAAGATCGATGAAAGTCGGCACGGGGCCGTTGTCGGCGCTCAAGCTGTCGACATAGAGAACGCCGCCGTACTGCGCGCCGGTCTCCTGCGCGACCTGCCGTGCCGGCTTGTCGGAGATTGTGCTCTCGCTGAAGACGACGGGGATCTTGTTGGCGCGGACGAGATCGATGACCTTGCGCACCTGTTGCGGCGTGCCCTGCTCGTCGGCGTTGATCGGCCAGAGAAAGGCTTCGCGCATGCCGTAGTCGCGGGCGAGGTAGCTGAAAGCGCCTTCGCTGGTGACCAGCCAGCGCTGGGCCTCGGGAATCGCAGCAATGCGCTCGCGGAGCGGAGCGTCGAGTGCCTTGATCTTTTCGGCGTAGGCGGCGGCGTTGGCGTTATAGGCTTCGGCGTGGGCCGGATCGTGTGCGACGAGCGCCTTGCGAATGTTCTCGATGTAGATGAGCGCGTTCGAGGGGGACATCCAGGCGTGCGGGTTCGGCTTGCCGGTGTAGGGGCCGTCGGCGATGCCCATCGGCGTGACGCCCTCGCTGACGATGGCGCTCGGCACATCTTTGACGTTGTCGAAAAAGCGCTCGAACCAACGTTCGAGGTTGAGGCCGTTCCACAGCACCAGATCGGCGGACTGCGCCTTGACGATGTCGAGCGGGGTCGGCTGGTAGTCGTGGATCTCGGCGCCGGGCTTGGTAATGCTCTCGACGATGGCGGAGGTGCCGGCGACGTTCTGGGCGATGTCCTGGATGATCGTGAAGGTGGTGACGACACGGAAGGGCTTGGCAGCGCTTGCTTTCGTCTCTCCTTCGGCGGTGGTGGTCGGATTTACGGGAAAGATCGCGATGGCGAGCGCGACGACTGCGATAATGACCGCTGCGACGGCAGCTAGGCCCGAGGTGCGATTTCCATACGGCTGCATTCAGTCTCCGATACGTTTGGCGCTCTTACTGGATATAGGACCGCAGCGTCGACGTCAATCTAGTTGCGAATGATTCCTAAGTAAAGGCGGCGGATGCGCGCGGGGAGGCGTGCGCATGGGCGGAAGGGATCCTTCGCTTGACCCGCCGGGGGATTGCGACAAAGGTCGCCGCAGCAGATCCTTGCGCCGAGACAGATCCGAGCGACATCCTTTCATGCCTCCGTTTGCACTCTCCTGCCGGCCGCCGTACCTGGTCGCCACGTTCGATACGCCGCAGACGATGCTTTCCTGGTCGATTACCCAGCCCGGGCCGAGGACGGCACGGCGCGTGGTATGGCGGGAGGTGCGCAATGCGGATCTGCCGCCGGCCGAGGATCCCGTCGTCAGCATCGGCCGCATGCTCGCGGAGTCCGGCTTCGATGATGCGGTGGCGCTTGTCACCTCGCGCGACATTCGGCGCTATCATCTGGCTCAGTCCTGCGTCGAGGGCGTAACGGCGACGTGCGTCGCCACCGTGGGGCTCTCCAACGGCGAGCGGGTGGGGTCCCGCTGCAGCGAGCCGGTCTGGCTGCCCGGCACGATCAATATCCTCGCGCACGTTTCCCAGCCATTGTCCGAGGCGGCGCTGATCGAGACGGTATCGCTGGTGACGCAGGCGCGCACGGTGGCGATCGTGGAGGCCAACGTCGAGCGGGCCGGTGCGATCGTGACGGGGACGGGCACGGATTGCATTGTCGTCGCGGCGCCGGAGGGCGAGGGCCGGGCACCGTTTGCCGGCATGCACACGGCCGTCGGCGAGGCCGTGGGCGATGCGGTTGTGCGCGCGGTCCGCGAGGGCGTCTCCGTATGGAGGGAGGATTGGGAGGCGGCGACGGCAAGGCGCACCTCTGCAGCGGAATAGGTAAACGCCGGGTGGCGGGTTTGCGCCGTCGATTCATGCCATACTCGTATTCCGAGATCTGAGGACGAGAGAAGCCGATGGCGGAGCGTGTGGTGCTTGTGACGGGGTCGCTGGCGGAGCCGCGCGTCAAACGCGTGGCCGAGCAGGTGGCGAGCGATGCACTCGAGCCGGTGGTGGCGAACGTGGGCGTCAAGGTGGCGGCGCTGATGACGACGGATATCGTCCAGCGGCGCCTAAAGCTTCCGGACGGGGCAGACCGGGTGGTGATGCCGGGCCGTTTTCGCGGAGATCTCGAGCGGCTCTCGGATTTCTTCGGCACGCGTTTCGAGCGTGGCCCCGACGAGGTGGCCGATCTCCCGGAGTATCTCGGTCACGCCAAGGAGAAGGTCGATCTCTCCCAGCACAACATGACGATCTTCGCCGAGATCGTCGATGCAACGCTGATGACGCCGGCTGAGATCGTCGAACGGTCGCGCATGCTGCGCGCGGACGGCGCCGACGTGATCGATCTGGGTTGCCTGCCGGACAGCCCGTTTCCGCATCTCGAAGAGGCGATCCAGGCGCTGCATGCGGACGGCGTGCGCGTGAGCGTCGATTCCTTCAATGCCGAGGAGCTGTCACGGGGCACGAAGGCGGGCGCTGACTTTCTGCTCAGTCTCTCGGAAAAGAACATCGCGATTGCCGACGAGGGGCCTGCGGTTCCAATCCTGGTCTCGGCAGGTGCGGCCGATATGGACTCGCTCGACCGGGTGATCGACATCATGATCGCCAAGGGCAAGCCCTATTACGCCGACCCGATCCTCGATCCGATCCATTACGGTTTCGCTGCTTCCGTCATGCGCTATGTCGATCTGCGCAACCGGCGGCCGGACGTGCCGATCCTGATGGGGATCGGCAACGTGACCGAGCTCACGGACGCCGACACGACAGGGATCAACGCGCTTTTGATGGGACTGTGCTCCGAGCTCAACATCACGGCGGTGCTGGCGGTGCAGGTGAGCCCGCATTGCCGGACGGCCATTCGCGAGTTCGACCGTGCGCGGCGCGAGTTTTACGCGGCGAAGAAGGCCGGATCTCTGCCGCAGGGGTTCGGCGGCGGACTGATGGCGCTGCGCGACCGCAAAGGCTTTGCCTCGACGTCCGACGAGATCAAGACGCTGGCCTCGCAGATCCGGGACGTCAACTATCGTATCGAGGTGGCAGAGGACGGGGTGCATATCTACAATCGGGACGGACACCACGTCGCCGACGATCCCTTCAAGCTGTTTCCTCATCTCGATACGAAGGCCGACGCCGGGCACGCGTTCTACCTTGGCGTCGAGACGGCGCGGGCGGAGATTGCTTACCGGCTCGGCAAGCGCTACGCGCAGGACGAGCCGCTGGAGTTCGGGGTCGTTGCGGAGACCCGAGGCTCGGCTGACGACGCGCATCTCATGAAATTCAAGGACGCGGGCTCGACCCTGAAGAAGACCGACAAGGCGGAGTGACGGAGTGCGGTGCGTCAGTCCTCATCGTCGCACGGCATCGGATACTCGACGTCGGGATAGATGCAGCTCTCCTCCTGAATGGTTGCGTGCGCGGCCGGCGCCGGGTTGCAGACGGCGAGACATGCGACGACGAGGCCGGCACATAGAGCCCGTCGCACGTGTTTCCACCTGTGGCCGCAGTCACGCATTGCGCCATCATCGCGCGAGCGGCTCCGGCGTGCAACTGCGCGCTGGTTGCCTCAGGTGCGCGCGAGTTCGATTTGGCTGAAATCCGAAATGCCGACAAAGCCCGGATCGGACGGCGTTTCCTCTTTCGCCACATGCACCGTCTGGAAACCAGCACCACGTCGCACGCCGCGACGTCGTCGACGATGTGCTGGCAGGCTTCGGCAAAACCGCCGGCATCGAGGCAGCAGGCCGTCGATTGAGTCCCAAGGTCCTGATAAATGTCGTAGAGGGCGCCCGTGCGAAGATTGCAATCACGAGCGAGCATGGTGCGAAATCCCGAGTCGCCGAGCT
>NZ_CADEFI010000001.1:308899-322164 GCF_902826555.1 uncultured Hyphomicrobium sp.
CTCTCAAAGACTGTGAGTAGCCGCTGCGTTGAATTTGGGCGTCTCGTGCTGTTGCGGCGCCGCTCGTTTTCTGTTTACCTCCGTTCAACATTGTTTCTGGATGGGCAATGCGGCCGCGTGCGTGGACGGTCGTGGAGTGTGTGCTTGGCTTCGGGTTCCGAGATCGATCTCAAGGTGACGAAGGACGGTGGGTTGGCGGCTCCGACGGCGGAGCAGCTTGCGAACGGTCGCGTGACCTCATCGGAAGGACTCTCCTTCAAGCCCTACTGGTGGGATGCCGCACCGCGGACTGCCGAGTCGCATCCGCTTCCTGCGAACGCCGATGTGGTTGTCGTCGGATCCGGATTCACAGGACTGTCCGCGGCCCTCACGCTGCTGCACCATGGGCGCTCGGTGGTGGTGCTCGAACGCGGCGTCCCGGGGTTCGGCGCCAGCACGCGGAATGGCGGACAGATCGGCAGCGGCAACCAGAAGTTCCGCGTCAAGCGCCTGATTGCGCTCCGCGGGCGCAAGAAGGCCGAAGCGATGCTGCGCGAAGGCGCGCGCATGCTCGATGATATTGCGCAGCTGATCGACGTGGAGAAGATCGATTGTCACTTTGCCCGCTGTGGCCGCTTTCGCGCGGCGATCCGCCCGGAGCACTACGACGCCATGGCGCGGGACATGGAGGACCTGCGCCAGATCGCAGGTGTCGAGAGCTTCATGGTGCCGAAGGCCGAGCAGCATACCGAGATCGGGTCTGACGCTTTCTTCGGCGGCTCCGTGCTGCCGGGAGACGCCTCGCTGCATCCGGGCCTCTATCACGCCGGGCTCATGCGCCGGATCGGGGAGGCCGGCGGTCTCGTGATCGGCAATGCGGCCGCCCAGGACATTTCGCGCGACGGTGGCCGATTCACTGTCACGACCCCGCTCGGCAAGATTGCCGCAGGCGAGGTCATCATCGCCACCAACGGTTATACGGACCGCCTGGTACCGGAGCTCGGGCGTCGTATCGTGCCCATCGGATCGGGGCTCATCGCGACCGGGGAGATCCCGGAGGAGACCTTCGCGCGTCTGATGCCCAAGGGGCGTGTCTACGGCAACACCAATCGCGTCTTCTATTATTTCCGTGCGGCGCCGGGCGAGCGGCGTGTGATCTGGGGCGGGCGTGTCGGCAGGGGGGCCGGCAACACGTCGGAGCGCGCGTTCCGGCATTTGGCGCGCGACATGCTGCATGTGTTTCCGGACCTCGCGTCCGCGCCCATCACGCACGCCTGGGACGGGATGATCGGCTATACGTACGACGAGGTTCCGCATCTGGGGCGCACGGGTGCCGGGCTCTACTATGCGCTCGGCTATTGCGGAACGGGCGTCTCGCGGGCCACCTACTTCGGCAACAAGATCGCGCTCAAGGTGATCGGCAAGAGCGAGGGGCGCACTGCGTTCGACGACCTGGCGTTTCCGAGCTTTCCCGTGCACGCGATTGCAAAACGCGCGGTTCCGGTGGTCGAGACCTGGTATCGCTTTCGCGACGCGACGAAGCTCTGACGGAGCCTCGCGCGGCGACTGCCGCGCTATCGGCGCTGGGACTGCTTCGGCATCAGATCGGTGATCGTACCCTCGAACATCTCAGCCGATTGGGCGAATGTCTCGGATAGTGTCGGGTGCGGGTGGATGGTCGAGGCGATGTCGGTCGCGTCGGCTCCCATCTCGATGGCGAGCGCCGCCTCGGCGATGAGGTCGCCTGCGTTGGGACCGACGATGCCGCACCCGAGTATGCGGTGCGTCTCCGGATCGAACAGCACTTTCGTCAACCCCTCGTCGCGCCCGAGCGACAGCGCGCGGCCGGAGGCGGCCCAGGGGAAACTGCCCTTGCCGTAGGCGATGGCTTTGTCCTTGGCCTCGTTCTCGGTCAGGCCGACCCATGCAACCTCGGGATCCGTGTAGGCGACCGACGGGATGACGCGTGCATCGAACGTCGACGTGCGGCCGGCGGCCACCTCGGCTGCGATCTTGCCTTCGTGCACGGCCTTATGGGCGAGCATCGGCTGGCCGACGATGTCACCGATAGCGAAGATGTGCGGGATGTTGGTGCGCATCTGGCGGTCGACCGGGATGTAGCCCTGTGCGTCTATGGCGACGCCTGCCGCGTCGAGGCTCAGTTGGCGGCCGTTGGGGACGCGGCCAACCGCGACCAGAATTCTATCAAACGTATCCGTGTGGGTGTGCGCACCTTCAAAGGCGACGGTCAATCCGGCGGATCCCGGCTCCACTTTCGACACTTTGGTGTCGAGGTGGATCTGCTCGTAGCGCGCCTTGATGTGCTTCATGAGGGGAGCGACGATGTCACGGTCGGCGCCGGGAATGATCTGATCCATCAGCTCGACAACACTGACGCGGCTGCCGAGTGCGTGATAGACGGTCGCCATTTCGAGGCCGATGATCCCTCCACCAATGACGAGCAGCCGCTTTGGAACATCGGCCAGGTCGAGCGCGCCCGTTGAATCAAGGACGCGCGGATCGTCATGAGGAATGAACGGGAGCTTCGCCGGCTCGGAGCCCGCGGCGATGATGGCGTGCTCGAAGGAAATCCTGCTCCTGGCTCCGTCGCGATCCACCTCGATCTCGCGCGCCGAGACGAAGCGGGCGGTGCCGGTCACGACGGTCACCTTGCGCTGTTTCGCCAGCGCGGAAAGCCCGGAGGTCAGCCGTCCGACAATGCCGTCCTTCCAGCCTCGCAGCTTGGCCAGATCGATCGAAGGCGGCGTGAATCCAAGGCCTGCGCTCGCCATCTCTCGCGTTTCCGAGACGACTTTCGCGGCATGCAGGAGCGCCTTGGAGGGGATGCAGCCGACGTTGAGGCATACGCCCCCAAGCACCGGTGCGCGCTCGACGAGGACGACTTTCTTACCGAGGTCCGCGGCACGAAACGCAGCGGTGTATCCGCCGGGGCCAGCACCGAGGACGACGAGTTCGGCTTCGATATCGGGAGTTTTTGTCATCGGCACTCTAAAGGACGAGTTGGCGGACATCGCCGAGGATCTCGGCGAGGCGGCGCGTAAAGCGGGCGGCCAGCGCGCCGTCGATGACGCGATGGTCGTAAGAAAGGCAGAGCGGCAGCATGAGGCGGGGCGCGAAGCTGTCGCCGGTCCATACGGGGCGCATCGCGGCGCGGACGACTCCGAGGATCGCCACTTCCGGACTGTTGACGATGGGGGTGAAGCTGGTGCCGCCGATGCCTCCGAGACTGGAGATCGTAAAGCTCGCGCCCTGGATGTCTGAGGGTGAGATCTTGCCGTCGCGCATGCGCTGGGAAACCGCAGCCATCTCTTGGCTGAGCTCGAGGATGCGCTTGCGGTCGACGTCCTTGATCACGGGCACCACGAGGCCGTCCGGCGTGTCCACCGCGACTCCGATGTTGTAATAGTGCTTGAGGATTAGCGCCTCGCCTTCTGGCGTCAGGGACGCGTTGAACTCGGGATGCTGCTTCAAGGCCGCGACGCTGGCCATCAGGAGGAACGAGAGCATGGTCACGCGATAGCCTTTGTCCTTGGCCTCGGCGTCGAGCTTCCTGCGGTAGGACTCGAGCTCGGTGATATCCGCCTCGTCCGTATGAGTGACGTGGGGAATGTTGAGCCACGCGCGGTGAAGGTGCGGACCCGAGAGCCGCTTCAGGCGCGACAGCGGCTTCACTGTGATCTGGCCGAACTTGGCGAAGTCCTGCTGCGGCATCTCCGGCAGGGCGAGCGCCGTGTTGCCGGCCGATCCGCGGCCGATGGCGCGCCGGACGTCGTCCTTAGTGATGCGACCCTTTTCGCCGCTGCCCTTGATCTGGCTCAGGTCGATTTCCAGCTCGCGCGCGAGGCGGCGCACGGAGGGGCTGGCGAGGACGCCGCCGAAGTCGGTGGAGACGGGAAGCGTGCCGGTCCCGGCTTGCGCTGGGGGCGCGGATTTGGGTGCCGCTTCGGGCACGGGCGATGAGGGCGCCGGGGAAAGGGCGCTGCGCGCGGCTGTGCCGTTCGCGAGGGAACCCGCCTTGTGCCCTTCGGGATCGAGCTTCAGAATAAGACTGCCTTCGCTCACCTTGTCGCCGACCTTGAGCAGGATCTCGGCG
This sequence comes from uncultured Hyphomicrobium sp., assembly GCF_902826555.1. Classification (GTDB taxonomy): domain Bacteria; phylum Pseudomonadota; class Alphaproteobacteria; order Rhizobiales; family Hyphomicrobiaceae; genus Hyphomicrobium_C. The sequence goes on from NZ_CADEFI010000001.1 coordinate 312,993, forward strand.
ACCTTGCCTGCCGACGGCGCAGGCACCTCCATGGTGGCCTTGTCGGACTCGAGGGTGATCAGCGGGTCCTCGACCTTCACGCTGTCGCCGGGTTTCACGAGGACTTCGATTACGGGCACATCGGCGTAGTCGCCGATGGCCGGAACTTTCACATCGATCATAGACATGGACTTTCCATCTCGCGGCCGTTTTCGCTGCTGCGTCTTTCCGCCGGGCTGGGCCGAGCTATACTTTCACCGGGTTCGGCTTCTCGGAACCGATGCCGTACTTGGCCAGCGCCTCGGCGACCCGTGTCGAGGGGATCTTGTTCTCGTCGGCCAGCGCCTTGAGTGCCGAGACGGCGACGAAATGGCGATCGACCTCGAAGTGGAAGCGCAGCTTGCGTCTGTAGTCCGATCGGCCGAAGCCATCGGTGCCAAGAACGCGATAGGCGCCGGGTACGAAGGCGCGGATCTGCTCGGCGAATGCCTTCATGTAGTCGGTCGAGGCGATCACCGGATCCGAGCCACGTTCCGCGAGACGCTGGGTGACGTAGGGCACGCGCGGCAGCTCCAAGGGATGGAGGAGGTTCCAGCGCTCGACCTCGTGGGCTTCGCGGGCGAGCTCGGTAAAGCTCGTCACGCTCCAGATGTCGGCCGACACGCCGAAATCGCTTTCGAGCAGCATGGCGGCGGCGATCACTTCGCGCAGGATTGCTCCCGAGCCCATCAGCTGTACGCGGGGCCTGTTCTTTTTCTTGGCGTCGTCACCGGTTCGGCTCAGCAAATACATGCCTTTGATGATGCCGTCCTCCACGCCTTCGGGCATGTCGGGATGCTCGTAGTTCTCGTTGAGGACGGTGATGTAGTAGAAAACGTCCTCCTGCCGTTCGATCATGCGCGTGAGACCGTTCTGCACGATCACGGCCAGCTCGTAAGCATAGGTTGGGTCGTAGGAGACGCAGTTCGGGATGGTCGCCGACAGGAGGTGGCTGTGGCCATCCTCGTGCTGAAGCCCTTCGCCGTTCAGCGTCGTGCGTCCCGACGTTCCGCCGATGAGAAAGCCGCGGGCGCGCATGTCGCCGGCCGCCCATGCGAGGTCGCCGATACGCTGGAATCCGAACATCGAGTAGAAGATGTAGAAGGGAAGCATGGGCACGTTGGACGTCGAATAGCTCGTGGCCGCGGCAATCCATGACGACATGGCACCCGCCTCGTTGATGCCCTCCTGCAGCATCTGGCCTTGACGGTCCTCCTTGTAGAACATCAGCTCGCCGGCGTCGGACGGCCGATAGAGCTGTCCGACCTGGCTGAAGATGCCGAACTGGCGGAACATGCCCTCCATGCCGAAGGTCCGGCTCTCGTCGGGCACAATCGGCACGACGCGCGGCCCAAGCGTTTTGTCCCGCAACAGCGACGAGAGGATGCGCACGAAGGCCATGGTGGTCGATATCTCGCGGCCGGCCGTGCTTTTGAGCTGGCCTTCGAACAGCGAAAGCGCCGGAGCCTTCAGGCTTTCGCTCACCTTGCGCCGCGCGGGCAGATAGCCTCCCAACGCCTCGCGCCGGGCGCGCAGGTACTTCATCTCATCTGAGCCATCGGGAAAGCGGATCAACGGCAGCGTCGCAAGATCGTCGTCGGCGACCGGGATCTGAAAGCGGTCGCGGAACTGGCGCAGGGCGTCGATCTCCATCTTCTTCTGCTGATGGGTGATCATCTGGCCCTCGCCGGCGTGGCCCATGCCGTAGCCTTTGACCGTCTTGGCGAGGATGACGGTCGGCTGGCCGCTGTGCTCCACCGCGCGCTTGTAGGCGGCGTAGACCTTGGACGGATCGTGACCGCCGCGCGTCAGCTTCCAGATGTCGTCATCCGTCCAGTCGGCGACCATGGCGGCCGTCTCCGGATAGCGCCCGAAAAAGTGCTCCCGGATGTAGGCGCCGTCCTTCGATTTGAAGTCCTGGTACTCGCCGTCGACGCACTCCTCCATCAGCTCGCGCAATTTTCCGGATGTGTCGCGTGCCAAAAGCTCGTCCCAGGTGGATCCCCAGATGACCTTGATCACGTTCCAGCCGGCGCCGCGAAAGACGCCTTCCAGCTCCTGAATGATCTTGCCGTTGCCTCGCACCGGTCCGTCGAGGCGCTGCAGGTTGCAGTTGACGACAAAGATGAGATTGTCGAGCTTTTCGCGGCCTGCGAGGGCAATGGCGCCGAGGCTTTCCGGCTCGTCCATTTCGCCGTCGCCACAGAAGGCCCAGACGTGCCGGTTGCCGGTATCGGCGAGGCTGCGGCCATGAAGGTATTTCAGGAAGCGGGCCTGATAGATCGCCATGATGGGGCCGAGCCCCATCGACACGGTGGGAAACTGCCAGAAGTCCGGCATCAGCCACGGATGCGGATACGACGACAGGCCCTTGCCGTCGACCTCCTGGCGGAAATTCGTAAGCTGCTCCTCGGTCAGCCGCCCTTCCAGAAAGGCGCGCGCATAGATTCCGGGCGATGAATGACCCTGGATGAACAAGAGATCTCCGCCGTGCGTTTCCGACGGCGCATGCCAGAAGTGCTCGAAGCCGGTGTCGTAGAGCGTGGCGGCAGACTGGAAGCTCGCAATGTGGCCGCCGAGCTCCGACGACGTTTTGTTGGCGCGCAGGACGATTGCGGCGGCGTTCCATCGGATCGCCGAGCGAATGCTGTGCTCGACCTCTCGGACGCCCGGATGGAGCGGCTCCTCATCGGCGGCAATCGTGTTGACATAAGCCGTGTTGGCGGCGAACGGCAGCCGCGCGCCAGAGCGCCGCGCAACCTCTACGGCACTACTCAAGACCTCGTCGGCATGGTGGCGGCCTTCGAATGCGAGGACCGACGAAATGGCGTCCTCCCATTCGCGCAGCTCCTGGCCTTTGTCGTCGGGCTTGTCATGCATGGCGTCAGAAGCCTCGAATTCGCGTTGCATCGCACCGCGGAGGAGCCCGCGCTCCTCCGCAATGCCACGGGGGACGGCCGCGGATCGCGCCGCGGCTTTGTTGTTTTTGGAGGGAGGATGCCCTGGATGCCGTGAACGTGGCCGCGCGAGTCACTGCGGTTGCGCTCACGCGTCGATTTTCTCTCCCGTCGGAAGGCTGCGCAGACGCTTGCCCGTTGCCGCGAAGATGGCGTTGCACAGGGCCGGCGCGAACGGCGGCACGCCGGGCTCTCCCACGCCGGTCGGATAGTGCGACGGCGAGGTCGGCTCGATGATGTGCACCGTGACCTTCTGCGGGAAGTTGGTCATGCGCGCGACCTCGAAATCGTTGAAGTTCGATTGCTCGACCTGGCCATCCTTGAATGTGATGCCGCTGTAGAGCGCGGTCGACATGCCCATCACCGCTGCGCCCTCGATCTGCGATCTGATGCGCTCGGGATTGATATAGAACCCGCAGTCGATGACGGCCGTCACCTCCGGCACGCGGATGATGCCGCCGGCGTCGATCTCGGCGTGCACGACCATGGCGACGTACGAAACGAACGAGCGATGCGCGGCGATGCCGAGGCCCTGCTTAGCCGGGAGCTTCTTTCCCCAACCGGCTTTGTCGGCGGCGACCTCGACGACGTTCTTCAATCGGGCGGTGTCGATCGGGAATTGCGGATAGGGCTCGCCGTAGTTCCAGAAGTCCTCGGGCATGCCCGCGGCTTTGGGATCGATCGTCCGGTCGGAACCGATCAGCTCGATCAGGAGATCCTTGGGGTCGCGTCCGAGCTTGTCGGCGAGCTCGGCGACGAACGACTGCACGGCGAACGCGCGCGGGATGTTCGAGACGGAGCGGAACCAGCCGATCCGCGTGTGAGCAAAAGCCTGACCGTTCTCGCAGCGGATATTCGGAATCTCGAACGGCATGTCGGCGAAGCCCATGCCGTATTCGATGTTGAACTGGTAGCCGCTGTCGGCGGCGAACGTCGATAGGATCGATGGCGCTACCGTACGGTGACGCCATCCGACGACCTTGCCGGCCTTGTCGAGGGCCGCCTCGATCCGCTCGACGGATGTGGTGTGATAAAAGGCATGACGCAGGTCGTCGTCGCGCGTCCACTGCAGCAGGACGGGCGTCCCGCCGAGCTTCTTGGAGAGCTGGACGGCCTCGATCATGTAATCGCATTTCGACTTGCGGCCGAAGCCGCCGCCGAGCAGCGTGACATGGACGGTGACGTTCTCGATGGGAACGTTCAAGGCCTTGGCGATGTCCTCGCGGGCGCCGTACGGGCTCTGGGCCGGAGCCCAGACCTCGATCTTGCCGTCAGTGATGCGGGCGATGGCGACGGGGGGCTCCATCGGAGCCTGAGCAACGTGCTCCTGGTGGTACTCGCCTGAGAACACCTCGGCGGCGCCGGAAAAGGCAGCGTCGGGATCGCCCTGGTTGCGAATGACCTTGCCGGGCTTTTTCGCGGTCGCGCTCATCTCGTCGCGATATGCGGCGGTGCTATAGCCTGCGTGGGGACCGTTCTCCCATTCGATGGTGAGAGCATCGCGGCCTTGCATGGCTGCGTACGTCGACCGCGCCACGATGGCCACACCGCCCAAGGGTGCGAATTTGGCCGGAGGCATGGAGCCCTCGATCTCGTGGACGGCCTCGACACCGGGCACTTTCAGCGTCGCGGCAGCGTCGTATGTCTTGATCTTTCCTCCCACTACTGGCGGGCGGGCGATGACCGCGTATTTCATGCCGGGAAGGCGAACGTCGGCGCCGTAGACTGCGCTGCCGACCGTAATGCCGTGCAGGTCGACGATCTGCGTCTTGCCTTTGCCGATGTAACGGAAATCCTCCGGCTTCTTGAATTCGAGCTTGTCGCGCGGCGGGACCGGCTGGCTCATGGCGGCTGTGGCGAGCTCGCCGAAGCCGAGACGCGTCTCGGTCTCGATTTTCTCTCCGTCGCCCTTGCCTTTTTTCAGGAGCACGACGTGGTGCTGCTTCGCCCTGCAGAGCGAGCGGTCCACGCCCCATTTAGCAGCGGCGGCGGATTCCAGCATGGAGCGCATGGCGGCGCCGCACTCGCGCATGGGCTGAATGAAATGGCGGACGCTGCGCGAGCCATCCGTATCCTGGTTGCCGTAGCGCGGCTCGTCGCCCGGGGCCTGTATGACGCGCACGCGGGCCCAGTCGGCCTCCATCTCGTCAGCGACGACCATTGGCAAGCTCGTCTTGGCGCCGGTTCCCATCTCGGACCGATGCGCAACAATGGTGACGATGCCGTCAGCGTCGATGGCGACGTAGGCGTGTGGATCGTTGACCACGCCGCGCGGCATGCCGGCGGCGCCTGTGGGATAGGCGTCATAGGCGCCGGCCGCGCCGCCGGGGATGATCTGCAAGGCGAGGACGACGCCCGATGTCTTGAGCACGCCGCCGATGAAGCCGCGCCTGCTCACGTTCTCGATGAGCGCGCGCGCGTTCGTGGTTTCTGCGCGGCGGGCGATGTTCTTTTCGAATTCGTGGTACATGAGCTCACACTCCTCCCGCGGCCAGGCGCACCGCGGCGTGGATGCGCTGGTAGCAGCCGCAGCGGCAGATGTTTCCACCCATCTCCTCGACGATCTCGGCGTCGCTCGGAGCGCGGTTCTTGGTCAGCAGGGAGGCGGCCTGCATGATCTGCCCGGCCTGGCAGAAGCCGCACTGGGGTACGTTGAGCTCGCGCCATGCCTTCTGGACGGCGTGATTGCCATCGGCGCTCAGGCCCTCGATGGTCGTGATCTGCTTGCCGCTGGCCTCGCTCACGGTCGTCATGCAGCCGCGAACGGCCACGCCATCGACATGCACGGTGCAAGCGCCACAAAGGCCGGCGCCGCAGCCGAACTTGGTTCCCGTAAGCCCCAGCTCGTCACGGACAAACCAAAGCAGCGGCGTATTAGGATCGCCATCGAACTGGCGGTCCTGGCCATTGACGGTGATGGTGAGCATCGGCTTCGATGTCCTTTTTCATGATCGATGGTCAGAGGCGGCACACGCCGATCCGCAACCGGAGAGGTAGTGCTGACCGGCGCGTGCCTTAGTTTTGCGGAGTGCTAGTCGCCGAGGGCGAATACCCAGACCGAGCCACCTTCGGGAACGGTTTTCTCCCAGCCGGCTTGAGTGTGCATCTTGCCTTGGATCCACTGCGCATCGACGCCGTATCCCGAGACCACGGCGATGTACTGCTTGCCGTCGACCGCAAAAGCGCTCGGCGGCGAGATGATGCCCGACGGGGTCGGGAACTCCCAAAGGAGCTTGCCGGTCTTCTCTTCGTAGGCGCGGAACATGCGGTCGTTGGTACCGCCTGCGAACAGCACGCCGCCGCCGGTGGTCAGGATCGAACCCCAGTTCCAGGAGCCTTTGTAGGTCTCGCGCCAGACTTCCTTACGAGCCTTGACGTCCCAAGCCTGGATGCCGCCGATGAACGGGAAGTTGTCGTCAACCTTCAAGTCGAGGCGGTTGATGTCCACGCCCGCCGACCATTGGCCGGGCAGGATCGGCTGGATCATGCCGGTCAGGGTCATGCAGTGGTTGTCGTTGAACGGAATGTAGAGCATGCCGCTCTTCGGGCTGTAGGCTTCGTACGGCCAGTCCTTGCCGCCCCAAAGGCTCGGGCAGTAGGTGGCTGTCTTGCCGGTGCCGGGGACGGCCTCCTCATTGTAGGTCGGACGGCCGGTCTTCTCGTCGATGGTTTTGAAGACGTTGTTCTTGACGTACTTCACGCCTTTGTCGAACGTGATCTTGCCCTTGGCATCGCGCTCGAGCCAGTACAGCACGCCGTTGCGCTGGGCGCTGATCAGGCCTGGCACCTTCTTGCCGTCGCGCTCCAGGTCGATGAGCGTCGGGGCGTTCATGCCGGCCCAGTCCCATGAGTCGTTCCAGTGGTACTGGAAGTGTCCGACCAAATCGCCGTTGTCGGGATTGATCGAGACCACCGACGCCAGATAAAGGTTGTCGCCTGGACGCTGGTCGCCGAGCCAGGGTGCGCCATTGCCGACGCCCCAGTAGATGATGTCATTCTTCGAATCGTAGTTGCCCGGCATCCACATGGTGCCGCCGCCGTTCTTCCAGGCGTTCTTCCATTCTCCTTCCTGCGGCCAGGTTTCCGAGCCGGCCTCGCCCGGTGCCGGAACGCTGTAGCGTGTCCACGCGAGCTTGCCGGTTTCCGCGTCGAAGGCCTTGATGAAGCCGCGCACGCCGAACTCGCCGCCGGAGGGGCCGATGATGATCTTGCCCTTCACGGCCAGCGGCGCCGACGTGATGTAGGCGCTCTCCTTCTCCCAATCGCAGACTTGCGCCTCCCACACCTTCTCGCCCGTCTTGGCGTTGAGCGCGGTCAGCATGCAGTCGATGCTGCCGACGTAGACCTTGTCGCCCCAAAGCGCGACGCCGCGATTGGTTCTGTGCAGAGCGCCCAAGCCTTCAGGCGTTTCGCGAACGAAGCGCCATAGAAACCGCCCGGTCTTCGTATCGAAGGCCAGCACGTTGTTGTGCGGCGTTGCCACGAACATGTAGTCGCCATTGACGATCGCGGGCGCCTCATGGCCCGAGTTGATGCCCGTGGCGGCGGACCACACGGGCTTCAGCTTGGCGACGTTCGCGGGCGTGATCTGATCGAGCGGCGTGTAGCTCCAGCCCTCATAGTTGCCCTTCGTCAGCAACCAGTTCTCCGGTTCGGGGTTTTTGAGTCGCTCCTCGGTTACCGGCTTGTAGTCGGCGGCTTGCACCGCCGTCGTTGCGACCAGCGCGAGCGCTGCGACGCCAATTCGTAGTTTCATGGACTTTCCTCCAGGTTTTGGATTGGTTAGAGTTTTTGCGTGAGACACGACGACCGTGTTGCTCACGATGTTGGTGGCCCTATCGGACCATCCAGCTTTCCCGCCACCACCAGCTCGCCGTCGGTGATGGTCACCGGCAGCATGGCCAGCCTGCGCACAGCAGGGCCGTGTGCTACGGTTCCGTTGTTGCCAAGGTCGAACGTCGAGCCATGGCAATTGCAGAGGGCCATGCGTGGGTTTTCGTGCTGACCGGAGATCGGACAGCCCTCATGCGTACAGATCGCGGAATACGCGACGATGCCGCCCGCCGAGTGCGGCTTCGTGGATGTATCGAGGTCGGCCTCATCGATGCGCTTGAGGATCAGCAAGCTGGCTCGTGAGCTGATGACGGTCTTCGTGGCCGGGTCCATCGGGTAGACCAGTAGCGGAGGCTCGCCGACCTTCACGTCATCCGGAGTGACGGGTTGCCCTTCTTTGTCCCCGGTCATGAACACGAAACGCTGCCCAGGCTGCGGGCGCTTACTGGACGTGCCTTGTGCGCATGCCGGGACGCTCCCGAGAAGGCCGGTTGCGGCTAGGCATCCCGAAACAGCAAGTCCTTGAATGATGCTCCGGCGACCGACTTCGCTTGCACTCTCGCGCTCGCGACTGGCCGAATGGCCAGGCCGTATTTCCTTCGACATGTTCCTCCCGATCTCGTTTTTCGTTGTCGTGTGTCATGTGGTTGGAGAGTGCGTTCGATGCGACTTTCCCCCGTGTGCATAAGGGGGACAGCATGATTCATGCCAGCCGTTGCGGAGCGGAGCCGGAAGACGGCGATGAGCAGTCGACGGATGAAGCTAAATCCGCGGGAACGCGTGAAAATTTTGCGAGATCGTCGTCGGCTTTTTTTTGCGATTGCGCGCGAAACAGGGCTCGATTGCTGCGCAGAACGATGATGGCCCTCGACCACGTTACATCAAGGCAGAACCCTGTGATGTCACAGTGTAACGCCGAGGCTGAGCGTACCGTCGGTGAATGCACGCGTGACGCTCAACGATTTGTGGCTCTGCGAGCACATGCGCTGCGCAAACCGATCGATCGTCCGCATGCGTTGTGATGCGCAAACGTGTTTGATTGTCTGTACTTTCGTCGGCAGGGCGGCGTTCGGCGTCCGGCGCAGTTGCTTTTGCGCGTCGCTGTCCTCCGTTCTTGGCACGTCCTTTGCCTTTTCGTTCCGCGTGTGACTCAAAGCGTCGTTCCAGGTGATGCGAAAGCGCGGCCTGCGATTGCGTAGCTGACGCCAGACAGGGGAAAGGAAAAGGAATGGGTGGGGGATTGAGGACAGGCGCAAGCGCGGCGCTTGCCGGAGCAGCGGCCATCGTGCTGATGAGTGGGAGCGTGCAGGCAGCTGACCTAGGCGGCAATTGCTGCGCGGATCTCGAGGAGCGGATCGCGGAGC
>NZ_CADEFI010000002.1:0-17623 GCF_902826555.1 uncultured Hyphomicrobium sp.
CGTGGCAGTCCCAGCCCGGCACGTAGTTGGAATCGAAGCCCAGCATCTGCTGGCTCTTCACGACGAGATCCTTGAGGATCTTGTTCAGCGCGTGCCCGATGTGGATGTTGCCGTTGGCGTAGGGCGGGCCGTCGTGCAGCACGAACTTCGGCCGCCCCTGGGATGCGCGGCGCAGTTCGCCGTAAAGATCGCGCTCCTGCCAGCGCTTGAGGATCTTGGGCTCGAGCTCCGGCAGCCCGGCGCGCATCGGAAAATCGGTCTGCGGCAGGAAGAGCGTCTGGCTCCAGTCGCGCCCCTCCTTGGCCTCCGCCTCGGCCGCGCCCGTTTCTGCCCCGCCTTTGCCCTTTGACATCTCTCGTCTTTCTTGCCCGCGCTTCGCCCGTCTCCGGACAGGCGCGCCGCCCGTCCCTGATTTGCAGGCGTTCTAGCAACCCCGGGGCCGGGACGCAAAGGCCGGGGCCGCCGCAGATCCCGAATGGCGACGGTCCACATTGAAGGCCGAAGGCGCCTACCCGGCCATCCGAGCCTGATCTGCCGCCACCGCGGCCTTGTGAGCCGGGCGAGCCTTCAGGCGCTCGACATAGGCCACGTACTCCGGCCGCTCGGGAATGACCTTGAAGCCCAGCATGTATCCGATCCCGGACGCAAACATCACGTCCGCCGCCGAGAAACGCTCGCCGAGCAGCCACGGTCCGGGTTTCAGGGCAGCCGAGACTGCGTCGAGCACCGTGTCGGGCTTGCCCCATCCGACCGTCGTCGCCGGCGACTCCCGTTTCATGAACATGTCCGTGCACGCCGGCTCGAAGCAGCTTCCGTAGAAGAACATCCACCTGAGGTAGGTCCCGCGCTCCGGCGCGTCGACGGCGGGCGCGAGGCCTGCCTTGGGATACTTGTCGGCGAGATAGGTGAGGATCGCCGGGTTCTCGGTGACGATGACATCGCCGTCTTGCAGCACGGGGATCTTGCCCATCGGATTGATCTTCAGGAATTCCGCCGTCCGTTGCTGGCCGGCCTTGAGGTCGATCGGCACGATCTCGAACGGCTCCCCGAGCTCGTGCAGCATGGTGTGCACGACCGTCGAGCGCGATTGCGGGTTGTGATAGAGCTTGAGCACGGCGAGCCTCCCATTTCGGCCTCTTGGGCCTCGCTTCTCATGTCACACCATGGCCGGGTCAAGCCGGCCATGACGAGAGAGACTATCGCCAGTCGACGAGCGCGGCATTGACCAGCGCCAGCGCCGCGACCGCGGCCGTATCGGCCCGCATGATGCGCGGCCCGAGCGAGACCGCCGTCGCCTGCGGCAGGGCTCGGACCATCTCCCGCTCTTCGGGCGAAAATCCGCCCTCCGGTCCGACCAGTACCGCAAGCGGCCCGGGTTTGAGCGTCGCCAGCACGGCAAGCGGGCTGGTTTGCTCTGCGCCTTCGTCGCAGAAAATCAACGCGCGCGAGGCGTTCCAGTTTCCGATGAGTGCCGCGAGCTTCACGGGCTCGGCCACCTCCGGCACGCGCAGTACGCCGCACTGCTCGGCAGCTTCGATCGCGTTGGCGGCCATCCGCTCTGCATTGACGCGCTCTGCAACCGTGTGCCGCGTCACCACGGGGACAAGGCGCGAGACGCCCATCTCGGTAGCTTTCTGCACCATGTAGTCGAGCCGCGCCCGCTTCAACGGCGCGAAGAGGTAGTGGAGATCCGGCCCGCCCGCTTGTGGGCGCACGAGCGCCACGGTCTCGAGGTCTGCCCCTCGCTTGCCGGCCTCATGGAGCCGCGCGCGCCACTCGCCGTCGCGTCCGTTGAAGATTAGGATCTCGTCGCCCTCGCCGAGCCGCAGCACGCTGCGCAAGTAGCGCGCCTGATCGGGCGTGCAGGAAAAGCGCACGCCGTCCCCGAGGGAATCGGGAACGAACAGCCGCTGCGAGGTGAAATCGTGGATCGCCATGGCGTCTCAATATCCGAAGCCGGAGCGCGATCCAATACGCGCCGCTCCTTGTGTTGACCGCCGGGCACCTCTGTCCTAGCATCCCGGTTGCGGTGCAGGCCGCATCCGGACCCGCGGGAAGGGCAGAGCCCACTTGCACACGCACATGTCACGTTTGAACCTTTGTGCAGCCGGAATTGCGGGTCGTCGGCGCTTCATGCACGGAGGTTTCCATGCCGCGACTCCCCGACCGCCCCAGTCTCGATCACCTGAAAAAGCAGGCCAAGGATCTGCTCGCGCTCTATCGGAGCGGCGAGCCTGAAGCTCTGACGCGCCTGCGCGATAACCTTCCTGCCGCGCGCGGCAAGGACGACGAAGCGATTGCCGCGCTCGGCTTGCGCCTCCATGACGCCCAGTCCTGCATCGCGCGCGAGTACGGCTTCAAGTCCTGGGCCGAACTTTCCGGTTTCGTTGCTGCGCGCAATGCGGCAGCCGCCGACCCCGGCAAGGCGATCCGAAACTTGGTGGGCTTGATCTACGCCGGCGACATCGCGGGCGGGGGCGACAACGCAAAGCCCCGCGTTGCGGCGCGCTTCATCGAGGAGTGGCCGGAGCTGATCAACGGCGATCCCTATCTCGCCTGCGCCGTCGGTGACACGGCCGCCCTCCGCCGCGAGACCGAGCGTGATCCATCGTGGGTCAACAGGCCGGGCGGTCCGCTTGCGCTGCCGCCGCTGGTCGCGGTGGCGCACTCAAGTCTGCTCAAGCTTCCCCAGTATCGCGACCGCCTGCACGACGCGGCAAGGCTCCTCCTCGATGCGGGAGCAGACCCCGATCAGAGCACGCCGAGCAGGTGGATGAGCACCCTGGAGAAGCAGGATGACGAGCACCCGCTCTCGGCGCTCTATGGCGCGGCAGGTCAGAACCATGATCCAGAACTCACGCAGCTCCTGCTATCGCGAGGCGCCAATCCGAACGACGGCGAGTCGCTCTACCATTCGCTCGATCGTCCGGCCGTGACACGCCTTCTGCTGGAGGCAGGCGCGCGCATCGAAGGGACCATCATCTACCGCGCGCTCGACCTCGCCGACCCCGAGCCGGTGCACGTGCTGCTGGAGCACGGTGGGGATCCGAACGAGCGGGCGCCCGGCCCGCCGACCTCGGATTGGGGCTCGCCCCTGATGTGGGCCATCAGGCGGCGGCGATCGCCGGCCCATGTCGAGGCCCTCCTCGCCGCGGGTGCCGACGCTGAGGCTCGTACGCCCGAGGGCAGGAGTGCTTACGAGACAGCACTTCAGTTTGGGCTCCCGGAGATTGCGGCGCTTCTCGCAACGCACGGCGCGGGAACTTGCGACCTCTCGATCGAGGACCAATTCGTCGCGGCCTGCGCTCGCGGAGACGCGGAAACAGCAGGGCGCATCCGCGAACGGCATCCCGCCATGATTCAAGCGCTGTCGCCCGCTCAGCTTCGCATGCTGCCGGAGCTTGCGGCGCAAGGCGCGGGCGACGCCGTGCGCCTCATGGTGAGGCTCGGCTGGCCGATCGCCGTCGCAGGCGGCGACTGGAAGGCGACCGCCCTCAATCACGCCGTGTTCCGAGGCGATGGGGCGTTGACGCGGTTCCTGCTCGCACACGGCGCGAGCTGGCACGAAATGCACGGCTTCGGCGACAATGTGCTCGGCACGCTGTCCTGGGCGTCGCGCAACGGCCCTACGCCTGGAGGGGATTGGGTCGCCTGCGCCGAAGCCTTGGTCGCGCACGGCATTCCGCCGCGGCATCCGGATCCCAAGGGCTCGAATTGCGTTATCCTGGGCGGTGCCTGCATGCCTTTTTCCGACGATGTGACCGAGGTTCTCCTCGCGGCGCCGGCGCCTGTGGGGACCTGAGTTGCCGGACACGGCCATGGAGGCTAACGTCGGCCGCGACATGGAGCGCTCGGGCCAATCGAACCCATCGCGCCCGAATGCATAATGAGGATCATCGGCGATGACGGCACACGCGGCCAATCCGGATCACGAGTCCCCGACAGGGGATCGCGAGAAGGGCGTTTCCGATGCGCCGGCCGGCAACTGGGTGGACCGCTACGCGCCCGTCGCCTGGCGCCCGTATCTTCGCCTCGCTCGCGTGGACCGGCCGATCGGCACCTGGCTTCTGCTGTTTCCTTGCTGGTGGTCGGTGACTTTGGCCGAGGTGTCGAATGGCCGTCCCTATCCCGACATCGGCACCCTGGCGTTGTTCGCCATCGGCGCCATTGTCATGCGCGGAGCCGGCTGCGCCTACAACGACTACGTGGACCGCGAGTACGATGCCCGCGTTCAGCGTACCGCGAGCCGCCCCATCCCTTCGGGCCAGGTCACGCCCGAGGGCGCCATGCTGTTTGTCGTGGCGCTGGCGCTGATCGGCTTGCTGGTCCTGGTCTGGTTCAATCTCTTCACCGTCTTGCTCGGCGTCGCCTCGTTAGTCCTCGTGGCGATCTACCCGTACATGAAACGCTTCACCTATTGGCCACAGGCTGTGCTGGGTCTCGCCTTCAATTGGGGCGCGCTGATGGGCTGGGCGGCTGTCAAAGGCTCGCTCGCGTTGCCGCCGCTGCTGCTCTATGCGGGGTCCGTTCTTTGGACCATCGGCTACGACACCATCTATGCCCATCAGGACACCGACGACGATCTGATGCTCGGTCTCAAGTCCACGGCGCTGACGTTCGGCGACGACACGCCGTTCTGGGTCGGCAGCTTCTATACAGGTGCGCTGCTGCTATGGATTGCGGCCGGCTACCTCGCCGGCACGCATCTCGTGTTCTTTTTCTGTGTCGCCCTCGTAGGGCTGCAGATGGCGTGGCAGGTATCGACGCTCGACACGTCCGATGCGAATAACTGCCTGCGCCGTTTCCGCGCCAATCGCGACGTGGGCGCCGCGATCTTCCTCGCCTTGGTGACCGACACCCTCCTCTCGTGGTGGGCGGGTCTCAGCTAGCGTCTGTTGCGCGAGGAAACCTTAGGCGTCCTCGTCTTTTCCACTCGTGTCGTCGCTGCCCGACGAAAGCTCCTTGAGCTTGGCGAAAACGCGAGCTTCCTCCTCGGCGGGAGTCTCCTCGCGCTTTTCGGGCGCGTCCTTCGGCTGCACGATCTCCGCCGTCGGGCGGAAGCCTTCCTCGGCCACGTCGTCTGCAGGCGGAGCCGTCGTCTCCTCGGTCGGCAGCAGCGTACCGGCCTTGATCGCTTCCTTGTGTGCCTCGCGACGCTCACGCTCGAGCCGCCGGGCCGCTTTCTTCACCTCGTTGTCGAGGTCGGTCTGCGAGCAGAGTCCGAGCGTCACCGGGTCCTGCGGCACGAGGTTCGGCGAATTCCAGTGTGTACGATCCTTGATCTGGGCGATCGTCGGCTTCGTGGTGCCGACGAGGCGCATGATCTGGCTGGTCTTGAGCTCCGGGTGATTGCGCAGCAGCCAGAGCACGGCGTTCGGCCGGTCGTGACGGCGCGAGACGGGAGTATAGCGCGGCCCGCGTTTGGTCGTCGCCGCTTCCGGAATGACGACCTTCGGCTCGGCGATCTTGAGTGAGTGGGAGGCATCCTTTTCCGCCGCCTCGATCTCGTCGCGCGTGAGCTGGTTCGACGTCACGGGGTCGAGCCCCTTGATGCCCTGTGCCACGTCGCCGTCGGCGATACCCTTCACCTCGAGCACGTGCAGGCCGCAGAACTCGGCAATCTGCTCGAAGGAAAGCGAGGTATTCTCGACCAGCCACACGGCGGTGGCCTTCGGCATCAGGGGTTTACGGTCGCTCATAGCGGCTCTTCTCCGGGCTCCGCGGCGTGCTCCGCGAATGCCATTAAGGATGGTGGGAATTTGGGGATCACGCCTTATAACGCGATCCTGTGCCCGGCTGCAACACCCGCGTGTCCCGGGAATCCCTTCCCCTCGGACGCCCCGGCGAGTTGCATGCGGCCTGGCTCGTCGCTAGACCAGGGGCCGTGCAACTCGGTTCGGCAGGAAAAACAAGCATGACAGCCAGCATCACGTATTTCGAGGATCTCGAGGTAGGCCAGGAAGCATCGCTCTCGAACACGGTGACCGAGGATGTCATCAAGGCCTTTGCCGATGTTTCCGGAGATCGCAATCCGGTGCACCTCGATGCGGCCTACGCGGCGTCGACCATGTTCAAGGAGCGCATCGCCCACGGCATGCTGTCGGCGGCCTACATATCGGCCGTGTTCGGCATGAAGCTGCCCGGTCCAGGCGCCATCTACATCTCCCAGACGCTGACCTTCAAGGCGCCGGTCAAGATCGGCGACACGGTGATCACCACCGTCAAGCTCGTAGAGCTCGTCCCCGAGAAGAAGCGTGCGCGCTTCGAGACCGTGTGCACGGTGGGCGGCAAGCCGGTTCTGACGGGAGAGGCGCAACTCATGGTGCCGAACCGCCCGGCTGCGTGAAGGCAGTAGCCGATTGATGAGCCCGAAAGAAGAGAGGCGGCATGCGGATCGTCCACGGCGCTGATTCGGTCCCGCCGGAGGCGAAAGGTGCCGTGCTCGCGCTCGGCAACTTTGACGGCGTGCACCGTGGCCATCAGGCGTTGATCGGGTGTGCAATCGAGGAGGCGACGCGCTTGGGCCGCCCCTCGGGTGTGCTGGTGTTCGAGCCGCACCCGCGCGAGTTCTTCAGCCCGGACGCGCTGCACTTCCGCCTGACGACGCTAAAGGAGAAGCTCGGTCTCTTCGAGCAGATGGGACTCGATCTCGCCGTCGTGCTGCCGTTCGACGCTCGTCTCGCCGCGCGCGACGCGGACCGCTTCATCGACGACATTCTGGTCGGAGCGCTCGGCGTCTCGCACCTCGTCGTCGGCTATCACTTTTTCTTCGGCCGCAACCGTGGCGGTTCGGTCGAGACGCTGAAGGCGGCCGGCGCCAAGCATGGATTTGGCGTAACGGTGGTCGAGCCTGTGGCCGACCGCGGCGAGCCGTTCTCGTCGACGGCCATTCGTCTGCTGCTGGCCGAGGGCGATGTCAGGGCTGCGAGCGAGGCGCTCGGCCGTCCGTGGCGTGTAGGAGGTCCCGTCATCGGAGGTGCCAAGCGCGGCACCGGCCTTGGCTTTCCGACGGCAAACGTCGCGCTGCCCAAGGGCACCGCGCTCGGACACGGGATTTTCGCCGTGCGAGTCACGCTCGACGGCCGCCCGCTCGACGGCGCCGCCTACCTCGGCACGCGCCCCACGTTCGATGACGGCATGCCCGTGCTGGAGGTCTTCCTGTTCGACTTCGACGAGGCCATCTACGGGCGCAACATTGAGGTGAGCTTCATCGACAAGGTCCGCGACGACCGGAAGTTTGCGAGCGCCGACGAGCTCGTGCACCAGATGCAGGAAGATTGCGCCAAGGCGCGCGCCATCCTCGCCGCCGAGCGCGGATGAAATGCGGGCTGCCGCCTCCCTCTGCCGTCGCGAAGAGGGCAGGGTGAAGGGGATGCAAGAGAGCTAGAAGATCGTGATGCTGGGCGGACCCTTCTCGCCCGGTTTCCGGCCTTCCTTGCCGAGCTTCATGATCTGCTTCGTGCCGTCTGGCAGCACAAGCGTCACGAACTCGCACTTTCGATCGAGTGTCAGGATCGCTCGCAGGATGCGCTGTCCGCCGTCGCCGCCCTCGTCGATCAGATCGGCATCCTTCGGTCCGGCGTGGTAGGTGCAGGCCTCCGTTCCGCCCGGCATCTTCCTGTTCGGAACGGTTTCGCCGTCGAGCGTCAGTGACGCGACGGCGATGCCGCCGACGATGATGGCTCCGGCGATCAGCGCCTCGTTCTTCATCGGTGCTTCTCCTGAGAAGCGATTCGTTTACGCCCCCTGCCTATCATGGTGGGCTGACGCGAGGCGTACCGTCCACTGAGAGATGGTGATGCAAGCCAGAGTTTTGATTGTGTCGACAGTACTCGCGGCGTGCTGCGCCGCGCCGCTTGCGGCCGACGATCGCCGCGACCCCAGGAACGACGGTCGCCGCCACGGCGGCCCGAACATCGTCATCGAGCCGAACATTGATCTCACGCGGCCGCGCGTCGACGTCGATGCGCCGGAATTCATCATGGATGAGGTTGGGCGCTGTGCCGCGGCGGGGGTGCGCTCCTTCGTCGATTGTCTGCGCCCCAACCATAGCTCGGTCATGATCCGCCGCCTCGAAGCCTGCGTACGTTCCGAGACCATCCCCGACGACCCGCAACGGGTCGCGGCCTGCCTGCCCCCGGCGCCGGTTCGTTGAGACTGGCTCTGAGGACCGGCGGGCCGGGCCTGGAGCGCCAAGTCGGGCAAGCCTAAAGTGCCGCAACCCGGCAGCCCTCTTGTTATGGGGCTCGCCTGCCGCCATAACTCCTGCCGTACCGCCCCCAAGGCGCACCGCCAGAGGCCCCACGTATGTCGACCCGCCAGGATGGGGCTGAGAGCCCTCTCGTGCGCTCCCGCGCCGACCTCGTGGCCTGGATCGCGGCCGGCGAGAAGCCGAAGCAGGATTGGCGCATCGGCACCGAGCACGAGAAGTTCGTCTTCTACACCGAGGCGCTGACGCCGGTTCCCTACGACGGCGACCGCGGCATCCGGGCTCTCATGGAGCACCTGATGGTCCGCTACGATTGGGAGCCGATCACCGAGGGCGAGAATATCATTGCCTTGAAGCGTCCCGATGGACAGCCGGGCGGCACCATCAGTCTCGAGCCCGGTGGACAGTTCGAGCTCTCCGGCGCACCGCTCAGAACGCTTCATGAGACGGCCGACGAGACACAGGAGCACCTGAACCAGGTGCTCGATGTCGGCGAGGACCTTGGCATCGGCTTCCTCGGTGTCGGTTTCTCGCCCAAGTGGACGCTGGCCGAGACGCCGCACATGCCGAAGCAGCGTTATGCGGTCATGACCCGCTACATGCCGACGGTCGGCAAGCGCGGTCTCGACATGATGTACCGCACCGCGACCATCCAGGTGAACCTCGACTTCGGCAGCGAAGCGGACATGGTGAAAAAGCTCCGCGTCAGCCTGGCCCTGCAGCCGATCGCCACCGCAATGTTCGCCTCCTCGCCCTTCACCGAGGGTCGCATCAACGGCCTGAAGTCGCTGCGCAGCGAGGTCTGGCGTGAGACGGATCCGCGCCGCACCGGCATGCTGCCCTTCGTGTTCGAGGACGGCATGGGTTACGAGCGCTACGTCGACTATGCGCTCGATGTGCCGATGTACTTCGTCTACCGCAAGGGCAAGTACATCGACGTGGCCGGCGCCTCGTTCCGCGACTTCATGGCCGGCAAGCTCGCGGCCCTCCCCGGCGAGCGCCCAACGCTGGACGATTGGTCGGATCACCTGACGACGCTCTTTCCGGAAGTCCGCCTCAAGCGGTTCCTTGAGATGCGCGGCGCCGATGGCGGACGCTGGCCCCGCATCTGCGCGCTTTCGGCATTCTGGGTCGGACTGCTCTACGACGAGGTCGCGCTGGATGCCGCCTGGGACCTCGTCAAGTCGTGGACCGCCGAGGAGCGCCAGCAGTTGCGCGAGATCGTCCCCCGCGAAGCCTTGACGGGCCGGTTCCGCGATACGTCGGTACAGGAGCTTGCCCTGTCGGCGCTCCGCATCTCACGCCTGGGTCTGAGGAATCGGCGCGAGATCAATCACAAGAGCCAGGACGAGACGGTCTATTTGGCCCCGCTCGAATTCCTGGTGGGATCGGGGCGCACGGTCGCCGACGAGTTGATCGAGCGCTTCGAGGGCCGCTGGCGCGGACGGATTGATCACATCTTCGAGGAATTCGCGTTCTGATGTATCCGCCGCTCATTGAAATAACGGAGCGGCAGCGGCAACTTGTGATCACGTAGATGTATTTCGCAGCGGGTTCAGGTGGCGTTCATCGTCGACCGCGTAAACCATGTCTGCGCGCGATCGTTCGCGGGCAATAGGAACATCTGCGTAAGTGTCGGCTGTCGACGCAAAGGAAGGAGGTTGGCAGTGAAAAACATCGTTCGATTTGCAATTGCCGCCTCGTGCGTCGCGGCCTCCGCGATGGCGTTGGCTTCGCCGAGCTTCGCCGACTGTGCTCAGCGCTGCTACGCGCAGGAGAACTCCTGTCGCCGCGCGACCCAGGACAGCCCACGTTGCGGTTCCGAGCTGACCCAATGCCTCCAGTCCTGCCGCGCCAAGCGCTAGCAGAAGCCTTCTGCGCTATGCCGATTGCTGCTCGACCGAAATTTTAGCGGGTGCGGTTCTATTGGATCCGCACCCGCATCGTTAGCCCGCATCGGTACGCATGACACCGGATGCCTTACGGGCAAGATAGTGGACCGCCACTGTTCGTGTAGGTGATCGTTCCGGAGGCCGGGCCGGCCTGACAGGGCGCCCCGACATTTGTCATCACATGGCTCGACGTCACCACGTCCATTGGATTCCGGCGCGACCGCCGATCACGTTCCCGGCGCTATAGGTCTTGTAGTCCGACCAGCCGGCACCCACCGAGCCGTCGAGAGCAATTCGGTCGCCGGACTGGAAGCATCCGCGGCAAAGCACGCCGATGGCACTGAAGGCAACCGCGTTGCCGTCTCCGTCGTAATTGCCCCAGCCGATCCGCATGCCGAACTGCTCTGAGCTCGTCAGCGACGGCGCTTCGGCGGCGAGCGCAATGGCGACGCCCGCCTGCAGCTTGGCGATGGTCTTGAAGGTGTCGCCGTTGTCCGACGCGAGATTGCCGTTGGCATCGGTTGTGACGAGTTCGAGCGGCCCCGACTGCCGATCCTGGCTCAAATCGGAGGTGATGCCCGGCGCCGTGTAGGTCTGGCTCCGCGAGCCCAGCATGACCTGATTGTCGTAGGTCGTGCTGGCGCCGGTGCCGAGCGCCGTCGAGTTGACGTGTCCCGTGTTGACGACGGCGCCATTGCCGAGCGCGTTGCTGTTATGCGCAAGCACCTGCGCGTTCTGGCCAACGGCCGTATCGCCCGGTCCGGCCGCGAAGGCACCGTGTCCCAGTGCAATCGAGCTCGTGCCTGCGGCCACTGCCCCCGTGCCGACGGCGATGGAGTGGGTCTGCTCGGCACGCGAGTCGCCGACCGAGATCGAGCTGTCGCCGATGGCTTCCGAGCTCGTGCCCATGGCCGTCGCGCTCACGCCCGCCGCGTTCGCATTCGATCCGACGGCCGTCGAGTCCGCGCTTCCCGCATCGGCGTTGAAACCGACCGCAGTCGAATTGACGCCGCGCGCATCCGATCCGAACCCGTAGGCGGACGCGCCGCTGGCATGAGCTTCCGAGAAGGCACCGCCCGCCGTCCCTCCCGTCGTGCCCGCGGCGACGGTCGAGCCGAAGCCGTTGGCGGTGCCGAGGGTCGTGCCGGAAACTGTCGAGAAGGCGCCCGTCGCCGACGAGCCGAACGAGAACACGGAATTGGCTCCGAAGCCGTTTGCGACCGAGAAAGCGCTGAAGCTCGTATTCGAGAGGGAGCCCGTCGCCGTCGATCCCAGGGACAGGAAGGAGAACGCACCTGCGCCGGTTGCGGTCGAGAAGATGCTGCCGTCCGTGTTCGAGCCGGCGCCGGTTGAAGTGGATGCGATCGACTGGAAGCCGAAGGCAGCTTGAGACGATGCGCCCGCGCCGGTGGCTGACGAGCCGATTCCGTCGGCCGTGGCGTCCTGCCCGACTGCCGTGGTGGCGATGCCGTCGGCGAATGCGTTTTGGCCGAACGCGCTGGTATCGGTGCCAAGCGCCTGAGCGCCTTGGCCGCTTGCCGTCGCATTGTCGCCGGTCGCTTCGGAATCTTGCCCCACGGACGTGGAGTTCGCGCCGGTCGCCGCCGCTCGCGTGCCGACGGCCGTCCCCACGGCGCCGCTGACCGAGTTGCCCGCAACCGAGTCCGCGCCGATCGCGACCGACTCGGCCGTTTGCGCCTCGGCGCCGACGCCGACGCCATCGAGATCGCTGCCGATCGCGATGCCCCCCGACGCGCCGGTCCGCACCGTGCTGTCATAGCCGATGGAAATGCCGCCGACCGCCGCCGATTCCACCATCGACAACATGCCGACCGCAGTCGAACGGAAGGCCGTCGACTGGCTGTCGGTGCCGACCGATGTCGACTCCGCTCCGATCGCCGATGCACTGTTGCCGACCGCCGTCGATCCGAACTGGGTTGCCTCGGAGTCGCCGCCCACGGCTGTCGAGCGCGGTCCGGTCGCCTGCGCGACGTTGCCCACGGCAACATTCCCGTCACCGGCGGCGTTGGCGCTCGTGCCTATGCTGACGGCGTTGTTACCGCTCGCCTGGACACCCTGTCCGACCGCCACGTTCTGAAATCCGGTCACGGTGGCGAGGTCGCCGATGACGTTGTGGGCGCCCAAGCCGCCCACGGTGTTCTGGTCGCCGATAATGGTGTTGCTGTTCGAGGTGATGGCGTTGTTGTCGTCACCGATGATGGTGTTGTCGCTGACAAACGCTGCGGGATTGTTGCCTTGTCCGATGATGATGTTGCTGTCGCCGGAGGCCGAATTGGCGTTGCCGCCGATGAAGTTGTTGTTTCCGGACGCGCTGTTGTCGTTGCCGGTGACCTGGTTCCCGTCGCCGTCGATGACGTTGAGGTTGCCGGTGTTCTGGTTGTTGTCGCCCGTGATGAGGTTGACGTTGCCGGTCGACTGGTTTCCGACCCCGCCGACGATGTTCAGGTTGCCCGCCGCCTGGTTGGCGATGCCGGCGATGATGTTGACGTTGCCCGCGGCCTGATTGCCGATGCCGACCACGGCGTTGAGGTTGCCGCCCACCTGGTTGGCGAAGCCCGCGACGAAGTTATCGTTGCCGGCCACATTGTTGAAGGACCCGACCACGATGTTCGGATCGCCTGCAACGAAGTTGCTGTCGCCCGTGACCTGATGACCGGTGCCGAGCACGGTGTTGTTGGCGCCGTTGCCGAGAATGTCGATGCCGTTGCCGACGACCGTATTGCCGCCGCCCGTTCCCGCGGCCTGGCTATTGACGCCGAATACCGAGTCGCCGGCCGCTCCGGCCACGGTGCCCGGTCCGCACGCGATGCGCGTGTTGTCCGCCGGGCCGCCGCCGCTCCCCGAAAATTGCGGCGTAACCGAGCTGACGACGTCGATGCCGGCAGGAAGCTCGGCGACGAACTGATCTGTTGTCTGGCCGAGGATTGCGCCGTTGGTGAGAGGGAAGAGCGCGATGAATCCGATGGCGTCGCCCAGGCTGTCCGACCGCGCCGCAGGACCCAGCGGAGTTCCTAAAAACGTCCCCTCGAAGAAGACGTCGGTGACCGCATCGCCGGGCGTCGCAGTTGCAGGGTCGCCGGTCACCGTCGTGGTGCCGTAGGTCACGTTGGTCACGCATTCGACAGCGTATGCCGTCCCGGACCCCGCCCCAAAAGCCGCGACGCTGAGCGCCAGCGCGCTGATCGTTCCGAGCAGTCTGTGTGAGAGGCGACCGTTCCCCTGCCGTGTCTCCGCAACCCCGTCTTGCGTGAGCATGATACGCAACTCCACAAACACTTACGCGGCCTGTGGTTTTTCCCTTTTTTGTTCCCTCGCCGGAACGTCCGGACACGGTTTGCGCACAATTTATCCACAGGTTGTCCACAATTAACGCAGGGTCAGTGCACATATCAACGCTGGACATACAACCTGAACGTCAATCAAATTTTTACTGTTGCATGAGGGAGACAAAGATTACCGAAGGAGAATGGCGATATTCTATGGGGTTACGGATTTCGCCGAGTTCACTTTCTCTGCAAATCGTGGGGCTGGGGTGCTGGCGCCGCAGGCGATGTCTCGCGCGCGCCGAGGGCCGGCGAGGGCTGCGTGGCGATGTTGAGGCCGAAGAGCAGCCACTCGCCTTTGACGTCCTCGAACAGCATGTCGAATGAGACGCGTTGCGGAGCGGTGTCGAAGAATCCGGTCAGCCTCAACATACCGCCGTCCAGCGATGGGGCCTGCAAAAGCTTCGGCGTGAAGAACAGGACCGGCGAAAGATCGAATTTCGTGCTTCGCAGAGCCTCGAAAATTTTACCCAGTTTCTCGGCGCTGTTCGCCTCCTGGAATCGCGGAGAACCGAGGCCGCGCAGCACCGCATAGTTGTTCGTCTTGTTGGCCTGATTGACCGCGATCACGGTCGAGCGGATCAGGATGTTGAGCTTGAAGTCGTCCGGGATCTTGGCGTTGGAGGTGACCGAAATCGCCTCGCCCGGCGAGACGCCGTCGCCGGCGGCGGGCTGCTGCGCCTGAGCTCCCACGCTGCCGATCGCAACGAAAAGCGCGGCCATCAACGCCAGTCTGCAACGCGCCATCGTTCCGCGACCTCATTTCAACAGGCGGGGCCTGCGGTTCCTTAGCATCGCCAGGAGCCGGGTGAAACGAGGGTGAAGCCGCACGCGCGGTCTTTAACCAAGTCGACGCCGGAACTCCTCATAACCGAACGAGCGCACCACCTCGTAGCGCCCGTCCTCGTGCAGCATGGCGAGATCGGGCAGCGGCGTTCCGTTGAAGGTGGTGTTCTTGACGAACGAGTATTGCATCATGTCGCCGAACACCACGCGCGAGCCGGGCGCGAGCGGGCGGTCGAACGAGTACTCGCCGATGATGTCGCCCGTCATGCAGGTCTTGCCGCCGAGAATGTAGCTGTGCGCCAGCACGCCGGGCTTCTCGGCCCCGAGCACCGGCGGCGTGTAAGGCACCTCGAGCACGTCCGGCATATGGGTCGAGGCCGACGCATCGAGAATGGCGATGTCGCGCTCGTTCCGGTGCATGCCAATGACCGTCGACACCAGATATCCGGTATCGACCACGAGGCCGGCTCCCGGCTCCAGATAGACTTCGACCCCGAACTCGGCGCGGAACGCCTTGAGCGCCGCGATCAGCTTCCCCACGTCGTAGCCGGGCTTGTTGATGAAATGCCCGCCGCCGAAATTTACGGCTTTGACGCGGCGCAGGTAGGGGGCGAAGTTTTGCGCGACGTGCTGGATGAGCCCCACCGACCCCTCGGCCAGAGACTCGCACAGCGCATGCGCGTGAAAGATGTCGATGGCGTCCCACGGCAGCTGGTCGATTTCCGCAACCGTCGTACCGAAGCGCGAGTTTGGCGCGCACGGGTCGTACAGCGCGCCGCCGAGCGTCGCGTTCGAATAGCCGGGGTTGATGCGAATGCCGACTTCGCGCTCCGCAGCTTTTGCGAGCGGCAGCCCCCGCGCGATCTGTTCCGGCGAGTTGAAATAGATATGGTCTGCGATCGCCGTCAGGCGCTCGACCTCGCCCGGCGCATACGCCGGCGCATAGACGTGGACCTCCTTGCCGAACTCCTCGCGCCCCATGCGGGCTTCGTACTCGCCCGACGCCGTCGTGCCGTCGAGCGTGCCCTTGAGAAGCGGAAACGCCGCTGGCATCGCCCACGCCTTGGTGGCGAGCAGGATCTTCACCCCCGCCTCGCGTTTGACTCGGGCTGCGGTCTCCAGGTTGCGCTTGAGCGCTGCCACGTCGAGCACGTAGGCCGGGGTGCGGATGTCGTCGGGAAGTTTCGGGCTCATGGTCCTACCAAAGACGCGTCGTCCTCGGGGCGAGGAAGGCGGAGCGCGCTATATGGCATCGTCGGATGACGACTTCCAGACCGTGCGGCGCCGAACTCCCGACGCGGGGCCCCGGAAAACGGGGCGCGCTATCGGGATGCCCGACGCTCGAAACGCCGCCAGTGGGGCGCCGCGCGCCCTACGGCCCGCAGCTCCTCAGTGGCTCGGATGGGGAGCATCGCTGTAGAAGTCGAGATCGTCCTGGATGTTCTGCGCCGCGATGCGCCAGTTGCCGGGCGCATGCGTCGTCCCGTTCGAATGGCCGTTGAGCGGCTTCGGATGCACGTCCGCCTCGATCGCCGTCAGCGGCTCGCTCGCCGTGAGCGGGATCGCGCAGAGCCGCCCCGCAAGCTGCTGCAACTCGCCCATGATCATGGCGCGCCGCGCCTCGTGATGAGCCGTAACCTGCCGGATCTCGGACAGCAGCTTGTCGTCGACATGGTTGAGCGCCGCATCGAGCGCGCGGATGAGCGCTTGCTCCTCCTGGGTATTTTCGGCGAGCCGGCGGTGCATTTCCGCGAGCTTCTGAGAAAGATGAGCCATGGCTGTCCCCCGTCACAATGAGAATCGCAGCGTTCAGATCTGTGATTCTTGTGATTCAATTGAGGTCGGGCAACGCCGCAATTGGCGCACCCGCCCAAACGCGGGCGAAGAAATTATTCCCGCCCTGGATAACTTTTCTTCGTCTCGCATCGAGAAAAAGCGCGTTGCCGCCGCAGCTAGGGCTGACTCTGTGGCCGCCGCCACATCGCAGCGAGATGATTGGCGACGCCGGTCACCACGTCGTCGTCGCGCATATAGGCGTTGTGATAGAGCGCATCGCTCAAGCGCTTCCACATGACGTCGGGATGCGCAATGCCGCCCTCGGGTCCGTCGTTGGCGACGACGCTGTTGTAGAGACCCTGTGCCGCGACGAACAGCGCCGCATCGTCGATGCCGCCGAGATCCAAGGCGTCTATCCGCTCCTCGCGCGCTCTGATGAGGTAGGGCGGAAGCCGAGTGACGCCGACGAGCTTGTAAAGCCCATCGCCCCCGAACGCCGCGCCGAGCACCCCGCCGTGGATCGCGCCCGTCAGCATCCTGGCATAGAGCCATGCCCCGCCTGCGCGCGCGATGACCCAGATCGCGAAGAAAACCGCGCCGTAGATCACGGGCGCGAGAAGCAGGAAGGTGAAGTCGGCACCCAACGCCAATCCGTAGACTCCGGCTTTCAGCTTCTCGATGATCGGGGCCATGAAATAGCTGCCGGTCCAGATGAAGAACGCGACGGTTGCAACCACGCCGGCGAGGGAGGCAAAGGCCGTGAGGGCGCGCATCGCCGCGGCCGTCGTCACGTACTGCGGGGAGATCTGCGCCGCCGTTTCCAGAAGCTGCATGGCTTCATCGCGCGGGCTGTGCACGACGAGCCACTGCTCGGGCGCGAGCGAGGATTGGAAGAGCCGCGCTGCGAGATGGGATCGGCCGAGCTTGCGCAGGCCAGCCATCAGGCTCCACACGCCGAGTGCGGCCAGTCCGCCGAAAAACACCACGGCCTCGATCTTCTTGTTGGAGTCCGACGGCAGGATTTCGAGCAGGTACCACAGCATGATGGGCGGAATGACGAGTCCGAGCAGCGTCTGGAATGCCGCGATCAGCATCGGCACGGTCTTGAGGCGCCGCTTGAAGAACGGCGTGCCGAAGCTGACGATACCGCCGCGATGCTCAGAACGACCCGCGTGCGTCAGCCCCTCGACCGTGACGTTGCCGCCATGGCTGTGCGCGATGACGGCATGCGGCCGCCCGGCCTTGTCGAGCGCCTTGAGTGCACGCGCAAGCTGCTCGGCGCCCTTGAGGCGGTCGTAGTCGGAGTTCATGCCCGACCAGTGCAGCGGCAGGATCTCCGCATTGGCAACACCGCGCTCCCACAGCCGGTAGACGAGGTGCTGCGTGAAGTTGGATCCGCGCTGCCACCAGCGCTCGCCGTCGTCGTCGGGGTGCGCGTCGTTCGTGCCGTGCACGGTCACGATCACCGGACCGGCGGACGCCTCCGCTCCCGAACTCGCGAGCTGCCCCTGCGCCGTCTCTTGCATTCAGCTTCCCCCAGCGGATGCGCCGCGGGCGCATCTCACTGGGAATGACGCGGAAAGGGAACAAAAAAATGGGCGGCCGAAGCCGCCCAT
>NZ_CADEFI010000002.1:17723-46028 GCF_902826555.1 uncultured Hyphomicrobium sp.
TCACTGGGAATGACGCGGAAAGGGAACAAAAAAATGGGCGGCCGAAGCCGCCCATTTGCGTCGTGGTAAAACCCTCAGGTCTTCACGGCGAACAGCTCGGCCTGGTCGGCCGGCGTGATGTCCTTCACGTGCCACGGCAGCCCCTGCTGGCCGAGCTCGTCGAGAAACGGCTTCGACGGAAGCTGCTCCACGTTGAACACGCCCTTGCCGGTCCACGCCCCTTCGAACATCTGGATCGCGCCCACCACCGGCGGCACTCCCGTGGTGTAGGAGACGGCTTGCGCGCCGGTCTCCTTGTAGCACTGGGCATGGTCGCAGACATTGTAGATGAGCACTGTCTTGCGCTTGCCGTCCTTCGTGCCGTCGATGATGCAGCCGATGGAGGTGCGCCCCGTGTAGCCCTCGCCGAGCGATGACGGCGGCGGCAGAAGCTCCTTCAGGAACTCCATCGGGATCACGGGCGTGCCCTTGTACATGACGGGGTCGATGCGCGTCATGCCCACGCTCTGCAGCACGTCGAGGTGCTTGATGTAGTTGTCGGAGAACGTCATCCAGAAGCGGATCTGCTTCAGGCCGCGGATGTTCTTGACGAGGCTCTCCTCCTCCTCGTGATAGATGAGGTAGCTCTTGCGCGGGCCGACTTCCGGATAGTCGATCATGCACGAGATCGTCAGCGGATCGATGTCGATCCACTTGCCGTCCCTCCAGTATTTTCCGCGCTGCGTCACCTCGCGCAGGTTGATCTCCGGATTGAAATTGGTCGCGAACGACTTGCCGTGGCTGCCGTCGTTGCAGTCGATGATGTCGATGGTGTCGATGCTGTCGAACAGGTGCTCCTGCGCGTAGGCGCAGAAGATGTTGGACACGCCCGGATCGAACCCGCAGCCGAGCACCGCCATGATACCGCGGCCGGCGTACTTGTCCTGGTAGGCCCACTGCCACGAATACTCGAACTTGGCGACGTCGCGCGGCTCGTAGTTGGCGGTGTCCATGTAGTGCACGCCGGTCTTGAGGCACGCATCCATGATCGGCAGATCCTGGTAGGGAAGCGCCATGTTGATCACGAGGTCAGGCTTTACCTTCTCGATCAGCGCCACCACCTCATCCACTTTGTCGGCATCGACCTGCGAGATGTCGATCGGCGTCACGCAGCGCGCGGCCACGTTCTGACAGCTCTGGAGCCGCCGCGAGGCGAGATGGATGGTCTTGAAGACGTCGCGGTTCATCGCGCACTTCTGCGCCGTCACCGAACCCGCCGCACCGGCACCAATGATGAGAACGCTGTCCAAGGCAAAGCTCCCTTAAACGATGATGGGCGCGTCGGATGGGTTGGACCGGACGCGATCACGGTCAAAAGGTCAGCTCGCGTGCGCAGCACTTTGAGCAAGCGCCCGCAAATAGGGCACAACCCCCCGGATTTCAACAGTTGGAAACGGCTTCGGGGGATTTGGACGCGAATTTTTTTCTGGCGAGAGCCGGCGCCGAGGCGTCACGGCGTCAAAAAAGCTTCATGCCCGGTGGCAGCGGCAGCCCGCCCGTGACCTCGGCCATCTTCTCTTGCAGCCGCGCCTCGACCTTGGACTTGGCGTCACCGGTTGCGGCGACGATCAGGTCCTCGACGATCTCGGCCTCCTCCGGCTTCATCAGCGAGGGATCGATCCTAACGCGCTTCATGTCCCCCTTGCCGGTCAGCGTCACCGCCACCAGTCCGCCGCCCGCGGAGCCTTCGACCTCGATGGCGCCGAGCTCCTCCTGCAGGCGCTGCATGCGCTCCTGCATGTCCTTGACCTGCTTCATCATGCCCATCAGGTCTTTCATCGGCCCTCCTCTCGGTCATCGGCGTTCGTCAGCCGCTAGACTAGAGCATTATCCCGGCCGTCGCATCGCCTCATCGCCGCAGCCAGTCGGTCCCGCAGGCGTCGCTGAAGATCTCGATGCAAGACAGGAACTTCATGGCGTCGACGCCGCCGAGAATATGCTCGAGCGGCACGTCGTGATGAGAGAGGACCAGCTCCACGCAGTCCTTGAGCCGCGGGCCCAGAATGGGATGAGCCAGGTACGCCCGGGCTTCTTCGAGCGAGCCGATGCCGTAGTGCACGGCCCGTTCGCTGCGGCCAAGCTCCTTCGCCTGCGGGAAGATGAACCAGATCCAGTGCGTCGTCTTGCGGCCGGCGCGGAGCTCATTGAGCACGGTCTCGTACACAGGCACCTGTGCCCGGACGAAACGCTCGAGATCGAAAGGATCGTCCATGGCGCCTGCTCCTTCCGCATTTTAGAGTGCAAGCGGCGCCCCGGCGGCAAAAAAAAGAGCCGGGTTTGACCCCGGCCAAGTTCAGAGAGCTTTGTCGCGTCCTGATGTGGGAGAAGGCGCGCGCTAGTCTTTCTTCTTTTTGTCGGTGATCTTGAAGTTGGTATCGACGGTGACGTTGTACTTGCCGTCCGCGCATTCCGCGTTCGAGACCGTGTAGAAGCCATCGCCCGAGTTGATCTCACCGAGCTTGCACCCGTCCGCCGAAAGCGACTTGGTGATACCGTCGACGGTTGCCTTCGAGAACTTGCCTTCCGAGGCGGCAAGGGCCGACCCGGCCCCAAGCAGGAAGGTGGGAGTGGCCGCGAGCGAAAGCGCGAGGGCGGGCAGTACGAAAGAACGCATGCGTGTCTCCTGGGACCTTTGTCGACCCGGGACGGAAGTTGGCCCGAGCTGGAGACGCTATAACATTACTGCAAAGTCTTCGGGAGAGGTCGCGCGCGCTTCGCCGAAAATCGGGAGCAGTTCCCGAGCGAGCAGACCGGCGCCTGCACGGCCTGCGGACCAGCGCGCTGCCGCACGCGTGCCGCCATGGAAGTACGGACAATTCCCTAAGAACAATCCCATGGCGCCAGCGCCAATACTTCAATATTCCGAAGATGAAAACTCAATTCGCTTGAAACAGACGTTATCGCTTGTGAAAGAGCGATAGACGTCTTCACGCGTTGCTTTCGCAGGACAGCCGAATGGATCGGCGACAAAGGGCTTCGCTCTATTGTGACATCGACGGCGACAAGACGCTCGACAAGGGCAAGGACACACCGTTCTGGCCCGATGGAAAGCCGCTCCAGAACCGCTTCGGCGTCCTATGAGCAATAAATAGTGGAGCGGCCGTCCGTATCCGGGCGGCCGCACCGCTTCCTGATCTCGACAGGGTCGTTAAATCCGCCGACCTTGGCTCATCCCGCCTTGCTGTCGTCGTCGCGCTCGCGCGCCTTGGGTGGCACGGGTGACACCTCGGCGTCGGGAAATGCCGCCAGCACGGCGGCCACGGCCGGATGCCGTTTGAGAGCCGCAAGCTCGTGCGCTTCGCGCTCGCGGCGCACGTCCCCGATCGGCCGCTCTCCGCGCGCCTTGGACAACGCCACGATCCAGCGCCGCCCGGTCCACTTGTTGAGCTTCTCGCGGAGATCGTTGCCGACGTCGCTGCTCGCGCCTGGCAACAGGAAGAGGTCGATGGCGCCTGCCGCGCCGTCGAAGCGCACCAGGCTTACGTGCTCCTCGAGCGCGATCCTGAGTTTCGCGTCGCGCTTGTCGCCCGCCAGCGCCACCACGTCCGCGAATGTGTTGAGGGGACGCAGCGACACGGCGGGACTGACGGCCCGCCGCTCTCCATCCTCGTCACCGGTGTCATCGTCTGATCCATCCGGCCCGAAGTCGAAATCGCTCGGGTCCTCCGACTCGAGGCTCGATGCGGGCGCCTCGGCGGGTCGCGCTTCCGCCGTTGCGCCCGCGCTCTGCGGCGCTGACGAGGCGGGCCGTGTGCCGTGACGGCGTGCCTCGGACGCTCCGCCGAGCATACGGATGATCTCGTCCGGCGGCGGCAGGTCGGACGTATGCGCGATGCGGATCAGCACCATTTCGGCAGCAGCGAGCGGGTTCGACGCCTTGCCGGCTTCCTCGATTCCCTTGAGCAGCATCTGCCAGAGACGAGCCAGCAGCGCCATCGAGAGCCGCTCGCCGAGCGCGCCCGCGCGCCGCTTCTCGTCCTGCGACAGCCCATCGCCGGCCGCCTCGGGTCCGACCGCCTTGATGCGCGCCGTGATGTGCACGGCTTCCGCAAGGTCTGCGAGCACCTGTGCCGCGTCCGCGCCGTCTTGGAACAGGCGGTCCAGCGCCGCGAGCGTCTCTGCGATCTGCCCCGCCACCAGGAGATCCAGGAGGTCGAAGATGCGCCCCCGGTCCGCAAGTCCGAGCAGCGCCCGCACCGCGGCCGCCGTCACGGTGCCGCCGTCACGCTCGCCCCACGAGGTCGAGATCGCCTGATCGAGGATGGAGAGCGCGTCGCGCACCGAGCCCTCGGCGGCACGCGCAATCAGTACCAATGCGTCGTCGTCGGCGGAAGCACCCTCGTTGGTGGCGATGGATTTCAAGTGCTGCGAGAGGCGCGGCACGTCCACGCGCCGGAGGTCGAAACGCTGGCAGCGCGACAGCACCGTCACCGGCACCTTGCGCACTTCCGTGGTCGCGAAGATGAACTTCACATGCCCCGGAGGCTCCTCGAGCGTCTTCAGGAGCGCGTTGAACGCGCCCTTGGAGAGCATGTGCACCTCGTCGATGATGAACACCTTGGTGCGCGCCGAGAGGGGCCGGTAGCGGGCGCTTTCGATGATTTCGCGGATGTTGTCGACGCCGGTGTTGGAGGCGGCGTCCATCTCGATCACGTCCGGATGCCGGCTTTCCATGATGGCAGCGCAGTGCCGCCCGAGCTCCGGCATGTCGATGGTCGGCTGGTTGACGGCGTCCGTCTCGTAGTTGAGCGCACGTGCGAGAATGCGGGCCGTCGTCGTCTTGCCGACGCCGCGCACGCCAGTCAGCATGAACCCGTGTGCGATGCGCCCCGACGCGAATGCGTTGCGCAGCGTCTGCACCATCGTTTCCTGGCCGATGAGGTCGTCGAACGTCTGCGGGCGGTATTTGCGCGCGAGCACGACATAAGGCTTGGCCGCCACGCTCTCCGAGCCGCCCGCTCCAGTACCGACGCTTTCCGATTTCTTTTTAGCCATCCCGCCTCGCCACTTGCTCGACACTATCGGCCCGGAGGGCCGGGGAGCAAGGCGACCCGGCGCCAGTGCGCCGCCCCCGCGGAGCCCGCTGTGCGGGCGTGAGCGGCAAAAAGAGGCTGACGAACGACCCGTGCACCTGTCGTTAGGGCTGCTTCCTTCCGGACCTGACCCGGTTGGCGATGGTCTCGTCCGCCGCCAGCCTCCGGGGCGAATATGGCGTCTTGCGGAGGGGGTGGCAAGCCTTGCCGGGGCCGCATCCCAGGATGTCGTGCCCGGCGCCGGGTTCAAGCTTCACCGGGATCTGAGCGAAGACTGGTGAAGACACGGAAATCGTGACACAATCACACTGAAAACATGCCGCGCCGCGAGCCGCAAGCGGCAGCTGGGGACCTTGGGGAGGGCCGAATGATCGACAATCTGTTCTTGCTTGCCGTCGCCGCACTGGGCTGGGGTCTCTCGCTTGCGACCTACCGTTTCTTTGCCTACCGCCACGAATGGCCGATGGGCGCACTGCAGATAGATTTCCCCGCGATCCCCGTGCTGCTTGGTTTGTTCGCCATTGTCGTCGCGTTGTTTTTCGCCGCGACGCGCGGCGCCGAGGCTGGCGGTTGGGTCATCGTCCTGTTCGGCATCTTCCTCGCGATTTTTTGGACCGGGTTTCTGCGCGTCGGCTCGCAGATCTCGCTCTTTCTCGCGCCGATCGCGACCGTGCTTCTGATCACGGGTTGGCTCAGTCTGCCGTTGACGTGAGCACGGACGATTCGATTCGCAATCGGCCTCATCTCTGACGACTGGAATCGGCTTTAGGATCCCGCATCCCGAGCGCGCGCGTCCCTACGAATGTGCAGTGTCACGCGGCACCGTGCGTGCTTGCTTTCGCGCTGCAATAGACGTAGTTGAACAAAAGACTTCAGCGGGGGAGTGCGTGGAGAGGTCGCGGACGATCCGGGCGTAGGTGCACCGAGATCTTTCCGTGCTGCCTCGAAGCCCCGCGGGTGATCCGTTTTGGGGAGCCAGCATGGCCGTCCGCCGCCTCAGTTCAGACCAGCCGCGCGACTTTGCATTCACGCCCGAGAACCTGGCCTGGGCGAAAGAGACCATCGCCAAGTTTCCCGAGGGCAAGCAGGCTTCGGCCATCATTCCCTTGCTCTGGCGGGCGCAGGAGCAGGCCGGCGGCTGGTTGCCGGAGCCGGCGTTGCGGCACGTTGCCGATATGCTCGGCGTTGCCTACATCCGGGCTTACGAGGTGGCGACATTCTATACGATGTTCCAGCTCTCGCCGGTCGGCGCCAAGGCGCACGTCCAGGTGTGTGGCACGACGCCATGCATGTTGCGCGGGGCGGAAGAGCTGATCGACGTCTGTAAGCGCCGCATTGCCGAGCACCCCCATGAGCTGTCCGAGGACGGAAATTTCTCGTGGGAGGAGGTCGAATGCCTAGGCTGCTGCGCGAACGCGCCTGTCGTCCAGATCTGGAAGGACACTTACGAGGATCTGACGCCCGAGTCGCTCGACAAAGTTCTCGGCGCGTTTGCCCGTGGCACGCCGCCCAAGACCGGCTCGCAGATTGGCCGCAAGACCTCATCGCCGGAAGGCGCACCGACGGCGCTGACCGATCCCACGCTCTACGACGGATCGAAGCTTGGCGCTTGGCGCGCTCGTTTTCCCGAGCTGCAGGGTAGCGATGCCACCCCCGCGCCCGCGGCCGAGAAACCCAAAGGGTGACCCTGCATGCTGCTTGAGGACAAGGACCGCATCTTTCGCAATATCTACGGGTTGCACGACTCGGGATTGAAGGGTGCGATGTCGCGCGGCTCCTGGGACGGCACCAAGTTCTTCATCGACAAGGGCCATGACTGGATCATCTCCGAGGTGAAAACCTCGGGCCTGCGCGGGCGTGGCGGCGCCGGTTTTCCGACCGGTCTCAAATGGAGCTTCATGCCCAAGGCTGACGCGCGGCCATCCTATCTCGTCATTAATGCGGACGAGAGCGAGCCCGGCTCGTGCAAGGACCGGGAGATCATGCGCAATGATCCTCATCTCTTGATCGAGGGCGCGCTGCTCGCCGGTTTCGCGATGCGCGCGCATACGAGCTACATCTATATCCGCGGCGAGTTCATTCGCGAGCGCGAACGCCTGCAGCGCGCCATCGACGAAGCCTATGCCGCGAAGCTGATCGGCAAGAACAATATCCACGGCTGGGACTTCGATCTCTACGTCTCGCACGGCGCCGGCGCCTACATCTGCGGCGAGGAGACCGCCCTGCTCGAGAGCCTCGAGGGCAAGAAGGGCCAGCCACGGCTGAAGCCACCCTTCCCCGCCAACGTCGGCCTCTATGGCGCGCCGACGACCATCAACAACGTCGAGAGCATCGCCGTCGTGGGCGACATCCTGCGCCGTGGCGGACACTGGTTCGCGGCGCTCGGCCTGCCGAACAACACCGGCACCAAGCTGTTCCAGATCTCGGGCCACGTGAATCGGCCGTGCGTTGTCGAGGAGGAGATGGGCATTCCCGTGCGCCAGCTCATCGACGAGCACTGCGGCGGCGTGCGCGGCGGCTGGAGCAACCTGCTCGCCATCATTCCCGGCGGCTCGTCGATGCCGCTCATCCCGGCCGATCTCTGCCAGGATCTCACCATGGATTTCGACAGCCTGACCAAGCTCAAGTCGGGGCTCGGAACCGCGGCGATCATCGTGCTCGACAAGTCGGCCGACGTCGTCAAGGCCATCGCCCGCATCGCCTATTTCTATAAGCACGAGAGCTGCGGCCAGTGCACGCCCTGCCGCGAGGGCACCGGCTGGATGTGGCGCGTGCTCGACCGCATGTCGCGCGGCGAAGCCGAGAAGAGCGAGATCGACAAGCTGTTCGACGTCTCGAAGCAGATCGAGGGCCACACCATCTGCGCGCTGGGCGACGCGGCGGCATGGCCGGTGCAGGGGCTGATCCGCCATTTCCGTCCCGAGATCGAGGCCCGCATCGACGCCTATCAGGCGGCTCACAGGCAAGCGGCGGAGTAGACCAGCAACATGCCGAAGGACCTTATCATCGACGGCAAGGCGATCACGGTCGAGGACGGCATCACGCTGATGCAGGCCTGCGAGCAGGCCGGCGCCGAGATCCCGCGCTTCTGCTACCACGAGCGCCTGTCGATCGCCGGCAACTGCCGCATGTGCCTCGTCGAGGTGCAGGGGAGCCCGAAGCCGATCGCCTCCTGCGCCATGGGCGTCAACGACCTGCCGCCCAACAAGGACAACTCGCCGAAGGTCATCTCCACCAAGAGCGCGGTGGTGAAGAAGGCGCGCGAAGGCGTGATGGAATTCCTGCTCATCAACCACCCGCTCGACTGCCCCATCTGCGACCAGGGCGGCGAGTGCGACCTGCAGGATCAGGCCGTGGGCTACGGCTCAGGCGGATCGCGCTACGCGGAGAACAAGCGCGCCGTCGAGGACAAGTATCTCGGCCCCCTGATCAAAACCTCGATGAATCGCTGCATCCATTGTACGCGCTGCGTGCGCTTCATGACGGAGGTCGCCGGCGTGTCGGAGCTCGGCGCCATCGGCCGCGGCGAGGACATGGAGATCACGACCTATCTCGAGCACGGCATTCTCTCCGAAATGAGCGCCAACGTGAACGACCTCTGCCCCGTCGGCGCGCTGACCCATCGCCCCTGGGCCCACAACGCCCGGCCCTGGGAGCTGCGCAAGACCGAGAGCATCGACGTCATGGACGCCGTCGGCTCGGCGATCCGCATCGATGCCCGCGGCCGCGAGGTGATGCGCATTCTTCCGCGCAACAACGACGCCGTGAACGAGGAGTGGATCTCCGACAAGACGCGCCATGTCGCCGACGGGCTCCGCACGCAGCGGCTCGACCAGCCCTACATTCGCGCCAATGGCCGCCTTGAACCGGCGACGTGGGACGCTGCGTTGGCCGCCGTCGCCGCTAAGCTCAAAGCCGCAAACCCGAAACGTATCGCCGCCATCGCCGGACCGCTCGCGGGTGCGGAGGAGATGTTCGCCCTCAAGGATCTCTTCCACCGCCTGGGTTCGACGAACGTCGATTGCCGCGAGGACGGCGCCAAGCTCGATCCCGCGCTTGGCCGCGCCAGCTACGTCTTTAACACCACTATCCCGGGCATCGAGCACGCCGACGCCATCCTTCTCGTCGGCACCAACCCGCGCCTCGAAGCGGTTGTGCTCAACACGCGGATCCGCAAGCGTTGGCGCCAGGGCGGGCTCACCGTTGGACTCATCGGCGAGCAGGTCGACCTCACGTACCCGTATGAATATCTGGGCGCCGGCGGCAAGACACTGACCGAGATCGCTGACGGCAAGCATGCCTTCGCAGCCAAGCTCAAGGACGCCAAGGCGCCTCTGGTCATCGTCGGCTCCGCCGCCATCGCGCGCGCTGACGGCCGCGCCGTGCTGGCTGCTGCTGCCCGCGTTGCCATCGCGGCCGCCGCCGGCAAGAATTCCGCCCAGGGAGAAACCTGGAACGCCTTCAACGTGCTGCACACGGCAGCATCCCGCGTCGCCGGGCTCGACGTTGGCTTCGTCCCCGAAAAATCAGCGACGACGGATGTCGACAGCTTCGTCGCCGCCGCCGAGAAGGGCGAGCTCGATCTCCTGTTCCTCCTCGGTGCCGACGACATCGACATGAGCCGCCTCGGAAAGACGTTCGTCGTCTACCAGGGCAGCCATGGAGATGCCGGCGCACACCGCGCCGATGTGATCTTCCCGGCCGCGGCCTACGCGGAGAAGAGCGCGACCTACGTCAACACCGAAGGTCGCGCCCAGATGACGGCGCGCGCCGCGTTTCCGCCCGGGGACGCCCGCGAGGATTGGACCATCATCCGCGCACTCTCGCCGCTTGTGGGGCACACGCTGCCCTATGACTCGATCAACGTCCTGCGCGCCGGCATGTACCACCACGCCCCGCAGCTCGCTGCGCTGGACCGCGTGGTGCCGGCCCCGGCCGACGTGATCTCTGTGCTCGCGTCCGGCAAAGGCGCGGTCAAGGACGATGCGTTCCGCTCGGCCGTGAAGGACTTCTATCTCACCAACCCGATCGCGCGGGCCTCCGCCGTCATGGCCGAGATGAGCGCGCTGAAGAAGGCCGCCGGCAAGCAGGCCGGCTTGGCCGCGGCCGAATAGGAGCGAGCGCCGGATGTCGAGCGAGACCATCACGATGCTCTGGGAGTACGGCCTCTGGCTCGCCGTCACGGTCGGGCTGTCGCTGCTCGTGCTCGTGGGGCTCTTGCTCTGTGTCGCCTTTCTCCTGCTCATGGACCGCAAGGTCTGGGCCGCCGTTCAGATGCGTCGCGGTCCCAATGTCGTCGGCCCGTTCGGATTGCTGCAGTCGTTCGCCGACCTCCTGAAATTCGTTCTCAAGGAGGCGGTAATTCCGGCAGGTGCCGACAAGGGCGTGTTCCTGCTCGCCCCGCTCGCCACGGCCACCTGCGCGTTGGCGGCCTGGGCCGTCATCCCGATGAACAAGGACGGCTGGGGCACCTGGGTCATCTCGGATCTGAACGTCGGCGTGCTCTATCTGCTCGCCATCTCCTCGCTCGGCGTCTACGGCGTCATCATGGGCGGCTGGGCCTCGAACTCGAAGTACCCCTTCATGGGCTCGCTCCGCTCCGCCGCGCAGATGATCTCCTACGAGGTCTCTCTCGGTTTCGTCGTCATCACGGTGCTGCTGCTGGTGGGCTCACTCAATCTGGCGACGGTCGTCACCGCGCAGACGCATGGCGTCGGCACGTGGCTCGGCCTGCCCGCGTCGGCGCTCGACTGGCACTGGGTGCCGTTGCTGCCGATGTTCGTCGTGTTCTTCATCTCGTCGCTGGCTGAGACCAACCGCCCCCCCTTCGACCTCGTCGAGGCGGAGAGCGAGCTCGTCGCCGGCTTCATGGTCGAGTATTCATCGACGCCCTATCTCCTGTTCATGCTCGGCGAGTACGTCGCCATCACCACCATGTGCGCGCTCGCGACCATCCTTTTCCTCGGCGGCTGGTTGCCGCCGCTCGATATCTGGCCGTTGAACGCCGTTCCCGGAATCTTCTGGTTCGCGGCCAAGGTTGTGTTCATGTTTTTCATGTTCGCCATGGCCAAGGCCATGGTGCCGCGCTATCGCTACGACCAGCTCATGCGGCTCGGTTGGAAAGTCTTTCTGCCGCTCTCGCTGGTGATGGTCGTTGCCGTCGCGGGCGTCCTGCAATACCTGAGATCTGTATAGGAGGGCTCGGGCCATGCGCGTTGCCCTTGGTGTGAAATCCCTGTTCCTGGCGGAGTTCGTCTCGGCGTTCTTCCTCGCCATGCGCTATTTCTTCTCACCGAAGAAGACGTTGAACTATCCCTTCGAGAAGGGCCCCCTTTCGCCCCGCTTCCGCGGTGAGCACGCCCTGCGCCGCTATCCGAACGGCGAAGAGCGCTGCATCGCCTGCAAGCTGTGCGAGGCGATCTGCCCGGCGCAGGCCATCACCATCGAAGCCGGCCCGCGCCGGAACGACGGCACGCGCCGCACCACACGCTACGACATCGACATGGTGAAATGCATCTACTGTGGTCTTTGCCAGGAGGCTTGCCCGGTCGACGCCATCGTCGAGGGACCGAACTTCGAGTTTGCGACGGAAACGCGCGAGGAGCTCTACTATTCCAAGGAGCGCTTGCTCGCCAACGGGGACCGCTGGGAACGGGAGATCGCGAAGAACCTCGCGCTCGACGCGCCGTACCGGTGAGAAATCACCCTCTCCCCGCACGCGGGGAGAGGGCTCATGCCGGAGGCATGGGACGAATACGGATGAGGGGCAGCAGCAGGCCGCAGCGCCGGTTTCTGCCCCTCGTCCTAACCCTCTCCCCATATGAAGTGTGGGGGAGGGAAGTGGAGGGGAAATGGCACTGACGGCGATCTTTTTCTATCTGTTCGCGACCCTGGCGCTTGCCTCCGGGGCGATGGTGATCGTCGCCAAGAACCCGGTGCACGCGGTGCTGTTCCTGATCCTGACCTTCTTCAACGCCGCCGGCCTCTTCATCCTGCTCGGCGCCGAGTTCTTGGCCATGCTGCTCATCATCGTCTATGTGGGCGCGGTGGCCGTGCTGTTCCTGTTCGTCGTCATGATGCTGGATGTGGACTTCGCCGAATTGCGCGCCGGCTTCATCAAGAATGCTCCCGTCGGCCTGCTGGTCGGCGGCGTGGTGCTGGCCGAGCTGGTGTTGCTTGTGGTGGCGCGGGTGGCAGCTCCCGCGACGCCCGCCACCATTGCCGCGCCGATACCGCAAGGCACCACGAACACGGAGGCACTCGGGCAGATCCTCTACACCAAGTACGTCTATTTCTTCCAAGGCGCGGGGCTCGTGCTGCTGGTCGCCATGGTGGGTGCCATCGTGCTGACGCTCCGTCACAAGGAAGGCGTCAAGCGCCAGTCGATCGCCGATCAAGTCGCGCGCGGCCCGGCGACGGCGGTCAAGATGGTCAAGGTGGCGTCCGGTGCCAGCGCGATTCCTGACGCGCCGGCGAAGCGATAGCGCGGTCGGGACCTGGGAGGGCAAGGACAGAGATATGGAGATCGGGCTCGGACACTATCTGACCGTCGCTGCGTGCCTGTTCACGCTCGGCATGTTCGGCATCTTCTTGAACCGCAAGAACGTGATCGTCATTCTGATGTCGGTCGAGTTGATGCTGCTCGCAGTGAACATCAACTTCGTCGCCTTTTCCCACTTCCATGCCGATCTTGTCGGCCAGGTGTTCGCGCTGTTCGTCCTCACGGTCGCCGCTGCCGAGGCCGCCATCGGTCTCGCCATCATCGTCGTCTACTTCCGCAACCGCGGCTCTATCGCGGTCGAGGACATCAACATGATGAAGGGCTGACGATGCGCAGCAGGCAACAGGCAGCAGGCAACAGATTCGCCAGCCGGGCGCGGCGCGAGGCAGCACCGCTGCCCGCTACCGGCTGCCTGCTGCCAGGGGGAATTCAATGATCTACGCACTGATCGTCCTCCTGCCGCTCGCCGGCGCGCTGATTGCGGGCCTGTTCGGTCGCCTCCTCGGCCCGCGCCCGTCGGAGATCATCACCACCGCATTCCTGATCACCGCGGCGGTGCTGTCCTGGATCGTCTTCGTTCGCGTCGGTTTCGGCGGCGAGACCGCAAAGGTGCCGCTGCTGCGCTGGATCACCTCGGGTGAGCTGGACACGGCCTGGACGCTCCGCATCGACACGCTGACGGCCGTCATGCTCGTGGTGGTGAACACGGTCTCCGCCCTCGTCCACCTCTACTCCATCGGCTACATGCACGAGGACGACAGCCGGCCGCGCTTTTTCGCCTACCTCTCGCTCTTCACCTTCGCCATGCTGGCGCTCGTGACGAGCGACAACCTCCTGCAGATGTTCTTCGGCTGGGAGGGCGTCGGCCTCGCGTCCTACCTCTTGATCGGCTTCTGGTACAAGAACCCGGAAGCCAACGCCGCCGCCATCAAGGCCTTTGTCGTCAACCGTGTCGGCGACTTCGGTTTCGCGCTCGGCATCTTCGGCCTCTTTGCCGTGACGGACTCCATCAATCTGGATGCGGTCTTCGCCGCCGCGCCGGATCAGGTCGGCAAGACCATGTCGTTCCTCGGCTACGATGTCGACATCCTCACCACGCTCGCGCTTCTGCTGTTCATGGGCGCCATGGGCAAGTCGGCGCAGTTCCTGCTGCACACCTGGCTGCCGGACGCCATGGAAGGCCCGACGCCGGTCTCCGCGCTCATCCACGCCGCCACCATGGTGACCGCCGGCGTGTTCATGGTTGCGCGCCTGTCGCCGATCTTCGAGCTCGCGCCCAAGGCGCTCGAGGTGGTGGTCTTCATCGGCGCCATCACCGCGTTCTTCGCCGCCACCGTCGGCCTCGTGCAGAACGACATCAAGCGCGTCATCGCCTATTCCACCTGCTCTCAGCTCGGCTACATGTTCGTCGCGTGCGGCGTCGGCGCCTATGCGGCCGGCATCTTCCACCTCTTCACGCACGCGGCCTTCAAGGCGCTGTTGTTCCTCGGCGCGGGTTCGGTCATTCACGGCATGCACCACGAACAGGACATGCGGAAGATGGGCGGGCTGGCCAAGAAACTGCCGATCACCTGGGTCATGATGCTGATCGGCACGTTGGCGCTGACCGGCGTCGGCATCCCGCACCTCGGCGGTTTCGCCGGCTTCCACTCCAAGGATGCCATCATCGAAGCGGCTTATGCCGGCCATACGCCGTCGAACTATGCCTTCTGGGTGTTGGTGTTCGCCGCCTTCATGACGTCGTTCTATTCCTGGCGGCTGATGTTCCTCACCTTCCATGGGGCGACGCGGGCCGACCATCACACCTATGACCACGCGCACGAAAGCCCGTGGGTGATGCTGATCCCGCTCATCGTGCTGGCCACGGGCGCCGTGCTCGCCGGCATCGTCTTCCAGCACTACTTCCTGGGCGAGGGCTATGCCGAGTTCTGGCGCGCGGCCCTGTTCGAGGCGCCGGGCAAGGACATCCGCCACCACATGCATGAGCTTCCCGAATGGGTGCCATGGGCGCCGACCATTGCCATGCTGTCCGGGCTTGGCCTCGCCGTGATCTACTACGTGCTGGCACCCGGCCTGCCCGCGGCCACGGCCCGCGTTTTCAAGCCGATCTACCTGTTCCTGCTCAACAAGTGGTACTTCGATGAGCTTTATGACCGGCTCTTCGTTCGCCCCGCCTTTGCCATCGGCCGCTTCCTGTGGAAGGGCGTCGACGGCGCCGTGATCGATGGCACCATCGATGGCACCGCCAAGAGCGTGGCGTGGGCTACGGGCCGCATCGTCAAGCTGCAGACCGGCTATGTCTACCACTACGCCTTCGCCATGCTGATCGGCGTCGCAGCCATTCTGACCTACTTCATCCTGGCCGGCGGGGGCGCTCCATGAACATTTCCGGTGCGCCGATCCTGTCCGTGGTGACGTTCCTGCCCATCGCGGGCGCGATCTTCATCGCCTTCCTGTCGCGCGAGGCGGTGCAGAACATTCGCTACACGGCCCTTTGGACGACGATCATCACCTTCCTGATCTCGCTGCTGATCTGGATCAACTTCGATCCGACGACCGCCGGCTTTCAGTTCGTCGAGGAACGCAGTTGGTTGGGCCCCATCAAGTACAAGATGGGCGTCGACGGCATTTCGATGCTGTTCGTCATCCTGACCGCGTTCCTGATGCCGCTCTGTATCCTGGCCTCCTGGGAGGCCATCGAGGACCGCGTCAAGGAGTACATGATCGCCTTCCTCGTGCTCGAGGCGCTTATGATCGGCGTGTTCTGCGCGCTCGATCTCGTCCTCTTCTATCTGTTCTTCGAGGGCGGCTTGATCCCGATGTTCCTCATCATCGGTGTCTGGGGCGGGCCGCGCCGCGTCTACGCCAGCTTCAAGTTCTTCCTGTACACCTTCCTGGGCTCGGTGCTGATGCTGCTCGCCATGATGGCGATGTACTGGCACGCGGGCACGACCGACATCCCGACGCTCTTGCAGACCAAATTCCCGCCCGACATGCAGTTCTGGCTATGGCTGGCGTTCTTCGCCTCGTTTGCCGTCAAGATGCCGATGTGGCCGGTGCACACCTGGCTCCCGGATGCCCACGTCGAGGCGCCCACCGCCGGCTCCGTCATCCTGGCCGGCATCCTTCTGAAGATGGGCGGCTACGGCTTCCTGCGCTTCTCGCTGCCGATGTTCCCGGATGCGAGCGCCGAGCTTGCGCCGCTCGTGTTCGGTCTCTCTCTGGTTGCCATCGTCGCCACCTCGCTGATCGCGCTGGTGCAGGAGGACATGAAGAAGCTGATCGCCTACTCGTCGGTTGCCCACATGGGCTTCGTGACCATGGGCATCTTCACCTTCACCCAGCAGGGCATCGACGGTGCGATCTTCCAGATGTTGTCGCACGGGCTCATCTCCTCGGCGCTCTTCCTTTGCGTCGGCGTCGTTTATGACCGCCTGCACACACGCGAGATCTCGGCCTACGGCGGTCTCGTCGAGCGCATGCCGATCTACGCCGTCGTCTTCATGGTCTTCACCATGGGCAACGTCGGCCTGCCGGGCACGTCGGGCTTCGTCGGCGAGTTTCTGACGCTGCTCTCGGCCTTCAAGGCCAACACCTACGTTGCATTCATCGCCACAAGCGGCGTCATCCTGTCGGCGGCCTACGCCCTTTATCTCTACCGGCGCGTCATTTTCGGCGTTCTCGATAAGCCGTCCTTGAAGGCCATGGCCGACATGACGCCGCGTGAGATCGCGATCATGACGCCGCTGGTCGTGTTGACCATTCTGTTCGGCTTCTATCCCGCACCCATTCTCGACGTGACGGCCGTGTCGGTGAAAGCGCTCGTGACCTCGCTCGAAGCGGCGGGTCAGGCCGCCGCCGTCACGCCCGTACCATAAGGATTCCGGCTTATGACCGACCTCGTGAGCTTGAGCTACAGTGCCGCCCTGCCCGAGATCGTGCTCGCCGTGGGCGCCATGGGCCTGCTCATGATCGAAGCCTTTGGTGGTGGTTCCGCGAACGGCCGATCTGGCAACAGCGACTCCAACCGCGGCGAGCGCGCCGGCTGGCTCGCCATTTTTATCCTCGTTGGCACCGGCGCCCTGCTGCTCG
This sequence comes from uncultured Hyphomicrobium sp., assembly GCF_902826555.1. GTDB lineage: Bacteria > Pseudomonadota > Alphaproteobacteria > Rhizobiales > Hyphomicrobiaceae > Hyphomicrobium_C. Next base: position 34,389 of record NZ_CADEFI010000002.1, read on the forward strand.
CGCAGACCGGCACCGAGCGCGCCTTCAACGATGCCTTCATCTCGGATCCGTTTGCACGTTTCGTGAAACTTCTCGTGCTTGCGGGATCCGCGTTCGCAATCCTGCTGTCGTTCGATGACCTGCGCCGGGCCAAGGTCGACCGTTACGAGGTTCCGGTCCTCATCCTACTCGCCACCGTCGGCATGATGATGATGATTTCCGCCGGCGATCTCCTGGCCCTCTACCTCGGCCTCGAGCTGCAGAGCCTCGCGCTTTACGTTCTGGCCGCCGTGCGCCGCGACGATGTCCGCTCCAGCGAAGCCGGCATGAAGTACTTCGTGCTCGGTGCGCTGTCCTCCGGCATGCTGCTCTACGGCGCTTCGCTTCTGTACGGATTTGCCGGCACCACATCGTTTGCAGGTCTCGAGGCGGCGGCCTCCGCCCCTGGCGCCGCGACCAACCTCGGTCTGATCGCGGGCCTGGTGTTCCTGCTGGTCGGCCTGGCCTTCAAGATCTCAGCCGTGCCCTTCCACATGTGGACGCCCGACGTCTACGAAGGTGCCCCAACCCCAATCACCGCCTTCTTTGCCGCCGCTCCGAAGCTCGCCGCCCTGGCGCTGCTGGCGCGCGTGCTCTTCGATGGGTTCGGAGGGCTCTTCATCCAGTGGCAGAAGATTGTGATCTTCCTCTCTATCGCCTCCATGTTGCTCGGCGCCTTTGCAGCCATCGGCCAGACCAACATCAAGCGCCTCATGGCCTACTCCTCCATTGGGCACGTCGGCTTTGCGCTGGTGGGTCTCGCGGCCGGAAGCGAAGCCGGCATCGAAGGGCTGCTGATCTATCTCGCCATCTATCTCGTTACGACGCTGGGATCGTTCGCCTGTATCCTGGCCATGCGCCGCGATGAGGGGCCTGTCGAGGATATCTACGAGCTGGCGGGCCTCGCGGAAAACAATCTCCCCATGGCGTTCATTCTTGCCATGCTGTTCTTCTCGCTTGCGGGCGTGCCGCCGCTGGCCGGCTTCTTCGCCAAGTTCTATGTCTTTGCCGCGGCCGTGAAGTCGGAGCTCTACGGTCTCGCCATCATTGGCGTCCTGTCGAGCGTCGTTGGCGCCTTCTACTACCTGCGCATCGTCAAGGTGATGTTCTTCGACGAGCCCAAGCCGCGCTTCAGCGCCACGGCGCCTTACGTCAAATTCGTGATGATTACCGCTGGATTGTTCGTCGTGCTCTACGCGGTCTATCCGTCGCCGCTGATCGATGCCGCGGCGGCTGCCGCCAAGTCGCTTCAGCTCTAGATCGAGACGTGCGCGGCAGCGCGCGATCGCGTCACTCGAATTTGAGGCCCAGGTCGTTTCCCCGGCGCCAGACAACCACGCATTGCGCGTTGATCTTTTCCATTTGTGAGACGAGAGTAACCCGATCCGGGAGCTCGCAGGGCTGCACCAGCCGCACGCGGGCGCCGGTTTGAGACGCATCGCGCAGCAGCACGGGCACTTCCTTGTCCTCCATCTTGAGGACCCCGGCGTTATTGGTGCGCCGTCTCTTTGCTGCGCGTGTTTCCTTGGCTGCCATCGAGGCCAACTTTTTCAGAAGGGACGGCCGCTGAAGGCCGACTAAAGTGCTAAGTTGCGTGTTCGATTGACATAATTGTTATGCCTTAGATCCTAACAACCGCTTACCATTCTATCTGTACGAAAGGCGCTTTCGGTCGCACCTCCTTATTGATGAGGGTTCCCATTTCCTTACGCCGACACGATTTTTCCGAGCCACGATGAAAAACCACAGTCGTATTGAACAACTCGCGAGCGTCGACTCGACCAACGCCGAAGCCATGCGCCGCGCACAGGCGGGCGAGCTGGGTCCGCTCTGGATCATGGCCGATGCCCAGACTGCGGGACGGGGGCGGAGCGGACGCAGCTGGTCCTCAGCCGACGCCGGAAATCTTTATGCGAGCCTTCTCCTCACTCTCGCGGTCCCGCAGCCGAGAGCCTACCAGCTGGCGCTCGTGGCTGCCGTCGCGGTCTTTGACGCCCTCAACGCCGCGATGCACCCCGCGCCGCCCGGCCTCCGCCTCAAATGGCCGAACGACATTCTCATCGGCGGCAAGAAGGCCGGCGGCATCCTGATCGAGAGCAGCACGGCCTCCGCCCGTCTCACCGCCGTGATCGGAGTAGGCCTCAATATCGCGGCTTCACCGGAGGGATTGGACCGCCCTGCCACGCACCTGGGCGCCCACGGCGCTTGCCCCCAGCCGCGCGTCGTCCTGGACCGCATCGCCGAAGCCATGGGCCATTGGCTCTCCGTGTGGGACGAAGGAGGTGGCTTTGCCGCGGTTCGGGAGGCTTGGCTAATGCGCTCCCATCCTTTAGGGGAACCCATGAGTATCAATACCGGCTCTGAGCGTATCTCCGGCACCTTTTCCGGTGTCGACGCCGAGGGGGCGCTATTGCTCGATGCCGAAGGCAGTGTCCGCCGGTTCACGTTCGGAGATGTCTCCCTCGCGCGTTGAGGAAGACCGCAGTTGAAAAGAAAAGGGTCGGATACGGCGAATGCCTGATGAGCGCACGCAACGGAACCGGCCCAAAGAGCAGGATGAGCTGGTCTTCTTGGCCCTAGGCGGGCTGGGCGAGATCGGCATGAACGCCTATCTCTACGGGATGGGACCGCCTGATGCCCGCAAGTGGCTCATGGTCGATCTCGGCATCACCTTCCCGGAAGGTGAGGACGACCCGGGCGTCGATGTGATCCTTCCCGACTTGCGCTTCATCGAGGAAGAAAAAAGTACGCTCGCCGGCATTGTCATTACGCACGCCCACGAGGACCACATCGGGGCCGTTATCGAATTGTGGCCGCGCCTCGGCGTCCCCGTCTATGCGACGCCCTTCACCGCCGGCATGCTCAAAGCCAAGCTCGCCGAGTACGGCAACCGCCTTCAGATTCCCATCCGCGAGGTGCCGCTCAACGGGCGCTTCAATGTCGGACCCTTCAATATCGAGCTTTTCGAGATGTCCCACTCGATCCCGGAAAGCAGCGCCCTTGCCATCCGTACGCCGCACGGCACGGTCGTACACACCGGCGATTGGAAGCTCGACCCCACGCCGACCATTGGCGGAACGCCCGACGCGGCGCGGCTCGAAGCGCTCGGCAACGAGGGCGTCCTGGCCGTCGTCGGCGACTCGACGAACGCCATGCGCGAAGGGAGGTCGCCCTCGGAGCGCGACGTCGCCAAGACGCTTGCCGACGTCATCAAGGCCGCGCCGCATCGCGTGGCCGTCACGACGTTCGCGTCCAACGTCGCTCGCGTTAAAGCCGTGGCGGATGCCGCCCGAGCCGCTGGGCGTGAGCTCGTCATCGCCGGTCGCGCCCTCCATCGTGTCATCGAGGTCGCGATCGATACCGGCTATCTCCCGCAAGGGTTTCGCTACGTCGACCAGCAGCAGTTCAGCGAGGTCAAGCGATCGAAGGTCGTGTGTCTCTGCACCGGCAGCCAAGGCGAGCCGCGAGCTGCCATGGCGCGCATCGCCGACAATGAGCATCCCGACATCTCGCTCGACAAAGGCGACCTCGCCATCTTCTCGTCGCGTACCATCCCCGGCAACGAAAAGGCCGTCGGTTGGATCCAGAACAGCCTCGTGCGCATGGGTGTCGAGGTGCTGACGGACGGCGACGCGCTCGTACATGTGACGGGCCATCCGCGCCGCGACGAGCTGCGCCAGCTCTATGCCTGGCTGAGGCCGCGCATCGCCGTTCCGATGCATGGCGAGGCGCGCCATCTCACGGCTCATGCGGAGCTGGCGCGCGAGGCGGGCGTCTCCGAGGTGCAGGTGGCCTACAACGGCGAGGTGGTGCGTCTCGCACCCGGCGCCTTGCGCATCGTCGATGATGCGCCGGTCGGCCGGCTGTTCCGCGACGGCCGCCTCATCGTGCCTTCGGGCGATGGCCCGGTGCGCGAGCGGCGGAAGCTGGCGGCTGTCGGCATCGTCATTGTGGCGCTGGCGCTCTCGCGCCGGGGCGAGGTGGCCGCCGAGCCGCAAATTGTCATCGACGGAGTGCCGATCGAGGACGCGGATGGCGACCCGATGGAGGACATCGTGCTCACGGCGGTGGACGGCACGCTCCGCAGCATTCCCCGCGACCGTCGCCGCGATGTCGAGATGGTCGGCGAGGCCGTCCGCAGGGGGGTCCGCGGCGCCGTCGCCAACGCCTGGGGCAAGAAGCCCATTGTCAAGGTGCTGGTGAGCGTGATCGAAGGGAAGGGCTAGCGCGTTGAGCAGGCCGTCCCGCGGCAGGGACGGAGCCGAAGCGCAGGGTGGGACGACGAGCGTAGGGTAGGAACGGAAGATGATTGGACGCCTGAATCATGTGGCCATCGCGGTAAAGAACCTCTCCGCCGCGACCGCCGTTTACAAGAATGCCCTCGGTGCCGTTGTGACCGATCCCTTGCCGCAGCCGGAGCACGGCGTGACGGTTGTTTTCGTCAACCTGCCGAACACCAAGATCGAGTTTCTCGAGCCTCTGGGTGAGGGGTCGCCGATCGCGAAGTTCCTCGAGAAGAATCCGGACGGTGGTATTCACCATCTCTGCTACGAGGTCGATGACATCATCGCCGCGCGCGACCAGCTCAAGGAGCAGGGCGCGCGGGTGCTGGGCGACGGCAATCCGAAGATCGGCGCCCACGGCAAGCCCGTGCTGTTCCTGCATCCGAAGGACTTCTGTGGTACGCTGACGGAGTTGGAGCAGGTCTGATCCGGGTCTCATGACCCGGTTAGGATGGATCTGATCGGAATTGACCCCATCGAAGGAGATCAGAGAATGAGCCTTTCGCTGGGCATAGCACTCTACCTGATGATCTGGTTCATGACCCTGTTTGCCGTGCTCCCCTTTGGAGTCACGACGCAAGGTGAGGCTGGAGATGTGGTCGAGGGCACGCCGGCCAGCGCGCCGGCTGCGCCGCGCCTATGGCGTGTCGTCATCATCAATACGTTCGTCGCCGCGATTGCGTTTGCGTTCGTCTGGTTTGCGCTCGATCGCGATTGGCTCGGGCTCTACATCCCGCCCGATCAGGCGCCGCCTGCCGCCGTCACGCCGTGACCGGCGTGTCTCGTGCTGTGAGACGGAATTCTTCGACGGTGAGGGGACGAACAGAGCCCTAAAATGCAAAGAGCAAGGCAGGCGCCTTGCTCTTTCCACTCTTGGCTCGTGTCAGCGGCGCTTGATGCGCCGTCTGCTCATTGTTGGCTTGAAGATACCGAGGCATGACCCCGGTTCGACTGCCATTTTCTCCCTAGACCTGGGCCCCGAGCCATCTGGATCTCATTGGCTACGCCCCTGTCACGTGAACGAGCGCACCATAGCCGAACGGCGGCGCTATGTCACGGGTCCTGAGAGAAAAAAACGCAGGTGCCCAAGGATGATGCAGGTGCTCGCTCGCGAGCGAGCATCCATCACCGTTTGACCACGGACGAGGGCCGCAGTGGGCACCGCGCGATGCTCGATTGCCCTCATCCGCAATCCTGGCTATTGACGCCTGCGGAGCTTCCCCGAAACCTTGGGGTTACGGCTCCCGGCGCCCGTCCTTTCTCCCGAATTCGCACTGCAACATAAGACAGGACCCCATGCACCTATCCCGCTTTTTTCTGCCGGTCCTGCGCGAGACACCCAAGGAAGCGGAGATCGTCTCTCACCAGCTGATGCTGCGTGCCGGCATGATCCGCCAGTCGGCGGCGGGCATCTATTCGTGGCTTCCGCTCGGTCTCCGGGTCCTGAAAAAGATCGAGGCCATTGTGCGCGAGGAGCAGAACCGCGCCGGCGCCGTCGAGATTCTGATGCCGACCATCCAGTCTGCGGACCTTTGGAAGGAAAGCGGTCGCTACGAGGCCTACGGTAAGGAGATGCTGCGCATTCAGGACCGCCATGAGCGTGAAATGCTCTTCGGTCCAACCGCCGAGGAGGTGGTGACCACCATCGTTCGCGACGGTATCAAGAGCTACAAGGACCTGCCCAAGAACCTCTACAATATTCAATGGAAGTTCCGCGACGAGATCCGCCCCCGCTTCGGTGTCATGCGCGGCCGCGAGTTCTTGATGAAGGATGCCTACTCCTTCGATCTGACCAAAGAGGCGAGCAGGGCGACCTACCAGCGCATGTTCGTCGCCTACCTGCGCACCTTTGCCCGCATGGGGTTACGCTCGGTGCCGATGCAGGCCGACACCGGCCCCATCGGCGGCGACTTGAGCCACGAGTTCATCATTCTGGCCGAGACCGGCGAAAGCCAGGTCTTCTGCCATAAGGACTTGATCGAAGGCGAGATCCCCGGCCCGCATACGGACTTTTGGGGCGACCTTTCGCCCATCTTCCAGGACTGGACGTCGCGCTACGCGGCGACCGAGGAGAAGCACGATGCCGCCCGCTTCGAGGCTGAGGTGCCCGCCGAAAAGCGCATTTCCGCCCGCGGCATCGAGGTCGGCCACATTTTCCACTTCGGCACCAAATACTCCGAGCCCATGAACTGCCGTGTTCAGGGGCCCGATGGCCAGCAGGTGACGCTCGTGATGGGATCGTACGGTATCGGCGTGTCGCGGCTCGCAGGCGCGATCATCGAGGCCAGCCACGATGATGCGGGCATCGTCTGGCCGGTGCCGGTAGCGCCGTTCGAGGTTGCCGTGGTCAATCTCAAGGCCGGCGATGCTGCAACCGACAAAGCCTCGCTCGACATCAAGGCCCGGCTTGAGGCGGCCGGCATCGACGTGCTCTACGACGATACCGACGACCGCGCGGGCGCAAAATTCGCGACCATGGACTTGATCGGCGTGCCCTATCAGGTGATCGTCGGGCCCAAGGGCGTGAAGGCCGGCGAGATCGAGATCAAGGATCGCAAGACAGGCGCACGTGAAACGCTCGCGGTCGAGGCCGGCATCGAGCGCACGATCCGGAGCGTCATCGATCAGCGTGTTCCGGTCTGATAACGAGAAAGAAACGGAAGGGCACCTAATGGCAGCGACGACCGATACCAAGCCGTTCGCGCCATTCGAGTGGCTGCTTGCCTCCCGTTATTTGAGGTCGCGCCGGAAAGAAGGCTTCGTCTCCGTCATTGCGGCCATTTCTTTTCTCGGCATCATGCTGGGCGTTGCGACGCTGATCATCGTCATGGCTGTCATGAACGGTTTCCGCAAGGATCTGTTCGCCAAGATCTTGGGGCTGAACGGCCACATCATCGTCTCTCAGATCGGCGGGCAGGGCGGCATTGAGAACTATCCCGGCATCACCGAGGCTATATTGCGGGCTCAAGGCGTGGTCCGCGCCATGCCGCTGGTCGAAGGCCCGGTCATGGTCACCTGGAGGGGCGGCGCCATGGCGGCCGGCGTCCGCGGCCTGAGCGAGACCGACCTGAAATCGATGCCGCTCGTCGCAGGCAACATCCGCTACGGCACGCTTGACGGTTTCGACGAGTCGCGCGGCATCGCCATCGGCACCCGCCTCGCCAACATGCTGAACGTCAACATCGGCAGCGAGCTTACCATCGTCACGCCGCGCGGGGCGTCGACGCCGGTCGGCATCGTGCCGCGCTCGAAGGCCTATCCTGTGGTGGCCATCTTCGAGCTCGGGATGGCCGAGTTCGACAAGTCCACCATTCTGATGCCGTTAGGCGAAGCGCAACGCTATTTCGCCGCCGGCAACGCCGTCGATATGATCGAGGTCATTCTTCAGGACCCCGAGGCGGTGGACCTGGTCTCCGCGCGCATACGCGGAGAGGTGGGCCCGACCGTCTACGTGTCGGATTGGCGACAGCGCAACGAGACGTTCTTCACCGTGCTCGAGGTCGAGCGTAACGTCATGTTCATCATTCTGTCGCTGATCGTGCTCGTCGCGGCCTTGAACATCATCTCCGGCCTCATGATGCTGGTTAAGGACAAGGGCCGCGACATTGCCGTGCTCCGCACCATGGGAGCCACCAAAGGTGCCGTCATGCGCGTCTTTCTCATCACGGGCGCATCGATTGGCGTCGTCGGCACCATTGCCGGGTGCATCATTGGTATCGTTTTCTGCATCTACATCGAGGAGATCCGCCAATTCGTGGCCTGGGTGTCCGGCACGGCGGTATTCGACCCGACAGTCTACTACCTCACGCGCCTTCCCGCCGACATCAACCCCACCGAGACGGCGTCGATCGCGCTGATGGCGCTTGCACTCTCCGTGCTGGCGACGCTCTATCCGTCCTGGCGCGCATCCCGCATGGATCCCGTCGAGGCGCTTCGTTACGAATGACCAGTCAGTCCGGAAGAAGCATGTTCCTGCATCGGCACGACAAAGGGAATCGCCCGTGCACGAGATGACCGCACAGCACATCCCTGTCCTGAGCCTGATCGGCCTCCAGCGCACGTTCCACCAGGGCTCGCGCGAGATCCATGTGCTGGCCGGCGCCTCGGTGGACGTGTGGCCGGGCCAGTGCGTGGCGCTCGTCGGACCGTCGGGAGCCGGCAAATCGACGCTTCTTCATATCGCCGGCCTTCTTGAGACGCCCGATGCCGGGCATGTGCTCGTCGCCGGCCGCGACTGCACCACGCTCGACGACGAGGGCCGCACGCGGGTGCGCCGTTCGGAGATGGGCTTCATCTATCAGTTCCATCAGCTCCTGCCCGAGTTCTCCGCGCTCGAGAACGTCGCCATCCCGCAGATGATCCTCGGCCTTTCGCGCCGTGAAGGAGAGGAGCGGGCGCGCAGGCTTCTCACCTCGCTCGGGCTCGGTGAGAGGCTCGACCATCGTCCCGCGCAGCTCTCGGGCGGCGAGCAGCAGCGCACCGCCATCTGCCGCGCGCTGGCCAACCGCCCGCGCCTGATCCTGGCAGACGAGCCGACTGGTAATCTCGACCCGAGAACGTCCGAGCTGGTGTTTCACGAGCTGATCGGCCTCTTCCGCAGCGAGGGCGTGGCGGCGTTGATCGCCACCCACAACCTGGAATTGGCGCGACGAATGGACCGTGTCGTCGTGCTCGATAACGGCCTGCTGGTCGAAATTTCGCCCCACGCCGTCGGAAGATAGCTTCACGGACATGCCGGCTCTGGGTCGGCTTTTTGAGCGCCGCCGTCGTCGAGACGATTGAATTGCGGCCTATTTCTCCGCTGTTATCCGTGCAGAGATGTTTCCGGAGGAACAGCGCTTTTTTGCGTTAGAGTTGAGGATTGCGATAGGTCCGGGGTTTTCGGGCTTGCCGCGAGCGTCCGGGTGCCGGAACGCGAGGTCATCCGCGGCTGTTCGGAACCGTGACAACAACCAGGAGGCAGCTATGCCGTTCGAGAAACACACTGTTGGCTTCACCGCGCTTGCGGCCCTGCTTTTGGCGTCCGCTCCCGCACTCGCCGCCAACGATCCGCTCGGCGTGTGGATGAACGACACCGGCCGCGGCGCCATCGAGATCAAGGACTGCGGCGGCAAGCTCTGCGGTCATGTTATTTGGGTCAAGGATCCGGCATCCGACTCCAAGGGCTGCGGCCGCCAGATCATCGGTGATCTGGTGAGCACGGGCAGCGGAGTTTGGGGCGGCGATGACGCCTGGATCTACAGCCCCGAGAAGAAGAAGAACTACAACGTCGAGATCACGCCGCTCGCGGACGGCACGCTCAAGGTCAAGGGCTATGCCGGCCTGAGCTTCCTGTCGAAGACCATGGTCTGGACCAAGGCGCCCGCCGATCTGCAGCGTTGCAGCACGCAGGAAGCAGCTACTCCCGCCGCGCCCAAGGCCGAGGCCGCTCCGGCTCCCGCGCCGGGCGCGAGCACAGCGCCGAAAGCCGAGGCACCCGCCGCCGAGGCGCCGAAGACTGACGAGCAGAGCGTGGCCGAGAACGAGAAGAAGGGCATCGACCTCGAAGGTATGGCCGGCGAGTTCGGCGACGTCTTCACCAAGAAGGACGGCAAGTGCAAGGTCGACACGCCGTGGGTGAAGCTCGACTTCGAGTGCAAGGACAAGGAGGAGGAGCCGGGCCAGAAGTAAGGCGCGTCTCGCTCTCTGAATGCAAAAGGGCGGCGAGCCACCAACTCGCCGCCCTTTTCTTTTCTCTTACCCCGCGAAAAGCGGAGACGGGGCCTTACAGCCAACCCACGTACTTCGCGGCCAGCACCGCGAGGCTCAAGGCGCCAATCCAGGTCGCGAGGCGCGTCCAGCGATCGCGCCGGGCCGATGCCTCCCCGATGCTTTCAATGCTCGCGGGATCGAGCTTGAGCCCGCCGCGCGCCATCTCCGCGAGACCGACCGACGCGCGCTCCGCTTCCGCCAGCATGGACGGAACCTCGGCCAGCACGCGCGCCAGCGTCGTGGCACCCTCTCCGGCCTTCTTCGCCGCGCCGCGCGCGCCATAGTTGGCGGAGACCCACTCCTTCGCCACCGGCTCCGCCGCCACCCACATGTTGAGCGACGGATCGAGGCTGCGCGCCACGCCCTCGACGATCACCATGCTCTTTTGCAGCAGGATCAGCTCCGGACGCGTCTGCATATCGAACACTTCGGTGTAGGCGAAAAGCTGGCCCAGGAGATCCGCCATCGAGATTTCGTCGGCCGTGCGCCCATGGATCGGCTCGCCAATGGCGCGCAACGCCTGCGCGAACACCTCGACCGGATGATGCGGCGGCACGTAGCCGGCCCAGAAATGCACCTCCGCCGCGCGTTTGTAGTCACGCGTGATGAGCCCGTAGAGGATCTCGGCCAGGAAGCGGCGTTCCTTGTGCCCGAGCCGCCCCATGATGCCGAAGTCGACCGCGACCACGTTGCCCGCCTTGTCGACGAACAGGTTGCCCTGGTGCATGTCGGCGTGGAAGAAGCCGTCGCGCATGGCGTGCGTGAGGAAACTCCTCAGCACCACCAGCCCGAGCCCCTTGAGGTCGTGCCCGTCGGCCTTGAGGCGTGCGCCGTCCGAGATCGGGATGCCGTCGATCCAGTCGGTGGTGAGCACGCGCTTGGCCGTGCGCTTCCAGTCGACGGTCGGAACACGGAAGCGCTCCTCCGCCCCGATGTTCTCCGCCATCTCCGAGATCGCCGCGCCTTCGAGGCGCAGATCCATCTCGAGCTCGGTCGTGCGCGCGAGATTCTCGACCACCGCCACCGGTTTCAGCCGCCGCGACGGCCCGTGCACGCGCTCGATGATGCGCGCCGCGAAGAAGTAGCTGTCGAGGTCGCGCTTGAACCGCTTTTCGACGCCCGGCCGCAGGATCTTGACCGCAACCGTGCGCCGCGTCCCGTCCTTGTCGAGCGTGATGGCCTTGTGCACCTGCGCGATGGAGGCCGCCGCCACCGGAGGGCCGAACTCCACGAAATGGTCTTCGAGCTTGCCGCCGAGCGCGTCCTCGACCGCACGCCGCGCCTCCGCCATGCTGAACGGCGGCAGCTTGTCCTGCAGCCGGCTGAGGTCGCCCGCCACCTCCGGCCCGATCACGTCCGCACGCGTGGCGAGAAACTGCCCGAGCTTGATATACGACGGCCCGAGCGCTGCCAGCGCCGAGGAGATGCGCTGCTGCTTGGGCCGGCCCACGTTGAACGGCGCCGCCAGGATCGTGATCGGCAGCGTCGCGAGGCGCGCTGCCCGTAGCGCCAGCGGCACCGGCTGCCCTTTGGGAACGAACCGGACGCCATGCTGGGCGAGAACGATTCCCGCCCGCGCGAGCCTCCA
>NZ_CADEFI010000002.1:46128-64584 GCF_902826555.1 uncultured Hyphomicrobium sp.
TTCGGCGCGCTCGAGTTCTCGGAGAAGCTGGCCGGCGCCGGTATCCAGCCCATCGTCGGCGCCACCTACGCCACCGATTTCGGTGACGGTGCGGCTGAGACCAATAGCCTTCCGCGCCACGGCCAGAACACAGCCCCCGTGCGCCCTGCCGGCGCGCTGGCGCTGTTGGCCTCGACCCCCGCGGGCTACGCCAACCTCATCAAGCTCGCGAGCCAGGCGTTCCTGCTGCCGGACCCGGCCGAGCCGACGCACATCAAGCTCGAGGCGCTCGAAGCCCACCGCGACGGCCTCATCGTTCTCACGGGCGGCCCGGAGGGGCCGATCGCCCGCGCTCTCTCCGAAGGTCAGGCCGATCTCGCGCGGGAGCGCCTGAAGCGGCTGCATCGCGTCTTCAACGGCAACCTCTACATAGAGCTGCAGCGTCACGGCCTCAAGGCCGAGGAGGAGATCGAGCCGCAGCTGATCGCGCTCGCCTACGAATTCGGCATTCCGCTCGTCGCCACCAACGAGGTCTACTTCGCCCAGCCCGACGACTACGAGGCTCACGACGCGCTCCTCTGCATCGCCGAAGGCCGCATGGTGACGGAGGACAACCGCCGCCGCGTCTCGCGCGATCACTATTTCAAGTCCATCGATGAGATGGCCGCGCTGTTCGCCGATCTGCCGGAAGCCCTCGAGAGCACCATTGAGATCGCGCAGCGCTGTGCCTATCGGCCTCTGCCCAGAAAGCCCATCCTGCCGCGCTTTGTCCCGGCTCACAAAGCGCCCAACGGCGACCAGTCCGCCGCCGAGGAGGCCGAGCTCAAGCGCCAGTCGCAGGAGGGCTTGCGCGCGCGCCTCGCCCTGCAGAAGCCCGCCGAGGGTTTTACCGTCGAGGATTACGAAAAGCGCCTCGCCTACGAGCTGGACGTCATCGCCCGCATGAAGTTTCCGGGCTACTTCCTGATCGTCGCCGACTTCATCAAGTGGTCGAAGGCCAATGGCATCCCCGTCGGACCGGGCCGCGGCTCGGGCGCGGGCTCCGTCGTCGCCTGGGCCCTCACCATCACCGACCTCGATCCGTTGCGGTTCGGCTTGCTCTTCGAGCGCTTCCTCAATCCCGAGCGCGTCTCGATGCCGGACTTCGACATCGACTTCTGCCAGGACCGGCGCGACGAGGTGATCCGCTACGTCCAGGAGCGCTACGGCCGCGACCGGGTCGCGCAGATCATCACCTTCGGCAAGCTGCAGGCGCGCGCGGTGCTGCGCGACGTCGGCCGCGTGCTGCAGATGCCGTATGGCCAGGTCGACCGCCTCTGCAAGCTCGTTCCCAACAACCCGGCCAATCCGGTCACGCTCCCGGAGGCAATCGAAGGCGAGCCCAAGCTGCAGGAGGAGCGCGACTCCGACCCGCTTGTCGCCCGCCTGTTGGAGGTCGCACAGAAGCTCGAAGGCCTCTACCGCCACGCCTCGACGCACGCCGCCGGCATGGTGATCGGCGACCGCCCGCTCGACGAGTTGGTGCCGCTCTACCGCGATCCGAAGTCGAACATGCCCGTCACCCAGTTCAACTGGAAGATGGTCGAGGCCGCGGGCCTCGTGAAGTTCGACTTCCTCGGCCTCAAGACGCTGACCGTGCTGACCAAGGCCGTGGAGCTTGTGAAGCGCGGGCGCGGCATCGACATCGATCTTCTCGCGCTGCCGCTCGACGACAAGCCCTCTTACGATCTGCTCGCGAAAGCGGATACGGCCGGCGTGTTCCAGCTCGAAAGCACGGGCATGCGCGAGAGCTTGAAACGCCTCAAGCCCGACCGCTTCGAGGACATCATCGCCATGGTGGCGCTCTACCGCCCGGGCCCCATGGACAACATCCCGACTTACATCAACCGCAAGCATGGCGAGGAGCCCGTCGACTGCCTGCATGACATGCTGCAAGGCATCCTGCGCGAGACCTACGGCGTCATCATCTACCAGGAGCAGGTCATGCAGATCGCTCAGGTGATGGCAGGCTACAGCCTCGGCGACGCAGATCTGTTGCGCCGCGCCATGGGTAAGAAAGACAAGAACGAGATGGCGAAGCAGCAGGCGCGCTTCGTCGAGGGCGCGCTGAAGAACGGCGTCAAGAAGGACGATGCCGCCTACATCTTCGAGCTGGTCGACAAGTTCGCGGGTTACGGCTTCAACAAATCCCACGCCGCAGCCTACGCGCTCGTCAGCTATCACACCGCCTACATGAAGGCGAACTTCCGCGAGGAGTTCCTGGCCGCCTCCATGACGCTCGACGCCGGCAACACCGACAAGCTCGCCATGTTTGCAGCCGAGGCGAGGAAGAGCGGCATCCGTGTGCTGCCGCCTTGCGTCAATGCGTCCGCCGTCGAGTTCCTGGCCGAGCCGCCGAAGAAAAACGAGGAGCACGGCGCCATCCGCTACGCGCTCGCAGCCTTGAAGAACATCGGCGCGTCCGCCGTCGAGACCATCGTCGAGAGCCGCAACCGGAAAGGCGCATACGCCTCGCTCGCGGACTTTGCTGCCCGCGTCAACACGAAGGCCGTCAACAAGCGTGCCCTGGAAACGCTGGCTGCTGCCGGTGCCTTCGACGCGCTCGAGCCCTCCCGCGCGCTCGTCTACGCCAACGTCGAGCAGATGATGACCGAGGCCGGCAAGAAGGCCGACGACGAGCAGACAGGCCAGGGGAGCTTGCTCGGCGGCATGGAGACCAGCGCCGCACCCGTCGTGCTGAAGCTCAAGCCCGCCGAAACCTGGACGCCCATGGAGAAGCTGCAAAAGGAGTTCGATGCCGTAGGCTTCTTCCTTTCCGGCCATCCGCTCGATCAGTATGAGCGTGCGCTCGCCAAGCTCGGCGTGCGCCGCTACGTGGATTTCGAGGCCGCGAGCGCGCGCGGAGCCGCGGCCGGCCGGCTGGCCGGGATCGTCATTTCCGCACGCGAGCGCCGCTCTCAGAAAGGCAACAAGTTCGCCTTCGCGATGTTCTCCGACAGTAGCGGACAGTTCGAGGCCGTGATTTTCTCGGATACGCTTGCCAATGCGCGCAACCTTCTCGAGTCCGGCACGGCAGTGCTGCTCGACGTCGAGGGCGAGCGCGACGGCGAGGCACTCAAGATGCGCGTCCAGAACGTGGCGTCGCTCGACGAGGCGGTCGAGAAAATCCCGCGCGTGATCCGCATTCTGCTGGACGGCGAGACGCTTCACCGCAACCCGACCGGGCTCGAGCAGCTGAAGGCGCTGCTGCGTCCCGGCAAGGGGGAGGCGACCATCGAGCTGCAACTCGAGGACTACGAGCGCCCGGTGCCGATCGCCCCTAAGGGCAAATACGATCTTTCCGCGAAAACAATCGGACGCATCACGACCGTTCCCGGTGTCATCGAGGTCATCGAGACCTGATTGCGCAGCCCCCCGGGCGGCGGCTGGAACAATCGGCGCGCGCGCGGCGTTTTCACGACGCTATGCTTCAGTCTCCGGGTCGAGAATTTTTGTGTCCGCGTTCCGTCGGTGACGATACGTCCACCGTCTTCTCGCGTATCGACGGCGATCCCCGCGCAACCGTCATTTGTTGCCTTCCCTGGCGAATGCCGTACCGGCTGGCGCTCGCGTCGCGCTGCGTGCCGAAGAGCTTCCTGGCTTGCTACGAGATGCCGCGCGCCATTGTCAGCTCCGAGCCGGAGCTGTGCATCCGCGCCGTGCACGCGGTGATCGATGATGCCGTCCGTGTCGTCGCGCGAACGCGTCTCGAGCCGTCACAAGTGCTTGTCGTCGGCCTGAGCATCGGCAATGCCGTTGCGACGGCGCTCGCCAATCGCATTGGCGCGCGATTGTGCTCGGTGGCATCCGCGGACCGCGGCGACTTGACGTTGTGGGAGAGCCCCGCCTCCGCCCAGGTCAAGGCGCTGGCCATCACGAAGGGCTATCGCCTCGCCGACTTCACGCGTGTGATGCATGGGCTGCACACGGTCGAGAACCTGACGAACCTTGCGCCGGGCAGCCGCTTCGTATTCGGCCTCAAGGATGAGGTCATTCCCGAGCCGCGGCGCGAAGGCTTGATCGCAGCGGTTCGCCGCGACCTGCCCGCAGCGGAGATAAGCTTCGTCGACGCCGGCCATTTCGCAACCATGGCCGAGACGGTCCGGCGCGGGCTGGGCGAGCCGGCCGAGGTGCATCTGGCCCGCGCCTGAGGAGCCGGCATGCGGAGCGGCGCGCGAGGGATGTGCCCAATTCGCCTCAGATGGACGTTGAAACGACGCGTCGCCCTTAATTCCCGGCGTGAATCGTGATGCACTGGCTTGCCAGTACAAGCGCGGATGCGAGGAGCGGCCATGTTCCCGATCGGTGACGACAACAGCGCACGGCGCGCGACACCCGTCGTGACGTTCGCGCTGATTGCCATCAACGTTGTGGTCTTCTTCCTCGAGCTTCAGAACGGCAACGCCTTCATCGAAAAGTGGGCGTTTGTGCCGGGCCGCTTCAGCGAGAATCCATCCGGCGACGCGGTGACGCTGCTCTCGGCCATGTTCATGCATGGCGGCTGGATGCACCTGGGCGGCAACATGCTCTACCTCTGGATTTTTGGCGACAACGTCGAGGATCGTTTCGGCCCCGTGCGCTATCTCCTATTCTATCTCGTGGCCGGCTTCGCCGCGAGCTTCGCGCAGTACGCCGTCAATCCCGCTTCCAACATTCCGAACGTCGGCGCATCCGGCGCCATCGCCGGCGTGCTCGGTGCCTATCTCCTCATGTTCCCGAAAGCCCGCGTCGATGTGCTGCTGGGGCGGCAGGTCGTTGCCATGCCGGCCTTTATCGTCTTGGGGCTTTGGGTCGTGCTCCAGCTCGTGAGCGGCGTCGGCTCGATTGCCGATACGGCACAGACCGAGCAAGGCGGCGTGGCCTACATGGCGCATGTCGGAGGGTTCGTCGCCGGCCTGGTGCTGGGGGTCGTCTTCGGCGGGCTGCGCCGTCCGCCGGATCGCATCGCGTGATGGGGCGAGAGCCTCGGGCTGGTGCCAACACTGCCCGTAGCCGATAAGAACTTTTGCGTTGTTACGATACTAAGTTTCACTTAGCCTGTCGGGAAAAATAAGAACAAACGGCCTGCGAAGGGACGGACACGTCGAGGAAAGGGCACACGGAGCTTGCGCGCCGTGATCCGTCTCGAACCCTTGGAGGTCCAAATGCCTGATGGCTTCGTCTTCGGCGCTTTTTCCGCGAAAAAGACCGCGCTAGTGGCTGCGCTCGGCGCCGTCTGCATGGCGCATGGCGCCTCCGCCGGCAGCGAGCAGGCCGAAAGGGTCCGCGGGTACTTCTGCGACGCCAAGGCCGACCAGATCGCCTTCCTCAACGCGAAGGCACGGGGCGAGACCGAGATCATGGCCGCCAACGCAGTGAACAAGGGCGTCGCCAAGATGTCCTGTGCGCCGTATCTGCCCGCCATGGCCATTCCGGGCAAGGAGCAGACCGTCATGGAAGGCGGCCTCGTCTACAAGCTGCAGAGCTTCACATTCCTGCCGGAGAAGGTGGAACGCTGGAGCGGCACGGTGCTGGGCTCTCTGCAGGTCATCTCGCAGGATCAGGATATCTGATCGAAGCTACGCCTTGGGCGCGCCTCCGCTCGGCGGCATCCGATAGTAAAAGACCCCGGCCGCTCGCCTGAGCGCCGGGGTCTTTTTTGTTTGTCGGAAAGGCCGGGATGCGCGCGGCGATTACCAGACGGCGGACTTGCCGCTCGTGCGCTGACGCTTCCGGTCCTTGTACTTCTCTTTGTCCTTGTACTTGTTCGACGAGTACGAGGAGGAGCAGAACAGGAAGCAACCGCCCTCGTCCTCGACCACCTCGATCGGCTTCGGCCGCGGCGTCGGCTTCGTGATCTTGGCGACAACCTCGGGCATCTGCACGATGAAGTCCGTGCCGGCATACTTCGTCTCGCTGCGCGAAACGTCATAGCTCGAGACGATGAGCGTCGAGCCGGGCTTCACCACTTCGGCGATCCGCTCCGAAATCTCTTTCGGCAGCTTGATGCGGTCGAGCGTGCGCGAAGCCTTGGCCGAATCCGTGACCACAGGCATCTTGACCTGCTCGGGGGCCTTCGCCTTCTTCGACTTGGGCGAGACGTCCGCATCGTCATAGCTCGTGACGCCGGTCGTGTCCTCGTTGACCTCGGTCGCCTGCCACTTGAGCGCGGTCTTGCTGTCGTCCTTCCAGGCCACGGCCTGGAAGATGAAGGTGTCGAGCGGAACGTTCGGGTTCTCGATCGTTGCCTGCGCCTCGATCACGGGCTCGAAGCCCTGACGGATCTGCACGAGGCCGGTTGCCGAGCTCACGAACACGGACACGGGGAATGCGCGATTCTGCTCCCGCCGGTCGAAGGCTGCGACAGCCTTCTTGGCAGCGGCTTCGGCAACGGCAGCGTCCTTGATCTCGACCTTGGCAGCCTTGAGAGCGCCGAGTGCATCCGCCACCGCCTGATCGGCGGATTTTGCGGCATCCCGCGCGACCTTCGCCGCCTCCGCCGTGCGATTGGCTTCCTCGGTTGCCGGAGCGATACGTGCACGCTCGGCTGCGTCCTGCGCACGCAGCTCCTCGAGCTTGTCGGCGCGCATCTTCGAGGTATTGCCCTCGAGCCGCGCGGTGATCTTCTTTACCGACCGCTCCTGCGACTGCAGCTCCGCCTTGGCTTTGTAGGCCGTACGGGCAGCAGCGTTGGCCTCCTTCTGGGCCGTACGTGCGGCCGTCTTGGCATCCGCAATGGTGCGCCCGGCGGCCTTCTCGGCATCGGCCGCTGAGGCGCGCCGCGTGCCGGCTGCCGTGATGGCATCGACGAGGCCCTGGCGCTCGGCCCGGCGGGCTTCGGCGGCGGATTCGAGCGTGCGGCCAGCCGGCTCCGTGGCGGCATGAGCCGTGCCGACGCCGAGCAGTGTCTCGGCGGCATCGACGCCGATTTTGATGGCCTTGCTGCCCGTGCTCTCCGCTCTATCGTTCGTCGGCGCGGCCGATGCGACGGAGGGAAGCGCGGAGAACAGCAGCGGATGATCGAAAAGCGTCGGTGCGTTGACGTCCGGCGCGATGACGACGCGCTGGTTGATATCGGTCATATTGAAGAAGCGGCGCGCGAAATCATACGGCAGGCGCACGCAGCCGCCCGATGCGGGGTATCCGGGAATGATGCCGCCGTGCAGTGCGATGCCCGTCATCGTCAGGCGCTGCATGTGGGGCATCTTGGCATCGAGATAGATGTTGGACGTGTGATCGACCTTCTTCTCGAGGATGCTGTAGATGCCCTTCGGGGTCTCGTGGCCGGTTCTGCCGGAGGAGACGCGCGTCTGCACCACGAGGCCGTTGCCATCGTAGACGTACATGCGCTGCTGATTGAGCGAGACCAGCATCAGGAGCGGCCCTTCCGTCTCGAGCGGCTTCGCCTGCTCGACGGGGCGCGTCTTCTGCACGCGTGATTTGCGGTCTTCCTGAGCGGCAGCCGGAACGGCGGACACCTGAGTGAATAAAGCGAGCGCCAGCGACGCGGAGCCGAGACGAAGCAGCATGTCTTTCGCGCCGGCGCGATGGGACGACGTGTAAAGCACCGTAAATACCCCCTAAGGCCTTGTGAGAACCGTTTCCGGGGCCTGCCAAGTGCCCTCTGCAACGGTTAATCTCTGGATCATGACGAGTTCGACTTCAATAGGTTACCCCGCATGAGTTATCGAATTCTCTCCACTTGTTCCGTTTTTTGCGGATGCCTTCACTTCGCATAGGCAACCGGCCCTAGGGAGCGCGGAGAGGGCGGCTCATCGGGGTGAAAACAGCACGCTAGCTTTGAAGTGTGATGACCCTTTGGCCGCTGCAATCCGGAGATTGCCTTAGGGCGTGCATTTTAGACGTGCCTAGACCTTGAGCAGTCCGTGGAGGGAGCAGCTAGGGGCGCCAGGGCTTGGGAGTCCCTTCGAGGGTCTCCGCCTCGTCCGCCTTCGCGCGGCCGATCTCGCGCGTGAGCGCAAAAAGCGCTTCCTTCACGCCGGCCCCGGAGACGCCCGAGAGCGCGAGCGGTTTCTTGCGCGCTGCCTTTTGCAGCTCCGCGAGGCGCGTGGTCAGGGTCTCGGCATCGACGGCGTCGATCTTCGAGAGCGCCACGATTTCTTTCTTCTTGGCAAGCTCGCCGCCGTAGGCCTTGAGCTCGCGGCGCACGGTACGGTAGGCGCCGCCGACGTCCTCCTGCGTCGCATCCACCAGATGCAAAAGCACCTGCGTGCGCTCCACGTGCCCGAGAAAGCGCGTGCCGAGCCCCGCGCCTTCGTGTGCGCCCTCGATCAGCCCCGGAATGTCGGCCAGCACGAAATCGCGATCGCCCGCGCGTACCACGCCGAGATTGGGATGCAGCGTCGTGAATGGGTAGTCGGCGATTTTCGGTTTCGCGGCCGAGACGGCGGCGAGGAAGGTCGATTTTCCGGCATTCGGCAACCCGACGAGCCCGGCATCGGCGATCAGCTTGAGCCGCAGCCAGATGGTCATCTCATCGCCCTTGAGCCCGGGATTGGCGTGCCGCGGCGCCTGGTTGGTCGCACTCTTGAAATGCGCGTTGCCGAACCCGCCATTGCCGCCATGCGCGACGACGAAGCGCTGCCCAACCTCCGTCATCTCGGCGAGCACCGTCTCCTGGTCCTCCGCCAGCACCACAGTTCCCGGCGGCACCTTGACGATGCAATCGCTGCCGTTTGCACCAGCACGGTTCTTTCCCATGCCGTTGATGCCGCGTTCCGCCTTGAAATGCTGCTGGTAGCGGTAGTCGATCAGCGTGTTGAGATTGTCTACGCATTGGATCACGACATCGCCGCCGTTGCCGCCGTCGCCGCCGTCCGGTCCGCCGAATTCGATGAACTTCTCGCGCCGGAAGCCCACGCATCCGTCGCCGCCGTCGCCGGCCTTGATGTAGATCTTGGCAAGGTCGAGAAACTTCATGCCGTGAGCCTCCACAGCACGGCCGCGATAGGCCGGTTCAGCTCGTAGCATTGCGCCGGGAACTCGCCCTGCCGCGCGTCGCACCACGCCGTGGTGGCGCCGCTCGGGCGGAAACCGAGCTTACGGATGACGCTCGCGGAAGCAGGGTTGTCGTCGAAGTGGCAGCAGGTGAGGCGCTTGAAGCCGCCGCTCGCAAAACAGTGGCGCACGAGCGCTGTGGCGGCTTCGGTTGCAAATCCCCGCCCCCACCAGGGCCGCCCGATCCAGTAGCCGATCTCAGCCGAGCCATCGTCGTTTGGCACGTAGCCGACCGCACCGACGAGCGTGCCTTCGAAGGTGGTCCCGCGTACGAACTCTCCCGGCGTGAGCGTCTCCATCCACTGGCGCGCCAGCTCCTCTGAATAGGGAAACGGAATGCGAGCCGTCATGCGCGCAACATCCCAGTCACCGGCGAGGTGCGCCAGCTGCGGCACGTCGCTGTCCATGAGCTCGCGCAGCACGAGCCGCCGTGTCTTGATCGGCTTTGGCATGAGGATCCGGGATGTTGCTTGCGTCAGCATAAATCGAAACGCCAATGCCCGAGAACGAAAAAGGGGGGATGACGCGCATCCCCCCTCGTCGGTTGGTTAAGCCCGGAACGCTTATTCCGCGGCCGCGACTTTCTCCGGGCGCACGGAAATGTAGACGCGCCCGTTGCGCTTGGTCTCGAACTCGACCGTGCCTTCGGTCACGGCGAAGATGGTGTGATCGGTGCCGATGCCGACGCCCGAGCCGGGATGCCACTGCGTGCCGCGCTGGCGGCAGAGGATGTTGCCGGGGATCACGTGCTCACCGCCGTAGCGCTTGATGCCGAGGCGCTTCGAATGTGAATCGCGGCCGTTCTTCGTTGAACCGCCAGCTTTCTTTTGTGCCATGACGTTAGGTCCTTCTGTTCGGAGCAGCGGGGTCCGCGCTCACGTGTTCGATTAGGCGCTGATGCCGGTGATGCGGATCTTGGAGAGATCCTGGCGATGACCACGCTTCCGGCGCGAGTTCTTGCGGCGGCGCTTCTTGAACGCGATCAGCTTCGGGCCGCGGGTCTGCTCGACGAGCTCGGCCGTGACCTTGGCGCTCGACGGCAGCGACTTGCCGACCTTGACGTCGTCGCCGGATCCGACCAGCAGCACTTCGGTGAATTCGATTTTGGCTCCGGCGTCCCCGTCGAGCTTCTCGACCGTGAGGACGTCGTCTTTGGCGACGCGATACTGCTTGCCGCCCGTCTTGATGACAGCGTACATGGATGGCCTCTTTCCGCGCGGTTTCCGCGCTCTAGGTCTGATCCGCGCCCTGTGGCGCCGCGGAAAAACCGCGAACTTTCAAGGGGTTGCTTAAAGTGGCAACCTGAGCCTCGGGCAGCGCTCTATAACGCCACGGGCCGTTCAGCCCGCCGCGCTGGCGCCCTTATGATGGAAAGCCCGAAAGAAGTCAACGCGTTGACTTTTACAAACCTCGGACTGCTACTTGATATTGTGCGGGCAACACGGCGCGAAAGACAAAGCCAGCCTTTGACCCCGCGGGCCGAGAGCACCGGGGCGGGGGCCGGGCGCCGGGAGCGACGGGGGGACGACGGCTGATGCGGCATGTGTTGAGCAGTGTGGCGGCGGCCCTGCTGGCAGTCGTGCTCGTTCCGATGTCCCAACCCGCCGCCCAATCCAAAGTCGAGGTCGGAGTCGCCGATCCCCACTCGGCCGAAGTGGATGCGGTGGCCGTTTCGCCAAACGGCAAGCTCGTCCTGACGGGTAGCCAGGATACGACCGTCAAGCTGTGGGAGGCGGAATCCGGACGCCTGATCCGCACCTACAGGGGTCACGACGATCGTATCCTCAACGTCGCCTTCTCTCCCGACGGCCAGCGCTTCGCGTCGTCCGGATTGGATTTCAAGATCGTTCTCTGGTCGATCGACAGCATGGACCCGTTGTGGACCACCAACAACAGCGCCTTTAGCGGCCAGAACCCCATCTTTTTCCAGGATGGTGCGCGCATCCTGTCGTCCGGAACGAGCGGCCTCAGCATCCTAAACGCGGAAACCGGGGCCATAACGGGCGGTCTGAGAACCATGGATGCCGATCAGATCGCGCTGTCGCGCGACGGCAACTGGATCGCGGCGCGCGGCAGCTTCAAAAAGACGTTCCAGTTGTGGAACGTGGCCACCGGAAAGGTCGAGCGAACCATCTCCGGTCACGACGGCAATATCGATGACATCGATATTTCGCCTGACGGAAAGCTGCTTCTGTCGCTGAGCAAGGACGACAGCTCGGTACGCATCTGGAACGCATCCGACGGAAAGCTGGTGCGTCGCATACACAGCACCACGAGGACCGGTCCCTGCGCCCGCTTCGTCAACGGCCCCGATCGCGTTCTCGTGACATCGAGCGATTCTGCGCTGGTCTATTCCGCCGAGACCGGCAAGGCAATAAAGGCCCTGGGATTCGATACATCGGATTGCTTCGCCGTATTCCCCGATGCGGCGCATGTCGTCGTTCCGGAATATTCGAAAGCCAAGATCATGAACCTCGCGACCGGCGAGCTTGTCCGCTACCTCGGCGCGACGGCAGTCGATTCCAGCGATATGGTGCCGCCGTCGGCGTCGGGCGGCGGCTGGACGAAAGCGGAGCTGAAAAATCCTGAGACCGCCGTCTGGGCACCTGCACAGGTGCGGTCGCTCGCCTTTCTGGATGGCGGCACGAAACTCGCGACCACCTCCGCCGAGGGGCTGAATCAGATCATCGACCTGAGCTCGGGAAATATCACGACCGTCGGCTCGCCCCCGCTTCTTCACAAACTCACGGGGATGGCGTACCCGGCGGATGGGTCGAAGCTGCTTCTCTATGAGCAGTACACGGCTGCGATTTGGGATCGACCGCCGGCCGGTCCGCACGAACAATTCCATTTCCGCATCGGCGAGCTGTGGAGCATCGCCATGTCGCGTGACGGCACTAGGGCCGCGTTCTCCGGCCCGGCTCAGATCGATCTTGTGAACATGGTGAGCGGAAAGCGGACGCTGAGCTACACCTTAGATGGCGACGTGAGCCGGGTTGCGATTTCCGGCGACGGAACGATCGTCGCGCATTCCGATCGGGCCGGACGACTGGAACTGCGCAAGTTCGAAGACGGCAAGGAATGGCTGTCTGCAGTCTATGCGATCAAGAAGTTCGATGGGCAGTCGATCTGGACTGACAGTCTCGCGCTGTCGGCGGACGGACGTGTTCTAGCCACGAGCGAAGACAATCGGTTGCGGATCTGGTCGCACGACCAAAAGACACTTCGCGAGGTCGCGTCCGCAACGGAAGACGGTGGAAACATCGAGGATCTTGCATTCTCGTCAGACGGCAATCTGCTCGTTTCGGGCGCCGCCAACGGCAACGTAAAAATTTGGGATCCGTCCACGGCAACGGTGGTGAAAGCCCTTGAGGGCGCGACGGGGAGCATCAACGAGGTGCGCTTCTCGCCGGACGACCGGCTGGTCGCCGCCGCCGGAGTGGGCGGCGTCACGATCTGGAGTGCCGCTTCAGGCGCACTCATCGCAAAAGCTTACTTCTATGCCAACGGCGAATGCGTCGTCATCACCCCGGAGGGCTTCTTCAGCGCCTCCTCGCCGCGAAGCGCCCAGCTTTTGTCTCTGGTGCGTGGTGCCGACACGTTCAGCGCGGGCCAGATCTGGCAGTCCCTGTTCAATCCGGATCTCGTGCGGGAAAAATTCGCGGGCGACCCCCATGAGGAGGTCAAGACGGCAGCTGAGCTGGTGAGCCTCGATAGGGTTCTCGACAGCGGCAAGCCTCCTGCAGTCGAGATTCTCATCCCGGCCGAGGGCGCCGATATCTCCGATGAGGTCGGCACGGCGGTTGCGAAGATCAGCAACCAAGGTGGAGGCATCGGCCGCATCGAATGGCGCGTGAACGGCATCACCGTCGGCGTTGCGAGTGCGCCCGATGGTACGGCCCCCGAGCACGCCGCCTCACGGTCGATCGCCCTCGACGCCGGCGCCAATACGGTGGAAGTCGTCGCCTATAACGGAGGAAACCTGCTCACGTCGCTCCCTTCCCAGGTCAAGGTGACGCGCAATTCGGATGCTCCGCCCGTGAAACCAAAGCTGTACGTGCTCGCGATCGGCGTAGACGATCACAAGGACGCCAAGGGCATCGACGCCGTGACCGGCAAGAAGGTGGGCTTCGGCCCGCTCAAGCTCGCGGTCAAAGACGCACGCGCCTTTGGCGCCGCCCTGTCGGAGGCCGGCAAAGGCCAGTACGAGCATGTGGATGTGACCTACGCCATCGACGGCGCCGCGACAGCCGGCGGAATAGATGCCGCGATCAACCGTATCGCTGCGGCCATCCATCCCCGTGACGTCTTCATCTTCTATGCCGCCTCGCACGGCATTTCCCGCAAGGGGCGCTTCTACCTCATTCCGCATGGCTACTCGAGCGAAGGCGGCGACTTCGACGCCGCGTTGGCCAAGCATGCCATCGGCCAGGAGACGTTGCAGGATTGGATCGCAAACCGCGTCAACGCCAGGAAGGCGCTGATCCTGCTCGACACCTGCGAGAGCGGAGCCCTTGTCGGCGGCGCAACGGTTTCGCGCACCGACACGCCCGTATCGGAGGCCGCGATCGGCCGTCTGCATGAAGCCACGGGAAGGCCGGTATTGACCGCCGCAGCCAGCGGTCAATTCGCGCACGAAGGCGTCATAGCCCGTTCGGGCATATCGCACGGGATCTTCACGTGGTCGATCCTCGATGCCTTGCGCAACGGCGACGTCAACGGCAACAAGACTATCGAGTTGACGGAGCTGGTCTCGCACGTTCAGTCGGCAGTGCCCAAACTCGCGGCGGAGCTCGGAGGCGCCGGGCGGGCCGTTTCAACGGCCCGCAAAGCCGTATTCGGCGAGCAGTCCGCGCGCTTCGGTTCGCGCGGGGAGGACTTCACCCTTGTGGATCGTCTGCAGTAGCAAGGGCGGGCTCGGTGTCGCCGCCGAAAGTATCAGCAGGCGTAGCCCGGCAGCTGTGCGGCGCGCTTCGAGCGAGCGAGCTTTGTAGCAATCCGGAGTGCGGCTTTGGGATCGCGCTGCACCACCGAGCGCGCGATCCGCTCGCGAAAGAAGTTTGCCCATAGAAACTCGGCGTAGGGCCGGCTCACCTTGTCATAGCCTCCGGCCTGGCGCACGTCGAAGGCCAGATCGCGGTAGGGATCGTGTCGCAACCCATCGAGCGATTCCGGCAGCATCGACGGCGAGACCCGCCGCCCGTGCTCGTCGTAGAGATAGAGCCGGCCGTCCGCCTCCATCCGTTTCCAGAACGCCGAGTGCGAAAGCCGCGAGGCATCGCCGATGACCCGCACGTAAGTCCCCTCGAGCTCGGCCAGCGACAAGGCGAGCCCGAGATGGTGATGATCGACGATGAACAGGCTGCCTCCCGGACCGTACACGGCAGGGATGGGGCGGTCCTGTAGAAATCTGTCGAAGCGCCTCGGGTCGTCCGATCGCTTTTCGAGCTTGCGCAGCTTCCGGGAGACCTGGCGCATGCCGACGGCCATTTGCGTTGGTCTCAACGAGGACAGCGCCGCCCGAACGATCGAACCGACTGGGATGCGGCGGTTGCAGCGAGGATGATCTCCCGAGAGCGATCCGCTGTGATCGCCAAGCGCCCAGCGAGAATCCGCCTCCGCAGCATCGAGCATGTGTCCCCCAAAGCGAAGCGCGCCACATTCATGACGCTAGTGATGTCAGGGTAAACGCCAGGTAAACGCGGCGCGGCGGGCAAGCCGTGCGCGCGGATGAGCGTCGATGGAACATCCGGCCTGTTGGCAGAGTTGAGGCCTTATGACAGATCCCACCTTGTCCAACACGTCACCGCCGTTGCGACGTGTCCGCGAAGGCGCGATGATTGCCGGTGTCTGCGGCGGGCTGGCGCGCTGGCTCGGCTGGGACCCGACCATTGTGCGCCTGCTCTACATCGTGGCCACGGTGGCATCCATCGGCTTCCCCGGCATTCTGACGTACCTGATCCTTTGGCTGGTCATGCCGCGGGACTGAGACCGGTCATCCCGCGCTCCACCGGTAGAGCCAGGTCTCGGAGGCGCGTTGATCTCCCGTCGAGAGCGCGAGCCTGAGTTCGATCTCTTTCTCCCCCTGCGGGTCGAGTTCGAAGGCAACCCTCGTGCCGGGAAGATGCGGGTTGGCCTGCGCGACGGCGTTGGAGAGACTGCCTGCGCTCGACGTCAGGTCGATGTCCCGCACCGGAATCGGCGGCGCATCGCTGACGATGGCGCTGCTGTCGGCGACCTTCGCCATGGATTGGCCCGGGCCCCCTGAAAAATCGACGACGAAGCGGAGTCTGTGAGGCGCCGAGCCGGTGCCGATCCGCGTTTTGTGAACGCGCAGGAGATCGGCTTCCGGAGTGTCGTCCAGCCAAGCGAGCCTGTAGCCGTAGCTGTAAGCGCGGTGCGGCAGCAGCGGGCCTTCGGGGCGCCAGAACGCGACGATGTTGTCGACGTATTCGACATCCGTCGGGATCTCGACCAGTTCGACGCTGCCTTTTCCCCACTTGTTTTTCGGCGCAACCCAGGCGCTCGGCCGCCGTTCATAGTGCGCCTCGAGATCCTGATAGTCTTCGAAACGTCTTTCGCGCTGGATGAGACCGAATCCTTTCGGGTCGCGGTCGCCGAAATAGCTGGCTTGAAACGCCGGTGGGCTGAGCAGCGGTCGCCACAGCCGCTCGTCTTGCCCGTTCCAAACCGCAAGCCCGTCCGAATCGTGGATGGAGGGCCGGAAGTCGGACGGACCAGCGGGATCGTGCGCATTCTTGAGGAACATGCTGGTCAGCGGCGCAAGGCCGACGTTACGAAGCGTACGCCGGGGAAAGAGCACCGCATCTGTATCGACCAGCGTCTCGCGCCCAGGGCGTATCACGAAGCTGTACGCACCGGTGACGGACGGGCTGTCGAGCAGCGCGTGGACGGTGATCGCATCGGGGGTCTGCGGTCGCTCGATCCAGAAGCTGCGAAAGAACGGGAACTCCTCGGGCTCGGGTCCTGCGGTATTGAGCGCGAGCGCCCGCGCCGAAAGTCCGTAGGACTGCGCCTTTGCCACGCCTCGGAAATAGCTCGCGCCCTGGAACACCAGGAATTCGTCGTAGACGTCGCGCTTGTTGAGAGGTGCGTGAATGCGGAAGCCAGAAAATCCGAGAGTTGCTTGAGCGGCCGCGTCGAGTCCACGCGATCCGAAATCGAACAGCGAGGCAGTGGGCTCGATGCGACGCATGCGCGCGTTTTCGACCAGGAAGATGTCGACGGACGTGCGGTAGAGATAGCCAGATGGAAAAAGCTGGAGCTCGAAGCCGAGATCCGCATTCCGCCAGATTGCCTTCTCGGCGCGAAACTGAATCTCCCGGTAGCCGTCGTAATCGAGCTCTGAAAGCGGAGCGGCGAGAGTTTCAGGAGGAGGGCGGTAACGGCGATAGGCGAGCGAACGTGCAAGCTGGCGGACATGTCGCGCCGTGCTGTTGCTGCTCGCGCGTCGCGTTTCGGCGTAGCTCGGTTGCGGAGATCGCATCAAGGAGAGAGCAGCCATCCCGGAAACCAGAAATGTACGCCGCTCCATCGCCTCTCCTGTTTGCAGATCCACCAGCCAAGGGCCGCGGCGCAATCCCGACGCCGCCAGCAACGAAAAAAACGCGCGAGACTCGAAATTTGTTCGTTTGAGGGTAACAGCCGCACTGCAGCATTCACACCGCGGGGTCCTACGTAGCTCGGACGAAAACTGCTGCGTATCTGTGCGAGGCTGCCTAAAAATCTGACGCGCACCGACGTGGAAAGCGGCACGCACTTGCGATCGCTGCGCGATGTCGCTTGACGCCGCTCGGTTCGCTCCTACCTCTAGGCATCGTCGCATGAGTTGATCGCGGCTGGAGGCCGCAGTTTTATGACGATCGCCGCGCTTGCTTCTCCGAAGCTCCAGCCGATCCCCGTGCTCGACACCGGTCCCGGTTTCGCCATGGAGACGCTGATGGCGCACGAGGCGCGGGCCCATGCGCTTCTCGATCTCGCAACCGGGCCTCTTCCTTCGGCGGCGCTGCGCCAGCTCGACAAGGTTTCGCGCCGCTGGCTGGCCAAATGGGAGAACGCGCATCTGCCCGAGATCGACGCCATCGCGGCCCGCCTCGCTCGCCCCGGCGCCTATTTTCTTTCCGTCAACTACGAGTGGGCGTGCACCTGTCGCGTCGCCCCGGGGCCTGGCCGCAGGAGCGCTCGCCTCGTGCGTGTGCTTGATTGGCGCACGCCGGGGCTCGGCCGGCATGTCATCGCTGCACGCGTGCAGAGCCCACGCGGCCGCTTCGTCACGCTCACCTGGCCGGGGTACACCGGCGTGCTGACCGGCATGGCACCGGGTCGCTTTTCGGCCGCACTCAATCAGGCCCCGATGCGCAAGGCGATAGGGTTCTATGTCCTCGATTGGGCCGTGAGCCGCCGTCGCGTCTGGACCATGCCGCACCCGACGCCCGCGCATCTCCTGCGTTCCGTGTTCGAGGAGGCGTCGGATTTCGCGGAGGCCCGCGAACGCCTCTCGAGCACACCCATCTCGACGCCCGCCATCTTCTCGCTGGCCGGCACGCGGCCGGCCGAGACGGTGGTCATCGAGCGCACGGAGACGGACGCCCGCGTTCACGTGGGCCCCCACGTCGCCGCCAATCATTGGGAAGCGCCCGGCTGGCGCGGCCGCTCGCGCGGCGAGAGAAGTGGCGAGCGGGCCGCAATGATGCACTGCATCATTCCCGAGCTGACCCCCGATTTCTCCTGGCTTGCGCCCCCGATTCTGAACCCCACGACGCGCATTGTCATGGTCTCGGACGCAGCAGAAGGCCGGCTCGTGGCCCAGGGTTTCGAGGCCATGCGTCCGGCCACGGAGGTCCTGGAGCTGGCCGCCTAGCCCCCGGCTCGGGATCACAAAACCTCAATTGTTCCCTATGAAACATTTCATGCGGGCCCAGTGGGTGTAGAGTAGTGTTCCCGACGAAGATCCAGGGAGGTCTCGCCATGGACGACCTGTTCGAACATCTCATGGAGAGTGAGCGCGATAAGGCCATCAACGGCTTCTATACGCACTTCATTGTCTTTCTCTCCGTCATCGCCGGATTGGCGGTGGTCAACCTCATCTCCGGCGACGCCTTTTGGATTCAATGGGTGGTACTGGGCTGGGGCCTAGGCATCGCGTTGCATGCGTTTCTGATCTTTGTCAGACGGCCTCAGCAGGAGCAGAAGCTCCGCGAGCTGCGCCGTCTGCGCGAGCAAAAGCGCCAATCGGGTGCCGCGCCGGCCGGCGAACCCGCCTCCGGCAGTGGACCCGCGAATTCCGTCTGAGCCGCCGACCAAGAACGCAAAGGGCGCCGAGTCGATCGACTCGGCGCCCGATTTTCTTGTCGCCTGGTGAGTGAGCGGCCCAGAGTGCTTCCGGAAAAGTGGGAACCGGTTTTCCGATAAGAAGCACGA
>NZ_CADEFI010000002.1:64684-122234 GCF_902826555.1 uncultured Hyphomicrobium sp.
GCGGCCCAGAGTGCTTCCGGAAAAGTGGGAACCGGTTTTCCGATAAGAAGCACGATCAAACAGAGGCCTAGAGACGTTCGGCGATTCCATGAAAGCCGAAACGGCTCTAGAACAGGCCCTCGATCTGCCCTGCCGCATTGAGACGGATGGAATCTGCCGCCGGAACCTTGGGCAGGCCGGGCATGGTCATGATCTCGCCCGTGATGGCGACC
Organism: uncultured Hyphomicrobium sp.; assembly: GCF_902826555.1. Lineage (GTDB taxonomy): Bacteria > Pseudomonadota > Alphaproteobacteria > Rhizobiales > Hyphomicrobiaceae > Hyphomicrobium_C. Next base: position 64,897 of record NZ_CADEFI010000002.1, read on the forward strand.
ACGAACCCTGCGCCCGCCGAGAGACGCAGTTCGCGAACCGGCACGATGTGGCCGGTCGGTGCGCCGCGCTTGGTCGGATCGGTCGAGAACGAGTACTGGGTCTTCGCCATGCAGACGGGCAGGTTGCCGAACCCCATGGCCTCCAGCTCCTTGAACTTCGTCTCCACCGATGAATCGCAGGAGATGTCGGCCGCCCGGTAGATCTCGGTCGCGATCGTCTTCACTTTGTCACGCAGCGGCATCTCGTCGGGATAGAGCGGCTTGAACGCGGCCTTGCCCGAGTTCGCAACCTCGACCACGTGCTGGGCGAGCGCTTCCGTGCCCTTGCCGCCATCGGCCCAGTGCGTGCACATGAAGGCGCGCGTGCCCATGCTCTCGGCAGCGCGCATGACCTCCTGGATCTCCGCATCCGTGTCGGTGATGAAGCGATTGACCGCCACCACCGCCGGCACGCCGAACTTGTTCACGTTCTCGATGTGGCGCTTGAGGTTCTCGCAGCCCTTGGCGACGGCAGCCACGTTCTCGCCCTTGAGGTCCTCCTTGGCGACGCCGCCGTGCATCTTGAGCGCACGCACGGTGGCGACGATGACCGCCGCTGCCGGCTGGAGGCCCGCCTTGCGGCACTTGATGTCGAAGAACTTCTCGGCCCCGAGATCGGCGCCGAAGCCCGCTTCCGTGACCACGAAATCGGCGACTTTGAGCGCGCTCTTGGTGGCCAGAACCGAGTTGCAGCCGTGTGCGATGTTGGCGAACGGGCCGCCATGGATGAACACGGGGTTGTTCTCGAGCGTCTGCACCATGTTGGGCATCAGCGCGTCCTTGAGCAGCACCGTCATGGCGCCGTCGCCCTTCACGTCGCGCGCCCGCACCGGCTTCTTGTCGCGCGTGTAGCCGATGATGATGTTGCCGAGCCGCGTCTCGAGATCCTTGAGGTCTGAGGAGAGGCAGAGGATCGCCATCACCTCGGATGCGACCGTGATGTCGAATCCGTCCTCGCGCGGGAAACCGTTCGAGACGCCGCCGAGCGAATTGACGATCGAGCGCAGCGCCCGGTCGTTCATGTCGAGCACGCGCCGCCACTCGATGCGCCGAATGTCGAGACCGGCCCCGTTGCCCCAATAGATATGATTGTCGATCAGCGCCGAGAGCAGGTTGTGCGCGCTGGTGATGGCATGGAAGTCGCCGGTGAAGTGGAGGTTGATATCCTCCATGGGAACCACCTGGGCGTACCCGCCGCCGGCTGCACCGCCCTTGACGCCGAAGCAGGGTCCGAGAGAGGGCTCGCGCAGCGCGCACATGGCCTTCTTGCCGATGCGGTTGAGCCCGTCCGTGAGGCCGACCGTGGTCGTCGTCTTGCCTTCGCCGGCGGGTGTCGGACTGATGGCCGTGACCAGGATCAGCTTGCCGTCGGGCCGGGTTCCGAGGGCATTGATGAAGTCGAACGAGATCTTCGCCTTGGTCGTCCCGTAGGGAATGATCGCGTCTGCCGGAATCCCGAGCTTGGCCGCCACCTCGGTGATCGGCTTCATCTTGGCTTCGCGCGCGATCTCGATATCTGATTTAACCGTCACGGGCTTCCCTCCGAATGGACGTTTCTATGGCTGGTCCCTTGTCCCGCGGGTCCAGACTGGCGCGATATTGGCGTCTTGCGTGCCTATCGCCAAGCGGGTCACAAAAAAATAGACATGATGACGCGAGGCCCTTTCGCACGTGCGTAATTTTGAATGAGGGTGAATCGGCCCCCGGGTCCCATTTCGGAGATTGCCGGGGCAACGTGATCTCCGTGGTGGCAAGAGCCGGATGCTTCGGCTAGGGACACGGGGGGCGGGGGCGCGCGCAAGTGCGCAGAAGGCCTACCGACGTCGGAGAACCATGAGCAGCACGCCGAGCCATCCCGAGATTGACGACCTTGTGACGGTCCGCGACTGGCTGCGCTATGCCACGAGCCGCTTTTCCGCCGCCGGCCTCGTATTCGGTCACGGCACCGAAACGCCCCTCGACGAAGCGGCATTTCTCATCCTTTCGGCCCTGCATCTCCCCATCGACCAGCTCGAACCATGGCTGGATGCGCGTCTGACGCGCGAGGAGCGCGGGCAGATCGCCGGCCTTGTTGAGCAGCGCATTTCCACCCGCAAGCCCGCGCCCTACCTCGTCAACGCGGCTTGGATCAAGGGGCACAGGTTCTATGTCGACGAGCGCGTGATCGTGCCGCGCTCCTACATCGGCGAGCTTCTGGAGGAAGGGCTGCCGGCCGTGGTGGCGGATCCGGACGCAATCGAAAATGCCCTCGATCTGTGCACCGGCTCGGGCTGCCTCGCCATCCTCGCTGCGCTCGCCTTTCCGAATGCCGCCGTCGACGCGGCCGATATCTCGCCCGATGCCCTCGAGGTCGCACGGCGCAACGTTGCCGCCTATGGCCTCGAAGGCCGCGTCGCACTCTCGCAATCCGACCTGTTCTCTGCGCTCGGTGGCCGCACCTACGACCTGATCCTCTCGAACCCGCCCTACGTCACCGCGTCGGCCGTGGCGGCATTCCCACCGGAATACAGCGCCGAGCCCCAGCTCGCCCACCTCGGCGGCGAGGACGGCATGGACCTCGTCCGCCGGATCCTCGAGGCGGCCGCCGTTCATCTCAATCCTGAGGGGATGCTGGTCGTTGAAGTCGGCACCGGCAGGGATACGCTTGAAACCGAATACCCCGACTTGCCGTTTCTATGGCTCGATACGGAGCAAAGCGAAGGCGAGGTGTTCGCACTTCCCGCCGCTGCCCTCCGCACGTTGAGGAGCCGCACGAGGCGCTGACGGCAAGAGGCAGGTATGACGCGCGACGACCCGATCGACGATGCCAAGAGGCATCAAGAGCTGATGTTGAGGATCGCCCGCCGGCCCGGGTTCTGCTGCTGCTGCATTTGCGTCCCAAGCGAGGATCGCCGTCGCGCCCGGCGCGTATTCCGTCTCACCCGCAAGGTTGTTCGCGCTTGGGACAAGGAGCGGGAAGAGCTAGAATCGAAGTCTTGACGCAGACCGTCCATGAGCAGGGAACCGACGATGCGCGCTGTGCTGATAGCTTTGGTCGGCCTTTCGCTCGCGGCGGCACCTGCGTGCGCGGAACAGGCGCCGACTGCCGCTGCCCCCATCGTCATCAAGTTCAGCCACGTCGCCGCGCCACAGGCCCATAAGAGCCGCGCGGCCGAGCATTTCAAAACGCTCGCCGAGCAGTACACCAACGGCCGCGTTAGGGTCGAGCTGTACCCCAACTCGCAGCTTTACAAGGACAAGGAGGAGCTGGAGGCACTTCAACTCGGCGCCGTCCAGATGCTCGCCCCGTCGGTCTCGAAGTTCGGTCCGCTCGGTATCAAGGCTTTCGAAGTCTTCGACCTGCCCTACATCTTTGCCGGCTACGACGAGCTGGCCAAAGTCACGGAAGGCGAGATCGGTCGCGATCTGCTAGACCGCCTGAAGTCAAAGGGGCTCATCGGCCTCGCCTATTGGAACAACGGCTTCAAGATCCTCTCGGCCAACAGCCCGCTATACGGGCCGGATGACGTGCTGGGCCTCAAGATGCGCATTCAATCCTCCAAGGTCCTGGAGGCTCAGATGTGGTCGATTGGCGGTATGCCGCAGGTCATGGCTTTCTCCGAGGCCTATCAGGCGCTTTCGTCGGGTGTGGTGGACGGCACGGAGAACACGCCCGCCAACATGTACACCCAGAAAATGTACGAGGTGCAGAAGCACGCCACGATGACCTACCACGGCTATCTCGGCTATGCCGTGATCTCGAACGCGAAGTTTTGGAGCGGCTTGCCGTCCGACATCCGTGCCAGCCTCGAGCGCGCGATTGCCGAGACGACGCCTGTCGCCAACCGCTTCGCGCGCGAGGAGAATGAGGAGGCGCTGGAGGAGATGCGCAAGGCCGGCACCACCGTATTCCACGAGCCGACGCCCGACGAACGGGCCGCCTGGATGGCGGCCATGCTGCCCGTGCACGACGAGATGGCGAGCCGCGTCGGTCGCGACCTCATCGACCGTATCTACGCCGCCACCGGCCACAAGTCGCCGACGCAATAAAGGCTTGCAGTCCGGCGTGACGGCGCTCCGTTCCCGTGCGATAGCAGGACAACAAAAAAGCCGGCCTCCGCCCGCGGCCATTGAGGGAAACGCATGCAGGAAAGGTCGAAGGCGGCGCGCCTGCTCGATCATATCGAGGAGATCGTCATCGCGACGTTGATCGGCGCCGCGACCCTGCTCATATTCGTCGCCGTGGCGCAGCGCTACGGCCTTTCCGGGGTCGCTTCGGTGTACCGCTGGTCCCGCGTCGAGGACATTCCCTGGCTCACCAGTCTGTCGAAAAGCCTCTTCTTCACCATCGCCTACGTGCGGCTCACATGGGCACAGGAATTGTGCATCTTCATGATCGTCTGGATGGCCAAGTTCGGCGCCGCGTACGGCGTGCGCACCGGCATCCATGTCGGGGTCGACATCCTGGTCGAGCGCTTGACCGGCACCGCAAAGAGCGCGCTGATCATCGCGGGGCTTTTGGCGGGCGCACTGTTCACGGCTTTTGTCGGCACGCTGGGCGCCCATCTCGTTTGGCACATCGCCGGCACCGGACAGACCTCGGCGGTGCTTGAGCTGCCCATGTGGATCGTCTATCTGGCGGTGCCGCTCGGCTCGTATCTCATGTGCTACCGCTTCCTTGAGGTGGCATGGACCTTCTGGAGGACCGGCGAGCGGCCCCATCACGATCCAGGCAAGGTCGAAGGCGTCGACGCGCCGCCTCCGGCGGAGGGCGCGAGATGACCGCAGCCTTCATTTTCCTTTTGCTGGTCGCGCTGCTGCTGGTCGGAATGCCGGTGTCGATTGCGCTTGGCCTGACGGTGCTCACGGTCCTGTTCGTGTTGACCGACGTGCCGCTCGATGCAGTTGCCTTGAAGCTCTTCACCGGGATCGAGAGCTTCGAGCTCATGTGCGTGCCGTTCTTCATCCTCGCCGGCAACTTCCTGACACACGGTGGTGTCGCCAAGCGCATGATCCGCTTCGCCACCGCCATGGCTGGGCACTGGCCTGGCGGCCTGGGCCTCGCCGCGGTCGTCGCCTGCGCCATCTTCGCGGCAGTCTCCGGCTCGTCTCCGGCGACCGTCGTCGCCATCGGATCCATCATGATCCCGGCCATGGTCGCACGCGGCTACCCGAAGGATTTTGCGGCCGGCGTCATCGCCTCGGGCGGCGTGCTCGGCATCCTCATTCCGCCGTCGATCGTCATGGTGCTCTACAGCGTCGCCACAGCAGGCATGACGGTTCAAGGCCCGGACGGAAAGCGCATACACGCAGCCTCGGTCGACGATCTATTCATGGCAGGCGTGATCCCGGGGCTTGTGCTGGCGACGCTCCTGGGCTTGACCACGATCTGGCTCGCACGCAGTCGCGGCTATCCGAAAAGCGAGCGCCAGCCTTGGAGCGAGCGCCTCGCCGCGTTCCTGGACTGCTTCTGGGGCCTGGCCCTCGTCGTCATCGTCATGGGCGGCATCTATGGCGGCGTATTCACGCCGACCGAGGCCGCCGCCGTCAGTGCCGTCTACGCCTTTGTCGTCGCGGTCTACATCTACAAGGATCTCGCGCTCAAGGATGTGCCGCGCGTCCTGCTTGCCTCCGCCAGCATGAGCGCCATGCTGCTCTACATCATTACCAACGCCATATTGTTTACGTTCCTGCTCACGCACGAGCAGATCCCGCAGGCCATGGCTGACTGGCTGATCCATCAGGGCTTCGGTCCGATCACGTTCCTGCTCATCGTCAACGTGATCCTGCTCGTCGCCGGCTGCGTGATGGAGCCGGCGTCCGTGACGCTCATCCTGGCGCCCATACTGTTCCCGGTGGCCGCCAAGCTCGGCATAGATCCGGTCCACTTCGGCATCATATTGGTGGTCAACATGGAGATCGGCATGCTGACGCCTCCGGTCGGTCTGAACCTCTATGTCGCGAGCGGCGTCTCGCGCCTCGGCCTCACGACGCTTTCCGTCGCCGTCTTGCCGTGGCTCGTGACCATGTTGGCGTTCCTGATGCTCGTGACCTTTTGGCCCAGCCTGTCGCTTGGCCTGCCGCGCTGGCTCGGCATGTTGTGAAAGAAAATTCCCTCCCCCCGCTGAGCGGGGAGAGGGTTAGGGCGAGGGGCAGGCGCTTGTGCCGCGCCTTGGACCCCTCCCTGCAGGATTCCATCCTACGACCGCTTCGATCCCCGGACGCTCCGACTGTCGCGCCGTCTGTCAGGCGTGACGCAAATCGGCAGCGCAGCAAAAAAGTCCGAAGCGGGAAGTAACCGTCCCATCAAAGCCCAGAGCGCGGCGACGATCAACCGAAACCGCTCGCGGGCCTCAGCCGAATGCCCCCCAATGATGCGAAATGCCGGTGCCGATTTCGCGCACGAGCTCGTAGGCCTGCTCCATCGGTTCCAGGATCTCGGTCTCGATACGGCCGTAGTCGTCGATGCCCTTCGGCAGATACGTGGCCTGCTCGACGAACTGCCCGTCGTCGCGGGGATCGTCCACACGCCGCGGGAACGCCTGGCGCATCACCTGGAGCACTTCTGGAATTTCGAGGCTCAACGCTTTGCGTACGATCTCGGCGTGCGTCACCTCGTTGGTCGGCGTAAAGCGCGGCAGCTGCGCCGTGAGGATGAAAAGGCGCATGATCAGCGCGGCTCGGATCGCCTGCAGAAGGTCGAGCTCCAGCCGGTGATCGTCCGGGATCTTGCCGCCTTCGAGCCCGATTTCTTCCAGGATGCCGTGCAGCTCGATGGCGTCGAGCCGGAGGTAGTGCGCGAGTCCGGTGATCTTCCCCGCCCGGTCATCGTCCAAGAGTTGCTCGGCCAGGAATTTGAAGGCGCTGTCGAGGTGCTGCTCCCGCGCCCAGGAGGCGCGCTGGGCCCAGAAACCCGCATCGAAGATCACGGCGTTGGCGCCAACCGCATTGAGGCTCGAAAGCTGCTTGGCGCGCGCGATCATCTCGATCAGCGGCCGGAGACGCTGCGATTGCTTGGCCATCTCGACGAACCTCTCGCGCTCGCTGCCGACGGCTGCCCCGAGCCCCGCCACAACGTTCGCCACATAGCCGAACTGCTGCAGAATGGCGTTGTTCGGGATCGCACGCATGCGCGCCGGGTCACCACGGTCGGAATGATGGTCGCCCTGCCGCTTCACCGGACGCGAGCCGGTCTTGAACAGGAGGTTGGCGCCGAATGCGCCGAGCAGCGCCCGATAGCCGGGGTGAGCGAACAGCTCCTGCTGGTAGTCGCGCAGCCGGAGCTGGAAGTCGAGCGCCAGGTTGGTGTCGGTATAGAACGGGTCTTCGCCCTCGCCGGGATCCTTTCCGCTCATGATGATCGTCGCCAGCGCGCGCTGCGCGAACTCACGGTTGGCGAAGAAGAGATATCCGTCGCCGCCCTGGAAGCTGGTCTCGTGCTTGACGGGCAGGTTGTGCTGGAAGAAGCGCCAGCGCGACTCGCCGGGGAACACGTAGCGCAGCCGGCGCCGCAGCGGTCCCGGGTGCGCGCCGCGGCCCATGCTCTCGCCGTGCGTGGAGAAGATCAGCGTTTCGACGTTCTTGAGCTTGGCCTTGCGGACGACTTCCGCGAGTCCGTGATGCAGACGTTCGTGCGCGAGGCCGGCCGCGATCTGCCCGATGAAGCGTCCGGCGTCCGAATAACCGGTCTGTACGGCCAGCCGGCCGCGCTTCGTCACATAGTCGCGGTAAGCCTTCTCCGCCAGCAGCCGTTCGACAAGACGCGGCCCGGTCTCGAGCGCCGCCGGCGTCTCGAACAGAGGCGACACGTCGACGATCTCCGAGACCCCGAACAACTTGGCAAAGTAGACAGCGATCAGGATTGTGGCCGGGCTCTCGCACTCGGCGATGAGGTAGCGGATCGGCGTGTCGCGGTCGATGTGCTTGGCGATCTGCGCCGCGAGCGCGAACTGGCGGATGGCGGTCGCATTCTCGAGGTCGAGCGTCTCGAAGTTGACGGTTTCAGGTTTGACGCTGTGGATCATGTCCACGATGCGCGCCAGCGCCTGCCGTTCCGTGAGATCGCGCGTCCACCTTTCGTGCACGAAGGCTCGGAAGGCGTTGTTGATCTGCACGGCGTTGACACGGACGTGAATGTGGCTCATGCCGAGCCCGGTCGCGCGCAAAAGCCCGGCCAGCGACGCCACGGCGATTTTTGCCTTCGTGGTCGGCGCGGCACCGCCGACCTGCTCCAGGAGCGCGAGGATCGGCTCGGCGCTGACCAGGTTGTGCCCGTCGCCCTGAGTAATGATGTTGGCCGCCTGCGCCAGCGTGAATCCGTCCTTGCCGACGCTCTCCAGTGCTTTCACGTGCGCTTCCGCGGCGGCGATCGCGAGATCGAGCTTGCCGGTGAGCTGACGCGAAAGCTTGAGCATCTCCGCGCCGTCGCCAAGTACGGGCTTGAGTGCGAGGAAACGTTCCCGGATGTCCGCCAGTGCCGCCATCTTCTCTTTGAGGCGCACGACGAACGAGAACGTCCATTTGATGTCGGTGCGCCCGTCGAGGTCGTATCCGACCCACGATGCGAAAGTGGCAAGCTGTGGATCGGCCTTGAACGCGCGATCGCCGAACGTCGAGTGCGCAGCGGCGAAGAAATCGGTGAGCACATCCGCGTAGGCGTCGCGCAGGTTGCGGATCGCGCTCTGCACACGGCGGTGCTCGTAGTCGAGCGTGAGGCTCGGATCGGGCCGGTGCGGAAGCTCGATCGTCTGTCCCTTGGCCGTTCCCGAAACGGCGATCTCGGCCATCCGGTTCGAGAGCGCTTCGGAAAGCCCGAATGTAGGATGGGCTGTGAAGACGATGCCGTTGCGTGCCCGCGCGAACCGCGCCTTGAACGCATCGAAATCGTTGGGATCGATTCCCGCGATCTCCCGGGCGATGAACTCGGAGAACTCCTTCCGCGTCGCTTTCTCGCTCTCGACGCCGATCTGCTCCTTGAGCACCAGCGCGCGATGCACGCAGGCGCTGTCCATCAGGCGCGTCGCCAGCGATTTGAGATCGCTGAAGGTGATCTCTCCCGCTTCGAGACGCCGCGACAGGTCGAACGCCACGTTGACGATCGGATTGAGCGCCGGCTGGTCAGGAATTTGTGCGCGAAGGGCTTTGAGTTCGGCGCGGAGCGCCTTCTCGTCGAGCTTCGTGCTGCCAGGGGACAGCATCTTGTTCATCTTTGTCTCCTCAACCACCCCGAAATTCGGGGCTCGCACAATGAGTCCCAGGCAGAAAGAGGGGCCCGGCGGCCGTGAGACCGCCGGGTCGTCGGGTCGGACCTGCCATCGGGTGCAGGGCCAAGCCCGGACCTAGAGTGCTTCCTGGAATTCAGCTCTCCGGAGCCGTTGCGGGCCACGCAAGACACGGATCCGGAGAGGGAAGCACGTCAAGCGAAGGAGCTAGGCCGCCTTGCGGGCAGAAAGCACCTTCTGAACGGTTGCGCCCATCTCCGACGGCGTCGGTGCGATCGCGACCCCGCAATCGGAGAGGATGTCCACCTTCTCCGAGGCGGATTCGCCGAATGCCGACACGATGGCGCCGGCATGGCCCATGCGCCGTCCCTTCGGAGCCGAGAGGCCGGCGATGTAGGCAACGACCGGCTTCTTGAAGTGGTCGCGGATATATTGTCCCGCTTCCGCTTCCTGCGGACCGCCGATTTCGCCGATCATCATCACCGCATCGGTCTCGGGGTCCTGGGCGAAATGCTCGAGGACATCTTTGAACGAGGAGCCGTTGATCGGGTCGCCGCCGATGCCGACCGACGTCGAAACGCCGATGCCGAGCGCCTTGAGCTGGGAAGCGGCTTCGTAGCCGAGCGTGCCCGAGCGTCCGACGATGCCCACGCGACCCGGCATGTAGATGTGGCCAGGCATGATGCCGAGCATGGCCTTGCCGGGCGAGATCGTGCCGGCGCAGTTCGGGCCCGTGAGAACCATGCGGCCCTCCTTCTTGTAGCGGCGCATGTAGCGCTTCACGCGGATCATGTCCTGCGTCGGGATGCCGTCCGTGATGCAGACGCAGTATTTGATGCCGGCATCGGCCGCTTCCATGATCGCATCCGCGGCGAACGGCGGCGGAACGAACACGATAGAAGCCTCTGCGTTCGTCTCGTCGACGGCGCCCTTCATGGTGTTGAACACCGGGCGGCCGAGGTGCGTGGTGCCGCCCTTGCCGGGCGTCACGCCGCCGACCACGTTGGTGCCGTAGTCGATCATTTCCTGGGCATGGAACGTGCCGATGCGGCCCGTAAAGCCTTGCACGAGGATCGGCGTATTCTCATTGATGAAGATGGCCATTTGTTTTCCTCCTTACGCGGCTTTCTTGGCGGCCGAAACGGCCTTGTTTGCTGCGTCTGCCAGCGTCTCCGCGCTGATCATGGTGAGGCCGCTCTGATCGATGATCTTGCGGCCCTCTTCGACGTTGGTGCCGGCTAGGCGCACGACGATCGGAATCTGAATGTCGAGCTCCTTGATGGCGTCGACGACGCCCTTCGCCACCCAGTCGCACCGGTTGATGCCGGCGAACACGTTGACGAGGATCGCCTTCACGTTCTTGTCGCGCAGCACTGCCTTGAACGACTTCGTCACGCGCTCGGGGCTCGCGCCGCCGCCGATGTCGAGGAAGTTCGCCGGCTCGCCGCCCGCGAGCTTGATCATGTCGAGCGTTGCCATTGCCAGGCCCGCGCCGTTCACGATGCAGCCGATGTCTCCGTCGAGTCCGACATAGGAAAGACCGCGATCGTTGGCGTAGGTCTCGCGCGGATCCTCCTGGCTCTTGTCGCGCAGCTCGGCGATTTGCGGACGGCGGAACAGCGCGTTCTCGTCGAAGCTCATCTTGGCGTCGAGCGCGACGACGGTCTTCTGCTTGGTGATGACCAGCGGGTTGATCTCGAGCATGGAGGCATCGAGATCGCGGAAAGCGCGATAGCAGCCGAGGATGACGCGCTCGAGCTTGCCGATGATCTCGGGATCGGCGCCGAGCCCGAAAGCCACCTCGCGGGCCTGGAACGCCTGCATGCCCACCGCGGGATCGACCTGCACTTTGATGATGGTGTCGGGCTGGCTGTGCGAGATCTCTTCGATGTCCATGCCGCCCGCTGCCGACGAGACGACGACGATACGCTCGGCTGCGCGGTCCATCACGAAGGAGAGGTAGATCTCCTTGTCGATGTCGGTCGCTTCCTCGATGTAGAGGCGCGACACGAGCTTGCCCGCGGGGCCGGTCTGGATGGTGACCAGCTTCTTGCCGAGCAGGCCTTCGGATGCGGCCTCGACTTCGCTCTCCTGGCTGCAGACCTTGATGCCGCCGGCTTTGCCGCGGGCACCCGAGTGGACCTGCGCCTTGACCACCCAGCGTGCGCCGCCGAGCTCATGCGCCCGGTAAACGGCCTGCTCCGGGCTGTAGGCGAGCCCGCCGCGCGGGACAGGCACGCCGAACTTCGCGAGAAGCTCCTTCGCCTGGTACTCGTGAATGTCCATTTTGGACCTCCTTGGGGGGGAACTGTTTCCTGTCGCTTCTTCTTATTTCGCGCGTGCGGCTTCGCCGGCCTTGATCGACGCGGCGGTGGCCAGGATGTGGTTGGCCATCTTTTCCGAAGCGGCGTCGATCATCTTGCCGTCGAGCGACGCGGCGCCCTTGCCCTGCGCGGCGGCTTCCTTGAGAGCAACCAGGATGCGCTCGGCCTTGGTGACCTCGGCCGCCGTCGGCGAGTAGATCTCGTTGGCGAGCTCGATCTGCGAAGGATGGATCGCCCACTTGCCTTCCATGCCGAGCGCGGCGCCGCGACGGCAGGCGGCCTTGTAGCCGTCCGGATCGTCGATGCCGCCGAACGGGCCGTCGATGGGACGCAGGCCGAACGCACGGCAGGCGACCGTCATGCGCGACAGCGGGAAGTGCCACTGGTCGCCCGGATAGTCGGGGTTGAGGCCGCCGATGACGACGGTGCGCGCCTTGTTGAAGGCCGAGTAGTCGGCGACGCCGAAGTGCATCGACTCGAGTCGGCTGTTGGCGGAGGCGATGGCTTCCACGTTCGCCATGCCGAGCGGCGTCTCGATCAGCGCTTCCATGCCGATCTTGTGCGGAAGACCCTTCGCGACCTCAATCTGGCTGACGATCGTCTCGACAGTGTAGACGTCGGCAGGCACGCCCACCTTCGGCACCAGGATGGTATCGAGCTTCGAGCCCGCCTGCTCCACGATGTCGACCACGTCGCGATACATGTAATGCGTGTCGAGGCCGTTGATGCGCACCGACACGCTCTTGCCGGCGCCCTTCCAGTCGAGGTCGTTTAGCGCCTGGATGATGTTCTTGCGGGCCTGCTCCTTGTCCGGCGGAGCAACGGCATCCTCGCAATCGAGGAACACATAGTCGGCGGCGCTCTTGTGGGCGCGGTCGATCATCGTCGGATTGGAGCCGGGGACGGCCAGGTACGAGCGCTGCAGGCGCTGCTTGCGGATCGGATAAAGGGTGTAGCTCATCGGGGTTTCCTTGATGGCGTTTCTTGAGACACTTCGGGCTTTGTCCGTAACCGGCCGGCCGCGGGCACCCGAGTGAGTTGTTGAGAATTGAATAGGGCGGCGCCTCTGAGAGACGCCGCCCCGCGAACTATGCGGCTTTGGAAAGCGCGGGCTTTGTCGCCGTCTTGCTGAAGTACTCAGCCGCGGCGCCGGTGCCCGAGCCGAACTTGATCGGCACGCCGCAATCCTTGAGCGCCATTTCGACGTTGAACAGCACGCCGCCGATCATGCCCTCGTCGAGGGCGCCGAGGTGACCGATGCGGAACACCTTGCCGGCGACCTTGTTGAGGCCGGTTCCGAGCGAGGTGTTGTAGCGGTAGTACGCGGTCTTCAGAACGTTGTTGGCATCGATGCCCTCGGGCACGACGATGGCGGACACCGTGTCGGAATGCCACTTTGGCTCCTTCGCGCAGAGCTTGAGGCCCCAGGCATCGACCGCGGCGCGCACGCCGGAGGCAAGGCGCGTGTGGCGCGCGATGACGTTGTCGAGGCCTTCGGCGAAGATGAGGTCGATGGATGCGCGCAGGCCACGGATGAGCTGCGTGGCCGGAGTATACGGGAAGTAGCCAAGATCGTTGGTCTTGATCATGTCTTCCCAGGAGAAGAAGCAACGGTTCATGCGGCCGTTGAGGCTCTTGTTGGCGTCGAGCGCCTTCTGCGACACGGCCAGGATGCCAAGGCCGGTTGGCAGCATGAAGCCCTTCTGCGAGCCGGAGACGCAAGCGTCAACGCCCCACTCGCCCATGCGCATGTCGAGCGAGCCGACCGACGAGACGCCGTCGACGAACAGCAGTGCAGGGTGCTTGGCGGCGTCGAGTGCCTTGCGCACGCCGGCGATGTCGGAGGACACGCCCGTTGCCGTCTCGTTGTGCGTGGCGAAGACGGCCTTGATCTCGTGGTTCTTGTCCTTGGCCAGGATGTCGGCGTACTTCTCGAGCGGAACGCCCGTGCCCCACTCTTCGTCACAAAGCTCGACCTTGAGACCGAGACGCTCGGCCATATCGACCCAGAGCAGCGAGAACTGGCCGAAGCGGCTCATCAGAACCTTGTCGCCGACGGCGAGCGTGTTGGTGATCGCCGATTCCCAGGCGCCGGTGCCCGACGACGGAAAGATGAAAACGCGGCCGTCCTTCTGCTTGAAGACCTTCTTGAGGTCCTCGAAGATCGGGAGCGTGAATTTGGGGAACTCGGGGCTGCGCATGTCCTCCATGGGGAGGTTCATTGCCATGCGAACGGCGTCCGGAATATTGGTCGGGCCAGGGATGAACAGGTGCGGCTTCACCATCGTAGTCATCTGCGTCTCCTCCAGTGTGGCGTTTCGAGTTTCTTGCACCAACCTTAGCGTCTAGTGCGCCAAGCGTCAGCTCAACAGCCGCGGCGTCCGGCAAAAAGGCAGAGCCTCGTGCGTGGAGCCGCGCGTTTGCCGACTGTTGTGATCGCCCTCGGACAGGATCGGTTGATGTGAGAATTGAACGCCTTTCGGTTCAATTCGTAACATCTTCCTAACCGTGCGCAATACCCGGTTGGGCGACGGCACAAATCTCTTGGGTAGGCTTATGGGCGGTGTTTGCCGACCTGGGAATTGCCCAGTTGGGTAGTTTCTGCCTACCCACCCTGCGGCAAATTCGGGACGGCTGACGCACAGCAGCGCAGATCACTGGCCCCTTCAAAACCTGCAGCATGATCGCGATGCGATCGGAATGGCCATGCTCTAGCGCATTTCGCGCTGAGCCTGCTGCGTCATGAACAGTGCCACCGCCATGGCGCGATTGTTGACGTTGAGCTTATCGTAGAGGTTCTTCAAGTGGTATTTCACTGTGTTTCTTGAAATACCGATGCGCGCTGCAATTTGCAGGTTCGACCATCCGTCCGCAAGAGCCGCGAGCAATTCCCGCTCGCGCACCGTGAGCACGTCCAGCGGATCCTTGCTTGCCGCATCCATGTCTACGTAGGGAAACGAGACGCGTCCGTGCGACACCGACGAGATCGTCTCGAGCAAGACCTCCGGCTCGTCGCTTTTCGACATGAAGCCCCAGGCACCCGCCTTGATCGTGCGCCGCAGCACATCCATGCCCGGCTCGCCCGTATAGACGATCGTGCGCACGTCGGAGCGCCTCTCCTTGAGGCCCGCCAGGACATCGCCGCCGGTCATGTCCGGCAACGACCAGCCGATGATCGCGATCTCGACCTTATGCGCCTCGATGAGCTCGAGGAAGGCAGATCCTGTAGACACGGCCGCCGTCACGGTGAATCGGCCGTCGCGCGCGATGATGTCGACAAGGCCCGTCCGGACGACGGGGTTCTTGTCGGCGATTGCAACGGTGCGGCGGATCTCTTTCGGCATATATCGAAAAAACTCGAAGGTTCGGGAGCAGGACGCGCCTTCGCGTCCGCCGGCCCAGCCTGGATGTTTACTTTATCCGCCCGGAGGCTGGTCGAGCCAGCACCATCGCAAGGCATGGCGAACGAGCCCTGGAGGTCTCGTGCCGGTCAGCGGTCGCGGAAATGCGACGTCGCACGCACAAGCTCGTGGATGATGCCGGGCTCCGTCATGGCATGCCCTGCATCGGGGACGATACGCAACTCGGCAGATGGCCACACCTTCTTGAGGTCCCAGGCATTGCGGACCGGTGTCACGACATCGTAGCGCCCGTGCACGATCACGCCGGGAATGCCGGCCAGCCGGTGAGCTTGCTTCAGCAACGCACCGTCCTCCGTAAAAAAGCCCGCGTTGACGAAATAGTGGCATTCGATGCGGGCGAACGCGAGCGCATAGGCCGGGTTGGCAAAAGAGCGCACCCGCACGGGGTCCTCGATCAACGAGAGCGTGGTTCCCTCCCACACGCTCCAGGCTTCCGCCGCCGGAATATGAACTCGGGGATCGGGGTCGGTGAGGCGCCGGTAGTACGCGCCGATCATGTCGCCTCGCTCCTCCGGCGGGATGACACGCTCGAATGCCTCCCAGGCCTCCGGAAAGAGCGCGCTGCACCCGTCCTGGTAGAACCAGAGGAGCTCGCTCTTGCGCAGCAGAAAAATGCCTCTGAGCACCAGCGCGCTCACGCGATCGGGATGCGTCACGGCGTAGGCCAGTGCCAGCGTCGATCCCCACGAGCCACCGAAGAGTTGCCAGCGCGGAAGTTCGAGATGGCAGCGCAGGTGCTCAATATCGTCGACCAGATGCCAGGTCGTGTTGTTCTCGATCGATGCATTGGGCATCGAGCGCCCGCACCCGCGCTGGTCAAGCAGAATGATCCGGTAATGCCGCGGATCGTGAAAACGGCGCATGGCGGGATTGCATCCTCCGCCCGGTCCGCCGTGCACGATCAGCGCCGGTTCCCCGTCCGGATTTCCGCATTCGGCGAAATACAGCGAATGCCCGTCGCCCGTGGCGACGAAGCCCTCGTTGAAAAGCTCGCGCGGAGGATAGGGAGTGAGGCGGTCTCGGGACGACATCGGCCTTCCAGTACGCTTCCGGTCTTGGCGCGCTGCCCGCGCTGCTGTTTAGCCTGTGAACTCTTGAATTCGATCGAGAGCCTAGACCTTCTTGCGGCGCAGATGGCGCATTTCACGATCGTAGAGAATTTCGCCGCCTGGCACGCGAATGTCGCGCACGAGCTCGAGCAGGTTGCGCGGGGGAGCAGGCGTCGCGAGCGCGACCGCGATTGTGGCAACGGCACCGGCCGGCAGTCCGATGGCGGCCGCGAGCGCCCCGTCTGTCCCGGTAAGCCCTGCTTCGCCGGCGATGATTGCAAGCACCGTGACGCAGAACCCCGTCAAAAGCCCGGCCACCGCTCCGAAAGCATTGAGCCGCTTCCACCAGATGGAAAGCAGCATGACTGGAAACGCGGCCGCGCCCGTGAGCGCAATCGCCCATAGCATGAGATCGAGCGGATCGGTTGGCGCCAGGAGGGCGATCAACCCAGCGAACGCAGCCGCCGTTCCGAGCGCGATCCGCGACACGATGAGACGCGGGACCGGCTTCGCCGGCAGCCAGGAGAGCCCGTACATGATGTCTTCGGCGAGGATGTTGCCGAGAGCCAGCGCCACGGCACCCGCTGTCGCCAGCGCGGCGGCGACGATGCCGCCGGCAGCCAGATAGACGAGTGCGGCCGGCATCTCGGCCACGATCGGCAGGCTGAGGAGCACGTCGTCCCGGCTCACGCTGAAGCTTGCCAGCGTCGGCCGGCCGTCCCCGCTTACGGAAATGATGCCGTGCGTCTGTAGCGTCTCGAACCATGCCGGAAAGCGCACCGGTCCGGCGGCGGTCACGATGTCCGTCAGGTAGTCGCGCATGAAAACGGCGACCGAGGCGACCGTGAGCATGGCGATGCCGAACAGCAGCGTCGCCCAGCCGAGCGACTTGCGCGCCTCGTACACGCCCGGCGTCCCCGCGACACGGGGCAGGAGCCATGGCGCACTCGCAAGCCCAGCCACCATGGAGAGCGTCGCGATAACGAACGCGAGCGGCCCCACGCTGCCGAAGGCGTCGGAATAACGCTTGGCAATGAGCGAAAGACCTTCGCCCGGTATGTCGAACGCGAGCGCCGGCGGAAGGATGATCGGCAATCCCTGTGCCGCCTCCGCCCGCCCGATCGCGCGCAGCACGGGACCCGCGGAAATCTGCGGCAGAGGCAGATTGGTGACGATGACGCCCACGATCGCCACCGGCACCAGGAGCGCGATCAGAGCGGCGATGCTCTGCGCCGCCGAGGACCACGCGAGCGAACGCATCCCGCCGGCCGTAAGCGTGACCACGACTACGGCCACCAGCAGCATCACCGCCATCGATTGCGAGATGGGGATGAACCACGTCGCCGCGTGCGCGCCGATCCTGAGCTCCGCCGCGATGACGAGCAGCATGGGAACCGCCAGCACCGCGCCGGCCACCAGCCTCAGCGCCCGGCTGTCGAAACGCTTGCCGAGGTAGCTCGGCACCGTGAAAGCCCCGAATTTCCGGAAGAACGGCGCCAGCAGCACCGCCATGACCACGAAGCCCGCCAAGCCACCGATCACGAGACACAGCGCATCGAACCCGATCAGGAAGAACACGCCCGTGAGCGTGACGAGGCCGGTTGCCCCGAGCGCGGTCTGCGCGAGCACCAGGCCGGTGTAGAAGGCTGGAACCCGCCGGCCGGCGGCGAAATAATCGATCGGCTCGCTCGTGTAGGCGGCGAGGCCGATGGCGGCATAGAGCACGATCGGCCCGAGGAACATCGTGAGCCGGAGCGCGGAATCGCCGACACCGAGCCCCTCGAGGATGAGGGTGATCAGCGCCAGCGCGACGAACGCGCTCATGAAGATGCCGAAATAGGTCCCGAGGCGCGGATTGACGTAGCCGGTCCGATGCGAGAACGACATGGCTTTAGGACTCCGTCCGGTCGCGAGCGGGGGCTCGGCGCCTGCGCCGCTCAGGCGTCCTCATGCGCGCCGTGCCAGTGATCGATGGCGTCCTGCCGGTTGACGAAGCTTGCCACCGTGATCACCGCGATCAGCACCAGTCCATGCAGCGACAGGAAGTAGCCGAGCGGGAACCCCATAAACTTGCTCGAATTCAGGCGGTCGGCATAGAGGGGCAGCACGAGGATGACCGCGAGGAACGGCACCAGGCTGGCCAGCATCTGCCACTTGGTGTGCCGCCAGTAGGGTTTTCGCTCGCGACGTTCGATCATGACGGTTTTCCATCCATCCTCTGTCCCGACCGTGACGTGCGCGGGACTTGTGGTTCCAATGAGGCGATTTTCCGCCCCAGCCGAGAATTGCCGGTTTGCTCAGGCTACCCTAGCATCGGCCCCGCGGCTCGGAGCGAGTCGAAATCGATTGTCTGAAGGAAGCTTGCGAATGTCGATACTGTCCGAATTCAAGGAATTTGCAATGCGGGGCAACGTGGTTGACCTCGCTGTTGGCGTGATCATCGGTGCGGCCTTCGCCCCCATTGTCTCGACCCTGGTCGAGAACATCGTCATGCCGCCGATCGGCTATCTCCTGGCCGGTATCGATTTCAGCAGCCTCGCCATCACCCTGCCGACGCCCACCGGCGATGGCGTTCTGATCAAGTACGGCCTCTTCCTCAATGCGGTCCTCAAGTTCGTGGTCACCGCGGCAGCTATTTTCCTGCTCATCCGCGCCATCAACAAGTTCAAGAAGCCGGTCGCTGCCGCCGAAGCTCCGCCACCCTCGCCGTCCGAGGTCTACCTGCGTGAGATCCGCGACGCGCTGGTGAGGAAATAGCGATCCGGCCCGAGCGGCCGGACTCCTGACGTCAACCGACAAGCGGCGAGCGCTCCGGAAGTGGCGCTCCCGAGAGCATGCTGCGGAACGCCATGTAGCTCTGGTCGATGCGCGCCGCGATGGCATCGCGCCCCGCCACATGCGCAATCGTGGCCTCTGCCACGCGGCCGAGTGCGTCCGTGATATCGGCGGGCCACGGCGCCAGCTTGACGCGCATGTAGGTCGCAAGCACTTGGCGGGTGACGCCGGCATGCGCGCGCGCTTCGGCGAGCGAAAGCTGGTATTCCTCGGCTGCCGCGGCGGCGAAGATGGCCTTGTCGGCCTCCGAGAAGCGCTCCCAGACCGGCTGGCGGATATGGAGCGAAAGGGCAGTGCCATGGCCGTTGAGGCCGGTCCCCGTGCCGTAGCGCGCAGCGTGCGGCAGGCCGGCGGCAAAGCAGGTGAGGAGCCCGCCGGCTTCGGCCGCAAAAACGGATCCGCTGGCGAGTGCGGTAGCTGCCTCGTGCGGCGCTAGCGTGTCGTGCACCTCGGCCCCGAGCGCGCGCGCCACGTCGGCGCCGAGCCCCGGCGCAGAAATGCGCTGGCCGGCAAGGTCGTTGAGGCGCGCAATCGGCTCGCGCGACCACAGGGGCGGCGTGTCACCCGAGTGTCCGGCAAGGAGCGGCTTCCAGCCGTGACGGCCGGCCAGATCGTCCCAGAGCATCTGCCCGCCGCCGACGGAGATCCAGTGCGCGAAATCCCGGGGCTCGAGGCCGCCCGAGCCCGGCAACCCGGCGAAGTAGGCGAAGGCCGGGTGCAGGGGCGCGAAATCGTGCGCCGAGCCGTGGACGAGATCTGCCTCGCTCGCTAGGCCGCTGCCTTGCGCTACCACCTCGATCCGGTACCGTCCCCCCGTCATCGCCTCGATGCGGCGAGCGAGCCGGCGGACGCCGTCCGCCGGTCCCTGTGGCGTATCGGCCCACGGCATGGAGAGCTTGAGCGGGATGCCCTGTCCGTCAGCAACGGCGGCGGGAAAAGGGCCTTCGGCGTGCGCAGCTGCCGACGATGTGGCTGCAACTGCAGCGCCGCCGCTGGTAATCAGGAACTCACGACGATCCATCGGCCGGTCTCCCCCTGCTGTCCGAGGCCCGCATCAAAGCCCAATGCAACGCCGAAAACAACGGGGTCGGATGGGTCCGGGGCGGCTCCTTGTTCCTCTATCGAGCATTAGATGCAGATTAACCACGTCTTATCCAATGGCCTCTACGGTTGTTGATCGATTTAGGAGATTTGGCGTCCGGTCCACATGAAAAACGGCGGACTTCGTAAGAGCAACGCGAACTCTTTGATGCAGGAATACTCGACGTTGGTTGGGGATGCCGTCCTGCGTCAGCGCACCCGTATGGCCGAACGCCAGGCGCGCCTGGAGGCCGAGCTCGCCAACAGGGTCAAGTCCGAGTTCATCGCCAATATGAGCCATGAGCTGCGCACGCCGCTCAACACGGTCCTCGGGTTCTCGAAGCTTCTCAAAGAGCATGGAGTCCGTCAGCTCACCGGCGATCAGATCGTGCAATACGGCGACCTCATCAATCACGCCGCGGAGCATTTGCTCGCAGTCATCAACGACATCCTGGACATCTCGAAGATGCAGAGCGGCACCTATGCCCTCGATGCCTTCGAGGTTGATATCGGCGATGTGCTCCGTGACTGCGTCGAGGCCGAGAAGCCCCAGGCAGCCGAAGCAGGCGTCGCGCTGTCGCTGCGCGTGGCGTTCTCGCTGCCGCCGGTGCGCGGCGACGATACGAAGCTCAATCAAGTCTTCCACAATCTCATCCACAACGCCGTCAAGTTCACGGAACGTGGCGGCTCTGTCGTGGTCGAGGTCCTGGCACAGGGCAACGGCGGCGCGATGATCTCCGTACGCGACACTGGCATCGGCATGAGCGCAGATGAGGTCCGCATTGCGCTCGAGCCGTTCGGCCAGGTCGATCGCGCGCGCACGCGTTGGCGGGAAGGCGCCGGCCTCGGCCTGACCATCGCCGATGCGCTGGTAAAGCTGCACGGCGGCGAGCTTATGATCACGAGCGTCAAGGGGAAAGGTACCGACGTCACCGTAACGTTTCCCCCCGCACACCAGGTCTCCCCGATCGAGGCACGGGACGCGGTCTTCGGCAATGGCGCCACCCTCTAGAATGGATTGATAAGATGCACTCCGGCGCGGTCACCAAAGAGCCTCAGTACCACGTGCTGCCACGTTCGATTGGCCGCATCGCATCCGTGACGGGCTCGAAAGCCATTCTGCTCCTCGACGTCACTCACGAGAACGATCCGAGGAACCGCGCGGATCGGCCGGAGATGGGGACCCTGCTTGCGATCGACACCGGCAACGCCACGGTGCTGGCGACTGTCTCTGCGCTCTCCGTTCCGCTGCCCGCTCACGGCAACGAGCAGGAGATTCGCATTGCCGAGCTTGGTCTCGTCGGCGAATTGATCAAGGACGCGGAAGGAAAGCCTAGCGGTTTCCACCGCGGCACGACGACCTACCCGACACTCGGCGATCGCGTGCGTTTCGCCACCAAATACGAGCTTCAACTCACCTATACGGGCAACGAAAAAGACACGGTTCGCATCGGCTCGATCCGTCAGGATTCGTCGATCCCTGCCATGGTCCGCGTCGATGAGCTGCTGGGCAAGCATTTCGCCATTCTCGGCACCACCGGCACCGGCAAGTCCTGCACGACCGCGCTGATCTTCCGCGCCATCCTGGAGCGCAATCCCAACGCGCACATCGTTCTGCTCGATCCGCACAACGAATACGCCACCGCCTTCGGCGATCGTGCGGAGGTGATCTCGCCGCGAACGCTGCAGCTCCCGTTGTGGCTTCTGAACTTCGAGGAGGCGGTCGAGGTCCTCGTTGGAGACAGTGAGCGCAAGGGCGAGATCGAGATTCTCCAGGACCTGATCCCGCTCGCGAAGGCGCGCTACAGCATCGGGCGCGCGCAGGATCAGCAGAAGATCCGCAAGCCGGGTCTCGAAGGCTCGAAGTTTACGGTCGATACGCCCGTCCCCTATCGTATTTCCGATCTCACCAACCTGATCGACGAGCGCATGGGCAAGCTCGAGAACCGCAAGGATCTCGCCCCCTATCGCCAGCTCAAAACCCGCATCGAAACCTTCGTCCAGGATGGGCGCTACGCGTTTATGTTCGGCTCGGTCACCGTCTACGACGGCATGAGCCAGGTGCTGTCGCGCATCTTCCGCGTCCCCGTCAACGGCAAGCCGATCACCATTCTCGAGCTGACGGGCCTGCCGCCCGAGGTCGTCAACGTCGTCGTTTCCGTGCTCTGCCGCATGGCCTTCGATTTTGCCCTGTGGGGCGAGGGCAAGATCCCGGTCACCGTCGTCTGCGAAGAGGCGCACCGCTACGTACCGTTGAACCCGCAGATGGGCTTCGAGCCTTGCAAGCGGGCCATCGCCAAGATTGCCAAGGAAGGCCGCAAGTACGGCGCCTCGCTGTGCATCGTGACGCAGCGCCCGGCCGAGATCGATCCCACCATCCTGTCCCAGTGCAACACCGTGTTCGCGCTGCGCATGTCCAACGACCGCGACCAGGCCATCGTCGCCTCCGCCGTCTCCGACACCGGCACAGGGCTGATCGAGTTCCTGCCGGCGCTGGGAGCCCGCGAGGCCATCGCATTCGGCGATGGCGTTCCGATCCCGGTTCGCATCAAGTTCGACGAGGTGCCGGCCCACGCGCTGCCGCGTTCGACGACCGCGCAGTTCTCGCAGAAATGGCAGGAATCGGTCGGTGACGAGAGCTTCCTCGATGCCGTGATCGAACGGTGGCGCGCCGCCGGCGTATGCGGCCAGCTCGATGCCTCGGCCCAGGCCCAGCTCTTTGCCGAGGCCGTGTCGTTGCCGACGGGGCTGTCCCGCCGGTCCACCGATGCTCAGGTCGCCGAACGCGTCGCAGCCTCGGCTCCGCCGCGCGAGGCCGAGAGACAGCCCTTCGATCGCGCCGCGCTCGAGCGCGAGGTGAGTGAGTTTACCAGCCGCCGTATGCCTGCAGTTCAACAGACCGTTGTAGAGCAGCAGCCCACGCCGGCTCCATCGCGCGCGGACCAGCCCTTCATGCGCCGCGCGTCCGACATCCAGCGCTCGCCCACCACGGCGCCGGCCGCGCCTCCCGCGGCGTCCGCCACGCCCGAGCCTTCGGAGCCGGCCGCCAGCAACGCGCGCCTCGCCCTGCGCGATCGCCTTCTGCGCCGCGGCGACATCCCGCGCTGAGCCGCCGGTTCGACTGCCGTCAGGCCTTTTCCTCCGCGGCAGGGGCAGGATGCGCGCCGTCATCGCCCCAATCGTTGAGCACGTCGAGGATCGGCGTTAGCCCCTCGACGTCGACCAGCCGGTAAACCTCGACGTCGCGCCGCGCGCCGGCGCTCCAGCCGGCAATGGTGAGCGCCTTCTCCGCCTTGGAGAAGAGCCCGTGATTGCGCTGCGGCGTGGATTCGCGTGTTTCCTGGTCGCGCGCCTCCGCATCGGGGCCGGTCGTCTTCCCCACCTTGTCGAGCCACTTCTTGCGGATCTCGGTCAGGTCGGTATCGCTGGCCTGGTCCTCTTCGTCCTTGAGCTTCTGCAACTCGCTCTTTGTCAGCTTGAAGAATCCCGGCTTCGGCCATTCGACGAGGTCGAGATCGTCGAGGACGCCCGCGAGCTGGTTCATGGCCAGCGCCTTCTCGCCCTCCTTCTCGGAGTCGCAGCTGTAGAGATTGGGGATGACGAGGTACGAGTGCGTCTTGTGATAGATGAAGTGGCGGCGCACCCATTCGAGGTTTGCGTCGGGCGCGCGCGCGATGGCCGTCGCGATGGCCGCCTGGATCGCCCGCCGCTTGTCGCCGGCCATCTCGGGCCGCCGCGCGGGCGGATTGATGATTGCGAGCACGAGCAATCCGAAGTCGATGCCGATCGATGCGAGAAGCGCGATCAGATCGCGGCCGGTGATAGGGTCGCCCGCATCGGTGGTCGTCGCCGGATCCGAGCCGAGCGTGAAGATGAAGTGGCCCAGGCTGTAGCCGTAGGCGCCGATGTTCTTCCAGAGGTTCTTGACCGCGTTCGCGACGCCCGCCGGACCCTCGCTGAAGGCCGCATCGCGTAGCTTCACTTCGGCCGGCTGGTCGGCCTGGCTCGCGGCCTGCGTGAGCCGCTGCGCCAGCGTCGGATCGTAGCAGGAGAAGCCGGCCTGGCCCGGCGCCACCGAGACGGACTCGGCGAGCGCCCGCATCTCTGCGGCCGTCGATTTGCCGAGCTCGTTCGAACGCGCCGCGATGTTGCGCGCGGAGCCGCGGATCTGCGATGCCGTGGCCTCGAAATTGCGCTGCCGCTCTTCGACGCTCGTGCCGCCGAGCGATTGTGCGCTCTGGCGCAATTGCTCGACCTCGGCCTGCACCGGTTCGAGCCAGCTCCGCACCATGCCGTCGCGCAGCGTCGCGACGGAATCTCTCACGCCGCGGCGCGCATTGTAGAGCGGCCCGCGTCCGGCGCCCGAAGACGTGCCGCAACTCCCGCCGCTCGTCTCCTCGCGCGCCATTTGGCTTTCCGACCACGAGACGACATTGTCGAGCTGCGAGCGCACCGCATCGAGCCGCGCAGCCACCACCGCGCTGGCGTCGCGCGCGTCTTCCTGCAGTCCCGAAAGCCCGGTGCGTGTCGCCTCCGAGCCGGAGATCAGGCTCCACCAGAAGCCGTAGCCAAAGCCGATCGACCAGATGGCCAGGAACACGTAGAGTACGAACATGATGATGCGGTCGCCGAAGTCGCGCCCGGCGCCGAATGTCTCGCGCAGTGCCAGCCACATCAGGAAGGTGAGGGCCACCACGACGCCGATCACGAGCACGTCGTTGGGGATCGACATCGAGCCGGCGTCGGTCGGCGTATCCGAGACGCCGATGATGAAGTCCCGCATGCCGTGCCAGGTGGCGTAGCCGGACAGAAACAACAGCATCAGCGAGGCGACGCCGATCATCATGTTGCGTCCGAGAATGTAGTCGAGCACCTTCCGCGGACGCTTAGACGCCTTCGTTGCGGCTTCGGCCATGACGCAATACCCCCGTTAGGACGCCCCGTACGCTCTGAACGGGCGGAAATGTAGGGGAAAACGCCGGAGCTGTCGCGTCGGACCATCCGTTAGCCCGCAAAGCCGATGCGCGAGCGGTGCATCGGCGCAACGGGGGCCGATGCAATCGTCAGCGCTTGGGCTCTCCGGGGCGGATCTCGACCACGCGCGCCGAGCCGGTTGTCGCATTGCGCTTGTCCTCGGACGGCGCGTCCGCCGCCCCCGTCGCGGGCGGTTCGGTCGGCGGCGCGCCCGGCTGCGAGGTAGCGGGCACCGCACCGGCGACAACGCTGGCATGCTGATGTTCGAGCTCGCGAAACCGCCGCCACGTCCAAGGCACGGCGGCGAGATAGGCGACGGAAGCAATGGCCAGCGTCGCATAGGGGTAGGTGAGGAGGCACGCGACCGCCAGCATGGCGAGAATGAACAAGGGCAGCACCCACTCGCGTCCGATCCGCTCGCCAAGCAGCTTTCCGGAGTAGGTCGGCAGGATCGACACCATCATCAGTCCGATGAGCATCACGTAGACGAGCACCAGGTTGAGCAGAACCGGCGAGCTTCTAAGGTCGAGCCCGAGATGGCCGAGATAGATCGGCAGCAGCACCAGGATCGCGGCAGCGGGCGTCGGCACGCCCATGAAGAAATCCGATTGCCACTTCGGCCGCTCGTCGTCGATCAGCGTGTTGAACCGTGCCAGCCGCAGCGCCGAGGCCAGCGCGAACAGCATCACCGCGATCCACCCCAGGCTTTTGTGGTCGCCGAGACCCCAGGTGAAGATCATGATGGCGGGGGCGACGCCGAAGTTGACGAAGTCGGCGAGGCTGTCGAGCTCCGCGCCGAACCGCGACGACGCCTTGAGAAGGCGCGCGATGCGGCCGTCGAGGCCATCGAGGAGGGCCGCGAACACGATCGCCGCCAGCGCGAAATCGTAGCGCCCTTCGATCGACATGCGAATGGAGGTGAGCCCGGCACAGAGGCCGAGCAGCGTGAAGAAGTTCGGCACCATCATGCGCACGGGGATGCGCGCGTGGCTGAACATGCGCCGTCTGCGCCGCCGCCGCGTTTCTTTTTCCAGTTGCGGTACGATCGGGTCCATGGGAGCCCTCCGCTTAAAAATTCAATGCCGGCGCGCCTCGCGCTCCGGCTCCGTCGACTTCAGGTCCGAAAGCACCGTCTCGCCGCCGATCGCCCGTTGCCCGACCGCGACCAGGGGATAGGCGCCGACGGGCAAGTAGGTATCGACTCGCGAGCCGAACCGGATCAGCCCGAACCGCTCGCCGACCCCGAGGCTGTCGCCCTCCGCGGCCAGCGTCACGATCCGCCGCGCCACGAGCCCTGCGATCTGCACCACACCGACCTTCGTCCCAGCCGCGGTCTCGATGACGATGGTGCGCCGCTCGTTTTCCTCGGATGCCTTGTCGAGAGCGGCATTCAGAAACGCTCCTGGAATGTAGAGCGAGCGCACGATGCGCCCGGCAACCGGCGCGCGCTGGATGTGCACGTCGAAGACGGAAAGAAAGATCGAGATGCGAACGCGCTCCTCGTCGCCGAACTCAAGCTCCGCGGGCGGGCGCACCTTCTCGATCAACGAGACCTTGCCGTCCGCCGGCGCGACGACGAGGCCGTCACGCAGCGGCGTGATGCGGTCGGGATCGCGGAAGAAATAGATGATCCACGCCGTGATCAGCGCCGCGATCCAGCCGAGCGGAGACCAGATGAGAAACAGAAGCAGCGTTGCGATGAGCCCGATGCCGACGAATTTGTGCCCATCCCGGTGCACCGGCGCCAGACTGTCGGCAATGGTATCGAGTAGTGAATGACGATCGGACAATCCCGTACTCCCGTTCCGCTTTCAACTTCGCCGGGCGCCATCCCTTAGAAAGGGATGGCTACGAACCGCGTGTCGCCCTTCGAGTCCTCGACCAGGAGCAGCACGCTCTTGCCGCCGGCTTTCTTGACCTTCTCGACGGCCGCCTCGATGTCCTTGATGTCGCGCACCGGCTCCTGCTGGGCTTCGGTGATGATGTCGCCGGGCCGGATATTTTTCGATGCGGCCTGGCTCGAGGGGTCGATCTCCGTCACGATGACGCCGTTGATTTTGGCGTCGAAACCATAGCGCGTTCTAAGCTCGTCCGTAAGCGGCACCAGTGCAAGGCCGAGCACGCTGGTCGACGACGGCGGCGGCGTCTCCTTCTTTTCGAGGTCGATGGGACCGGCCTCGTCGCCTTCGTCGGGAAGCGTTCCGACCGCAACCGTGAGGCTCTTTTTCTGCCCCTGGCGCAGCACTTCCACGGCGACCGACTTGCCGATCGGGGCCTGCGCGACGAGCTTCGGCAGCCCGCGCATGGTCGTCACGTCCTTGCCGTCGAACTTGAGGATGACGTCGCCCGCTTCAACGCCGGCTTTGGCAGCAGGCGAATCCGGTGTCACGCCGGCAACCAGCGCACCCGTGCTCTCGGGCACGCCGAGGCTCTCGGCGATGTCGTCGCTGATCGACTGGATCTTGACGCCGAGCCATCCGCGCTTCACTTGCCCGAACTCTTTGAGCTGCGAGATGACGGCCGTGACGGTATCCGCCGGCACCGCGAACCCGATGCCGATCGAGCCGCCGGTCGGCGAAATGATGGCCGTGTTCACGCCCACCACCTGGCCTTCCATGTTGAACAGCGGCCCGCCCGAGTTGCCTTTGTTGATGGCGGCATCCGTCTGCAGGAAGTCGTCGTAGGGCCCCGCGTTGATGTCGCGTTGCTTGGCGGAGATGATGCCGACCGTTACCGAGCCGCCAAGGCCGAACGGATTGCCGATGGCCATCACCCAGTCGCCGACCTTGAGATCGGCCGACGATCCGAAGCCGACCGAGACCAGCGGCTTCTTGGGCGTCACCTTGAGCAGCGCCAGATCCGTCTTGGTATCCCGCCCGAGCACCTTGTCGACCTTGAGCTTCGTGCCGTCGTGGAAATTGACGATGATCTCGTCCGCGCCGTCGATGACGTGATTGTTGGTGACGACGAGGCCTTCCGTTCCGTCGATCACGAAGCCCGAGCCGAGGGAGGAGACTTTCCGGTCCGACGGCGGCGCGCGCCCGCCCCGCTTGTTGAAGAAGTCCTCGAAGAAGTCCTCGAACGGCGAGCCCTTGGGGACCTGCGGCAGAGGCACGCCCTCAGGCCCCTTGGCGATCTGGCTGGTCGAGATGTTGACCACCGCGTCGATGAGCTTCTCGGCGACGGGCGCCACCGATTGCGGTCCGTGCTGCTGCGCCGTCGCTCGGTCCGTGTCGATGAACGCGGTCAGGGCAAGCGCTGCAAAGGCGAGAGCCGGGATACGGCCGCATTGCCCAAGGGTCGTGATCATCAGGAGCTCCTTCTTCACCATCGAATGCCGTCTGGGCGCTTCCGGGAAGGTGGGAAATCGGGCCATGGCGGAGCCATGAACACAACCCCGTTCGACGGGAAGCACGGCAGAACGATCCGAGCTTGGCCCAAAGTGTGAGATCGCCAGTAGGCTGTCAACGTGTCCCCATGGCCCGGGGGCGGCAGACCCGCCGCCGCGATGTTCATCCCCGGATCATCCAGACGAGGATAGCGCCGAAAGCCACCGCCACCCAACCGGCTTTACGCAGGCTGTCCTCCGGTGTCGCGGCGGCCGTCGCCAGAAGATGGCGGCCAAGCGTCGGCGAAAGGGCCCAGATCAGCCCTTCGATGACGAGCACCAGTCCAAAGGCGACGATGAGATCGCTCATTACGGCTTCGGGTGAACGGCTCCCGATGGGTCGGAGAAATACTTGAAGAAGTCGCTGTCGGGCGAGATCACCAGGCGGGTGTCGCCGGGTTTCAGACCCTGCTCGTACGCCTGCATCGAGCGGTAGAAGGCGAAGAAGTCCGGATCCCGTCCGAAGGCGTCGGCGAAGATCTTGTTGCGCTCGGCTTCACCCTGGCCCCGAAGCTCCTCGCCCTTGCGCGTGGCCTCGGCCTTGATGACCGTCACCTCGCGGTCGGCGGTCGCCTTGATGCGGTTGGCTTCGCCCGTGCCCTGAGCGCGGAACTCGGCCGCCTCGCGCTGGCGCTCGGCCCGCATGCGATCGAACACGCTCTTCTGGTTCTGCTCCGGCAGATCCGCGCGCTTGATGCGCACGTCGACGACCTCGAGGCCGAAGTCGCGTCCTTCCTCGTTCACGTTGGCGAGGATCTGTTTCATGAGCGCCTCGCGTTTGTCACGCACGACATCCTGGAAGGTGGAAGAGCCGAGCGCACGCCGCAGCGCCGATTCGACGATCGGACCGAGGCGCGAGCGCACGACGCTCTCCGAGCGCAGCGTCTGATAGAACTTCAACGGATCGACGATCTTGTAGCGCGCGAAGGCGTCCACGATCAGACGTTTCTGGTCGGAGGCCGTGACCTCCTGCGTCTGCGTGTCGATGTCGAGAATGCGCTTGTCGAAGATATCCACCGTCTCGACCAGCGGCAGTTTCCAGTTGAGCCCCGGTTGCGTCACGACGCGCTTCGGCTTGCCGAACTCGAGCACGAGCGCCTGCTCGTTCTGGTGGACGATGAAAGCCGATGCGTAGACGCCCGCCGCTGCGGCGCCAAGCACGATGACGAGGAAGGCGAGGAATGCACGCATATCAGTTGCCTCCGTCGTTAGGTTGCTGACGACGCTGTTGCAGCTGATCCAGCGGCAGATAGGGCACGACGCCCTGGCCGCTCTTGCCGTCGATGATGATCTTGTCGGTGTCGCCCAGCACGCGCTCCATGGTCTCGAGGAAGATGCGCTTGCGCGTCACCTCGGGCGCCTTCTTGTACTCGTCGTAGACTTTGAGGAAGCGTACCGTCTGGCCCTGGGCTTCCGCCACGGTTCCCTGCTTGAAACCTTCGGCCGCCTGCAGGATGCGCTCGGCTTCGCCGCGTGCTTCCGGCACCACCTTGTTGGCATACGCGAAGGCTTCGTTCTGGAGGCGCTCCTTGTCGGCACGCGCCGCCTGCACGTCGCGGAAGGCGTCGATCACGTCGCCCGGCGGGTCGACCTTCTGCAGCGTCACCTGGTCGATCTGGATACCGGCCTGATAGGTGTCGAGCGTCTTCTGGATGAGGTCGAGGACGGCCGCCTCGGTCTTCTGTCTGGCTTCCGTCAGGATGGGCTGGATGTTCGACTGCCCGACCACCTCGCGCATGGCGCTTTCCGCCACTTCCTTGACCGTGTTGTCGGGGTTCTGGATGTTGAAGAGATACTGCGCCGCATCCTTGATGCGCCAATAGACGACGAAGTCGATGTCGACCGTATTCTCGTCGCCGGTCAGCATCAGGCTCTCTTCCTTGACGTCCTGCACGCCCGACCCGCCGAAGCCGCGCTCGTAGCTCGCCGAGCGCATGCCGATCTCGATGATGTTCTGTCGGGTGACCTTTGGCTTGACGACTTCCTCGATCGGGTAGGGAAGACGGAAATGAAGTCCTGGCGGCTCCTGGCGCACGAATTCGCCGAACCGCATGACGACGCCGAGCTCGTCGGGGTCGACGCGGAAGAAGAAGGCATACCAGGCGACGACTGCAGCCGCCGCAGCGGCAGCGAGGAACGCCAGCGGTCCGGGAACGCCGCCGCCGTGCATCACTTGCTTCATGCGATCCTGGCTACGCTTCAGCATCTCCTCGAGATCAGGCTGCTGGTTTCCGGGTCCCTGGCCCCACGGGCCGCCGCCTCCGCCGCCTTTCCAGCCGCCGCCGTTTCCGCCGCCGCCGCTCTGATTGCTCCAAGGCATATGTTGCTAGCCCTTATTGATGAGGATGATGGTCGGGAGCCGCTGAAGGGAATGGCCCGGGCGGGCGCCCCGGCTCGCGTAAGTCCCGGATGGCAATTGCGCTTTGCTTATAGGGGAGGACCCCGGACGACGCAAACGCGCTCGACGGAGATTGGTTTGCGGGAGCCGCGAGTCAAGGCGGCGGGACGCCAATTCGCCCTGCAACTATCAGCTACTTACGATCGAGCACCCTTAAGGTGGCCGTTACGTCATCCTTTTCCGACTTGGGCACAGGGTGGCTTTCGGTTTCGACCCAGTCCGAGAGATCGACATCCGGAAACAGGGTGTCGCCGTCCGGGCTGGCATGAACCGTCGTCCAATAGAGGCGCTCGGCATGCGGAAGAGCGAGTTTGTAAACCTCCGCTCCGCCCATCACGATCACCTCGTCGGCCCCGCGGGTCAGCGCCAGCGTGCGTGCCAACGTCAGCGCGTCGGCGAACGAGTTGACGACGCTCACCCCATCCGCCTCGAAAAACGGATCCGTCGTCAGTACGATGTTGTCGCGCCCGTCGAGCGGGCCCTTGAGCGACTGAAAGGTCTTGCGCCCCATGATGATCGGCTTGCCCATGGAGAGGCGGCGGAACGTCTTGAGGTCCGCGGAGAGCTTCCACGGCAGCCGCCCGCCGGCGCCGATGACGCCGTTCTCGGCCACCGCAACGATGAGTGAGATGCGCATGCGCTAAACCGCCACCGGCGCCGCGATGTGCGGATGTGGATCGTATCCCTCGAGCGCGAAGTCCTCGTACCGGAAGGCGAAGAGCGACTGCACATCCGGATTGATGGCAAGCGTCGGCAGCGCCCGCGGCGTGCGCGAAAGCTGTAGGTCCGCCTGCTCGAGATGGTTCACGTAGAGATGCGCGTCGCCGAACGTGTGCACGAACTCACCCGGCTTGAGCCCCGTCACCTGCGCCATCATCAACGTGAGGAGCGCGTAGCTCGCGATGTTGAACGGCACGCCGAGAAACACGTCCGCCGAGCGCTGGTAGAGCTGGCACGAGAGCCGCCCGTTCGCGACATAGAACTGGAACAGGCAGTGGCACGGCGCGAGCGCCATGTCGGGGATGTCGGCCGGATTCCACGCCGAGACGATGATGCGCCGGCTATCGGGATTGGTCTTGAGCGTCTCGACCGCTTCACTGATCTGGTCGATCGTGCGCCCGTGTCCCGTCGAAGACGGGCCCCTATCGGGCGCTGCCCAGCTCCGCCACTGCTTGCCGTAGACCGGTCCCAGG
Source organism: uncultured Hyphomicrobium sp. (assembly GCF_902826555.1). GTDB lineage: Bacteria > Pseudomonadota > Alphaproteobacteria > Rhizobiales > Hyphomicrobiaceae > Hyphomicrobium_C. The sequence continues at coordinate 96,799 of NZ_CADEFI010000002.1, forward strand.
CTGCCGTCCGGCCGTGCCCACTCGTCCCAGATGCGCACGCCGTTGGCCTGGAGATAGCCGACGTTGGTGTCGCCCGCGAGAAACCAGATCAGCTCGTGGATGATCGACTTCACGTGCAGCTTCTTGGTCGTCACCAGCGGGAAGCCATCGGCGAGGTCGAAGCGCATCTGATGGCCGAACACGGAAAGCGTGCCCGTGCCGGTCCGGTCGCTTTTGTGGACGCCCTCGTTGCGGACGCGGCGGAGAAGATCGAGATATTGCTGCATGGGATGAAGATAGCGATTCTTTCCGGCGAACCAACTCGCCACCGTTAACTGGCGGGCGCAAACAGGGAAATCACCGTCAGCGAGAAGGCGTTGACGACGGCGTGCGCCACCACCACAGCGCGCATCGACCCCGTTCGCAGCATGATCCAGCTCATGCCGAGCCCCGCGAGGAAGACGCTCACCAGACCCGGCCACGAGTAGCCGACGTGCAGAAGCGTCCACAATCCCGACGACACGAGTGCCGCCGGCCAGTAGCCGAGCCGGCTCTTGGCGAGAGCGGAAAGCAGAAAGCCGCGAAAGGTGATCTCCTCCCACAGCGGCGCCAGCACCACTGCCGCGATGATGACGGCCCACCAGGTCGGGGATTGTAGGCCGTCGAGGATCCACCGCCCATCCGTGAAAAGCTCGATGCCGGCCAGATGATAGAGCAGAAGCTCGACCGGCCCGATGAGCGCGATCAGCAACACGCCGTACCCGGCAGCCTCGATCCAGCCTGTCTGCGGAGGGAGAAGCCTGAGCGTTTCACCGCGCGCGCCCTTCCAGCCTGCAGCCGCCCATATGATGGCCAGCGAAAGGAGCTGCCCTGCGATCATCTGCAGGACCACGAACGGAGACGAGAGAGAGGGGATCCTGTCCGTCTGGATCGCCCCGTCGGCGCCGACCAGACCGTTGTTCTCAGCCAGCAAGCCGAGGAGCCCGACGAGCATGGGTGCCACGCTGGCGACCAGGACCACCGCGACGGCAGGCCACGGTCTCCAAGGCGTTTCCGGGCGATAGGCCGCGCGGGGAAGCTCCTCGAGCGTGGCTGACATGGCGTAATTCCTCGAACGGTAATGGTTATCGGGCGTCCCGGGCAACGGCATCGATCGGTATCATCGATTGTCCCGGATTGCCCGCGGAAAGCCGGCGAGCCCAGGCACTTTTAATTCAAATCCTCCCGGCATATATTTGGCCTGCCGGATTCGTCCGGCTATGGCGATAAACGCGACCGTAATAAGCCGTTCGGACCCGGGGGCAGTACCCGGCGCCTCCACCACGAGCTCACGGGGCCCAGATTATGCGAGGCCTCCTGGGGCTCTGGCCACGGACCCTCTCCTCCGTGAGCTGGTGATGGGGGCGAACTAGGATCGACGAGGGTGTAAAGGGTTTAGCTTTTGCCCGGCATGATACCACCGTCATCGGGTCATTCAGAATAGTTGCCAATGACAACTATGCTGAGGCTGCTCTCGCTGCGTAATGCGGCGCGAAAAGCCTAACTACTAAAGTCCTCGCTCCTAGCCGAGCAAGGCGCGGTTCGGGAGGCACCGGGCAACAGAAGCCTCCCACTCTTCATGCGTCGCTGGGGAGAGAGGCGCGATCGGGGACGAAGCGGCACGGCATGACGGTTGAGTCGACGATCGACTACGAGGGACTTGCGCAAGAGGCGATGCGCGGAGTCGTACGCAAGGTGCTGGCCCGCACGGCAAAGTCGGGCCTGGCCGGCGATCACCATTTCTACATCTCCTTCGATACCGAGGCTCCGGGCGTCTCCCTTTCGCGGCGCTTGAAGGAGAAGTATCCGCAAGAGATGACCATCGTGCTCCAGCACCGGTTCTGGGACCTTGTCGTGAGCGAGGACCGTTTCGAGGTGAAGCTGACGTTCGATGGCATCCCCGAGCGGCTCGTGGTCCCGTTCGAGGCCATCAAGGTCTTTTTTGATCCCTCCGTCCGCTTCGGTCTTCAGTTCGAGGAGCCGGGCAGCGGTCCGGACACGCGCGCGCAGCCCGCGGGCCATACCTTTGAGAGCTTATCCGCTCGAGGCGCAGCGGCGCGTGGAACCCACACCCGCAAGTCCTCACGCCGGAAGGCTCAGTCCTCCGGCGACAAGCCCGTGACAGCCGCAAGCGACGCGGCCCCGGCCGGTGCTGAACCTCAATCCGGAACGAACGACGAGGCGATATCCGCCGCGACCCCCCTCGTGGCCAATGCCGGAGCAAAACGCTCGGCGATGGCCGACGAGGAGGCGCCGAGTTCCAACGACAAGGAGGCGCCCGCGAAATCAGGCGGCGCCGAGATCGTCAGTCTCGACAAGTTCCGCAAGAAGTAGCGAGCCGCCGCCGCTGCTCGTTAGAGTCGCATCAGCGCCGTCCTAGCGGATGCTCGAAGCGATCCTTGGTCCAGCGGCGGCTGTATTTCCGGTGCGGCCGATAATCGTCGTAATAGTAGCTTTGGCGATAGCGATAGCGCGGATAGTCGTAATAGCCGTCGTCGTAATAGCCATAGCGCGGGTAGTACCCGTAGCTCGGCCCGATATAGATGCCGACGCCGCCCCATCTGCGATGACGCACGTCCTGCACCTGGGTGGGTTGCCGGTCCGGCACCGCTGATTTCACCGTAGCGAGCGGCGCGGCGTTTGCCGGCGTCCCGGAGAGCGGAGCAGAAAGCGCGACGACCGCAGCGAGCAGCGAGGCGCTTAAAGATTTCGTAGTGCTCATGATGGATCTCCTGCTTTCAAAGTATGTAGGTGCGGATCCCTGATAGTGAAGCGGCTTGCCCACGCTGAAGGTTCCGCCGCCGACCCGCGACGTACCTGCGAACGATGAACGTTCGTTCAGCTAGATGAACCGTAACTGACTGAAATTTTTTACGTTTTCACGAACGGAAGTGCGCAGGCCCGTGCGTTCTTTCCTGTGCAAGCCCGAGACAGACGCTGCGCAGTCGCAGCGCCGGGCCCGAAACAGAGTGGAGACGAAAAGATGAGCACCAAGATCAAGACCGCCCTTTTGACGGTTGCTGCCCTTGCGATGACGGCCGGCGTGTCGGTTGCTGCCCCGGCAAAGCACTACAACCACAACGGCTACGGCAAGCCCGGCTACGGCAAGGTCGTGAAGAGGCACGGCGTGAGCCCGTTCGAGCGCGCGCAGATCGCACGCAGCGCCGCCGACCTCGCTGCACTGAAGCGCCGCGTGTGGCGTGATGGCAAGATCAGCTTCGCCGAGCGCATCCTGGTCAATCGCGCCGAGCGCCGCCATGCCATGCTGGTCGCCCGCAGCTACCGTTCGTAGGTAGGTAGCGATCAGGAGCGAGACGGAGGGCCGCGCATGCATGCGCGGCCCTTCACCGATGTTCTCAGCTTACGCTGCTGCCGCTTTTTTCTTCGCGCCCATCATAGCCGCGTCATGCTCGGCAAGGAATTCCGCAAGCGCGTCGATTGTGAGAGGCCGCGAGACGAGATAGCCCTGCACATAGGCGACCCGTTTCGTCGCGATAAGGAGATCGAGGCGTTCCTGCGTCTCGACGCCTTCGACCACGATCTCCCGCCCTGACGACCCGACCATGTCGAGCGCGTGCACCAGCATGCGCGCCATCAGGCTTTCGTTGGGCGCCATGGCAAACGAGCGGTCGAGCTTCACGCCGTGAATGGCAAGCGAAGCGACGCGGTGGATGCTCGAGTATCCGCTTCCGAAATCGTCGATGTAGGTACGGATGCCGTGCTGAGCCAGCGCCTCGATCTGCGTCTGCGCGGCATCGATCCCAAGCGCATCGCTTTCGACGATTTCGATCGCGATCTGAAAACGGTCGCGCTCCGCTTCGAATGCCTTGTAGACCTCGCGCAGTTTCGCGCTGTCGAGATCGCGCGGGAAGACGTTGAAGTTGAGCTGCAGCCGGATGTCCTTGGGAAGTCCGCGCGAGAGTTCCTCGAAGGCCCGTTCCGCCACCATTTTGGTGAAAGAGAGGGTCTGGTTTGCGCCGGCGACGATGTCGACGAACTTGTCGGGAGCAACGATGGAGCCGTCCACGTCGCGCCATCGCGCCAGCACCTCGCAGCCGGAGATTTCGCCGGTGCGCAAGTCGAGGATGGGCTGATAGGCACAGACCACCGACTGGCTGCTGAGATGGCGCCTGAACCGCTGCTCGAGCGACCAGTATCGCTCAAGCGCGCGATAGAGGACGGACGCAGGCCAGACGGCATAGAACGCGATGAGCCCCACGGCGAGCGCAAGCTCTGAGCGCCACCTCCGCGCCATCGCCGCGGCATCGCCCTTCACGGCGACGCAGTAGGCGTGATCCTTGCCGCAGGCGACATCGAACATGGTCGAAAGCGGATTGTCGTTGTCCTGGTGGCGCGATGCGGCGGCGAAAATGCCGGTCTCGCCGCCAAGGTGCCAGACACGTCCGTCTGCCGCGGAGAACACGAATTCCATGTCCACCCAGGACTGGCCCGCTTGCGACGAAGTTTGCGCGGGGACGACGATTGCAAAAGGGGCTTGATAAGCGACGCTTCCTGCGACGCCGACCAAACCGACGGAATCGAGTGTCCTGTTGATCCAGAAGGCTATGCCGTCGTCCTCAGACGTCACGACATCCGGTGGACCAAGAGACGCGCTGGCGGGGGAAGCGCTCATGCTGGTCGAGCACGTCACAACCCCGTCCGGAGCATAGATGAACTCGTTCAAGCCATCCGGCATGAACGCGACGCGGCGCAACTCGCGAATGAACTGCTCGGAGCAGGGTTCCGCCTTCGCCGTCTGGCGCAGTTCGGCAAACGCGGCCGTCACGTTCCTATGCAGCGTATCGAAATGCGCGAGCTTGGCCTTCGCCTCGCCGCGCAAGGCGTCGTGCATCTGCACGTGCAGGAGACCGGCTCCGACGGCCAGCAGCCCGATCGTGATCATGAGCCAGATCACGAACTCGACGACCCGCTGATGCCGCCCGGAGACAAAGGGATTAACAAAACCTGACATGCTGGCTTACGCGGGGACGCGACCTGCTGTTTCGGATTTCTAGGTCGGGAAGTGTACGCACGATGCCGTAAACATTCGGAGAAAATCCGTATTCGTTCTTTTGTTTATCGTGCACCGGGGGGGATCTTCGAAGCGAGGTCCGAAAGTTGTGCAGGCACGGCGGAATCTGGCTCAGGGCAGCTTCCCATGCTATGGCCCACGGACCTCAGGCTTTCTAAGCACGGATCTCGCCGCCCATGACAGAGAAGAAGACCCCCGCCAAGACCGCTGTCCGAATTGAAACCGATACCTTCGGAGAGATCGAGGTCCCCTCCGACAGGTACTGGGGCGCCCAAGCGCAGAGAAGCCTCGGCAACTTCAAGATCGGATGGGAGAAGCAGCCCGCTCCCGTGATCCGCGCCCTCGGCATCGTCAAACGTGCCGCCGCCGAGACCAACATGGAGCTGGGCAAGCTCGACCCGAAGATCGGCGAGGTGATCGTCAAGGCAGCCCAGGAGGTCATCGACGGCAAGCTCGACGATCACTTCCCGCTCGTCGTCTGGCAGACCGGCTCCGGCACCCAATCCAACATGAACGCCAACGAGGTCATCTCGAACCGTTGCATCGAGATGCTGGGAGGTGTCGTCGGCTCGAAAAAGCCCGTGCACCCCAACGATCATGTGAACATGAGCCAGTCGTCGAACGATACGTTTCCGACGGCCATGCACATCGCCTGCGCCGAGGAGGTCGTCCACCGGCTGATCCCCGCCCTGAAGACGCTTCACGGCGCTCTCGCCGAGAAGGCCCGGTCCTGGCGGGACATCATCAAGATCGGCCGCACGCACACGCAGGACGCGACGCCGCTGACGCTCGGCCAGGAATTCTCCGGCTACGCCCAGCAGGTCGAGAACGGCATCAAGCGCATTGAGCTGACGCTTCCTGCCCTCATGGAGCTGGCGCAGGGTGGAACGGCCGTCGGCACCGGCCTTGCGTCGCCCAAAGGCTTTGCCGAGAAGGTGGCCAAGCAGATCGCCGCAATCACCAAGCTGCCGTTCACGTCGGCCCCGAACAAGTTCGAGGCGCTCGCCGCCCACGACGCCATGGTGTTCACTCACGGCGCCATTTCCACGGTCGCCATGAGCTGCTTCAAGATCGCCAACGACATCCGCTTCCTGGGCTCGGGCCCGCGTGCAGGCCTCGGCGAGCTCGCACTCCCCGAGAACGAGCCCGGCTCATCCATCATGCCGGGCAAGGTGAACCCCACCCAGTGCGAGGCGCTGACGCAGGTCGCAGCGCACATCCACGGCAACAATGCCGCCATCGGCTTTGCCGGCAGCCAGGGCCACTTCGAGCTCAACGTGTTCAACCCGATGATGGCTTACAACTTCCTGCAGTCGGTGCGTCTCTTGGCGGATGCGGCGGTCTCATTCACCGAGAACTGCGTTGTCGGCATCGAGCCGCGTCTCGACAATATCGCCGAGGGCTTGGCGAACTCCCTCATGCTCGTGACCCCGCTCAAGGAAAAGTACGGCTATGACCGCGCGGCGAAAATCGCCAAGACGGCACATAAGAAGGGCACGACCCTGCGCGAGGAAGCCATCAAGGACGGCATTCCCGCCGAGGACTTCGACGCCATCGTGCGTCCGGAGAAGATGATCGGACCGGAGTAGCCACGCCATGTCCGCGGAGATAGTCAACCTTCGCAAGGCCAGAAAGGCGCGCGACAAGCTCGCAAAGGAGAAGCGCGCCGACGAGAACCGCGCCAAATTCGGCCGCTCGAAGGCCGAGCGTGAGCGCAAGGAAGCGGAGAGCGCTATCGCAAACCGTCGCCTCGATGCGCACCGTCGCGACGGGGCGGACGACGAGAGCGGGCCGCCGTCATGAAGAGCGAGACGCCGCGCCCGGTCAAGCGCTCGTTCTCGATCCGTGGCCACCGCACCTCGATCTCGCTCGAGCAGCCGTTCTGGGAAGCACTCAAGGACGCGGCCGCCCGCGAGCGTATACCTCTCGCCGCTCTCATCGCCCGCATCGACGAGCAGCGCGGAGCGGCCGGCCTCTCCAGCGCCGTGCGGGTATGGATCCTCGATGATGTGCGCTCGGCCTCGGTTGCCGTCAGCTATGACGGCGGCAATCGCGACTGATCAGGTCCGCTCGGGAAGCGCGCGGCTCAGTAAGGAGTGCTCTGGAACGGACGCCAGACATCGTCGGCGGGCCGCTTACGGCGCTGAGAGGGGCGCTGCGAGGTCGGCGAAGGCGCGACGACAGGCGGAGCCTGAGCTTCGAGGTCCTTTTCGATCGGAACGCCCGCCGGTGCGTCCGCGACGCTCTGATCGTAGATGTCGGATGCGCCGTTCGTTCCGGGCGGCGGAGGTGCTGTGAGATCCTCGCGCTGCACGGCGTCCGGTTCTGCTTGCGGGACCGCTCCCTGAGCCGCCGGCTGGTCCTCCTCGAGGGCTTTGCGACGCTCCGCTTCCAGACGTGCCCTCTCCTCGTCGTCGGACTTGCGCCGTGTTGCGTCCTCCCGGGCGCGCTCCTCGTCCAGTTTGCGCAACCGCTCGAGCTCTCCGACGTCCAGCTCCATCTTCCGCACCACGAGCTCACGTTCGAGCGCCGAAGCGGAAACCTGCGGCTCGAGCGCGGAAAATTGGCTGAGCTTGCCCGTGTACACGACCGTCACCGGCGGCAGCAGCGCACGTGTCGGACTGGCCGCCAGACCCTTGTCGAGCTTCGGCTCGATCTGCCACTCGCTGTCGATCTTCATCGATGCCAGCTCGACGGCGGTCGCGAACGTCGATCGCCCGTCGGTCATGTCGATCTGCACTTTTCCGAGTTTGAGCGCGCCGTCGCTGATCTCCACCGGCACCGAGATCTTGCCGAGCTTGACCTCTCCCTGCTTGAGAGCCGCCTTGACCGCGTCCGCCAGTTGATTGCCGCTGCTGGGGCCCTGTCCCGTCAGAGCCGCGCGCGCGACGGCAGAAACCGCGACTGGCGAGTTGCCGTTGAGGGTCGCATCGCCCACCGTCAGGTCGCCCTTTCCGTCGAGCGCCGCGATCACCGCCGCGGGGCTGAGCGCACGGCTCGAAAACGTGACGTTGAATGCCGCCGCATCGCCGGGAGGTGGCGCGTCGCCGTCTCCGGTCGCCGCGGGTTTGCTTGCAACGTCGATCCTGAGGCCGCCGTTGAGGCCCACGCCCGCAGGCGCCTTGGTGATATCGAGCTGCGAGGTGAGACGCCCGCCCACGGCGTCGCCCTCGAAACGCGTCACCTTGATGCCTTGAGGGCTGAGTTCAGCGGCGAGCCGCGCATTGGTGACCGAAAGTCCCGGCTCCAGGCTGAGCACTGCGGCGCTGAGCGCAATTTTCCCATCCACGCGATCGAGAAACGCCAGGTCGAAGGCCTGCTCCGGCCAGATGACGGGAGCGGCCTCGGTCTCGGGCGCGGAACGCGCCGTCGCGGCCGCCTCGAGGCCGTCCGAGGCCGTTGCCGCTCCGAGCAGCGGCGCGAGCAGAGACGCAAACGAGGCCTTGTTGGTCGCGAGCGTGGCATCGATGGTCCTGCGGCCGTCGTCGTGAGCGGTAACGGCGACCTTGCCCGAAAGCGTGCTCCCTCCGAGCGCGACGGCCTCGCTCTCGAGGTTCACGACGCTGCCCTCGCGGCGCACGGCGATGGTTCCGCTGATCGGCATGCTCGCAGCGCCTTGTCCGACGCTGAGCCCGGCCATGGCCAAGGCGACACGGGTATCCGAGGCGGCAATCTTGAGCTCTCCGTCGAGGTTCGTCTCGCCGGGCTTGGCAAGGCGAACGTGGCCGCGGTAACCGAGCGAAAGTCCCTCTCCCGTCACGTCGGCAAAGGCGAGAAGTCCGTCCGCGGGAACGCCTGCGGCCTTGACGATGGCGCGTCCATTCTTTGGCTGCACCGCCGCGTTTGAAGCCTTGAGATCGGCGTCGAAGAGTGTCGCAACCAGTCCGGCGGCGTCCGGACTGTCGATAGTTGCCTTGAGGTCGAGCGGCGACGTGCGCCACTGGGCCCGCCCGCCGTCGAGGCGCAGAGAGGCGGACAGGCGTCCGCCACCTAGTGTCCCGTCCAAGATGAGTGTGTTCGAGTTTTGCGCTCCCCCATCGAGCCGAAGTGTGCCTGCCAGCCTGAAGGGAGCGAGGCCTGCGACGCGGTCCAGGTCGCCCTTTGCTTTTTCTTCGGCGCCGAAAAGCGAAAGGAAGGCACGCGCGGCTTGGTCATTCGGCGCCGAGACCAGTCCCCGCACCGCGCCTTTGGGATGGGCAGGCACGTCAGTCGCCTCGCCCTCGGCTTCGACGTACAGTCCCTCCGGCGTCGCGAACCGGAGACGTGGGATCGAGAGACGCCCCTGCTCGAGGCGGATGTCGGCGTCCACATCCTTGAGAAGTCTGTCTCCGTCGACCAGCTCCGCCACCTTGAGGTCGAGTTTGAGATCCCCGGCAGCAGGATCGAATCCTTGCACAGGCGGCGCAGCCGAAGCCGGTTGCGCGGTCTGTGTATCCGGCGGCGCATCGGTGCCGAACAGCAGCCGGCGCAGGTTCGCAAGGTCCACGAGCCCCGAGCCGAACTGCGCCACGTCGATGCGTTGTCCATCGATGGCCACCACGAGCTGTCGGCGCTCGCCAAGCGAGAGTCTGAGGTCGCCTTCGAGCGGTGTGCCCGAAACGTCGACGGTTGCATCCGTCAGGGCAAGCGTCCCATCGCCGAGTGCGAACTTGCCGTCGAGCGAGAACGGACCGTCGCTTCGCGCGTGCCCGACGTTGGGAGCGCCGAGGCCCCAGGTGAGAAACCGCACCAGGCTTTTGCCGGAAACGAACAGCGTTCCATCGAGGTGCGGCACCTTGCCGGTTGGCGTCAGGATGCCGTCCAGCTCGAACTGCACGCCGCCCGGGAGATCGGCGCGCACTCCCTTGAGCTCGAGCGGGCCGCCCGAGCGCGAAGCCGCCATCCGCACGTTGCTGACCGGCTCGCCACCGAGCGTAAGCTGGTCGAATTCGAGCAGCGCGTTGGTATCCGCTTCGGCCGGAAGAGCGGAGGCCAGGACCTCGAAATAGCTCCGCGCCGCATCGAGCGGCATCTTGGAGCCTGCCGTACGCGACAGTTGATCGAGATCGAGCCAGCGTGAGGTGAGGTTGACGTCGAGCTGTGTCTTGTCGGCCCAGCCGAATTTGGCGGCGCCCGTGATCAGTTGCGGCGTCGCGCCGGCCTGGAGCGAGATGGCGATATCGTCGAGCGCCACGCCGAGCGCCGTCCCCTTGACCTTGGCTTTGAGCTCGAAGCCGTTGGCTCCGTTCGATGCGGCCGCGACAGGTCCCGGAGCCGGGGGAGCAACGGCGACCTGGCCGGCCGGTGCATCCGGTGCAGCATCGACCGGGGCCGGATTTGGCTCGGGCGCAAGCGTAACCTCCGCGCCGTCGCCGGGGGAAGGCGTTGTCTCGGTGCCGGGGTTGAGCTTTGCCGTAAGGTCGCCTTCTAAGGTCGGCACGCCTTTGAGGTCGGTAAGTTTGGCGTCGAGGACGTACGAGTTGGCGCTGCCGGTGACATCGACCGCAGCCTTGAACCTGAGGTCGCCGTTGCCGTCCATCTTGGCCGTGGCGAGCCTGAAATGACGCGGCACGCCGTTCCAGCTCACATCGCCTTTGAACTTGTACGGCCCGTCCAGCGCCTCGGCATTGAGTTCGCCGTTGATGTCGTCGAAGCGTGCGAGCTCTCCCCGCGACGGCGTATTGACGATGACCGCGCCATCGTGAATGGCAACCGACTGCAGCGCGACGTCAGTCGGCGCGAACGGAAAAGCGCCTGGGGTGACGGCCAGCGAGCGCCAGTTTCCGCTGCCTTCCGCATTGGTCGTCAGGTTGACGACCGGCCGCCGAAGCTCGACCTTGTGCGCTTCCAGCACGCCCCTGAGCAGCGGCGGCACCGAAAGCCACATCGTGAAGCTCTCGACACGGATGATCGAGTTGCCGCCGTCATCGCCCACGTCGGCGATCCTCAGTCTTTCGAAGCTGACGAAAGGAGCCGGAAGGAGCCGCAGGTTGACGTCTCCGCCGACGCGGACCTCGCGACCCAGAATGCGGGATGCTTCCTCCTCGAAGATCCCGCGGTAGCTGTTCCAATCGACGAAACGAGGAACTGCGAAAAGAACCGCCAGGGCCGTGATCAAAATGCCGCCGATGTAGAGAAGGGCGTTGTTCATTCGCGTGTTATCTGCTCAAAAAACGAGATCCGACTTGCAGCGAGCCGAAGGCCGGAAGACCTTGGTGCCGCACGGGGAACGCATCGGGATGGCCGCCCTTCTGTTCTACGCAGCCCCGTGCATCCGGGGTCGAGGCGGCTGATGGGAATTTCGGTCACCTCGAGAGGCAACATCCGGCGCGCGGGCGCCACCATAGCCCAACACGGATGACAAGTGTGACCCCCAATTGGGGCATTTTCCTGGGGAGGATGATCTGCCCCACTGCCGGAACCTCTGGCGCGATCTATATTTTTGTCGTGGGAGCTGGTCTAGGCCGCCTGATTGATGGCGCAAGCCCATGATCGCTTCGGGTCCCGGTCGCCCCGATCGTCGCGCCGCCTATCCGTTGCGACGTGAATCGGCGGCGCGAGAACGGCCCGAAGCGTGAATCATCGGTCCCGACAAAGCCCGTGCTATAGAGCGAGTCATGCCGCAAGACGATAAAGACACAGCCCGGCGTTCCCCGCCGCGCCAATCGGCCAGCCACGGCGAAGACGATCTTCCGCCGTTCGACCTGCCGCCGGCGCCGACGGGTACGAACGCAGCCGGGGTCGCCGCGCCCACACAGCGATCCATCTCCGAGCGCGCCCGCGCCGCGGGCCAGCCGCCTTACCTCGCGGGCCTCAATCCCGAGCAGCGCACGGCAGTCGAGGCCCTTGATGGCCCGGTGCTGGTTCTTGCCGGTGCCGGCACCGGCAAGACGCGCGTCTTGACCACCCGCATCGCCCACATCTTGGCCACTGGCCGCGCCTACGGCAGCCAGATCCTCGCCGTCACCTTCACCAACAAGGCCGCGCGCGAGATGAAGGAGCGCATCGGCACGCTCGTCGGCGGCGCCGTCGAGGCCATGCCGTGGCTCGGCACATTTCATTCCATCGGCGTCAAGATCCTGCGCCGTCATGCCGAACTCGTGGATTTGAAGTCGGGCTTCACCATCCTCGACACCGACGATCAGCTGCGCCTCCTGAAACAGGTCATCGAGGCTGAGGGGCTGGACAAGGACCGCTGGCCCGCCCGCCAGCTCGCCGGCCTCATCGACGATTGGAAGAACCGGGGTCTGACGCCGGCCAAGGTCCCGGCTGGCGAGGCATTCGCTTTCGCGGGCGGCAAGGGCGCGGCGCTGTATGCCGCCTATCAAAAGCGCCTCAAAGAGCTGAACGCCGCCGACTTCGGCGATCTGCTGCTCGAAACGCTGCGGCTTTTCATGGAGCACCCCGACGTGCTCGCCGACTACCACCGCCGCTTCCGCTACATTCTGGTCGACGAGTATCAGGATACCAACGTCGCCCAGTATCTCTGGCTGCGCTTGCTCGCCCAGGGCTCGCCCAACGTCTGCTGCGTGGGCGACGACGACCAGTCCATCTACGGCTGGCGCGGCGCCGAGGTGGACAACATCCTGCGGTTCGAGATCGACTTTCCCGGCGCGCGGATCATCCGTCTCGAACGCAACTACCGCTCGACGGGACACATCCTGTCGGCGGCATCGGGGCTGATCGCGCAGAACAAGGGCCGCCTCGGCAAGACCCTCTTCACCGACGGGGAGAGGGGCGACAGAGTCACCGTCATGGGCGTCTGGGACGACGAGGAGGAGGCGCGGGCCATCACGCGCGACATCGAGGAGTTCCGCAAGGACGGTCATCGCCTGAACCAGATCTCCATTCTGGTGCGCGCCTCCTTCCAGATGCGCGCCTTCGAAGACCGCTTTGTCACCACCGGCATCCCCTACCGCGTCATCGGCGGCCCGCGCTTCTACGAGCGCGCCGAGGTGAAGGATGCGCTCGCCTATCTCGAGGTGACGCACAACCCGGCGAACGACCTCAAGTTCGAGCGCATCGTCAATGTGCCGAAGCGCGGCTTGGGCGATACCAGCGTCGAGCGCGTCCACGCGCTCGCCCGCGCCCGCGGCGTGCCGCTTTTCCGCGCCGCTCGCGAGATCGTCGAGACCGAGGAGCTGGGCGGCAAGGCGCGAAAGTCGCTCTCGGATCTCGTCAATGCCTTCGAGCGTTGGCGCAGCTTGGTCGACTCCATGAAGCACACCGAGCTCGCCGAGCTGATCCTCGACGAGTCGGGCTACACCGCCCATTGGCAGGCCGACAAGAGCCCGCAAGCCCAATCCCGGCTCGAGAACTTGAAAGAGCTTGTGCGCTTCATGCACGAGTTCGAGACGCTCGAGAGCTTCCTCGAGCACGTCAGCCTCGTCATGGACACCGAGCAGGGTGACGACGGCGACCGGGTGAGCCTGATGACGCTTCACGCCGCCAAGGGTCTAGAGTTCGATACCGTATTCCTGCCCGGTTGGGAGGAAGGGCTGTTTCCGCATCAACGCTCGCTCGACGAAAGCGGGGAGGCCGGCCTCGAGGAGGAGCGCCGCCTTGCCTATGTCGGGATCACGCGCGCCCGTCGCCGCGCCAAGGTCAGCTTTGCGCAGAACCGCCGCACGCGAGGCCTCTACCAGTCGGCGATCCCCTCACGCTTCGTCGACGACCTGCCCGAGGGTGACGTGGAGGTCCTCGAGACGAAGAGCCCGTTCGGCGGTGCCTATCAGAATTTCGGCAATCCTTTCGAGGCCGGAGGTTTCGGCCGCAACCCTTATGGCAAGAGCCGCTTCGACGAGGCCGCCCCGCGTTTCGGCGCCAGCTACGACACGCCGGGCTGGCAGCGCGCCCAGTCCTATGAGAAAGCCAAATCGCAGGAGCAATCCAGAAGCAGCAATTGGTCGCGCGACGCCGACCGCCAGCGTCAAGCCGGCCTCAAGCCCATGCGCCCGCCCGTCGTCATCGAGGGCGAGCTGATCGCCTCCTCGTCGGCGAAGGGCGCTGGATACAGCGTCGGCAACCGCGTGCGCCATCAGAAGTTCGGCCCTGGCACCGTGACCGAGGTCGACGGCAACAAGCTCACCATCGAGTTCGATCACGCCGGCAAGAAACGCGTCGTCGACAGCTTCGTCGCCAGAATCTGAATGGGTGAAGCAGGCGAGAAGGCGCTCGGGGTGACGAGGGTGTCACCGCATCGACACCTTGGTCACGAAATGGCAGGCGCGGTATTTGCGCGTTTCGAGGGTGATGCGCGTGCCGGGCGGCACGGGTGGCTGTCCTCGCGTATCGAGGAACACAACAAGCCCGCTGTCGGTGACGACCTCCGCCGTGCTCGTCGCCCAGACGCGCACGATGCCACTGAAAGTATTCAACCCAGGCTCGAACCGGTCGAGATCGTCCATCCGTCGTCTCCTGCTCCACCCCTCGCAGGGCCGAATGCGAAGCCCTGTGAGCAAACCCCAAAAGTCACCGAGAGCCCCCCTGCCGTGTGAGAGGAACAAAGCACACGGGAATGATGTCCCTCAAGACGGTCGATTGATCGCTCTGCTTTTCGACAAGAATGAGTTGTTGCGCCTGGCCCCCGACGGGAACGACCAGGCGTCCTCCGGGCGCGAGCTGCTGGATGAGCGGATCGGGCACCTCGAGAGGAGCGGCTGCAACCAGGATGGCGTCGAACGGCGCCGCTTCGGGCCAACCGAGATATCCGTCGCCGATGCGGCTCCGGACGTTGCCGATCCCGAGCTCCGCGAAGGTCTCGGCGGCGCGCTCGGAGAGGGGCGCGCAAGTCTCGATCGTGAAGACGTCTTCGACAAGCTTGGCCAACACCGCCGTCTGATAGCCCGATCCCGTGCCCACCTCGAGAACCCGGTCCGTTGCTGCGAGGTTCAGGAGATCGGTCATGAGCGCGACGATGAACGGCTGCGAGATCGTCTGCCCGTAGCCGATGGGGATCGGGCGGTTGCGATAGGCGTCCGCGAGATGCTGCGGTGGCACGAACAAGTGGCGCGGCACGTCGCGCAATACTGCCATGACGCGCGGCGAGAGCACCCGGCCGCCGATGTCCTGAGAGAGGTCGGCCGCCGACTGCTCGATCTCGCGCACCATGGCCTCGCGCAGGATTCTCATCTCGTCGTCGAATTCGGTCATGACAACCCCAACGCACGAGCTTCGAATTCGGAGCCCGCAAAATCCATCCGACAATGGTCGCATGCACGGAATTTCGTCACGCGTTGCCCTCCATCAGAGCAGAAACTTTTGACATCGTTTCGACCAACTCCGGCCGCACACAAGGCGTGTGCGGATCACGAGTAGCGTCAGGGAGAGTGAGCATGGTTTTTAGTCGTAAGCCCGAGCCGGTCCCGGTCGAGGCTCCCGCCCCGCAGTTGCGCCGCATGGATCGCGGAGCTGGGGTGGAGAAACAGCATCTGCACACCGTCGCGTCCGCCGGAATGGCCACGCAATCCGTGATCGGCAACGATCTGTCGATCGAGGGCGATGCGATTACCATTCGCTGCAAAGGTTCGTTGAAGGTGCTTGGCAATATCCAGGCCGACCTGCACAGCCGCGAGCTCGAGGTTGGCAAGGAGGCCGTGATCAACGGAGCGGTTGCCGCCGAGACGATCGACGTGTTCGGCCGTGTCAATGGCGCCATCATGGGCACCCATGTTGTTCTCCATGCCGGAGCCGAGGTCGAGGGCGATATTCACAGCCACCTGCTTTCGATCGAGCAGGGCGCCGCCTTCGACGGTCGCTCTCGCCGCGTCCGGGACCCATCCGAGATTGCCCCGCAGCTCGAGAAACCCGGCCTGCCTGATCCCGCCCGCCCGTCGAACGTCGGCGTGCCGCCGGCCGTGCCGACCTACAGCTACCCGTCCGCCGGGTAAGCGGATCGGCGGGGTCACTAAGCCCCGCGGGTGTGCTACGAGACATCGGGGGGCGAGACCGATGGCGGTCCGTCCCCCGGATGGTTTCGAGCCTCGTGTAAGAATGAACTATCGCCACATCTATCACGCCGGGAATTTCGCCGACGTCCTGAAGCACGCCGTGCTCGCGCTCGTGATCGAGCACCTGAAGCTCAAGGAGGCGCCGTTCCGCGTCATCGACACCCACGCCGGCACCGGACTGTATGACCTCGCGAGCGAGGAGGCCCAGAAGACGGGTGAGTGGTGGGACGGCATCGGCAGCATTCTCCCCGCAATGCGCCCTCCCGAGATCGAGTCCATTCTGGCGCCATATCTGAAGATCGTTTGCGACGAGAACGATGGTGGCGAAAGGATCGTCCGCTACCCTGGAAGCCCCCTCGTCGCGCGCCGCCTCATGCGCCCGGGCGATCGCCTGATCGTCAACGAGGCGCATCCCGAGGACGCCGCCCGTCTTGCGCATCTGTTCGCCAAGGACCGGCAAACCAAGGTCCTGGCCCTCGACGGCTGGACGGCGCTCAAGGCGGTGCTACCTCCCAAGGAGCGGCGCGGCCTCGTCCTGATCGATCCGCCGTTCGAGGAGCCCGGGGAGTTTCAGCGGCTGCTGGAAGGCTTGGTCACAGCCTATCGCCGCTTCGCGACCGGCACCGTGCTCCTCTGGTATCCCATCAAGGACGTCCGGGCTGCGACGGCGTTCTTGCGCGATGCAGCCGCGCTCGGCATCCCCAAGTTGCTCGCGGCCGAGCTTTTCGTCGAGACGCCGCGCGCCGATGCAGGACTGACGGCAACCGGTCTTCTGATCCTCAACCCGCCCTTCACCCTCGACACGAAGCTATCGATCTTGCTGCCCTATCTCGCATCGAAGCTTGCACGCGAGAAGAGCGCGACGAGCCGTCTCGAATGGCTCGCCGGAGAGCGCGTAACATCCTCGTGAAGCCCGGGTTTTCCGTGCCTCTCCGGCACGCGCGAGGGTTGCGCGCGACACCTCTTTTCGGAATACTTCCCGCGTTCTTGCGACTGAGCAAGCGCACGCAAGCGCCGGCGTGACCGGTCCGGTTCGAGTGGGATGTCCGTGCTGAGAGTCGTGGTCTCGAAAAATCCAAAGCGTCTCACGCGTCGAAGGTGATGGCGGCCCTCCAGCTGGAGCGTCGCCCGCTCTCCTGCTGAAGTCCCTGAGCGACGCGGGCCCTTGGAGAGTGAGATGCGCCAAGTTGGAACAGTCAAGTTTTACAACGACCAGAAGGGCTACGGGTTCATTACGCCCGACGACGGCGGCAAGGACGTTTTCGTGCATGTGACCGCCATCGAGCGGTCGGGTGTGGGGACACTGGCCGAAGGCACGCGCCTCTCCTTCGATACCGAGCCCGACAAGCGCGGAAAAGGACCGAAAGCCGTGAACTTACAGCAGGCCAATTGAGGTCAGTTGTCGGCAGGCAACGAGATGTTGAAAATCGCATTTTGGCACCGCTTTCCTGTGAAAGACGGATGGGCAGGGCTTGTGAACTCGGGCAGAGTCCGGCCCGGTCGTGATATGCATATGACCTACGGGTGGTTTGCTTAGGGAGATAGAGCGATGCTCAAAGCTGTGCGTTTGACAACGGCGCTCGCGGCCGTCATGGGCCTGGTGGCCATGTCGGCTTCGGCCGAGGCGAAGTCATGCGTCAAGAAGGGTGCGATCGGCGAGGCGGGCAGCCAGCAGGACGCGAAGCTGCAGGTCGACGAAGCTCTGCTTCAGGCCGTTGACTGGGGCGCCTGGGCGGCCTGGATGGGCTCGAACAACAAAGTCGGCGCAGCGGCGAATCTGCCCGGCTACACGTACGGCCCGCGCACCTACAGCTGCAAGCAGAGTGGCAGCTGGGGCTGGACCTGCCGCGGTTCTGCCACGATTTGCAAGCTTTGATCGGCCCTGCCGAAAGGTGGAATTCCGACACCGCGCCTTTCAGAGGGCGCGGTGTCGGTTTTTTTGGACAAGCGGTTCCGGCGGGCGATGGTAGCCGCCTGCCGACGAGTTCTTCCCGAGGGGTAAGTATTTTGCGCTGTTAGTAAACCTGCGCATAATCTTGCCAAGCAGTCTAGGCATGCTTGCCTGACACGGCTATAGCAGCAGGAAGCACAAACGATCCTCGGCCGTTACGGAGAAACTTAATGGGTTTCGTGTCCAGGTTTGCCCTTGCAACCGCGCTGACCGGCGCGCTCGCCTTTGCCCACCCTGCGATCGCGGGCTGCAAGCGCATGGGCTTCACGGTCAACGACTATGGCAAGGAAGGCCCGACGAGGGATTCCATGGATCTGCTCGACAAGCACGTCGCCACCTGGGCGGCCGAGCAGGGCATCGAGAAGTACTCGGTCGGCAAGAAGGACGTGAGCTGCGAACTCTTCTTGAACCTCATCGTCGTCGACGAGCACACGTGCACGGCATCGGCCACCGTCTGCTGGGGTCCCGACATCAACAAGGCCGGCAAGACGCAGGACGCGAAGGCGCCCGCCGAAAAGAAGAAAAAGGACTCTGTCGCCGGCAGCAGCACCGAGAAGTCCTCGACGAGCAAGCAAGCCGATACATCGTCGAGCCCGGCCAAAACCGAGGAGAAGGCGGCTGAGAAGCCGGCCGAAACCAAGCCGGAGCAGGCCGCCGACGCAAAGCCGGCGGAGACGAAGACCGAGGAGCATAAGTCGGCTGACGCCAAGCCTGACACTCCAGCCACGCCGGCCGTCGAGACCGGTGCGATCCCCGTCCCGCCGAGCGCCGCCGCAGCCGCCGCAGCCGCATCTCCGGCCGCCACCGATGCCGCCGTGAAGGCCGACGACACCGGGGCTTCCAATGAGGCGAGCAAGGCTGCCGCCGCCGCAGCCGAATCTGCTGCCGCCGCAGCCGAGCGTGCCGCCGCAGCGGCCGAACGGGCGGCACAGGCCGCTGAGCGCGCTGCTGCAGCTATGTCGGCCCAGCAGCAGGCCGCGCCCGCTGCATCGCCCGCGGCAACCCCGTCTGCGTCGACGGCATCCACGGCACCGGCGGCCACCGCGCCTCCGGCATCGGACACGTCATCCACCGCTTCGGTACCGGTCTCACCGGTCGCGCCGACTCCGTAATCCGTGCGCTCGAGATAGTTTCAGCATCGGCCTCTCCCGAACGGGAGGGGCCGATTTGCTTTGCGACCAGCAATCAGACCTTGGACAGTCGATCCAAACGCAGCCGGTGGCGTTCGTCGGTGATGAGCAGCACCGCACCGAGCCCCGCCGCCACCACTGCGATGCCCGTCGAGCCGGCGATCAGGAACATGATCATCACTTGATACTTGGCCGCCGACACGGGATCGATGCCGGCCAGGATCTGGCCCGTCATCATGCCCGGCAGTGCCACCACGCCGGTTGTCGCCATCGCCGAGAGGATCGGCATCAACCCCGTCGTCAGCGCGCGCCTCAGAATGCCGTCGAGCGCTTCGAAGCGGCTCGCCCCGAGCGCGAGCCGGGCCTCGATCGCCGCGCGTTCCCGCACCGCCGCGGACGTGATGGCATCGAGCACGAGGCTGGTCCCCGCCATGGCGTTGCCGAGCATCATGCCGAACAGCGGCAGCACGTAGCGCGGCGCATACCAGGGATCCGGCCCGATGACGATCGTCGTCGCGAATAGGGTTGCCACGAGCCCGGCGAAGAAGGGCGCGCCGGCGCCGAGTGCCATCGCAATTGGTCCGACCACCCGCCGCTCTTGCCGCGAGATCACCTCGAACGCGGCCGCGCCCGCCATGAACATTGCGAACAGCACCGTCCACAATGGGGAATTGAGCGCGAAGATGAAGCGCAGCGCCAGCGCCACCACGGCAAGCTGAAGGATCATGCGCACGGCCGAGATGGCGAGCGATCGCTCGAGCCCGAGCCGGAACCAGAATGACACCACGCCGTTCGCGATCAGCAGCAGAGCCGCCAGCGCAAGGTCAGGGATTTCGAGAGGGACGTAGGTCATGGCGGCGGCGTCCGGTCAGGTTTTGACTTGGTGGTACGGTCCGACGGCGCGAGCTGGAGGCGCACATGCGCGAGACGCCCGATCAGCCCCGCGTCGTGACTGGCGATCAGCACGCAATGTCCGGCGAGAAGCTGAAACCGGACCATCTCCTCGACGAGTGCCGATGCCGACTTGTCGAGCGCGGCGGTAGGCTCGTCGAGCAGCAACACCTTGGGGTCGTCGGCAAGCGCGCGCACGAGCGCGATGCGCTGCCGTTCGCCCGTCGAAAGCAGGCTGACCGGCCGGTCGAGGATGTCCTCGGCGAGACCGAGTGCGGAAATCAGCCGATCGATACGGGGCAGGGTGGCTTGAGAGATTGGGAGCGTGTCGCGCGGCGTATCGGTCCACCATCCGGGCTCCGCGGCCGCATAGCGCACCGCGCGTCGCCAGAGCTGCGGCGCCATCTCCCGCCGCTCCGTGCCGTCGAGAAAAACGTGCCCCTCAACCGGATCGAGATCGGCGATGGCGCGCAGGATGCGCGTCTTGCCGGAGCCCGACGGACCTTCGATCGCCAGGCATTCGCCGTTGGAGACGGCGAATGACAGCGGTGGCAGAGATCCCACCCTGAGATGCTCGACTCGCAGCAAATCCGGTCCCTATCTTCGAGCTGAGGATAGCGACGCTTACCAAGCGCGGAGACGGGAGGCCAGACGGCGTGCGGGGTTGTCCCCGCGGCTTGTCGGGGAATGCGCCGGAATCAGGCGGTTAGCCCGGCGTTGCTCAGCGTGTCCAGGAACGCGATGCGATCGAACGGCTTCATCATGTAGGTATCGGCGCCGGCGGAGAACGCGCGCGAGATGTCAGCCGGATCGTTCTCGGATGTGGCGTAGATCACCAGCGGCTTGCGCGTATTTTCACCCGAAAAGCGCAGTGCGGTCAGGAACTCGACCGGTGTCGTTCCGGGGAGGCGCCAGTCGAGAAAGATGGCGTCGATGCGATTGTTGCGGCAGAGCGCGAGCGCGTCGTCGGCAGAGTCGGCCTCGAGAACCTCGAACGAGCTTTGCTCGAGGTAATGACGCGCGACTTTGCGGATGATTTCGGACTGATCGGCGACAAGACACCGCTTCATGTCTTTTGCACTCCACGTGGGGCAATCGGAACAGTTCTGCGGCACGGCGAGTTGCGCGGCGAGCCGCCGACAGGCAACTGGTGTACGAAATGACAAGTCATTTGTGATCTAAAGGAGTTAACGACTGGTTGAGGCGAGTCCGCCGGGACGCCTCGAACGACCGGAAATGCAGGGGATATACGCCGCGCGAACGTCCGCGCCGAAGGGGTCGAACCTTAACTGGCGTTCTTCGGTCGTCTCAAGCGAGCGCCGAAAGCAGTACGTCTGCACCATCCTTGACGATGGAGAGGTTCATCCCTGCGGCCTGGGCCAGGCGCCACGTATAGTAGGCTTGGATGGTCAGCGCATCGAGCGGAGGCACGCCTTCGCCGGAGATGAACTCGCCGAGATGCTGCGGGGCGCGAGCGCCCGCCCCACGGCAACGGATGACGAAGCTCGGCGCCTCCGTCGTCCCCTGCATGTGAACCTCGATATCGCCGCCGCGCGGCAGCGCGGTCACCGCCACCGCGACGAGATTGAGCAGCAGTTTCACTTTGTCCTTGGACATGTATCCGCCGAGTCCCTGCCAGGAAAGCTTGTGCTTGCCTTGGCCGATGAACCCGCGGGAAATCTGCTCTGCGGTACCGAGGTCGATCAGCGCACCGGCGCTCCCCGCCGCACCGAATGCGAAGCGCGCGAACTGCAGACGCGCGGAAGCCTGCTCCGTAACGTTGCGGATGACGGAAAGCGCATAGGTCTTGGCTTCCAAGTCGTCATCATCGTTCAGAATTTCGAGGCCATTGTAGATGGCGCCCACCGGGCCGATCACGTCGTGGCAGATCTTGCTCGAGATCAGTGCAGCAAGCTCGAGGTCTGTCGGATGAACGCGCTGCGGTGCATCAGTCATGAAATTCGCCCCCTGGAGTGCTTTCGGAAAAGCGCCCTCTCCCGCGTGTGTCGTGACCTGTCACAAACACCCCTGAAGCTCTGATACACGCCACCTGCAGAACTGCAAAGCCCGCCGGCCCGGGATGCTGGAAAAGCCCCGATTTTCACGTGCGAATGAGTCTCGACGGCCACGCGCGGTGCTTGCGCTCGTGCGGGCGATGCAAAATCGAATCGATCTCGACCCTTCCGCATCCCTCCGCGTGCGTTGCGGCGAAGAAAGCGCAATCCGAAATTTGCGAGTCGTCTCTGCGTCTTGCACTTTTCTGCCGAATTGCGAGGCCGTTCGGGCCGCGGTCCAGCCACACTTTGGTAATACTTTGAAGCAAGGATCATTCAGGGTTCGGCTCGTCTCTGCGCGCTGCCGTCGCGCTCGTCCAACGCGGCTGCGTGCCCCAAGGATTTCGAAAACCCATGACCATGAATGTTCGTCCGCGCCGTTGGCCCGCGCTTGCCGGAACGGCGCTTTTGCTTGTCGGCGCCCAAGCCGTCGCACAGGAGAATGGGACGTGGAGTCCCGACAGCTACCGCAGTGGCGGCGAGCAGTCCTACTCCGGGCCGCGCCCCGAGCCATATCCCTCGAATGGCGATTCGTATGCGCCCAATCGCGGCTCATACGGCAGCAATGGGTCCTACGCATCGCGCAGCGCCGGAAACGGCAGCTCCTACGCTCCGGGCGGTGGTAATGGCGATACCGGGACCTATTCGCCGAGCCGGGGCGGCTATGCCGTCAATGGAGACGGCTACCCGCAAAACGGTGGCGGATACGGCGGCGGCAACGATGCCTATTCGCCCGCGCGCCAAGGCGGCTACTCCGCCGGCGAGTCCTACTCGCCGTCTCGCGGCGCCGACAGCTACAGCGATCCCGGTCAGCCCATCGACGGTGCAGGCCCCGGAGGCTATGGCGAACCCTATGCAGCCCCGCCGCAGGAGGGCTATCGCGAAGGCCCGCCGCCGCGCGAGGCCAGGACCTATGAGCAGAACGAGATCATCTCTGCCGGGCATGGGTTCTTCGGTGCCATAAGCCAGGGCCTCGGCCAGGCCGTCGAGTATGCGTTCAAGAGCCAGGGTCGCCCGAACGGCTACATTCTGGGCGAGGACGCGGGTGGCGCATTTGTGGTGGGCCTCCGCTACGGCGAGGGCATGCTCTACACGAAGGACGCGGGCGACCACAAAGTGTTCTGGCAAGGCCCGTCGTTTGGCTACGACGCCGGCGCCGAAGGCTCAAAAGCGATGGTGCTTGTCTACAATCTCCACGATCCCTCGGAAATCTATAATAGATTTGGCGGCGTTCAGGGAGCGGCCTATCTCGTCGGCGGATTGAGCGTGCAGTTCCAAACCTATGGCAACGTGACGCTCGCGGTCATCCGCTCGGGTGTCGGCCTCCGTCTGGGTGCCAACGTGGGCTACCTGAAGTATACCCGCGCGCCGACATGGAATCCTTTATAAGGGGGCGGCGAACGCGTTCCGGCGCGACACACTTGCGCCGGAGACCGGGGGCAGATTAAGTCGCCCTGTCGGGTGCGTTGGCTTGCACGTCCGCCTCCGCGGACCGTGACGAGGACTGCGGAGATAGAGACGAGCACGCGGAAATGAGAGGAGTGATCCGGGAGATGCGCCGGTGATCACCATCCAGTCGGCCATGCTGGTCGCGCTCGGTTTTTTTACGGCAGGCCTCATCGGCTTTCTGCTGGCGCCTCTCTACGGGCGTCGCTCCGCGCGCATAGCGACCGATACGCTCCGCGCCACGATGCCCCTGTCCTCGGCGGAAATCGCAGCCGACAAGGATCGTCTGCGCGCCACGTATGCCCTCACCATTCACAAGCTCGAGCAGAAGGTGGAGAAGGCCGCGTACTCCGCTGCCCGCCAGCGTGTCGAGCTTAACCGCCGCGACGCTGGAATTAGCGAGCTCGAAGGCGAGGTAGAGCGCCTGCGCGCACGCCTCGAGGAGCACGAGAACGCCCGCCGCGTTCTGGAGCAGACGATTGCCGAGCGCATGCCGAAGGTGGAGTTCCGCCTCAACGAGGCGAAGAACATGCTCGTGCACCGCGACCGCGAGATCGGCAGTCTCACGCACGCCTCGCAGCGCCAGTCGCAGGCGCTCGAGGAGGCGACACAGATCAACGCTCAGCAGCGTGACGAAATTCACCGCCTGAATGCCACCTTGACGGCCCGCGCAGCCAGGAACCGCGAGACGCTCGCTGACCCCCGCTTCGACGGCGAAGTGGCGCTGCGGGCGGAAATCGAGGCGTTGCGCTCCAAGACGCGCGATCAGTCGGCGCTCATCAGCCGCTTGCAGAGTGCGATGTCGGGGGCCGCCGCCAAATCCGATCCGGTTTCGGCCGCCGCTGCGGCAGACGAAGCTGCGCCCTCCGCGAGAGCGTCGAGCGAGCGTGCCGCGCAGCCCGCCGGATCCGGAATCGATCTCACCGCCGAGATCAATCGCTTGCGCAAGGATCTGGTCGATGCCGAGAACGCCTTGCGCTCGGCGCGTGGCATGGCGGAGGCCAATCACGCCGGTCAAGCGGCGCTGGAGGCCGAGATCCGTTCACTCAAGACGGCCAACGAGGATCGCGCCGCCGAGGTCGCGAAGCTCAAGGCCGCGCTCGCGACCTACGAGGCCGAGGACGCCGACGATCGCACGCTGAAGGACAGCAAGGTGGCGATGCGCGCACGCGTCAGCGCTTTGCAGGCTCAGTCTGAGGAGCAGACCAGCACCATCCAGAGGCTGCGCGCCGAGATCGCGGCAGCCAACGAGAAGCTTGCCCGTCAGGGTGCCCATTTCATGGACGAGATGCGTCGCCTGGGTGCGGGAACGGTGCAGACCGGCGGCACGCGAAAGGACAGCACGGGGCGTCCCAAGCAACCTCTCGTCGACCGCATCGCCGCCCCGCGCCCCACGCGTCCGGCACAACCGTTGGTCGGAGGCGCGCGGAGGGAGACTGGAGATTCGGCGCGCGTAAACGGTTTCCTGCGGGCCCTTGATGGAGCCTCCACCGCGGCCGCGGCCCACGAACCTTCCAACGGTTCCGCAGAGAATGGAGCCGGCTCCTCGGCCGCGCCGGCAGCCAACGGCGACGCCGCTCCCAAGAAGAGCGACCGCCGCGCGAGCCTCATCGAAAGGATTACCCGGGCAGAAAAGCCCGTTGCTTGAGTTGCGGTTCTTGACAGCAGCGAGCGGCGCTTTCATTGTGCCGCCATCGGGGTGCGAGGGGCCAATCCACACCGGCAAACGAACGAAATAAAGGCCCAAGTCTAGGGAGAAGATCGTCGGGGTGGAGCCGCAGGGCGCCACCCCGCATTTCGTTTCACGCTCGCCAAGGACCATGATCGCTTCGGCCCCTATCAGGCCGAAGCGTGAATCATCGGTCCCACTAAAGAGACCATGATCGCTTCGGCCCCTATCAGGCCGAAGCGTGAATCATCGGTCCCACTGGAGAGACCATGATCGCTTCGGCCCCGAGCGCTCCGATCGTCGCGCCTCCTATCGGG
>NZ_CADEFI010000002.1:122334-193457 GCF_902826555.1 uncultured Hyphomicrobium sp.
AAAACGCTCCGATCGTCGCGCCTCCTATCGGGCGCGGCGTGAATCGGCAGCGCAGGAAAACGCTCCGATCGTCGCGCCTCCTATCGGGCGCGGCGTGAATCGGCAGCGCAGCCAAAACCCGAAGCGTGAATCATCGGTCTCAGAGAAAGACCCTGATCGTTTAGGCACCTCGGATACAGCGGGAAGGCGCGGTGGAGCTCGAGATCATAGGTCTTCTGGTCGCGGTGGCGGTGTGCGCTGGCTACGTCGATGCGATAGCCGGCGGTGGCGGGCTTCTGACGCTTCCCGCGCTGCTGATGGCAGGGTTGTCTCCGGCAGCCGCCATTGCCACCAACAAGCTACAGGGAACGTTTGGCGTTGCGGCAGCGAGCCTGGCGTTTTGGCGTGCCGGCCATCTCGACTTGTCCCGGTGGCGCGCGGCGGTTGCAGCGGTTGCGATCGGCGCCGCGCTGGGCAGTTTGGCTGTGCAGGGAATGGACCCTGATTGGCTGCGCCGTCTCGTGCCCGCCATCCTCGTGCTCGTCGCGGCTTACTTCGCGCTCGCCCCTCATCTTGGCGGCGGCGGTGCCCGCCGCGCCCGGCTTGGCCCGCTGGCCTTCGCGCTGGGCGTCGCGGGCCCGATCGGCGCTTACGACGGCTTCCTCGGGCCCGGTGCCGGCTCGATGTACCTGATGGGGCTGGTAGCGCTCGCGGGAACCGACCTCGTAAAGGGCGTGGCCGTCACCAAACTCTTGAATTTCACGTCGAATGTGGTGGCTCTCTCTATCTTTGCAGCGGCCGGACAAGTCGATTATGTGGTTGGGCTGGCCATGGCCGCCGGGCAGATCGTCGGCGCCCGTGCCGGTGCCCACACGGCGATGACGCGGGGCGCGGCTCTCATCCGCCCTCTCGTGGTCATCGTGTCGGGGGCCATTGCGGCGAGCCTGCTTTTGCGGGGGTAGCCAGGAGAGCGGGAGAGGGGACGGAGGGCGCATGATCGAGATCGGACTCGGACTGCTGGTTCTCGCCGTCCTCGCCGCCACCCTGTCCGGCGTCGGGCGTTTGCTGCCCGGTGGCGGCAGCTTCGATCTTCTGCCGCTCATCGGCTATGCCGGGGTGTCGCTCGTCGTCACGGCGGCGGGGCTTCTGATTGCGGCGGGACTGGTCCGCAATGCGTTGCGGGCGCACCCGGAAAAATCGCGCACGTTGCGCTCTGCGCGCCTGACCACGATGGCGCTGCTCGCAATGGCGGGCCTCGCCCTCGGTCTCCCGCTCGCCTCCGAGGCCGCCAATCTGGTTCGGCTCGATCACACGCCGCTCGGATACTACCTGGCGGCCCAGGGCGCGCTGATCGGCCTTGTCGTCCTCGCCTTCATCTGGGCAGCGCGGCAGAACCGCATCGATGCCGCAGAGATCCGCGATGAGTGAAACGGCCGTTGCAGCAAGCCGGACCGCGGACCAGTCCAGCACGCCAATAGGGGCCGGCTTGCAGGCCGCCGGCGGAGCCGTTCCTGTCGCGCTGCTGGCTTCACTTCCCGGCCTCGTCTTTGCGGCGGGCTTCGATCATTTGGCCTACGGTCTTGGTCTGCTCGCAGGTGTTGTGCTGGCGGGGCTCGTGATCGCTCCGCAGGTCGTGAGGACAGGCGGGACATCCATTACGCAGGCGCTCGATCGCACATTCGGACGCGCGACGGCGAACGTCGCCGCACTCGTGATCGTGCTCGTTGTCCTGCCGTTGCTCGCGGTCGAGTTCTCGTTCATAGCCATCTTTGCGGACGGCTTCGGCGTGAGCTCGATCGCGGCGGTCGCGATAGCGCTCATGATCGCCGCTGCGACGGCCGCCTTCGTCGGTGAGCGGGCGTTCGCTTGGCTGCAGGCCGCCGCGTTCGCTTTCCTGGCGTTGGTTTTGTTCGTACCGCTCGCCGGACTGGCCCTGAAGGCCCACGGCGTGGCCGTTCCGCACATTGGCTACGGCGAAACGCTGTCCGCCGTCGCGGCGCTCGAGGAGAAGCTGCTCGAGAACGGGCTCGTCGACTTCGATACCTTCGGCGCCCACGTGACGCCGTTTCTGCGTCTCTCGCAGCTCGGCTTTTTTGCGCTCGTCGTCGCGCTGGCGCTGGGCACGGCGGTTCTGCTGCCGCTGGTGTCCTCTCTGACGGCATCGAGAAGCGCCGCCGCCGCCCGCCTCGCCGGCGCGTGGGCCGCGCTCTTCCTCATGTTGATCCTCGTCGCGGTGCCGGCCCTCGCGGCCTTGGCCAAGCAGGAGATCTATGGCGCCATGACGGCGGGAACGCCCCTCGCCAGCCTGCCGTCGTGGCTGGAGGCCCCTTTGCACGCCGGCTTGGCCCGCATCCATGGAACGTCGGTGTATCTGCTCGAGGCCGTCGCGGAAGCGCAGCGCGCCGCGCACGGAAACGTGGCGTCGTTGGCGGACGCGTTGTCCTTCGATGAAGGAGCGTACACGCAATGGACCGCACTCGGCGCCGACACACAGGCGGCGGTGTTTGCCGCGGCACAGGCCCTCGTCGCAGATCCTCAGGCCACGGCCTGGGACGTCTACGTCAAGACGCTGCTTCCCGCCGCGGCGGCCGGCGCCGGCAATGAGGCCGCAACGCTCACGCAGGCTGCTCTCGCCATCGAGCCGGCGGGCCTGCTGCTCGCACTTCCGGGTGTGTTCGGCGCGCCGCGATGGCTGGCGGTGGCGATGGCCATCGCGGGGCTCTCGGCCGCACTTGTGATGGCCGCAGCTCTTGTCCGCAGCCTTTTTGCGTGGGGCGGTGCCGGCGAGCCGGGTCGTGTCGGAGGCTCCTTGCGCGCTCTGGCACTGGGGCTCATACCCGCCGCTCTCGCCGCCGCCATCGCGACGCTTCACGTCGATGATCTGGTGTCCGTGGTCGTGGCGTCACTGTCGCTCGGCGCTGCGGGTTTGTTTCCGGTGCTTGCAGCGGGCCTCGCGTGGAAGCGCGCCACGGCGGCCGGCGCCATCGCCGCCATCGCCGTCGGCGCAGGCGTCACGCTCTACTACGATGTCGGCATCCAGGCGTTTCCCGTGTCGTTCTACAACACCTGGGCGCCGCTCTCGAACGCCGGTGAGTTCGCAATCGAGAATTTCCGCGCCACCGATCTCGACGCTCAAGACGCGGAGGACCCGGCTGTCAAAGCCCAGGCCGTTGCGTCCCTCGAAACCCTGGCGCGCGGCACGCCGGGCCGTCCCGGCCTCGCCAACTGGTTCGGGATCGACAGCGCCTCGGGCGCCATCTTCGGCGTGCCTCTGGGGTTCCTCGCGCTCGTTCTGGTAAGCGTCCTGACGCGAAAGCGCTCCGGCAATCAGCCGTAGGCGAGCCGCGGCTGCCGCTCCGCGGCGTCCGTCGACGCGAGGAACTGAGCCACTACGTCGATCGTCTCGGCATCGCGCAAAAGCGGCGCATGTCCCTGCGCTGGAACGACGTAGGACGCGAACGCCGGATGCCGCCGCCGCATCTCCTCCACCGTCGCCGCTGACAGGATGTCCGAATTCTCGCCGCGCAGCACCAGCACGGGCACGCGTTTCAGGGCCTCGAACTGCGGCCACAACGCCGGGATCGGCCCGTCGAGAACCGAGAGGGCGTTGGAGAGCGCCGGATCGTATCCGGGCGCGGGCCGTCCCTTGTGCTCGTTGAACCACTGCTTGGCGACCTCGATGCATTCCTCCATGCCGACGTGGGGAAACGCGCGCTTGCCCATGTCGTGCACCAGCGCACCGGCTTCTCTCCAGGAGCTGGGGAGGGGGATGCGTCCCACATAGGCCGAGATGCGACCGAGCCCCTTCTGATCGATGACGGGCCCGATGTCGTTGAGAACCACTGGCCCCACGGAGCGCGGCTGCGCGGCTGCCATCACCATGGCGATCAACCCGCCGCGCGAGGTGCCAATAATCGACGCCCCTGCGATGCCGGTGATGGTGACGAAGTCGAGCACGTCCACCATCTCGAGCGGCACAGAATAATTCCGCCAGTCGGGGTCGCTTTCAGAAAGACCGCGGCCGCGGTAGTCGAACGTATAGACGTCGCGCGGGGCCTGAGCATGTTGCGAAAGTGCTTCGGCGATGACCTGAAAGTCGCGCCCGTTGCGCGTAAGCCCTGCGAGGCAGAGCACCGGCCGGCGATGGGTTCCGTCGGTGAAGGCGGCGGGATAGTGGCGGCCGTAGAGCCTCAATCCGTCCCGGGCCGTAAAAACGATCTCTCGATACGCTTGATACGTACGCGTCATGTCGCAAACCCCACTGTTGCCCTCCGGCGCAACCGCCCCGTCGCATCGGAAGGACCGAACTCGCTCGACTAACGACTATCCGTCAGACGCTCCTCTTGGCTGGCGCGCCGCAACGCGCGCTCTATTGAGATCCTCTTCCAGCCTCAGCGCCGCCTGCTCCTCACCGAGCCGCGCACGATAGATCTGGATGTTCGCGAGCACCTTCGCCACGTACTCGCGCGTCTCCTGGATCGGGATCCGTTCGATCCAGTCGATGGGATCGACCTTCGGATCGCGCGGATCGCCGAATTCCCGGATCCACTGCCTGGCGCGCCCCGGCCCCGCATTGTAGCCGGCGAGCGTCAGCACGTAGGACCCCGAGAAGTCATCCATCCGGTCCCCAACATAGGCCGAAGCCAGCATCGTATTGTAGGAGGGGTCGGAAAGAAGTCTGTTGATGTCGCACTTGATCTTGTAGTCGCGGCAGACGTGCTTTGCGGTCACAGTCATGACCTGCAACAGCCCCTTGGCGCCCGCGCCCGATACGATCAGCGTGTTGAACTCTGTTTCCTGGCGCGCCAGTCCGAGCAGGAATGCGGTTTCCGGCGGCTTGCGCAGCGGCGTATAGGCCGGGAAGGGGTGCACGGGATAGGCGTAGTAGTAGAGGTTGTGGCCGCGCGCGATAGCCGCCTTCGCGGCCCGCACGGCCGACTGGGTGTCCCCGACGGCCTCGGCGAGGTGCGCGACCATCGCGCTCGCGGCTTCGCTGTCGAGATTGGCGAGCCGCAGCTGAACCAGGAAGCTGCGCATCACGCTGGCGTCGAGGCCGGCGCTCTTCGCGATCACGACGGCCTTGGCCGCATCGAGAGCGAGAAAGCGCTGAACCTCCTCGTCGGTCGGTGCCTTCGGCGGCGACGTGGTGATCGCCAGGCTCCCGGGCTCGAGCTTCTGGCGCGCGAGCAGCGCGTGGAACGTGTCGGGATCGGAGAGGGCCTGCCGGTAATATTCGTCGGCGGCCGCCTTGTCGCCACGCGCCTCCGCCGTACGTCCCAGCCAGTAGCGGGCTTTGGCGCGGCTCAGCGGGCCGTCGGCCGCCTTGCTCATGACCAGAAAGTGCTGCTCGGCGGTCTTCGCATCCTTGAGATAGCGCAGCGCCAGCCAGCCGGCCATGAACGACTGGTCCTTGAGCGGATTGGCACCGAGCGGCCCTGCCTCGCGCACGAGCGAGTAGGCGAGCTTGGCATTGCCGTCCTTCAGCGCCTCGTAGGCATTGGCACGCCGTTCCGTCCACCATTCGTCGGGAGCCACGATCAGCGCTTCCTCGGTGGGTGCGCCAAGCAGCACCTTGGCCGCTTCGTCGGTTTTTCCGGCACGCCGAAGCGCCTGGATTCGGTGGAACACCAGCCCCCAATCGGGGACGCGCTCGGCAGGTAGCGCCTCGATCTCCTTGCGAGCCGATTTGGAGCCGAGGAAGACGTTGAGCCGCGCATGCGCCTTCTTTTGCTCGCCCTCCGAAAGCAAAGGGATCAGGCGGCGCACGACGGCGGCACGCTGGTTCTTGTCTCCCTCCCATCGGATGTCGTCGATGAGGAGGCGGTCGAGCCTCCATTTGTGGTCGGCGGCGGAAAGCAGCGAGCCGAACCGCGTCAGGAAACCGGCTTCCAGGCTTGCCGGCAGCAGGGTTTCCCGCCAGGCCTTGACGGCGAACCTTCGGGCATCGTCCGTGTTGCCCTCGGCGAGATGTGCGGAGGCGAGCGCCGCGAGCCCCATGCCCGTTTGCGGCTGGCGCCCTGCAAAATAGGATTTGATCTCGCCCGAGCTGCCGCCCTGGGTGAACAGCACCTCTTCGAATTTCTGGGTGAGGGTCGTCCGGTCGCCCCACGCCGGATTGTCGTCGAGGAAGGATCGATATTCTCGCGCGTCTCCGAAGCCCTTGCGCAGACGGACCCAGTCGACGAGCTTTTTCGCCACCGGGCTCTCGATCTGGGCCTTGAGCGCGTTGGCCGCATCGACGTCGACCTTGGCCCCCGAGAGAGCCTTGATAGCGTCGCGCAGGCGCTCCGCATCGGTGGCACTGAGCTTCTGCGATGTGAGCGGGGCCAGGGCCTTGTCGAGCCGCGCCATGTAGTCGCGCTCGCTCTGGGAAGGTTTCTCGGGCTTTGGAAGCTCATTCTGTGCAGCGGCGGCGCGATCTGCCCCGAGAACGAAGACGCCCAAGGCCAGCACGGCCTGGAAGCTTGCCCTGAGCCGGGGAGCCCACGCCTGAGGCCCGCATCCAGCCGCCGATGTCGAGATTCGTCCCGCCACGCTCAATCCTTGCCGCGGCGCCTGCGGGCGCCGTTCCGATCCAAGAAGACAGGCAGACTGAGCCGTGCGGCTCGTCCATACAATGAACACAAGTCAACACACACGGACACCGCGCCGCCTTGCGGGCCGCCGCCTGAGCGCATAATGTCCATCATCCCAGCCGCAATTGAGGCCGTGGCCGAGACGAGCGATACCAGCGAGGGTACAAACTCGCGTGCGCTCGTTCAAGGTACCCCTCTTCCGCCGCTAGTGTCCCTTCACAAGGGAGCTGCCATCGGAAGGACGGGAAGTGCCGGCGTCCATCGGCAACACGAACGTCAAAAGAGGGCGAATGTTTAAGGGCTCCATCACGGCGCTTGTGACGCCGTTCAAGAACGGCCTTCTCGACGAGGAGGCGCTGCGGCGCCTTGTCGAATGGCAGATTACAGAGGGTACGCACGGATTGGTCCCGACCGGAACCACCGGCGAAAGCCCGACTTTGAATTTCGACGAGCATAAGCGGGTGATCGACGTCACCATCGAGGTGGCTCGGGGGCGCGTGCCGGTGATCGCCGGTACGGGATCCAATTCGACCGACGAGGCGATCGAGCTGTCGACGCACGCCGAGAAGTCGGGCGCGGACGGCATTCTGATCGTCAACCCGTACTACAACAAGCCGACCCAGGAAGGCCTCTATCATCACTTCAAGGCCATCAACGACAAGGTCGGCATCCCGATCGTGATCTACAACATCCCGGGCCGCACCAACGTCGACATGTCGGTCGCCACCATGGCGCGCATCTTCGAGTTGAAGAACGTGGTGGGCGTCAAGGACGCGACGGCAAACCTCGCGCGCGTCTCCCAGCAGCGCGACGCCATGGGACCGGAGTTCAACCAGCTTTCGGGCGAGGACGCGACCGCGCTCGGCTTCATTGCACATGGCGGACATGGCTGCATCTCGGTCGCTTCCAACGTTGCCCCGCGCCTCTGCTCCGACCTGCAGAACGCCTGCCTCAAGGGAGACTTCGCGACCGCGCTCAAGCTTCAGGATCGCCTTCTTCCGCTGTTCGATGCGTTGTTCGTCGAGACCAACCCCGGTCCGGTGAAGTATGCGGCGTCGCGCCTCGGCATTTGCTCGGCGGAGATGCGCCTGCCGATGGTGCCGGTCACCGACGCCGGCAAGAAGGTCGTGGATGCGGCGCTCGCCAAGGTCGGCCTTTTGAAGGCTGCGGCAGCCGAATAGACCAATAAGGACAGTCAAATGTCGGCCAAGAAGGACGACGGCCGGCGGATTGTTTCCGAGAACCGCAAGGCCCGCCACGAGTATTTCATCACCGATTCCTACGAGGCCGGCATCGAGCTCAAGGGAACCGAGGTGAAAAGCCTGCGCTCGGGCCAGGCCAACATCGCCGAGAGCTACGCCTCCTTCGAGGACGACGGCAGCTTCTGCCTGATCAATTCCTACATCCCGGAATATCAGGATGCGGGCCGTTTCTTCCAGCACGAGCCGCGACGCAAGCGCCGCCTGCTCATGCACAAGAGCGAGCTTGCGAAGCTCTTCCAGGCCGTGGTGCGCAAGGGCATGACCATCGTGCCGCTCGAGCTGTATTTCAACGCCAAGGGCCGCGCCAAGCTCAAGCTCGCGCTCGCCGAGGGCAAGAAGCTGCATGACAAGCGCGAGAGCGCCGCCAAGCGCGACTGGAACCGGCAGAAGGCGCGCATCATGCGCGAGAAGGGCTGATGGCCGCCGATCCGGCATTCGCGCACGTCGATTGGTCGAAGCTGCCGGTGCCGGAGGACGATGGCGCCGCCCGCCATCTCACCGGCGCAAAGCTCGCGAATGTCGCCCTGCCGTCAACCGGCGGCGGCGCCATCGATCTCGCAACTCTCCCCGGACGCACCGTGCTTTTCATCTATCCGATGACCGGCACGCCGGGTGTCGCCTTGCCGGATGGCTGGGACGCCATCCCCGGCGCGCGCGGATGTACGCCCCACGCCTGTGCCTTCCGCGATCTCTACGCCGACTTGTGCAACGCCGGAGCCTCGGCCGTTTTCGGTCTTTCGACGCAGACGCTGCCCGAGCAGCAGGCGACCGTGGAGCGCCTGCATCTGCCATTTCCTCTGCTGTCGGATGCGTCGCTCGATCTGGCCCGCGCCATGGCGCTGCCGACGATGGAGGTCGACGGCAAGGCGATGATCAAGCGCATGGCCCTGATCATCGATAGCGGCGTTGTTGCCCATGTAGTCTATCCGGTCTTTCCGCCGGACCGGAATGCCGGCGACGTACTCGCCTGGCTCGAAGCGAGCCCGCAATGAGCGCCGCCTGGCCCTACCCGGCGCCGGACGACGACGGGCGCGCGCGCCACCTCCTGCCGGGGCGCGAACTCCCCGATCTGGCACTCCCGGCGACCGACGGCCGCGATCTGTCCCTCACGGCGCTCAACGGACGCTGGATCGTTTTCATCTATCCCTGGACCGGTCGTCCGGGCCTCCCCAATCCTCCCCATTGGGACGACATCAGGGGCGCACACGGCTCGACGCCGGAGGCCGAAGGGTTCCGGGATGCCTACGCCTCATTCCGCGCAGCCGGCTTCGACGTACTGGGCTTGAGCGGCCAGACGGCAGCCGATCAGCAGGAGTTCGCGGACCGTGTCCGCCTGTCGTTCCCGCTGCTCTCCGACCTCGAGGGAAAGCTTCGCGTTGCGCTCAGCCTTCCTACCTTCGAGACCGGCGGCGTCACGTATCTGAAGCGCCTGACGCTCGTCATCCGCGACGGCCACATCGATCGCGTCGTTTATCCCGTTCATCCCCCGCACACGCACGCGCAGGATCTTCTCGCGACGCTCTAAGGCAGTACACTTCACTGCCCGCTGCCTAAAGCACATCGCTCTCGACGTCATTGGCGGAGAAGCCGAGCTTCTCGAGCCCTTCCTCGAGGTAATCCGCGAGCAGTGGCAGCCCCAGGAGATAGCCGGCGGTCGAGCCGGTCTGCTCGTTGCGCGCCGTCTCCACGGCCTCGTCGAACTCCTCGGGCTCGAAGGTCCCGCGCCCGATCCAGGCCAATGCCACGAGATGCACTTGCTCGTCGTCGTTCAGCGCATCGACGAAGCCGGCGATTTCCGCCGCTGTCGGATCGTTGGAGAGGTCTTCCAGGATGGAGCTCGGATCCTCGTCCGCATCGCCGTCCTCGGGCGAGGCATCCCAAGCGCCGACCTTGGCATCGAACTCACGCGCCTTGATGATGACGTGGGCGACTTTCTCGGGCGCGATCTCGAGCTGGGGCTTGGCGGCCATCGGGTGTCTCCCTGTTGCAGGCGGGATGATAGGCGGCAAGCTGCCGGGCTTGAAGAGGCCAAGCGCGGCAAATCGACATGTCCAACGTCAACTCGGGTCGGGAAGGTTGTCGAGAAATGCACGCACGTCACGGAACACCGCGTGAAACATCTCCGTCGTGAGCCGCCCGGTGTTCGTATTGAGCCGCGAGCAATGCAGGCTGTCGAACATGGCCAGCGGACCGGCCGCATGGCGTGTGCCATGGCGGAACGGAAACAGCGCCTTCCTGAGCGACAATGTCGCGAGCGTCTGATCGTGCGCCACGCGCCCGAGAACGACCAGGGCCTTGAGATTGGGCAGTGCCGCGAGCCGGGCCGAAAAGTAGCCTCGGCAGGTCGTGATCTCCTGCGGCAGAGGCTTGTTTTCCGGCGGTACGCAACGCACCGCATTGGTGATCATGCAATCGATCAGTTGGAGACCGTCCGCAGGGTCTGCGCGATAGGTGCCGCGTGCGAACCCGAATGCGAGAAGCGTCGAGTAGAGCAGCTCTCCCGCATAGTCGCCCGTGAACGGACGGCCCGTCCGGTTCGCTCCGCGCAGGCCCGGTGCGAGCCCGACGATCAAGAGGCGACCCTTGCTGGTCCCGAACGAAGGCACAGCGCCATTGAACCATGCGGGCTCGGCGTGAGCTGCGTCATCGCGGAATGCGGCGAGCCGCGGACAGAGCGGACAGTCGCGCGGAGCCTCGGGCGGAAACGGGGAAGGAGCGTGAGCCATGGCTGCCGAAGGAACCGCGGAGAAGCGCCCAACGCAAGCGGTAATGCCGCGTCAGACGCGCCGCGGGTCTGCCGACCGTTGTCCGCGTTTAGACTTCTTCCTGGGAGATGCCGTCGTCGTGATAGACCTCTCCGCCGCGGCCGCGCCCGGAGGAGCGCGTGTTGCGGGCCGAGGCATCGCGCCCGATGAGCTGCTCGAGGTCGGCGAGGTCGACGAACTGGTCCGCCTGCCGGCGCAGTTCGTCAGCGACCATTGCGGGCTGCGTCTGCAGCGTCGAAACGACGCTCACGCGCCGGCCCTTTTGCTGAAGGGCTGCCACCAGGCCGCGAAAATCGCCGTCGCCGGAGAACAGAACGATGTGGTCGAGCGTATCGGCGAGCCGCATGGCATCCACGGCGAGCTCGATATCCATGTTCCCTTTGACCTTGCGCCGGCCCGAGGCGTCAGTGAATTCCTTGGTCGGCTTGGTGACCATGGTGAAGCCGTTGTAGTCGAGCCAGTCGATCAGTGGGCGGATCGACGAGTATTCCTGATCTTCCGAAAGGGCGGTGTAGTAGAGGGCCCGAACGAGGTGCGCCTTCTGGCGGAACAGCGCGAGCAGGCGCTTGTAGTCGACGTCGAAACCCAACGCCTTCGACGTGGCATAAAGATTGGCACCGTCAATAAAAAGCGCGACGCGCTCGCCTTGATAGAAGTGCATTTTCTTGTGTTCCTTGAGTGTAGACGGCACGGAAACCGGCCGACGATCCTCGACCGTGAAAACAGCCCGCGCCGAGCAGCATCATATCGATATGCAATAGGCTTCAAATCAAGTGTAAGCGCAAACTTGCGCAACAGAAATCGGTGTAGGGTGAAAAAATGCCTCACCCGCTTACCGCTTGAAGTTGTGTCGAGGGCACGGTGCCCCGTTAATGTATTATAAGCATACTGCCGCTATCGCGAGCTTGACATGGGACATTGGTCGAAATCGGCACCAGACCATGGTCCGACGGGGTTCAATTGTGTGCCTGGGGCTGCCGCCGCGCCCTCTGACTTGCCGAAGTGCCTGTTTCATGCCAATTACTCTGGCTTGAGCGGCATGTCGGGCCCGGATTAGGGCAGCGGCGGCAATAGGTTTTACTCCGCATCATCTGCGAGACGAGAGAGGGGTGCTAGAGAATGGCACGCGTCACAGTCGAGGATTGCGTCGACAAGGTTCCAAATCGCTTCGAGCTCGTGCTCTTGGCTGCACATAGGGCCCGGTCGATTGCCAATGGCAGCGCAATCACCATCGACCCGGACAACGACAAGAACCCGGTGGTCGCGCTGCGCGAGATCGCCGAGCGCACCATTCCGCCTGAGGATATGCGCGAGGCGCTGATTCACTCCATCCAGAAGAACGTCGAGGTGGACGAGCCTGAGGCTGCGGCGGCGCCCGTGCTTCCCCAGGATCGGCGCGGACCGATCCTCGGCCGGGACGATCAGTCGTCCGACACCCAGGTTGACGTCCTCACCGAAGAGCAGCTGCTGCGCGGCCTGGAAAGCATGACGCCGTCCGAGCCGTCCTCCAACGGCGGCAGCGGCGGCCCGCGCGAGCGCGGACGCTGATCGTCCGCCAGGACGGTTTTGCTGCGCGGTCCTTTGCAGGACGCTTTCTCTGACGGTGCGGAACCGGTCGGCGCCGGGAGTGTGTGCGGGCCATGATGCGTCAGTACGAGCTCGTCGAGCGAGTACAGAAATACGATCCAACGGCAGACGAGGCGTTGCTCAACCGCGCCTACGTTTACGCGATGCGCGCGCACGGCAACCAGAAGCGCGCCTCCGGTGCTCCGTATTTCTCGCACCCGCTCGAGGTTGCGGCGATCCTGACCGACCTCAAGCTCGATGACGCGACCATCGTCACGGCGCTGCTGCACGACGTCATCGAGGACACCGACGCCACGCGCGCCGAGATCGATCAGCTTTTCGGCCCCGAGATCGGCGCTCTCGTCGACGGCCTGACCAAGATCAAGCGTCTCGATCTGGTGTCCAAGAAGGCCGAGCAGGCCGAGAATTTCCGCAAGCTCCTGATCGCCATTTCGAGCGACATCCGCGTGCTTCTCGTCAAGCTCGCGGATCGCCTGCACAACATGCGCACGCTCGAGCACATGAAGCCCGAGAGCAGGAAGCGCGTCTCGGAGGAAACCCTCGAGATCTATGCTCCGCTCGCCGGCCGCATGGGTATGCAGGCGCTACGCGACGAGCTCGAGGAGCATGCGTTCCGCTGGCTCAATCCGGAAGCGTATCAGACCGTCACCGAGAAGCTGCACGAGCTGCGCGAGCGCAACGAGGGCCTCGTCGAGGAGATCGAGGCGGCGCTGCACAAGATGCTCGATGACGTGGGCATGAAGGTCGAGGTCTCCGGCCGCGAGAAGAAGCCCTACTCCGTCTGGAGCAAGATGGCCAACAAGCAGATCAGCATGGAGCAGCTGTCGGACATCTACGCGTTCCGCGTCATCGTCGACACCATCGACGACTGCTATCGCGTGCTCGGCGTTGCTCACCAGACCTGGCGCACCGTGCCTGGACGCTTCAAGGACTACATCTCGACGCCCAAGCAGAACAATTATCAGTCGATCCACACCACCGTCGTCGGTCCCCGGCATCAGCGCGTCGAGCTGCAGATCCGTACCCGCGACATGCATTCTGTCGCCGAGTACGGCGTCGCCGCCCACGCGCTCTACAAGGATGCGCGCAAGGTCAACGGCAACGGAGCGAACGGCGGATCGGCAAATGGCGCCCTGTCGAAAAGCCTTGTCTTCACCGACAAGGAAAGCGGGCCTTATCAATGGCTGCGGCGCCTCGTGGAAACTCTGCTCGAAGGCTCCAATCCGGAGGAGTTCCTTGAGCATACCAAGCTCGAGCTGTTCCAGGACCAGGTTTTCTGCTTCACGCCCAAGGGTCGCCTGATCGCGCTGCCGCGCGGCGCGACCCCGCTCGATTTCGCCTATGCCGTCCACACCGACGTCGGCAACGCCGCCGTGAGCGCATACGTCAACGGGCGCCACGTGCCGATCGACACGCGTTTGAGGAACGGCGACGAGGTCGAGATCAAGACCTCGAAGACGCATACGCCGCCGGCCGCGTGGGAGAGCCTCGTCGTGACCGGCCGCGCGCGCTCCGCCATCCGCCGCGCCGCGAGGGACGCCATTCGCCGCCAATACGCCGAGCTCGGCCGCAGGCTTCTCATGTCGGCGTTCGAGCGCATCGGCGAGAGTTAT
The DNA here is from genome assembly GCF_902826555.1 of uncultured Hyphomicrobium sp. Taxonomy (GTDB): domain Bacteria; phylum Pseudomonadota; class Alphaproteobacteria; order Rhizobiales; family Hyphomicrobiaceae; genus Hyphomicrobium_C. Next base: position 136,116 of record NZ_CADEFI010000002.1, read on the forward strand.
TCTGACGAGCGCGTGAAAAAGGTGCTGCCGCGCCTCGCCCACAAGAGCCTGGACGACCTCCTCGCAGCCGTCGCTCGCAATGAGGTCGCGACCGAGGATGTGCTGCGCGCCGTTGCGCCGGAGCTCGCGGCCACGGCACGCCAGGCGCAACAGCGGGTGGACGAGCCGAGCAAGGCGAAGGGATGGCTGCGGCTGACCCGTGCCGCAACCAACAAGCTGCGGCTGGGCGGCGCATCATCCTCCGAGAGCGACCCGCCGGCTGCCCGCGTGCGCGGCATTCCGATCCGCGGCGTCAAGAACGATATGCCCGTGTTGTTCGAAGCCGGCGGCGCCGTACCGGGCGATCGCATCGTCGGCGTTCTGGCCCCCGGCGAGGGCATCCGCGTCTTCCAGATCCATTCGCCGCGCCTCCAGGAGTTCGAGCACGAGCGCTGGATCGATGTCGCCTGGGACGTGGACCCGGAGAACCCCGAGCGCTTCCCGGCCCTTATCAGCGTCACCGCGCCGAACCGCCCCGGCACGCTGGCCGAAATCGCCAACGTGATCGGCCAGTCCGGCGGAAATATCGACAACCTGAAAATGCTGCGCCGCGCCTCGGACTTCACCGAGCTGCGCATCGGCCTCGAAGTCTGGGATCTGGCCCACTTGAACCAGATCATTAACGGCCTCAAGGCAAAAGCCGTGGTCAGCAAGGTCGAACGTGTGTTTGAATGACGCTCGACGTCCTTAACGTAGTTTGCCCGGACTCTCGCGTGTGACAATCATGACGCAAAGCCCTCACCACCAGCTCCGCCTCGGCGTGAACATCGACCATGTCGCCACCATCCGCAACGCGCGCGGCGGGCGTCATCCCGATCCCCTGCGGGCGGCGCACTTGGCTGTCGAAGCCGGCGCCGACGGCATCACGGCACATTTGCGCGAGGACCGCCGGCACATCTCGGATTCGGACATCGCACGCTTGAAGTCGGAGCTGACGCGCCCGCTCAATTTGGAAATGGCCGCCACCGCCGAGATGGTTGCCATCGCGCTGCGCCACGTGCCGAACGCCTGCTGCCTCGTTCCCGAGCGGCGCGAGGAGCGCACCACCGAAGGCGGTCTCGATGTCGTCGGGCAGAAGGCCTCGCTCGTCCCCGTGGTGGCCGATCTCAAGTCCGCCGGCATCCGCGTGTCGCTCTTTATCGAGCCGGATATCCGCGCCATCGAGACCGCCGCGGCGCTCGGTGCGGATATTGTCGAGCTCCACACGGGCGCCTATTGCGAGCACGCCGCTGCCGACGACGCCAAGGGCACGGCATCCGAAGTGGATCGGCTGGCGAAAGCGGCATCGGCAGCCGCAGCGCACGGCCTTGAGGTTCACGCCGGCCATGGGCTGACCTTCAACACCGTCGCAGCGCTCGCGCGCATGCCGGAGATCGTCGAGCTCAACATCGGCCATTTCCTTATCGGAGAGGCGATCTTCGGCGGGCTGCACGCGGCCGTCCGGCGCATGCGCGCTCTGATGGACGAGGCGCGCTTCAAAGCCTCGGGCCGGATCAGCGCGTGATCATCGGACTTGGCAACGACTTGATCGACATCCGGCGTATCGACGCCGCGATCGAGCGCTATGGCGACCGCTTCCTTGATCGCATCTTCACCGATGTCGAGCGCTTGAAATCCGACAATCGCGCCGCCCGCGCTGCCTCCTACGCCAAGCGCTTCGCCGCCAAGGAGGCATGCTCCAAGGCCCTGGGCACCGGATTCAGCCACGGCGTCTTCTGGCGCGACATGGGTGTCATCAATCTGCCGTCTGGGCGTCCGACGCTTTCCCTCACCGGGGGGGCCGCGGCGCAGTTGGCCCGTATTACCCCGTCGGGTTGCATCGCGCGCATAGATCTTGCTTTGACGGATGATTTTCCACTCGCTGAGGCTGTTGTCATTATTTCGGCCCTCCCGAGTGGGTGAGATCCCGCCTTCCGGAGCGACGGCAAGCCGCACCCCGGTTTGCACGTTGCCCTCCGAGCCGCTATAGCGAGCAGGGTTTTTCGATCACCCCCGGGATCCCGGCGGGCAAGGAGCAGGAGATGAGCCTGGAAACGAACTCCAAGGCCAATGAGGGATCCGGTTGGGGAGAGACCGCGAAGATCATTGTGCAGGCCCTCGCCATTGCGATGGTCGTGCGCGTGTTCTTCTTCCAGCCGTTCAACATTCCTTCCGGCTCGATGAAGTCGACGCTTCTGATCGGCGACTATCTCTTCGTCTCGAAGCTTGCCTACGGCTATAGCCGCTTCTCGTTTCCCTTCAGTCCTCACCTGTTCTCGGGCCGTATCTTTGCTGCGGAGCCGAAACGCGGCGACGTCGTGGTGTTTCGCCTGCCGCAGGACGAGTCGCTCGACTACATCAAGCGCGTCGTCGGCCTCCCCGGCGACAAGGTGCAGATGAAGAAAGGCGTGCTCTACATCAACGGCGATCCGGTGCCGAAGGTGTACAAGGACGATTTCGCCAACATCGAGTGTGACCCCTATTTTCGGCACTGCCGCCGTGTGGTCTACAAGCGCTACGAAGAGACGCTTCCGAACGGCGGGCCGACCTACACGGTGCTCGACCTTGAGCCCGAAGGCGAATACGACAACACCGACGTCTTCGAGGTCCCCGAGGGCAAGTACTTCATGATGGGCGACAACCGCGACAACTCGTCGGACAGCCGCGCCACGGTCGGCTTCGTGCCCTTTGAGAACCTGATCGGCCGCGCCGAGATCATCTTCTTCTCGGCCGCTATCGATGAGCCGGATGCCATGCGCTGGTTCTCGCCCTGGACGTGGCCCTTCGACATTCGCTGGAACCGCTTCTTCAATCTCGTTCGTTAACCGGAGTTGGCGCCCGAACGCGACAATCGCGCGCCCATCGGTCTTACGTGTATACATTTTTTAGGTATGCGGCTCAGGGGGAGCTGAGTTCGGAACCGGCTCGATGTTCAAGGCGCGCAAGTACAAGGTACTCGAAAAAAAGCTCGGCTACCGCTTCAAGAACGAGGCGTTGTTGGCGCGCGCACTGACGCACGCCAGCCTTCGCGGTGCGAAAAAGGTCCGCGAGGACAACGAGCGCCTGGAGTTCGTCGGCGACCGCGTGTTGGGGCTCGCCATCGTCGAGCTTCTGGAGGAAACGTATCCGGTCGCGTCCGAGGGCGAGCTTGCCCGCCACCTCAATCGCCTCGTGCGCGGCGAGACCTGCGCCAAGGTCGGTCGCGACCTCAGCCTCGGAGACTTCCTCATGCTCTCGGACAGTGAGGCCGGCAGCGGCGGGCGTCTCAAGACCACCATTCTCGCTGATGCCGTCGAGGCTGTTCTTGGCGCCATTTTCCTTGAGGCAGGCTATAACAAGGCGCGCGACGTTGTCCGCAGGCTTTGGGAGAACGAGGAAGTGTCGTTCGGCAACGCCGCCGCGGATCCGAAGTCCGCGCTTCAGGAATGGGCGCAGGCGCAGGGCCTCGCGCTCCCAAGCTACGTCGAGGTGGAGCGCATCGGCCCCGATCATGCTCCGCGCTTCACGTCGGAGGTGCGCATCCGCGGCAAGGCGCCGGCCCGTGGCGAGGGCGCCTCGAAGCGGGCCGCCGAGCAGGCCGCGGCATCCGTGATGCTCGAGCGCGAAGGTGTGATGGAGAAACGTCAGGTTGGTTGACGAGCCCAAAATCGAGCCGCATCCCGGCGCGGAACCGCCGCGCCGCTGCGGCGTGATCGCCATTATCGGCGCCCCCAACGCCGGCAAGTCGACGCTCGTCAACGCGCTCGTCGGCGCCAAAGTGACGATCATCTCCCGCAAGGTGCAGACCACGCGCATCCAGATCCGCGGTATCGCCATGGAGGGCGCCAGTCAGCTCGTGCTGATCGACACGCCTGGCATCTTCGCGCCCAAGCGCCGCCTGGACAAGGCGATGGTGGCGAGCGCCTGGGCCGGCGCCGCCGATGCCGATCAGGTGCTGGTGCTGGTCGACGCCGCCAAGACCCTCGACGAGGATGTCGAGCAGCTGTTCGTCAGGCTCGCCGATCTGCCGGGAAAGAAGCCGATCCTGGTCATGAACAAGGTGGATCGCGTCGAGGACAAGGGGCGCCTGCTCGGGCTGGTGCAGGATTTGTCGGCGCGCATTCCGGTGGCAGAGGTCTTCATGATCGCCGCCCTCACCGGGGACGGCGTCGCCGCATTGAAGCGCTATCTGGCCAAAAACGTGCCCGAAGGCCCGTGGCTCTATCCCGAAGATGAGCTATCGGACATTCCGCTCCGCCAGCTCGCCGCCGAGGTGACGCGCGAGAAGATCTACGATCTCCTGCACGACGAGCTCCCCTACCAGACCACGGTCGAGACCGAGAGCTGGAAGACGCTGCGCGACAAATCCGTCCGCGTCGAGCAGGTGATCTATGTCGAGCGCGACAGCCAGAAAAGCATCGTGCTCGGCAAGGGCGGACAGACCATCAAGAAGATTTCCCAGGCCTCGCGCACAGAGCTGACCGAGGTCGTGGGCGCCCCCGTTCACCTGTTCCTGTTCGTCAAGGTGCGCGAGGGCTGGGATCGCGATCCGGAGCGCTACCGCGAGATGGGCCTCGAATTCCCGACGGAGGACTGATGCGGAGGGTTGGTTGCACGCCCAGGAACGCGGCGGCGGCAACGATCGTCCTCCTCACTGCGTGCCCGGGTGCCACACGCGCCGCCGTCCGCATCTGCGAGGATCCTGTGTCGAGCGGACCGGTCGTCGGCAGCAACGAGGAGACAGCCCGCGCGGCCGCCCTCGCGGTCTGGAAGTCAAAGGCGCTCGAGCACGGCGAGCCTTACGCGAGCTGGCGCATCGCCGCCGACAAGCTCTTGAAATGTCTGCCGAGAGACGGCGGCGGCGTCGAATGTCTGGCGACCGCGCGCCCGTGCACGATCGAGCAGGCCCCCGACCGCCGCGAAAATCGCAAAAATCGCATCGGTATCTGACCATTTGGCGACGTTGGACGTCACCGGGCACGCCCGATGGCTTGGCCCTTTCGACGCGCCCCATATCCGCTAGTCTCCCCCCATGAACTGGTCCGACGAAGGTGTGATTCTTTCCGTCCGCCCGCATGGCGAGACGGCTGCAGTCGTGGAGATCCTGACCCGCGCGCACGGCCGCCACCTGGGCCTCGTGCACGGCGGCCGCTCCCGCAAGTCGCGGCCCGTGCTGCAGATCGGCAATCACGTCGACGCCACCTGGAAGGCGCGCCTCGCCGATCACCTCGGTCACATGAACCTAGAGCTGATCCGCGGTTATGCGGCCGGTGCCATGGACGATCCCGCCGCGCTCGCCGGCTTGACCTCGCTTTGCGCGCTCGCCCGCCTCATGCCGGAGCGCGACCCGCACCCCAATCTCTACGAGGTGACGTTGTTCGTGCTCGCCTACCTCGACGACGCGAGCGTTTGGCCGGCGCTCCTCGCGCGTTGGGAGCTGGCGCTGCTCGACGAGCTGGGCTTCGGCCTCGATCTCACGCAATGCGCGGCGACCGGCATCAACGACGATCTTATCTACGTCTCGCCCAAGACCGGACGCGCCGTCTCCGCCTCCGCCGGCGAGCCCTACCGCGACCGTCTGCTGGCCTTGCCGCCGTTCCTGTTGCCTGGCCGCAAGGCGCCGCTGGCACCGGGCGACGTTGAAAACGCCTTCGCGCTGACGGGCCACTTTCTCGAAATGCGCGTCTTCAATCCGCGCGGCGAGCAGAGTCCGGACGCCCGTGCGCGAATGCTCTCGGCCCTGAAGCGCCTCAGCGAGGCCGGCCAGCCGATCTAGCCAGCGGGCCGCTTACCTGACGCGCTCGAGCGGCGTGACGGCGACCTGCACGCCGCCGTCCGCGTTCGGCTCAAGCTTGTAGACGAGCCCGTCGCGCGCTTCGTAGCGCATCGAAAGCGTCTTCGGCCACAGCCCGCCGCCGAAGCTCTCGAAGACGATCTCGCCCGGATTGCACGACGAGTGAGTGACCGAATAGCGCGGCTTGATCTCATGCTCCTCGCCGCCGAGCGAATAGCTCACGGGTTCCCGCGTCGTGTTCGAGATCTGGAACTCGATCTGCAGCGATTGCGGCCGTGCGAAGAGTTGCACAGAGATGTACTTCGGGTCCTTGTCGGGAGCCCGCACCACGCCGACGCCGATCTCGGTCACGGCAGGCGCCACGAGATTGGCGCGATGTGGCGGCGAGTTGATCCATCCTTCGACGGACTTTTCGGCCAGCGTGCGGGATTCGAAACCCCGGCTGTCGAGATGCATGGCGAGGTTCTCGCCGATCTGGCACCACGTATAACCCGCCGACGAGATGCGGTCGCCGGCTTCGCGCCCGTCCGCGGTGTGCGAGAATTTCCCGCTCTTGGCGAGAAAGGCCGCGTACGCCCGCGCCGCTTTGGTGAGATTCGGATTGGGCTTGAGCGCGCCGAGCTTCTGCCGCCCGCGGTAGGCGTTGGTGAATTCGATGATGGCGGCTTCGACGGCCGGCGTGTCGGGGAGAACGGCGGGCATGGCATCCGGAGATTGCTGCGGGCGGTGAAGCATCGGCGGGCACAGCGGCAAAGACAAGGCGCCGCTTTGCATCGCCGCGCCACAGGTGCAAAAGGGAAGCAAATTGTGTGTTGTTGCAACTTGGAGCCGCTTTGTGGCGCCCGCGCACTTGAGGGCAGCCCGCGAGGGAAGTAACCAACGGCCATGACAGACAAACCGATTCTGCCGGGACCCGGACCCATCGAGCCGGTCATGCTCAAGGATGCGCTCGAGGAGCGCTACCTGGCTTATGCCCTCTCGACCATCATGCACCGCGCATTGCCGGACGTGCGCGACGGCCTGAAGCCCGTCCACCGCCGCATCCTTTACGCGATGCGCGAACTCGGCCTCGATCCCGACGGCGGCTATCGCAAATGCGCGAAAATCGTCGGCGACACGATGGGTGACTTTCACCCCCACGGAAACCAGGCCATCTACGACGCGCTTGCCCGCCTCGCGCAGGATTTCGCTGTGCGCTATCCGCTGGTCGACGGCCAGGGCAACTTCGGCAACATCGACGGCGACAACCCCGCCGCCGACCGCTACACGGAAGCGCGCCTCACCGACGTCGCCGCCGACCTGCTCGAGGGCATCGACGAGGACACCGTCGCCTTCCGTCCCAACTACGACAGCACCAAGGAGGAACCGTCGGTGCTGCCGGCGGCGTTCCCGAACCTGCTCGCCAACGGCTCGGCCGGCATCGCCGTCGGCATGGCGACCAACATCCCGCCGCACAACGCCGATGAGCTGTGCACGGCGCTCCTGCATCTCATCAAGCATCCGAACGCCACCATCGAAAAACTGGTGGAGATGGTTCCGGGACCGGATTTCCCGACCGGCGGCGTGCTGGTCGAGCCTCGCGAGAGCATCCTCGAAGCCTACAAGACCGGCCGCGGCGGCTTCCGTTTGCGCGCCAAGTGGGAGAAGGAGGAGACCGGCCGCGGCGGCTATCAGATCGTCGTTACCGAGATCCCGTATCAGGTGCAGAAGGCGAAGCTCATCGAGAAAATCGCCGAACTCCTGACCGAGAAGAAGCTGCCGCTGCTCGGCGACGTGCGTGATGAATCCGCCGAGGAGGTGCGTCTGGTCCTGGAGCCCAAGACGCGCACTGTCGACCCTGTGTTGCTCATGGAGAGCCTGTTCCGCCTCACCGAGCTCGAGCTGCGCTTCGGCCTCAACATGAACGTGCTGTCCGCCGGTCAGGTCCCGAATGTGCTCTCGCTCAGGGATGTGCTCAAGCAGTGGCTCGAGCATCGCATCGACGTACTGGTGCGTCGCTCCGAGTTCCGCTTGAAGAAGATCGAGCATCGCCTTGAGGTGCTCGATGGCTATCTGATCGCCTTCCTCAACATTGATGAGGTGATCAGGATCGTGCGCTTCGAGGACGATCCCAAGGCCAAGCTGATCGCCCGCTTCAAGCTCACCGAAGTGCAGGCCGACGCCATTCTGAATTTGCGCTTGAAGAGCTTGTCGAGGCTCGAAGAGGTCGAGATCAAGGCCGAGCATGACAAGCTGTCGAAGGAGCGCCGCGAGCTGAAGCAGCTCCTGAAGTCCGATGAGCTGCAGTGGGACCGCATCTCCGAGGAGGTGCGCGCCACCCGCGAGCGCTACTCGAAGAAGACCGAGCTTGGCCGCCGCCGCACCACCTTTGCCGACGCCCCCGAAATCGATGTCGATCTCGATGCCGCTCTCGTCGAGAAGGAGCCGATCACAGTCATTCTCTCCGACAAGGGCTGGATCCGCGCGCTCAAGGGCCACCAGGACGACCTGTCGAAGCTCGACTTCAAGCAGGGCGACAGCCTGAAGCGCGCCGTCAAAGCGCAGACCACCGACAAACTCGTGCTGTTTGCAACCAACGGCAAGTTCTTCACGCTCGAGGCAAGTCAGCTCCCCGGGGGGCGCGGCCACGGCGAGCCCGTGCGCCTGATGGTCGACCTCGAGGAGAACCAGGACTTCGCCGAGTGCTTCGTTTACGAGCCGGGCCGCAAGCTTCTTGTCGCCAGCACCGGCGGCTACGGCTTCGTCGTGCCCGAGGACGAGGTGATCGCCGCAACCCGCAAGGGCAAGCAGATCCTGAACGTCGCCGCCGACGAGGAGGCGCGTGTGTGCGTGCCGGTCGAGGGCGACCACGTGGCGACCATGGGTGAGAACCGCAAGATGCTCGTTTTCCCGCTCGGCGAGGTGAACGAGATGACGCGCGGCAAGGGCACCATCCTGCAGCGCTTCAAGGAAGGTGCGCTTGCGGACGTGCGGGTGTTCACCAAGAAGGAGGGCCTCACCTGGCTCGACGCGGCTGGCCGCAGCTTCACCCTCGAATGGGGGGAGCTGAAGGAATGGGTCGGCCAGCGGTCCCAGGCCGGGCGCCTCGCGCCCAAGGGTTTTCCGCGCTCCAACAAATTCGGCCCCGCCTTCCGCTGAAGGCACGCCCCGACTGAAGAAAACGGGCTGGCACGTGTGGCTCGCGCACGTCTTGCCTCAGGCTCGGCGCCCCGGTAGGACAAGGGGCATGGGGCGGAAAATGAGGCCAACGGGCGTGGTGAGGGTGACGAAACTCGGACTGGTGTTGGCTGCCGCCGCCATTTGCACCGTCTCGGGCCGGTTCGCTCCAGCCGTGGCGCAGGAAGCGCCGGCAGCCCCGGCGACCTGTGACAAGGCGGAGTTCGAAAGCGCGGTCGACCAGGCCGCGGAATCGCTGCGCGACCTCAACAACAAGAACCGGCCCGCGTTTCAGGCCAAGCTGCGCCAGCTTAAGGAGAAGCGCGCCTGGAACGACAATCAGTTCCTGAAGGAAGCCGAGCCGTTCGTGAAGGACGAAAAGATTACGGTCTACGACAGCAAGACGAGCGAGCTCCTGGCATCGATCGCGTCCATGGGCCAGGAGGGCGCCAATGCGCCGGAGCCGAACTGCACGGTGCTCGGTGAGTTGCGCGGCCTGATGCAGGTATTGATCGGCACCCAGACCGACAAGTGGTCCTATATGTTCGAGAAGCTCGACACCGAACTCGCGAAGTAGCTCGCTCGCTCGGCTTTCGTCCTAACCCTTCATCGCGCGCCGCCTGCGCCGTTAGGGCTTCACGCGCACCCAGCCGTCGGGCCCGAGGTGCTCCTGCGGCTGATACCGCGTCTTGTAGCTCATCTTGCGCGATCCCTCGATCCAGTAGCCGAGGTAGAGGTAGGGCAGCCCGAGCCGCCGCGCGTAGTCGATATGCTCGAGGATCATGTACGTGCCGAGACTGCGCTCTTCCTCGAGCGGCTCGTAGAAGCTGTACACCATCGAGATTCCGTCCGAGAGCCGGTCGCATAGCGCCACGCCCGCGAGCGGCCAGGTCTCGATGTGGTCATCGAGAGGCCGCTCCGGCTTCGCGCGATACTCGGTGAGGAACGTGCGCACGACGCTGTCCTCGACCATCATCGCATAATCGAGAACGCTCATGTCGGCCATGCCGCCATCCGAGTGGCGCGCATCGATATAGCTGCGGAAGAGGCCGTACTGCTCGGAGGTCGGAACGGCCGAGACGCGTCGCGCCACGAGGTCGCGGTTGCGTTCGAGCGTGCGCCGCATGGTGCGCCCCGGCGCGAACTCGTCGACCAGGATGCGCACCGATACGCACGCATGGCAGCCCTCGCAGTAGGGCATGTAAGCGATGTTCTGGCTGCGCCGGAAACCGCCTTTGAGCAGGTTGTCGATCAGGGCCAGCGGCTTGTCGTGCGTGAGGTGCGTGAACAGCTTGCGTTCGAGCTTGCCCGCGAGATAGGGGCATGGCTGCGGCGTGGTGACGTAGAATTCCGGAAAGTGCTTCTGCTGTTCCGTCATCCGTGAACCAATCCTCGCCGCCTTCCTTGAAGGCCCTTCGATCGACGCCTCGCCTGGAGGAGCATGATCGTGGACATCGAGGCAAACGTGCGGCCCCACGCAAAGGATACGGCAGACAGGTTAATCTCCTGCCGGAAGACGAGGATAATCGAGCTTTGCTCCGGCGATCAAGCGTCGCCGGAGTGCGCGGTGCAACCGCGATAACCATATCCACCGGACAGTGAACCCACTCTGCGACGGCCTGCCGGCGCTGTGAATGCTAGCCTTTGGCGCCCTTGGTTTCCGTCTGACCATGCGTCGCGGCGGATTCGATGAAGGAGATGATCGCGCCTGCAACGTCGGCGCTCGTAGCCCGTTCGATGCCTTTGAGACCGGGCGACGAGTTCACTTCGAGCACCATCGGTCCCCGGTTGGAGCGCAGCATGTCGACACCCGCGACATTCAGTCCGAGCACCGCCGCGGCGCGTATTGCGGTCGCGCGCTCCTCCTCGCTGACCGGCGTCTCTTCAGCGATGCCGCCCCGATGCAGGTTGGAGCGGAACTCGCCCGTCTTGCTGACGCGGCGCATGGCCGCCACGACCTGACCGCCAACCACCAGCGCGCGCACATCGCTGCCCTCGGCTTCGGCGACGTACTCCTGCACCAGAATGTTGATGTTGGCGGCGCTGAAGGCCTCGATAATCGACTTCGCGGATGCTTCCGTCTCGGCGAGGATGACGCCCATCCCCTGCGTTCCTTCAACGAGCTTGATCACCACCGGCGCGCCGCCGACTTCTTTGATGACGTCCTCGGCCTTGCGGGGACCGTGTGCGAAGGCCGTGACGGGGAGGCCGATACCGGCGCGCGCCAGAAGCTGCAAGGCGCGCAGCTTGTCGCGCGAGCGTCCGATGGCGACGCTTTCGTTGAGCGGAAAGACGCCCTGCATCTCGAATTGCCGCAGCACGGCAAGCCCATAGTGCGTGATCGATGCGCCGATGCGCGGGATCACGGCGTCGTAAAGCGGCAACGACTTGCCGCCGTAGCGCAGCATCGGCTTGTTCGACGTGATGTTCATATGCACTTGCAGCGTATTGATCACGTCGAGCGTGTGCCCGCGCGCGGCCGCCGCCTCGACGAGACGCTGGTGCGAGTAAAGGCCCGCATTCCGGGCCAGCATGGCGAGACGCATCGGATGGTGCCTATGGCTTTGCGTGGATATTGCGGGACGCGCGCCACGAATTCAGGCGGCGAAGCAGCCGCCCAATTGAGATTTATTTTTGTCGCTTGCCGGACTTTTCCGCTTCTCCCGTCCCCATGAGACCAGCTGCCGCGGGCGGCGGCTTGGTCGAGCGCCGCGGCGGCGTGCGGCCCCGGTCGCCGGCTTCCTGCCAGGATCCGTCGTTCCCCGCCGATGCAGGTGGAGGAGCGGCCCGACGCGGCGCCGGCTGGGACGACGACTCCGAGTACGGCTGGTCGAGGGGCCCGGGCAGCGGAGCATTCCCGCCGTCGGAAGGTTGAGCTCCTCCGCGCTCGGCAAGCGTCTTAAGCCGCCCGAACTGGTAGCCGAGATAGAAGGCTCCCGCGGCGACGAGGGCGAAGAGAACGAGATCGTTGACGGTCATCTGCGTGAGCCTCGCAAGGCAAGAGCGACAGGACCCCCTCCGTGCCGCGGGCCGTGCCGGCACCCGAAGGAGCGATCGATGAGACCAAACCCTAGTCTAGCGACAGCCCCCGGCGCAATTGCCAGCTACGAAAGCGGCAAACACCATATGGCCAGAAACGGCCGTCCGCCCGAGCGCATGGCGTGCACGATATTACCGGGATTGTAGATCAGGCCGCCGACCCCGGGCGTATTCCAGGGGCCGTCGTTCTGCCGCCACTGACCCGGGGAAAGCGCGATGTAGACCTCCTCGGGCGGATGCCGGTGATCCGGATAGATCGTCTCGGGGGCCATCACGGATACGCCGATTTCCACCGCGCGGCTCCGTTGCAGACCTGAGGGGCCGACGATCGACGCATCGGCGTATCTGTCGGCCAGGGACGCGGCCGAGCGCCGATCGATGTGCGTTTCCCACCTCAGCGCCGGCTCGATGGCGCGGAAGGATCGGGCGAGCTTGATGACCTGCACCTCGGCCCCTTCGAGGCCGTCGTAGCAATCGTCGAGATGGACGCATGCCGGCTGCCGCACCGGCTCCGCGCCGCTGACTTCGCCCCGGCTGTCTGCAAGAGAGCTGAACACGCGCCGATAGGCGCTGACGAGCGGGCCGGCGGCCGTCGCCCGGGCTCCGATAGCCTCTTTCAGGTCATCGAGGAAAAGGCCCAGACGGGTTGCAACATCGGCATCCATCGCCAGAGCCTAGTCAGTCGACAACCGGCGCGCAATGTCCGCTGAGGGCCGAGGCCGATCGGCGCATAGATATCAGAGATCGACGGACGACGTGCGGGCCGGGGCCTCGCGCACGGCCTTGGCGGATCTCGGGTCGGTATCGCCGTCGGAATCCGGGTCGATCGAGGCGTACGTAAGCCACGCGAGGCCGCCCATGGTGACAAGCAGAATGGTGATGCCGATAAGCGAACGCTTGAGGAACCACCCGAGGGTCACGGGCCGCACCATCGCAGCCTGCACCGACGGTGCATCCTCGACACCGATTGCCATGAATATCCCCCAAAAGCGGACCAGCTGGCGCCGGAACCGCTTCCTGCTCCTGAAATGGCCGGTCTGCGGATCACCGCATCCCATGCTGTTCGATAATCCGTTAATGGATGGAAGAGGTTGCATCCAGGGTCAAGCGACGTTTCGATACCCCCTCGCGTTCAGGCCGGCGGGCGTGCCATGGCGGCCACGGTGGGCGACATTTTGACGATGCGGCGCAAGCCCGGCAGGGGCAGTTTCCGACCGCGCTCCGGCGCTATAATGCCCTCATGCAAAAGTCGTTTCGCCGTCATTCGGGTTGGGTAGGCGCGGCCCTCGCCGTGGGGCTGGCGTGCGTGAGCCTGGCGCCAGTCGTCGTCCGCGCCCAGGCCCAAGTCGAGCCCGACCGGCCAGCCGGGGTCTCGCGGGAGGCGGTCTGGCGCGCCATCTTTGCGCGCCCGGGTAGCAGCCCCGTGGCACCTGCCGAGGTGGAAAAGATCGCCCTCGGCCGCGATCTTTTCCGCGATGTCCGTCTCTCGGGATCGGGCCGTGCATCCTGTGCGAGCTGCCACGACCCGGAGCGAGCCTTCACCGATGGACGCAAGACGGCCGTCGGACCTGCCGGCGCCGTCCTCCCTCGCAATGTCCCCGCGCTTTACAATCTGGCGTGGGCCACGTCGTTCTTCTGGGACGGGCGGGCGGCCAGCCTTGCCGAGCAGGCCAAGTTTCCGATCCTCGCGCCCGACGAGTTGGACGGCGATTTCGCGATCATCACGCAGCGTCTCACTGCCGATCCCGCGACGAAGGCGCGTTTTGCAGCGGCGTTTCCGGATGCTTCCGGCGTGAGCGAGGCCAGCGTTCTCGATGCGCTCGCCGCTTACGAGCGTTCTCTTGTGTCGCCGGAAATCCGCTTCGATCGTTGGGTCGCGGGTGACGACGGCGCGCTTTCGGCCGACGAGCTCGAGGGCTTTGGCATTTTCGTCGGCAAGGGCGGATGTGTCTCCTGCCACGGCGGGTGGCGGCTGACGGACGACGCGTTTCACGATGTCGGCTTGCCGGGCAAGGATCTGGGTCGCGGGGCTCTGCAGCAGGGCACGCCGGGTTTGCCGGAGTTCAAGACGCCGTCTCTGCGCGAAGTGGCTCGCACCGCTCCCTACATGCACGACGGTTCGCTTGCCGCTCTGCAAGACGTCGTCGAGCACTATGCCGGTGGATTGGTCGTGCGCCCGTCGCTGGCGCCAACCGTGGTTCGTGATCTCAAGCTGACGACGGCGGAAAAGGCGGCTTTGGTGGCCTTTTTGAAAACGTTATCCAGCGAGCAGAATAGTCACACCCCGGATGGGACAACTCGCCCCATGCTCAATAAATGAGCTGACGGAATTCGGTATCACTTGCCAACGAGCAAAACGAAAACCGTTATTTTTCAATTAAATCCGATTTTGCAAAGCGAGCACGCCATTGATGCTGAAACGCCTCAGCTCAATATATTAGCAAAGCATTGCACATGATTGCTTCTTGTGCAGCGCATGATTCGCGGTCAACCTCATCATCAAGAAGAAAAGAAAAAGGGACGACACGCCCCGAGGGTTATGGACCGCTAAATGCGGCTAACTCGAACTCGGGGTTTGCAAATGCTGGAGCTCGTCGTCTCTGTCTGCCTCCTGGAAGATCATTCCCGCTGCAAGGAAGTGAGCTTGACCTATATGGCCGAGAGCACCACGCCGATGCAGTGCATGATGATGAGCCCATCCGAAATCGCCAAGTGGACCGAGGGCCATCCGAAGTGGTTCGCGAAGAAATGGTCGTGCCGTCCGGCTGGACGCTTCGCCAAGATCTGATCTCGGTCCAAGCAGCGCGAAAGCGCGCACGAAACCATCGCGATGCGCGTTCGTTTCGCGCGCTGCGGCGTTACAGAAAAGGCGGTCGGGTAGATCAGCGCCCGTCGCTTCGTGAAATGCAAAGACACTGGATTTGCGGAAACGGTTGAATATGGCGCGCGCCATTCCGTCCGCAGGTCCCGTCGATGCCTGGGAGTACGGAGCCGTTTCGGCTCGCATAAACGGGCACTGCCGGCAACCGGGCGCCGGTGCAAGGCTCCGCCGCATCGTGGCGAGCGCCCCACCCCTCACCGAGATGACCGACATCCGCACGCTGGGGTCGACGGCCGGCCCGAACGGGGCCAGAGTGTGCCGCGTCGATCATGTTGCGGGGTCCCGATGCGGCTTCATGCCTGGCTTTCCGTCTTGCTCGCGTGTCTCGCCGCGGTCCCGGCGTACGCGATCGAAGTTCAAGCTCCGGCCAAGGGCACGCCTCTCAGGGCCGCAATTCTCGACACCGCGCGCTCGACGTTCGAGCAGCAGGTTGGCGCCCCGGTGGAGTTTGTCGTCAACACCTTGAACGTCATCGACGGCTGGGCCTACGGCGACGTCAAGCTGCAGCGCCCCGGCGGCACCCCGATCGACTGGAGCCGCACCAAGTTCGCCGAGGATTTCGAGCAAGGCATGCTCGAGACGGAGCACAATCTGTTTCTGCTGCAGCAATCCGGCGCGGACTGGACACTGGTCGAATACGCGATCGGACCGACGGATGTCGCTTGGGACTGGTGGCGCCAGCAGAGAAAGCTCCCCGCCGAGCTGTTCGGCGCCTCACCCGAGGACTTTCCGGAGTCCCCCGCGAACAATCCGCGCCCCCGTTCGGGTGGCTGACCGCCCCCCGACAGCCGCCCTACCTGTTCGTCAGCTTGAGCTCGATACGCCGGTTTTTGCGCAGGCTCTCCTCGTCGACGCCGGTTTCGAGCGGCTGGAACTCGCCATGGCCCGCGGCCACGAGGTGCTCGGCCGGCACGCCGCGCGTCGCCAGATACTTGACCACCGAGACCGCGCGCGCCGTCGAAAGTTCCCAGTTGGAGGGGAATGTCGCACTCGCGATAGGCCGGATGTCGGTATGGCCGTCCACCTGCAGCGTCCAGCCGATCTCCGGCGGGATGGTCTTGGCGAGATCCGCAACGGCGACCGCGAGCTGATCCATGGCGGCATAGCCTTCGGGGGTCAGCGTTGCCGAGCCGGACGGGAACAGCACTTCGGATTCGAACACGAAGCGGTCACCCACCACGCGGATGTCCTTGCGGTCCTTCAGGAGCTCGCGCAGGCGCCCGAAGAAGTCCGACCGGTAGCGCTGCAGCTCCTGCACTTGCCGCGCCAGTGCCGCATTGAGCCGCGCGCCCAGGTCCTTGATGCGATCCTGGCTGTCCTTGTCCTTTTTCTCGGAGGCTTCGAGCGCCTCGTTCAACGCCGCGAGCTGTCGCCGCAGCGCCAGCATCTGCTGGTTCAGCAGATCGACCTTGGCCAGCGCCTCGTTGGAGATGTTCTTCTGCGCCGAAAGATCCGCTTCGAGCGACTGGATGCGCCCTTCGGCCGCCTTCGCCTTCTCGTCGCCGGAAAGCGCAAATCCGGACAGCTTGTCTTTCTCGGCCTTGAGGTCGGAAAGCGTGGCCTGCAGCGACGCCAGCTCGTCGGCGGTCGAGCGCGATTTACCTTTCTCCAGCGAAAGCAGGTTCGTGAGCTCGGCGATCTGCCTGTTGAGTCGCTGCAGAGCCGTATCTTTCCCGCTCGCTTCCTGTGTCGCGAAATACTGCGAGATCATGAAGATCGACATCAGAAACGTGACGACGAGCAGAAGCGTGCTGAGCACGTCCACGTAGGCCGGCCAGAACTCGCCATACTCGCCGCTGCGCCGCGAGCGCCCACGCGCCATGCTAGTGCTCCACTTCCGAAGGGGTGGCCAATGTCTCGGTCATCGCACTAGCCGCCTCTCTTGAGCATGTTCTGCGCCAGGTCGCGCAGCACGCTCGTTACTTCGGTCTGTTGCGTGGCCTGCTCGTCCACCCACTCGCGCACCACCTTCTGCTCGGCGCGCATCTGGCTGACCAGCTGGTTCACGCCGCGCGCAAGGTCGCGGACATGGTCGTCCGAGCCGCCGCCGGCACCGCCCCCGAACGAGCTCGCATCGCCGCCTTTGAGGCGCGTCGAGAGATCGTCGACCGCCCGCTGCATTTCGTAGACCGCCGAGAGCAGCTGCCGGCTGGCCTGCTCCGTCGCGCTCGAAGAGCCGGGCGTGAGCTCCGTGATGCCGGACAGCCATTCCTCGAGCTCGTTGTAGAACCGGTTGTGGGCGTGACTTGCCTGCAGCTCGAGAAACCCGAGGATGAGCGAGCCGGAAAGACCGAGCAGCGACGACGAGAAGGCCGTGCCCATGCCTTTGAGCGGTGCGGCGAGGCCTGCCTTGAGTTCGTCGAAAACGGCGACGGTACCGCCCCCCGACGTATCGAGCGCGCTGATGGCCCCGCCGACCGAGGTGATGGTTTCGAGCAGGCCCCAGAACGTGCCGAGCAGGCCGAGAAAGACCAGAAGGCCCACCATGTAGCGGCCGGTGTCGCGCGCTTCATCGAGGCGCGAGCCGATGCTGTCCATGATCGTCCGCATCGATACGGTCGACAGCGAGAGCGAGCCCGTCCGGTCCCGAAGCATGGTCGCCATGGGAGCCAGGAGAACGGGCTGATGCCCGCTCGCGAGCCCCGGGTCCGAGATGCGGAACGCATTGACGAAGCGGATTTCCGGATAAAGCCGGATGACCTGCCGGAAAGCGTAGATGATGCCGATGCCGAGCACGCCGATGATGAGGCCGTTGAGGCCCGGATTGGTCAGCAGGGCCCGGGAGAGCTGCTCATGCAGGATGGCGGCGAGAAAGGCCACCAGCGTCAGGAACACGAGCATCCTGACCAGGAACACGCCCGGCGGCGTCAGCGATTTGTGCATCGATGCCGAGGTCACATCGGGTCGCTTGCGTGCCATTCCAAGTCTCCGGCCATGCACTGAGGCTCAAGATTGCGAGGGGGTCGCTCGGCGTGAGGCGTCTTGGGCCGAGGGTTGCGCCCGACCATAGCCGAACCCCATGCCACCGGAAACGGGCAACATCGTGCCGCCGAGCCCGGATTTGGGCCATTTTTTGACTGCGGTAAACGGTGCTTCCGAAGCGCGGTGGGTTTGCCGCTACACCCTCAGATGAGATCTTTGAGGGCGGCCCGGAGCTGCGGGCCGAGATCGTCGCGTTCGAGACCGTAGGCGATGTTTGCGAGCAGGAAGCCGATCTTCGAGCCGCAGTCGTAGATGGTGCCGTCGAAACGGACGGCGTGGAAGGACGTCCCCGGTGTTTCGCTGAGGGTAATCATGGCATCCGTGAGCTGGATTTCTCCACCGGCGCCGGGTTTCTGCCGGGACAACAGCGTGAAGATCTCCGGCTGGAGAATGTAGCGGCCCGTGATGTGCAGGTTCGAGGGAGCCGTGCCTTTCGGCGGCTTTTCCACCATCGACGTGATGCGGCTGGTCTTGGCTTTCGCGTCCACGACGCCGACGATACCGTACTGGTAGGTCTGATCCTCGGGCACCGGCGCCACGGCGATCAGGTTGCCCCCGGTCTGCTCATAGGCCTCGATCATGTCCTTGAGGCACGGCGTCGTGCCGTGGTGGAGCATGTCCGGCAGCAGCAGCGCAAACGGCTCGTCGCCCACGATATCGCGCGCGCACCACACCGCGTGTCCGAGCCCGAGCGGCGCTTGCTGGCGCGTGAAGCTTGCTTCTCCCGCTGCCGGAAGCTCAGCCAGAAGCTCCTCGAGCTCGCGCGTCTTCTTCTTGGCCGAGAGCGTCGCCTCGAGCTCGAACTGATGATCGAAGTGATCCTCGATGACGGCTTTGCCGCGTCCGGTGACGAATACGAAATGCTCGATGCCGGCCGCCTTGGCCTCGTTGACCACGTGCTGGATGACGGGCTTGTCGACGACCGTCAGCATCTCCTTGGGAACGGCCTTGGTCGCGGGCAGAAAGCGGGTGCCGAGCCCGGCGACCGGGAACACGGCTTTGCGGATGCGCTTCGGTTTGGTCATCGGGACACCGGTGTTGGGGGAGGAGGAAGGAGCTGAAGGGGAGGCCGGACGGAGCGCGCCTTTATCCGATGCCGCAGGGGCGGCGGGCAAGCCCCGAAGCGAGCGACACCGTGCCCACCGCCTCAATCGACAGGGTCGCGAGGAGTTCCCCTGAAATTGACGCGCCCGGAAGGCCCGTGTGGGCCGTAAAAAAGCCCTGAATCGCAGACACGGGAAGGTCAACCGGACGGGCGGAATGTGAGAACGTCGTTGCCCCGTTGCCGCTGAGAGAGCGAGAGTTTTGTGCCAATGACCCATCGGCCCGTCACGCCTTCGCCTCGGCGGGTGCCGGAGCGCGCTTTGGCGCTGCTCCAGGCGCTGGTCCTGCTATGCGCGCTCGCGGTCATGCCCATGTCCGCCGCCGCCGATGCCAAGCTCGACGCCTGGATCGAAGGCCTCTGGCCCGAGGCGCAGGCCGCCGGCGTTTCGCGCGCCACCTTCGACAAGGCGCTGGCCGGCTTCACGCCGGATCTGAAGCTGCCTGATCTCGACCTTCCGGGCCGCCCTTCCAATGACGCCCGCGGCCAGGCCGAGTTCACGCGTGCGCCAGCCGAATACTTGGACCGCGCCTACCTCACGCGTCTCGCCGCCACCGGCAAGGAGCTGGCCGCCAAGCACAAGGCGACGTTGGAGAAGATCGAGCGTGAGTTGGGTGTCGACCGCTATTCCGTCCTTGCCATCTGGGGCCGCGAAACCGCCTTCGGTCACCACAAGCTTCCGCACGATGCCATCAACGTCGTTGCGACGCAGGCCTATCTCGGCCGCCGCAAGGAGCTGTTCCGCACTGAGCTGATCGCCGCCCTGAAGATGCTCGAATCCGGCGTGCCGCGGTCGCAGATGCGCGCGTCCTGGGCCGGCGCCATGGGCCTCACGCAGTTCATGCCGAGCGAGTACTTCAAGCACGCCCACGATCTCGACGGCGATGGCAAGACCGACATCTGGAACTCGGTTCCCGACGCGCTGGCCTCGGCCGCGAGCCAGCTCAAGGGCAAAGGCTGGGTCGCTGGACAGACGTGGGGCTACGAGGTGATCCTGACGCGCGCAGCCGATTGCGGCTACGAAGGCCCGACACAGGAGCGCCCCATCGCCGAATGGGCGAAACTAGGTCTGAAACGTGCAGGCGGGCGCCCGTGGAGCGACGAGCAGCTTGCGCTCAACGCCTATCTCATGAGCCCGGCCGGCGGCTACGGCCCGTCGTTCCTCGTGCTCGAGAATTACAAGGTGATCCGCCGCTACAACATGTCGGATCTTTACGCGGTGTTCGTCGGCAATCTCGCCGACCGCATCGCCGGCGGCGGGGACTTCGTCACGCCCTGGGGCGGCACGGGTCCGCAGAAGACGCGCAATATCGAAGAGATTCAGGAACGGTTGCGGGCGTCCGGCTACGATGTCGAGAAGATCGACGGAAAAGTCGGGTCCAACACCCGCAAGGTGATTGGCCTCTACGAGCGGGCCAATAACTTGAAGGTTGACTGTTGGCCCTCCGATGCCGTTCTTGATCACGTGCGAAAAACAGCCTCGCGTGAGTCGCCGCGGTAGGCCCGGTTCGCACTCGAAACAAGGCCGGAAAGGCATGCACGCGCGCCCGCATCTTTTGATCGCAGCCCTGCTCGCAGCCATGGTTGCTGCCGCGAGCCCCGCTGCGGCGCAGGAGGATCCGTCGGGTACGAGCTTCATCACGCCATTTCCGCCCAACGACACCTACAACCTTGTCATCATCGGCGACGACCTTGCGGAAGGCTTGCTGGGCGGCGCCCGCGAGATCTTCCAGAAGGACGCGCGCGTCGCCATCCGCAACCTTCCGCTTTCCATTGGCGGCCTCATGCGCCGCGACTTCGACCAGAAGCTCGTCGAGCTCGAGGAGACGCTCAAGGCCGAGCCGCAGCAAATCGCCATTCTGATGATGGGGGCATGGGACCGCGTCTCCGTCCGCGACGCGGCCACCGGCAAGCGCCTGATGGTCGGCACCGATGGCTGGCGCCGCGAGTATGCTGCGCGCAGCGACCGCCTCCTCAAGACGCTGAGACGCCGCAACGTCGCGGTCTATTGGATCGGCTTGCCGAACGTGCGCCGCTTCGATGCCAACGAGGACGTGCAGATGATGAATAGCATCCTGCGCGAGCGCGTGTATCTGAACGGCGCCAAATACGTCGATACGTATGCCGGCTTTGCCGATGAGAGCGGCGGCTACAGTCAGTACGGACCGGATGTCACCGGCAAGATCCGCCTTCTGCGCGCCGGCGACGGCGTCTACTTCACGTGGGAAGGCAACAAGAAGCTCGCCTATTTCGTCGACCGCGAGCTGCGCCGCGACATCACGCAGGCCAAGGCCGACCGTGCCATTCCGCTCGACGGCAGCGAGGCCGAGCAGGCCAAGATCAATCCGGAGAAGGCCGTGGACCCGGCGGCAAGCTCGGGCGCTCCCGCCGCGCGCGGCCCTGATGCGAGCGCCGCCCGCATCAAGGAGGCCGAGGCGACCGGCGCAGGTGACCAGAAAGCCGACAACGGCCGCATCAATCTGCGCATCGTCAGTGAGGGCGGCCGCGAGGAAGTGGTGGCGCTCGACATCGTGCGTCCCGCCATTCCGGCTTCCGTCGTGGCCCTGGTAACGCGTCGCGAGAGCCCGGATCGCCCCTCGCAGCTCGGCGAGTCGGTGACCGATCAGATTTCGGGCGGGCTCACGGTCATGAGCACCGTCGCGCTCGCAACAGGCACGGGGCGGGCCGGTGGCCGCCGCCTGTCGCCGTCCCAGTCGCCCTACTTCCGCGTCTTGTTCAAAGGTGAGCGTTTGCCGCCGAAGCCCGGCCGCGCCGACGACGCAACGTGGCCGCGGCCCGCGCCTCCGCCGGAGGCGGCCTACCTTCCCGAACCCGATCCCGTCGAGACCGGCGCGACGCAGACGTCCGACGTTGCGACGGACAAGGAAAAATCGCCGCAACGCCGCAAGCAACGCGACTGACGTTGCCCTGCCTCAGTCTTCGTCCGAGATCCTGCTCGGCCGGCGGCGGCTGCGTTCCGCGCGCGCGGAGCCGTTTTTCTTGTCGATCAGTTCGTCAAGGCGGCGATCGGCAGCGTCGAAGGCGTCGCGAAGTGCGATCTTGAGATCCTCCTGCGCCTGCCCGACGGCCGACTCGTGCGTCACGATCAATGGGCTTGCACCCGGAATTCCGATGTCGATCTTGATCTCGTAGGTCTTGCCCTTGTGCGAGTGCTTGTGCGGCGCCGCCACGACGACGCGGCAGTGGGTCATGCGATCGAAATGCTTCTCGAGCTTGGCTGCCCGCTCCGCGATCTTGGCTTCGATGGTTGGACTTTTGTCGAGACCCTTGAAGGCGATTTCGAGCGGAGTGTTCATGGAGAAGTTCCCTTCTGATCGTGCCACCCGGAGTGGCACCACCCTTTGATATTAGACCTCGCTATGACCGCATCAAGGTCGGAAAGCGCAGTTGTCTGCGCACCCTCGGTCGGCAAACCGAGAAATACGGTCTGCCGACGCAAAGGTCCGGAAGGGTGGGAGTTAATTAAAAGCCAGACTGGCGATGATCAGAGCGCTGCGCCGGGTCGAACGAGGCGGCCTTATCGTGGCAGCTGCGTCTTCCCCATCAGGAAGCGGTCGATCGAGCTTGCGGCCTGACGGCCTTCGCGGATCGCCCACACCACGAGCGACTGTCCGCGCCGCACGTCGCCGGCCGCGAACAGCTTGCCGCTGCCGTTGAGCTTATAGTCCCGCTCGTTGGCGTTGAGCCCCTTGAAGCGGCCGCGCGCCACCTCGTCGAGCCCGAGGCCCGAGAGGACGCCGCCGTCTGTCGGACCCGAGAAGCCCATGGCGAACAGCACGAGATCGGCATCGAGCGCCGCGTCGGAGCCGGGGACCGGCTGCAGCTTCGAATCCACGTGCACGTAGTTGAGCTTCTTGACCTTACCGCCTTCACCCGAGAAGCCGGTCGTCGAGACGGAATACTCGACGGCCGCGCCCTCTGCCTGTGAGGACGAGATGCGCAGCTTGAGCGGCCAGTTCGGCCACGAGAGCGCCTTGTCCTCTTTCACCGGCGGCTTCGGCATGATCTCGAGCTGCGTCACCGACTTCGCGCCCTGCCGGAACGACGTGCCGATGCAGTCGGAGCCGGTGTCGCCGCCGCCGATGACGATGACATGCTTGCCCTTGGCCGAGATCTCCTGGGTGCCGGGAAGCTGAGCCTCGCCCGCCACGCGCCGGTTCTGCTGCGTGAGGAAATCCATCGCGTAGTGGATGCCGTCGAGATCACGCCCCGGCGACTTGGCGAAAAAGTCGAACGGCGTCTCCGAACCCATGGCGAGCAGCACGGCATCGTGCTTCTCCTCGAGCTCCTTGGCCGTGATGTCGCGACCGACGTTGACGTTGCAATGGAAGACCACGCCCTCCGCCTCCATCTGCGCGCGCCGGCGGGCGATGATCTGCTTTTCCATCTTGAAGTCGGGAATGCCGTAAGTGAGCAGTCCACCCGGACGCGCATTCTTCTCGTAGACGTGCACCTCGTGTCCCGCGCGCGCGAGCTGCTGCGCGGCGGCCAGCCCCGCCGGACCGGATCCGACGATGGCGACCGTCTTGCCCGTCTTTTTCTCGGCCGGCTGCGGTGTGATCCAGCCCGCCTCGAACGCGCGGTCCGCGATCGAGCACTCGATGGTTTTGATGGTCACCGGCACGTCGTCGATGTTGAGCGTGCATGAGGCTTCGCACGGCGCCGGGCACACGCGGCCCGTCACCTCGGGAAAGTTGTTGGTCGAGTGCAGATTCTCGGCCGCAATCTTCCAGTCGCCGCGATAGACGAGATCGTTCCAGTCCGGGATCTGGTTGTTGACCGGACAGCCGTTGTGACAATAGGGGATGCCGCAGTCCATGCAGCGCGCAGCCTGCGTTTTGACTTCGGGCTCGGCGAGCGGCACCACGAACTCGTGCCAATGCTTGACGCGAGATTCGACCGGCTCGTACTTGCGATCCGTGCGCTCGAACTCAAGAAACCCGGTCGGCTTGCCCATTATCCGCTCTTCTTTCTCTTATGCCTGTACGCGCTCTGTTGCGGCTTGAGCCTTGGCCTTCGCGAGCTCGGTGAGCGCGCGCCGGTATTCTGTCGGCATCACCTTCTTGAACTTCGGCACATAGCTTGACCAGTTGGCCAGGATCGCCTGCGCTTTGACAGAGTTGGTGTAATGCGCATGCCGCACGATCAGCGTGTGCAGACGCTCGAGATCCTGCTCGCGCATGTCGAGCATCACCTCCGCAAGCTGCCGCGTCGCTTCGCCGTTGCCCTTGGCTAGCTTCTCGATCAGTGCCGCGTCCTGCGCCAAGGCTTCGATCTCCACCATCTCTTTGTTGAGGCGGCTATCGAGATCCCCGGCCTCGTCGAGCACGTAGGCGATGCCGCCCGACATGCCGGCCGCGAAGTTGCGCCCCGTTGGCCCCAGCACCACCACGACGCCGCCCGTCATGTATTCGCAGCCGTGATCGCCCGTGCCCTCGACGACCGCATAGGCGCCCGAGTTGCGCACCGCGAACCGTTCGCCGGCGACGCCGCGGAAATAGCACTCGCCCGTGATGGCGCCGTACATCACCGTGTTGCCGACGATGATGCTCTCCTCCGGCACGATGCCGGACGTGGGGTCGGGCCGCACGATGATCTTGCCGCCCGAAAGGCCCTTGCCGACATAGTCGTTGCCTTCACCCACGAGATCGAGCGTCAGGCCGCGCGCGGCCCACGCGCCGAAGCTCTGCCCGGCGGTGCCCTTGAACGTCAGCCAGATGCTGTCCTCCGGCAGGCCCGTGTGCCCGTAGCGCTTGGCGATCCGGCCCGAAAGCATGGTGCCGGCCGTGCGATCCGTGTTCTTGATCTTGAACTCGGCCTTGATCGGCTTCTTCGACTCGAGCGCCGGCAACGCGGCTTTGATCAGCTCGTTGTCGAGCACCTTGTCGAGGCCGTGGTCTTGGGATTCGCAATGCGCGATTGCCACGCCCTTGCCCGCGTGCGGCTTGTGGAACAGCTTCGAGAAGTCGAGCCCGCGCGCCTTCCAGTGGTCGATGGCGCGGTCCTTGTTGAGCCAGTCGCTCTGCCCCACCATCTCGTGGAAGTGCCGGTAGCCCATGGCTGCCATCATCTCGCGAACCTCTTCGGCGACGAAGAAGAAGTAGTTCACGACATGCTCGGGCTGGCCCGTGAAGCGCGCGCGTAGAACCGGATCCTGTGTCGCGACGCCGACCGGGCAGGTGTTGAGGTGGCACTTGCGCATCATGATGCAGCCGGCGGCGATCAACGGCGCCGTCGAGAAGCCGAACTCGTCCGCGCCGAGCAGCGCGCCGACGATCACGTCGCGCCCCGTACGCAGGCCGCCGTCCACCTGCACGGCGATGCGGCCCCTGAGCCGGTTGATGACCAGCGTCTGGTGCGTCTCGGCAAGCCCGATCTCCCACGGGCTTCCGGCGTGCTTGAGCGAGGTGAGGGGCGAGGCGCCCGTGCCGCCCTCGTAGCCCGAAATCGTCACATGATCGCTGCGCGCCTTTGCGACTCCCGCGGCCACGGTCCCGACGCCGACCTCCGAAACGAGCTTCACCGACACCAGCCCTTCCGGATTGGTGTTCTTGAGGTCGAAGATGAGCTGCGCCAGGTCCTCGATCGAGTAGATGTCGTGATGCGGCGGCGGCGAGATGAGCCCCACGCCCGGTGTGGAGTGGCGCACCTTGGCGATGGTCGCGTCGACCTTGTGCCCAGGAAGCTGTCCGCCTTCGCCGGGCTTCGCACCCTGCGCCATCTTGATCTGCATCATGTCCGAGTTGACGAGATACTCGGTCGTGACGCCGAACCGGCCCGAAGCGATCTGCTTGATCGCCGAGCGCATGGAATCGCCGTTGGGCAGCGGCTTGAAGCGATCCGCTTCCTCGCCGCCCTCGCCGGTATTCGACTTGCCACCGATGCGGTTCATCGCGATAGCGAGCGTGGTGTGGGCTTCGCGCGAGATCGAACCGAAGCTCATGGCGCCCGTGGCGAAGCGGCGCACGATCTCGGCAGCCGGCTCCACCTCCTCGATCGGCACCGGCTTGCGCCCCATGCTCTCCGCCGAGCGGATGCGGAACAATCCGCGGATCGTGAGCAACTGCTCCGACTGCAGGTCGATGGCTTTGGCGAAGTCGCGATACTTTTGTGGAACCCGCCCGCTCATGGCGTCCGCGGGCTCCGTCGAGCGCACGGCATGCTGCAGGTCCGCGACCACTTGCGGGCGCCACACGTGAGCTTCGCCGCGCACCCTGTAGGCATAGTCGCCGCCGACATCGAGTGCATTGGCCAGCACAGGCGCGTTGCCGAAGGCCGCCGCGTGGCGATCGAATGTCTCGCGTGCGATCTCACGCAAGCCGACGCCTTCCACCTGCGTGTGCGTGCCGGTGAAGTACTTGCGCACGAACGGCGTTCTGAGGCCAACCGCGTCGAAGATCTGCGCGCCGCAATAGGATTGGTAGGTCGAGATGCCCATCTTGGCCATGACCTTGAGCAGGGCCTTGCCGATGGACTTTATGTACTTCTTCTTCACGTCCTCAGGCGTGAGATCGGCCCCGAGCTCGGGCGTCATGACGGCGAGCGTGTCAAAGGCGAGATAGGGATTGATCGCTTCCGCGCCATAGCCCGCGAGCGTGCAGAACTGGTGCACCTCGTGCGCCTCGCCGGTCTCGACCACGAGTCCGACGGACGTGCGCAGCCCTTGCCGGATCAGATGATGATGTACGGCCGACGTCGCGAGCAGCGACGGGATCGGAATTCGGTCCGGCCCGGTGCGGCGGTCGGAGAGGATGATGATATTGTAGCCGCCCGAACGCACGGCCTCCTCGGCCTCGGCGCAGATCACGTCCACGGCCGGCGCCATGCCCGAAGGGCCCTGCTCGACCGGATAGGTGATGTCGATCGTGATCGAGGCGAAGTGGTTGTCGCGCACCTCGCCGATCTGGCGGATGCGCTCCAGGTCCTCGTTGGCGAGGATCGGCTGGTGCACCTCGAGCCGCTTGACCTTAGACGTCCCTTCGAGATCGAGAATGTTCGGCCGCGGTCCAATGAACGAGACCAGGCTCATCACCAGCTCCTCGCGGATGCTGTCGATGGGCGGGTTCGTCACCTGCGCGAAGTTCTGCTTGAAGTAGGTGTGCAGCAGTTTGGGCTTGTTCGAAAGCGCCGAGATCGGCGAGTCGTTGCCCATGGAGCCGATCGCCTCCTCGCCCCTGGCGCCCATCGGCGTCATGAGGAATTTGAGGCTTTCCTGCGTGTAGCCAAACGTCTGCTGCAGGTCGAGCAGGGCCACATTGCTGCGCCGCGGCTCGGCCTTCTTCTTCGAAAGCGGCAGATCGGACACCATGATCTGCGTGCGCTTCACCCAGCTTTCGTAAGGGTTCTTCGACGAGATCTCGGCCTTCAGCTCCTCGTCCGAGATGATCGAACCTTTTTCGAGGTCGATGAGCAGCATCTTGCCCGGCTGCAGCCGCCACTTCTTGACGATGTTGTCCTCGGGCACGACGATCACGCCGGCTTCCGAGCTCATGATGACCATGTTGTCCTTGGTCACGATGTAGCGCGCGGGACGAAGGCCATTGCGGTCGAGCGTCGCGCCGATCTGGCGGCCGTCAGTGAACGCCATCGCCGCCGGGCCGTCCCACGGCTCCATGAGGCAGGCGTTGTACTCGTAGAATGCGCGCCGCTTGGCATCCATTTGCGGATTGCCCGCCCACGCCTCGGGGATCAGCATCATCGCCGCATGCGCGAGGCTGTAGCCGCCCATGGTCAGGAATTCGAGCGCGTTGTCGAAGCAGGCGGTGTCGGATTGGCCTTCGTACGAGATGGGCCACAGCTTCGCGATGTCGTCGCCGAACAGGGGCGACGACACGGACGCCTGCCGGGCAGCCATCCAGTTCACGTTGCCGCGCAGCGTATTGATCTCGCCGTTATGCGCGACCATGCGGTAGGGATGCGCGAGCTTCCAGGACGGGAAGGTGTTGGTCGAGAAGCGCTGATGCACGAGCGCCATCGCCGAGATGACCCGCTCGTCCGCAAGGTCCTTGTAGTACGCGCCGACCTGATAGGAGAGGAACATCCCCTTGTAGACCACGGTGCGCGACGACAGGCTGACGGTGTAGTGCCCGATGTCGCGGCCGCGATAGGAGTTGAGAACGGCGTTCGATACGATCTTGCGCGCCAGATAGAGGCGCCGCTCGAACTCCGCTTCGCTGATGCCCGCCGGGCGCGCGATGAACACCTGCCGGTGCACGGGCTCGGTCGCGCGCACGAGTTCCGACAGACAGGAGTTGTCGATCGGCACGGTGCGCCAGCCGAGCAGTTCGAGCCCTTCCTCGCGCAGGATGCGCTCCCAGGCGCTCCGGCAGTGGGCGTCGAGCCGCTCATCCTGCGGCATGAAGAGCTGGGCAACCGCATAGTGCTGCGGCTCGGGCAGCTTGAAGCCGAGCTTCTGACACTCGTCCTTGAAGAAGGCGTGCGGAATCTGGATCAGCATACCTGCGCCGTCGCCGGCCAGGGGGTCCGCGCCGACGGCACCGCGATGCTCGAGATTGCAAAGCATCTTGAGCGCATCCGAGATGACCCGATGCGATTTCTCGCCCTTGAGATTGGCAATGAAGCCGACGCCGCATGCATCGCGCTCGAAGGCGGGATCGAAGAGGCCCTGCGCTTCAGGACGCTCGAAGCTGCCGTTGATGGGCGTTTCGCGGGTCATTGAACGGATCCTTGAGTGCTCAAAGGCAAAACGACTGCAATTGACGGGTCTGTTGTCTCGACGGCGGCGCCTTGCTGACGACTAGGCGCGCGACTGGCGCTTTCGCTTGAAGGCGGTGTCGTCGGCAGACGCAGGTCGGGCCGAGGCTGACGCCTGGCTCGAGGGCTCGCTCTGCACGTCCTTGAAATTCGGAACCACGACAACCGACCTCCGCCCAAGCCAGGAGCCCGCCTTGATACACCCGTCGTCCTTGCAGGCTCTGGCGAGCCGCACACACCCCACCGCGACAAGGAGAGGCGACGCCGCGCATAAAGGACAGGATTGCTGACCTTTTAATCGAATTTTGCAGATTTTCCCCTGCGACACAAGAGCGATCGCGCAGGGACGGATCGCAGCGGGCCATGAACGCAATGAGCCGTCAAATGAGAGCGGCGGCACGAGGGCCGCCGCTCGACGATACATCACTGGCTGGCGAGGGCCGCTTAAGCGGCGTTCTCGATCCGCTTGGGCTCGGATCCGGTGCCGATGGGGATCGTCCGCGGACGCATGCGCTCCGGCAGGTTACGGACGAGATCGACATTCAAAAGGCCGTCCTTGAGGTCGGCGCCCTTGACCTCGACATGGTCGGCGAGCTGGAAGCGGCGCTCGAAGCTGCGGGCCGCAATGCCCCGGTGCAGATAGCGCCGATCGCCACCCTCGGTGGTCTCGGGTTTCTTCTCGCCGCGGACCGTAAGCGTGCTCTCCTTCACGTCGAGACTGATCTCGTCGGTGGAGAAGCCGGCGACCGCCATCGTGATGCGGTACTCGTTCTCGCCGAGGCGCTCGATGTTGTAGGGCGGGTACGGGGCATCGAGATCGCCGGCAACGCTGTCAAACAGCTGAGCAAAGCGATCGAAGCCGACGGTCGAACGATAGAGGGGGGTAAGATCGAAATGTCGCATGACGTTAGTCCTCCTGTGAGAAGCGACTGATCGGGATCCGCCCGGAATTGGGCCGGATCTTTCCGGGTTGCGCCCCCCTGCTGGGCGGGCGCACTCCTCCATTTAGGGGCGGTCGGGCGCCCTTCAAGGGGCGTGCGGCCGGGTCGCTAAATCCGCCACACGGATCAGCCAAGCTCAGCAGTGAAAAGGCGAAACCCTTGCCCTTCATGTGGCGTTCATGTGCCGAGGCGGACAATTGCCGGCCCACGTATTGAGGAAAATCCGCACGCGAGCCTAAGACCCCGGGAGCAAACCATGAGAGCGTCAATCATCACGGGTTGCCTGATGACGGCATTCGTTCTCGTCACCGCGCCGCACGCCGCGTCTGCAGCCGACCTCGACGGCGAAGAGTATGCCGAGCCGCCGTACGACGAAGGCTACAACGAGCGGGGCTATGGCGGTGAGCGCGACCAGCCGCGCGACTACAGCGAGGCCCCGCCACCGGATACCTACTATGACGACGAGCCGGGCGAGCCCCGACCCGGGTCCATCAAGGACGGCTATCCGGTGCCTATGCCGCCTCCGAGAGCAAGCGCGCCTCCGCCGCCGCCACGCTATGTCGAGCGGGGCCCCGGTCGCGCTGAGCGCTACGCATGTCTTGATCGCTGGCAGATCAGGCGCCGCCTGCGCTCGGAAGGTTGGACCGGAATTCGCCCCATGGGCGGCGACGGAGCCATCGTTCACCTGCGCGCCAATCGTTTCGATTCGAGTACCGACTTCCACCTTCGCGTCGATCGTTGCTCAGGCGACGTGATCGCGGCCCACCCGCACCGCGCGCGCAACTACGCCTATCGCGACTGGCGCTGGCAGCAACGGCGCTGGTAACGGGAGGCTGCCATCGCGTCTTCGTGCTATCCTCGCCCGCCGGCGTGAATCAGCCGGCAAAGCGGGGTCGGAAGAATGAAGCTTGTAGCGCTGGCCAAGAATCCGGTGCCGGGCGGCGCCGTTCCGGGCGAGCTCAAGGCGCGCGACGGCGCGCTGTTGAGGTTCGTGCGCTGGGAGGCGACGCGCGGACCTAGGCGCGGAACCGTCTGCCTTCTTGGCGGACGCGGCGAGTTTGCCGAGAAATATTTCGAGGTCGTGGCCGACCTGCGCCGGCGGGGCTTCGCGGTCGCCACCATGGACTGGCGCGGACAGGGTGGTTCGTCCCGCCCCCTCTCCAACCCCAAGAAGGGCCATGTCGGCTCGTTCAGCGAGTACGACAACGATCTCACGCTCTTCATGAAAGAGATCGTGCTGCCCGATTGCCCGCCCCCGTTCGTCGCACTCGGCCATTCGATGGGCGCCAACATTCTGCTGCGCAACGCCGCTCGGCCAGGCTCGTGGTTCGAGCGCATGATCCTCACCGCCCCGATGATCTCCTTCTCCGACGAGAGGGTCGGCTATCCGCAGGCCGTTGCGCGCGCCTACGCAGAGATGGCGGGCCTCCTGGGCCTGGCCCGCAGCTATGTCA
Organism: uncultured Hyphomicrobium sp.; assembly: GCF_902826555.1. GTDB lineage: Bacteria > Pseudomonadota > Alphaproteobacteria > Rhizobiales > Hyphomicrobiaceae > Hyphomicrobium_C. The sequence continues at coordinate 167,197 of NZ_CADEFI010000002.1, forward strand.
AAGGCGGCTCCGATTATGTCGTCGAGCAGGGGCCCTTCGAGGGCAATCTGCTGACCTCCGACCGCGAGCGCTGGTATCGCAACAAGGCCGTCCTCGATACCAATCCAGCCCTCGGTCTGGGTTCGCCCACTGTAGGCTGGCTGCGCGCGGCTTACCGGTCCATGGCGTTGGTCTCGTCAGACGGCTACGCGGCCTCCGTCCGGGTGCCTATGATGGTCTTTGTCGCGGGCAAGGATCAGGTTGTCTCGCCGCGGGCCATCGAGGATTTTGCTGTAGGTCTCAAAGTCGGCACGCATGTCCTCTTGCCGTCCGCACGCCACGAGATCCTGCAGGAAGCCGACCAGATCAGGTTGCGGTTCTGGGCCGCCTTCGATGCCTACATGGGCCTCGACGAATCCGTCACGTAGCCGGAGTGCGGGCTTCTAGCGGTTGAGCAGTTTCAGCACGCGATCGTGCAGCGCCGGATCGCCCGAGGCCACGATGCGCCCCCCGCTCGTCGCGGCCCCTCCGTCCCAGGTGGTCATGCGCCCCCCGGCCCGCTCGACGATCGGGATCAGCGCCACCACATCGTAGCTCTTGAGGCCTGTCTCGATCACCAGATCGACGAACCCTGAAGCCAGCAGACAATAGGCGTAGCAGTCGCCGCCGTAGCGGGTCATGCGCACGCTCTGCCTGACGCGGGCAAAGCCGTCCGCCTCCACGCCGGATGCGAACAGCTCGGGACTCGTCGTCATCATCAGCGCGTCGGCGATGCGCTGGCAGGCGCGCGTGCGAATGCGCCGCGGCTTCCCGCCGGCTTCCCGCGCATAGGCAACCTTTTCGGCAGACCAGAAGCGCTCGCCGGTAAACGGCTGGTTCATGAGCCCCAGCACGGGATCGCCCTGATGCAGCAGGCCAATGAGCGTGCCCCACATCGGTGTTCCGGTGATGAAGGAGCGCGTGCCGTCGATGGGATCGATCACCCATTGGAACGGCGCCTCGGTACGCACGGCACCGTACTCTTCGCCGACAATGCCGTGCTCCGGAACACGCGCGCGTATTTCCCGCGCAATGATTCGCTCCGCCGACCGATCCGCTTTTGTGACGGGATCGAACGCGTCCACCCCAGCCTTGTTGGCGACGGCAATGGGCCGCCGGAACTGGGGGCGAATGATCGCGCCCGATTGATCCGCCAAGTCGTGAGCCAGATTCAGAAGGTCTTTGAAGCGGGAACGGGTGGGCGAAGTCACGATTGTTATCCGACACTTAAGTTGAACCGGCTGTAACCGGGTTGCGGTCTAGAGCAGAAGCACTTCGTAATACACATGACCAGAGTAGAAGAAAGCACGACCAAATGCTGTGTTGCGAGTGCGCATCATATTCACTGCAATCATCGACACAAAAGGTGCCTGAAGTTGCCGCTTTTGGCGAACAGGCGCATACAAATTCTGCGGTCTCGAGGAAGCACTTCTTCGCCACCGCAGCCCAATACGGGCGTTTCCTCCCTAGACTTGGGCCGTTCGCTCGCTCGAACGGCCTCTTTTTGACGCCAACGTCTTGCCGGACGGGCGTTTCGTCTAGGCGCGCGCAGCAAACCATCGGAAATCTGCAAACTCGGGTTGCTTGCCCCTCAGGCTTGTAATGGCAGCTCTGCAGTTTTTGCACTTTCTTTTCGGAAACACCCATCGGATATTTTGCAGTGCGACATCGCCGGGCCTCGCTCGGTGTGCCGCAGCCCTCCTTGGGCGTTTCCTCCCTAGACTTGGGCCGTCCGCACCTGGACGGCCCTTTTTTCTGTCTTGAGGGCAGTGCGACGCTTTAGCGCATGAAATTAAAGAGAAATTACTGATCCGGAAGGCGCCCGTCTCCATCGCGTAGCCCGCGTGTGACCGGTCGGTACTGTGGCCCGCAGGGCGCGCTTGGCGCATCGCACCATTAATATACTCTGGTAGGGGTTGCGGACTTCGGCGCTGCAGCATAGATTTGAGAGGTGATCCCCTCGGGATCACGAGCCCTCCTTGGGCGTTTCCTCCCTAGACTTGGGCCGTCCATTTGGACGGCCCTTTTTTTATGTTAACGCCCCTGTGCCTCGGGCCGCACCACAACCCCAACAACCAGAACGCTGCAGAGAACGGATTATTCCGCAGCCGCGCGATGTTCGATCAGGGCCGGAATGGTCGAGAACAGCATGCTCGCGATGCGGGTGAGGTCGGTCTTGAGCCGTTGAAAACCACTCGCCTGCGTGAAGCGAACCTCGTCCAGGTAGAGCGCCCGGTTGATCTCCATCTGCACCGCATGCACGCCGCGGTAGGGGCGCCCGTAGTGCTCGGTGATGTAGCCCCCTGCGTAGGGCCGGTTGAGCTGCACGTCGTAACCCTCGGTCACCAGCGTATCGCGCAAAAAGCGCGTGAGCTTCGGATCGCAGGCCGCGCCGAACCGGTCGCCGAGTACGAAATCGGGCCGTGGTCCGCTGCTTTGTGCCATTTGCGCCGACGGCATCGAATGGCAGTCGACCAGGATGCAATAGCCGAACTGTGCCTTCGTCTCTGCGATCAGGGCCTGCAGCGCCGAATGGAACGGGAAGTAAAGCTGCTCGATGCGGGCCAATGCCTCGTCGACGCTGAGCCGCGTGCTGTAGATCTCCTCCCCATCTGCAACAATGCGCGCGATGGTGCCGAGCCCGCCGACGACGCGCACGGACTGGCTGTTCGCATAGTCCGGGAGCGGATCGGCAAAAAGCTCCGGGTCGAGTTCGTAGGGCTCGCGGTTGACGTCGAGGTAGGCACGCGGAAATCGGGCCGAAATAAGCGGCACGCCGAGCTGGGCGGCCCCTTGAAAAAGCTCGTCGACGAAGCAGTCCTCGCTCTTTCTCAACGTCAGCGGATCCAGCCGCGACTGGTCGAGAAACGCGCGCGGGTAGATGCGCCCCGAATGCGGTGAGCACAACACGAACGGCGCGTTTTGAACCGGCGGCGTCAGGATCGTAAACGGCGGCTCGAGTTCGGCGCTGAGCGGAAAGGGTTTCTGCGAGGTCATGGGATCCTGGTTACGACGCGGCTTTTGCCGCCTGACGCCAATGTCCGAACACACGGCAAGATGAGATATGTGCTTTCGCGGCCAGTGTGCCAACGTCGGTCGCCGCTGTCCACGTTAGGGCCAGCATTTCCTGTCCCGTACCGTGGAAAATACTCTAGACTTGCGCGGCCGCGATCTGGCCCACCTTTTGCTGTGTATCGCGTGAGGTGTCGGGCACGGGGCAGGGGTTCACGCTCCGTTTACCAAACTCGCGTCAGATTCCTCGTGCCCTTTTGGTTATCGCCGATAAGTAGACATTCTGAGTAAAAAATCCCATGACCGCTAAGCCCTCTCGTGTTCCGATGTGCCGAATTCTGCTGGCTGAGGACGACGACTCCATGCGCGGTTTCCTCGAGCGCGCCTTGGGAAAGGCGGGCTATGAGGTGACCTCGTTCGCCAACGGCGAAGAGGCTTTCGAGCGCCTGAAAGAGGAGCCGTTTACGCTGCTGCTGACGGACATCGTCATGCCGCGCATGGACGGCATCGAGTTGGCGCGCCGCGCGGCTGAGCTCGATCCCGAGCTCAAGATCATGTTCATCACCGGATTCGCCGCGGTCATCCTGAACAACGAGACCACGGCCCCCAAGGACGCGCGCGTGCTCTCCAAACCCTTCCACCTCAAGGACCTGGTGCGCGAAGTGGAGCGGCTGCTCGCGGCCTAGTCCGCCGGGCAACGTGTTTGGAGGGCAAATCCCCAAGCCTTTCAGGTCCAAGTCGGGATGTCCTGCGACCCGTTGCGGAATATCAGTTTCCTCGCTTGCCTAGCCGGGGCATTGCCAGTATACGGGGCGCTCCTGAATGCATTTCGTGGCTCGGATGGGCACTTAGCTCAGCGGTAGAGCACTACCTTGACATGGTAGGGGTCAGAGGTTCGATCCCTCTAGTGCCCACCATCCGCCCGCCTTGCCTATAATTTGGTCGAGACCGATGAAAGTAAGAAACTCGCTCAAGTCCCTGCGCTCGCGTCACCGCGACAATCGCCTCGTCCGGCGCAAGGGCCGCGTCTATGTGATCAACAAGACCCACCGCAAGTTCAAGGCGCGTCAGGGCTGATCGCTTACGTGAAAATTTAGGCTTCATTCGCCCGGCGCCGAGCAGGCGTGCGGGCGATTTTGCTTGCCGAAGAGCACGCGCCTTTGACGCCGCCGCCGGGCAATCCTATCTTTGGGGGATGACAGCAGCATCCCCGCCAATCTTGCACCGCATGACGTACGCTCTCGTTCTCGCAGCCTTCGCTGTGGGGGCCTCGGCGCCGGTGGCATACGCCCAGGTCGATTTGGAGCTGGCCCCGCCGCCCGGCGCCGCGAAACCCGAAGGGGCTCTACCGGCTCCAAAGCCGAGCCCCCACGCCGAGGCGCCGCCCGGAGCTGACAAGGGTGCGGATAAAAAGGCGCCCCCCGCGGAAACCGGGCCGGAGCAACGCGCAAAGCTCCTCGACGAACTCTACACCCGGCTCGCGACCGCGCCCGATCAGGCCACCTCCAACGAGGTCGCGGCGGCCATCGAGCAGCTCTGGGCCCATTCCGGCAGCCCGACGGCCGATCTTCTCGTCGCGCGCGCGAGCGCCGCCGCGGAAGCGCAAAATCGCGAGCTGGCGATGAAGCTTCTGAATGCGGCCGTGGAGCTGCAGCCGGACTTTGCCGAGGCCTGGAACCGCCGCGCCTACCTCTATTACCTCGACAATGACTTCAAGCGCGCGCTCGGCGACCTGCGTCGCGTTCTGGCGCTCGATCCACGTCATTTCAAGGCCCTCGAGGGGCTGGGCAATCTGCTCCAGAACCTGGGAGAGAAGAAAGCCGCCCTCGAAGCCTATGAGAGCGTGCTCAAGGTGAACCCGAACGCAGCAGATGCGAAGAAGGCCCGCGACGATCTCAAGGTCGAGGTCGAGGGCCAGGGCATCTGAGCGACCCAGCCCCGTTTTCTAGGCGGCCTTTTTGCACGCCGCCCCGATGCACGCCACGTGGCGATGGTCCGTGCCGCAACAACCACCGAGCACCGAGAGGTGCGGCAGATGTGCGAGCAGCTCCTGATATTGGCGCCCGAGCTCGGCCGGATCGCCGGCGTCGAGCTCGGTCGCCTCGTTGAGCTCTGCGTGGCTGCACCGCGAGGCATTGGCGCGCACACCCTTGAGACGCTCGAGCCATGCCTCCTTGTGGGCGAGCGTCGACGCGAAGTGCTCTGGATGCGCACAGTTGATCATGTAGTAGGCAGGCCCTCCGGCGGTAGCCGCATCGACGGCCTGGATCGCATCCCGCAGTGTTTCGCCCGTGGGTAGCCGTCCGTCGGTCTCCAGCGTGAAGGAGATCACGACCGGCATAGCCATGGACTGCGCCGCCCGCGTGATGCCGACCGCTTCGTTGACGTTCGTCAGCGTGAAGGCCGACACCATGTCCGCTTCCGTGTCGGCGAACACGCCGATCTGATCGCGATGATACGCCTCAGCCTCCTCCGCGCTCATGACCTCGCCGGGATCATAGCCGTCCCCGCGCGGTCCAATGGCACCACTCACCACCAGCGGGTTGCGCGCACCTTCATAGGCCGCGCGCAGCTCCGCCATCAGCGAGATGGCGTCGCGATTGACGGCGGCCAGAGCATCCCCCGAGTAGCCGAGCTTGCGAGCCCAGTCCGGATTGGCCCGCCATGTGGGAGAATCGAGCACGAAGCCGAAGCCGTTCTGCTGCGCGGTCCGGATATAGGGAATGTAGTACGTGCGCAGCGCCTCCCGGCCAGATTGAGTTCTGAGCAGATCGAACGCGGCAAAGTGAGGAAGCTCGTGGCCCCCATGATAGATCAGCGTCGTCTCGAGTCCGCCGTCGGTGAGGAACAGGCCGCCATCGAGCTGCGGCAGGCGGGTTCTGTACGTGCTCATGTCATTCACTCCGGTTTTAATGCGGCGTTTCTCTGGGGCCGCGAGATGGCGAATGCATAGGCGCCGCACCCGCATCGAGCTAGAGAACCGCCGGTGCGGTCCGGAAAGTTCAGCGTTTCTCGCTTGATTTTCAGTCTCTTGAAGACGGACTGAGCACGGAGCATTATGCTCGCGGCCTGTTCCTCAGCGCGCCAACTTGACCATGGGTACAGTTCGCCATGTTGACCGAGGCACCGAAACGCAAGGGCGATGCGAGGGAGCGCTTGCTCCAGTTCGCCGAGGCCGCCGTGCTAGAGAAAGGCTTCGTCGCCACCTCGATCGAGGAGCTGATCGCGGCAGCCGGCATCACAAAGAGCGGCTTCTTCTATCACTTCAAGGACAAGACGGAGCTCGCGCGCGTGCTCCTGGAGCGCTACATCGAGCGTGAGAACGGCCTGTTCGATCAGCTGTTCACGCGCGCCGACGAGCTCAACGAGGATCCGCTGCATGGCTTTCTCGTCGGGTTGAAGATGCTGGCGGAGATGCTGTCGGATCTCCCGAACGGCCATCCGGGCTGCCTGATCGCGTCTTATTGCTATCAGGACCGCATGTTCGACCAGCAGGTCCGCGATTTGAACGCCGAAGCCGTGCTCGCCTGGCGGCGCCGGTTCCGCGAGCGCCTGGATCGCATCGCGAAAATCTACCCGGCGCGCATCCCCGTGGATTTCGATGACCTCGCAGACATGCTGTCCGGGGTGGTCGATGGCGGCATCGTCCTGTCCAAGGCTTTAAAAGACAAAGACGCGCTTCCGCGCCAGGTCATGCTGTATCGGGAGTTCGTTCGCGCCGTTTTCCTCGGCGCCGAGCGCGATCAGAAGCGCGAAGCCGAGACTGAAGCGTGAATGAGACGACGCCCTAGGGCGCGGCCTTGGGTGGCGGGCGCCGATCGACCGGCACCTTGCCCCCGGTCGGCACGTAGTCGGGCACGTGCCCGTCGGGCAGTCCATGCTCGTCGACGAACGCAAGCCGGATCATGTTCGTCGCGCCGGGCGATCCGAGCGGCACGCCACAGGTGATGACCACGCCCTGTCCGGGTTTGACGAAGCCGCCCTCGTAGGCGATGCGGGTTGCCTTGCGCACCATGTCGGCGAGGTCCTCGGGGTCACCCGTGAGCACCGTTTCGATACCCCAGACCAGCGAAAGCCGTTGCGCCGTGCGTGCGATCGGCGTCAGGCCGATGACCGGCAGGTTCGGACGTTCGCGGGCGACGCGCAGCGCCGTCGAGCCGGTCGCCGTGTAGCAGAGGATCGCTGCCACCTTGACGGTTCCCGAGATCGCGTGCGCGGCCGCCGCGATGGCATCGGCGCCTGTCGGCATCGGCGGGATCTCGATGGCGTGCACGTACGCATCGTAGCTCGGATCGTTCTCCACCTGGTGCGCGATGCGATCCATCATCTGGATCGTCTCGATGGGGTACTGGCCGACGGCGGATTCGCCGGAAAGCATGATCGCGTCCGCGCCGTCGAACACCGCCGTCGCCACGTCCGAGACCTCGGCGCGCGTCGGCATCGGCGAAGAGGTCATGCTTTCGAGCATCTGCGTCGCGACGACGATCGGCTTGCCGGCGCTTCTGCACTTGCGCGTGATTTGCTTCTGCAGGCCGGGCACCCGCTCGACCGGCATCTCGACGCCGAGATCGCCACGCGCCACCATGAAGCCGTCGCCTGCCGCGATAATGTCGTCGATATCCTCGATCGCCGAGGGTTTTTCGATTTTTGCGAGCACGGCAGCCCGCCCGTCGATGATGGTCTTCGCCTCGATGATGTCCTCTGCGCGTTGCACGAACGACAGCGCAATCCAGTCGGCGCCGAGCTTGAGCGCCAGGTCGAGATCGGTGCGGTCCTTCGCTGTCAGCGGGCTCACCGGCAGGAGCGTGTCGGGCATGCTGATGCCCTTGCGGCTAGACATGACGCCGCCGGTGATCACTTCGGCGATGACGCTCTTCGGTCCGACATCGGTAACGCGCATGCGGAGCTTGCCGTCGTCGATGAGGAGCGCGTGCCCTGGCTTGACCGCATCGAAAATCGCCGGATGCGGCAGGCTCACGCGTTGCGACGTGCCGGGCACGCCGGTCTGGTCGAAACGGAAATGTTCGCCAGTCTTGACCAGCGCGCGCCCGTCCATGAACTCGCCGAGACGGAACTTGGGGCCCTGCAGGTCGCACAGCACGCCGACTGAGCAGCGGTGCTTGGCGCTGACGTCGCGGATCGAGCGGACCAGCGCGTGTGCGGTCTCCGGACTCGAATGGCTCATGTTGATACGGAAGACGTCCGCACCCGCGACGAACAGGCGGTCAATTATCTCCGGCGTTGACGACGCTGGTCCAAGCGTCGCCACGATCTTCACCCGCCGATTGCGTCTCATTTGCCGACTGCCTCTTTATTATCGTCTTTATCGTCCGGATCGGTGAGGCGGACCGTCCACTCTTGACCCTCCCCGGTGTCGACTTCGAAGAAACCCGTGCGCTTATATCCGCGTTTCGGGCAATCCTGAACCCCCCGGATGGCGAACGATTTGTCGCCGGTGCACATGAAGTGCGACCCCGCCCATTCGCCTCCGCGGTCGTAGTCGACGGCGTAAACGTAGATAAACTGGCTGGGCACCGGGCCTTTCAAGAGCGTTTCGCACGCCTGCGACGCGATGTTCCACCAGCCTTCCGTGGCCCAACCTTTGGAGTCCTGATAGCCGATCGAAACGCCGACGCGGCTCTGCGTGCCGTTGCAGAACTTGAAATCTGCGAACGCCGGGTGCGGCAGGATTGCCAGGAGCAGAAATGCCGCGAGCAGCGGGGGCGTGGACCTTGGGATCATGGTTTCACTGGTATCGATGAGACACGTGGCTGTCTCGGCGCGGTCGCGCCTTGCCGGGAGGGCGAAACGTTGGCAAGGAAAACGGCAGCTTTGAGGTGTGCACGGCCAAGGCTGGCCGCGCGGAGGCGTGGCCATTGAAGGCCCGGATCGGGCTTTTCGCAACCCTGCTTTTTTGACGGCCCGGCGGCCGACGGGCGAGAAGGCCGAAAAGGCACGCGATGAGGCGCGACGAGATGCCGATACGACCTGAGAACGGCGCCAACACGGGTGTCGTCCTCGAAGCCCAGGTTTCGGAAGCCTATGTGCGTCGGCCCGGATCGCTGGCCTCGGGCGCGATTCTCCTCTGCGACCACGCCGCCAACGCCTTGCCCGACGGCTACGAAACGCTCGGCCTGCCGCAAGCCGAGTTCGAGCGCCACATCGCTTACGACATCGGCGCACAAGGCGTGACGGAAGAACTCGCGACGATGCTCGGCGCGCCAGCCGTCATGACGCGCTTTTCGCGCCTGCTGATCGACTGCAACCGCGGCGAGGACGACCCGACGCTGATCATGCGCGTCTCCGACGGCGCCATCATCCCCGGCAACCGCGTCCTTGCATCCGCCGAGCGCGAGAAACGGCACGCGCGCTTCTATCGTCCCTATCATGTGGCCGTCGACGAGGTCATAGACCGTGCGCTCGCGCATGGCGTCGCGCCTGTCCTGCTTTCGGTTCACAGCTTCACGCCGGTTTGGCGCGGCCTCGCGCGCCCCTGGCACGCAGCCGTGCTGTGGGACAAGGACCCGCGGCTCGCGCTTCCCCTGTTGGCGGCGCTCCGGGCCGATCCCGCGCTTGTCGTTGGTGACAACGAGCCCTACCACGGCGCGTTGAGGGGCGATTGCATGTGGCAGCACGGAACCTCGCGCGGCCTCGCCCATGCGTTGATCGAGATCCGGCAGGACTTGATCGCCTCTGAGAAGGGGCAGCGTGAATGGGCAGCAAAACTTGCCACGGCCATGCGGCACATCCTTGCAGACCCCGCTTTGGATCACGACCTGAAAACCATCCGCCATTTCGGCTCGCACACCGATTGAAGGAAAGCGCACAATGACCGCAATCGATCCCGAAACGACGTTGAAGCTCGAAGCTGCTGCCTTTCGCCGGCTCGCCGCGCATCTGCGCGAGCGCACGGACGTACAGAACATCGACCTCATGAATCTTGCCGGCTTCTGCAGGAATTGCCTCGCCAACTGGTATCGCGAAGCGGCCGAGGAGCGTGCCATCTCGCTGTCAAAGGATGAGGCGCGTGAGCTGGTCTACGGCATGCCCTACGCGGAATGGCAGAAGCGCTATCAGACTGAAGCCTCGCCCGAGGCGGTTGCAGCGTTCGCCCGCAAGGAGACGCACGAGAAGGGCTGAGCGAATCACGCGGCCGACAGCGGCGCCTATGCAACCAAGACAGCGCCGAAGCGATACCGTCCACAGGAAATAATCTCTCTGGATGAGGTGGGACCTCGCCTTGTCGCTGTCCCATGGTGGGCCTAGCCTCACCATCAGAAGGGCCGCGCACACGCGCGCCTGCCGGAACTTCGGCGAGAACTCTGAAAGAGAGTGGGGGTTGGGATGACGACGCTTCAGGCTTCGGCGCAGAAGCAGCTTCGCCAGATGATCGAGAGCATCGAGCGCCTCGAGGAAGAGAAGAAGGCCCTCTCGGGGGACATTCGCGACAAGTATCTCGAGGCCAAGGGGCTCGGATTCGACGTCAAGGTGCTGCGCCAGATCGTGCGTCTACGGAAGAAGAGCCAGACCGAGCGTCAGGAAGAGGAAAGCATCCTCGAAGTCTACATGCACGCACTCGGCATGCTGGACGGCCCCATGACGGCAGACGCCGAGGCCGCCGCCGATCGCATGATTGCTGCCGAGTAGCGATCTTTCGCATCCCCGAAAAGCGGAGCCCGCTCCCGGGATCGGCGCAGAAGATCCGCAAATGTTCGAGGAAAAATAAGAACGTCTCGGGCCGCTTCGGCGCACGGCCCGAGACGCTAACGACGAGATGAACCCGAAGCTTCACCTGCCGTGTTCGGGAAACTCTTGCAAACGGCCGTTCATCGATCACGATCGTTTGTACTGTGCGACCATAGACCGCTGCCGAGATCAGGGCTAATCGTTATTTGTTTCCATCCTGATCAGGCCCCCTTATGACGCAGGTTACCCTCAAGCAGCTTCGCTACTTCGACGCGTTGGCGCGCGAGCTCCATTTCGGACGCGCCGCCGACGCTTGCTCCGTGACGCAGCCGGCGCTCTCCATGCAGATCCACGAGATGGAGCAGAATCTCGGTCTTGCGCTGGTAGAGCGCACCAAGTCCGGCGTGCAGCTCACGAGCAAAGGCCAGGAGATCGCGGCCCGTTGCTCTCGCATCCTCGGAGACGTGCGCGATCTCGTCGCCTATGCGCAGCATGCCAACAGCATTCTCGCCGGTGCGCTGCGCCTCGGCGTCATTCCTTCGGTCGCGCCCTACCTGCTGCCGCAGCTTCTTCCGCTTCTGCGCGAAGCCTATCCGGAGCTCGAGCTGCACGTACGCGAGACGCAGACCCAGGTGCTCACAGACGAGCTGCTGGAGGGCAAGCTCGATGTGCTGCTTCTGGCGCTACCGGTGAAGCACGCCGATCTCACGAACCGCGTTCTGTTCGAGGACAAGTTCCTGCTCGCCGTACCGAAGAACCGCAAGCTCTCCGGCCGCGTGCGCGCCACCAAGGAGTTGATCGAGCACGAGCGGCTGCTCCTCCTGGAGGAAGGGCATTGCCTGCGCGACCAGGCGCTTACCTATTGCAGCCTGCAGCAGGTCGATACCGTCAACACCTTCGGCGCTTCGAGCCTCGCCACCATCGTCGAGATGGTCTCCGCCGGTTTCGGCATCACGCTTTTGCCGGAGATGGCCGTCGGCATCGAGGAGCGCGGTCGCGACATCACGCTGGTGCGCTTCGTCGAGCCCGAGCCCCACCGCTCCATCGGACTTGTGTGGCGCACGACATCGCCGCGCATGCAGGATTTCGAGGAGCTTGGGCGCCTTGTGTCGAAGGCCTGGAAGGGGGGGCCGCTCACGGCGCTTCGTTCGGGCGCGGGCGGACGCGCCAGAAAGTCCGTCACCGCGGCAGGGTCTTGACCGCCCGTGACACGAGCTGCGGATGCGAGGTCTCGGGCTGCGGCACGTCGGCCGTCATGGCTTCTAGATGAACCGCATCTCCGCTGAATTCCTGCGCCCACGCCATCGCTGTCTCGAGCCGGCCGGTGCCGAACCGCATCGGGAGCGCCGTGCCCTCGTCGTCGAGCATGTCGAGCGCCTGGGCAGGGTCGGGCTCGACCAGCGTCGCCAGCGCGGGATCGTCGAATGACGGAGTTTCCGTCAGCAGCGGCGCCAGCGCAAACGGACGGTAGGAGAGCTCGTCCGGATGATCCTCGTCATACTCGGGTGCGGCTGTCCATCCGCTGCGCCAATCGCTGGATCCTTCCTCCCCGAACGGATGCGCGGGAGCGGCTGGCGCAGGCGTCTCGGTCACGGGGCGCTTCGCGAACGGCCAATCCGGCGTCATCGACGCCTTCATGGGCGTCGAGCCGGTGATCAGCGCTGCGGGCTGCTGCGCGGCCGGAGTTTTAGCGGCAGGCTCATCCGCGTCGAGAGACGCGAGCTTGACCAGCATGTCGAGGCGTGAGCGGTCCGCATCCGGCAGCTTGGCGACGAACGTCGACGGACGATCGACGGGCTTCGGAGCACCGATCAGCTTGGGCTGAAGAGCAACGGGCGCGGCATCGTCCGAGACGGCCTTGGCGAGCGCCACCTTGGGTTCGGAAGCGGTCTTGTCGGCGGCAAGAGCGACGACTGGAGCCATGGACTCGGGCCGGGTTTCCTCGGGCGACGGCAGCGGCGCGCCAACGGCCATCTTTTGATGGGCGGCGAGCGGGCGAGTCTCGACGGAGCCGAGCGGCCGAGTCTCGGCGGAGCCGAGCGGCCGAATTGCGGGAGCAGGCTTCGGCGGCTCGGGAAGGCGCGGCACGACCGTCTCGGCCGACGCCACTTGGATCGCCGACTTCGGCGTGTCGCGGAGCGCGTAGAACTGTGCCACCTCTTGAGCAAGATCCTTCCGCCGAGCGCGTGCAGCCGTGACGTCGGCCGGTGTGATCGGCCGCCCATCGGCGGGCTCATGCTTCGAGTGGCCCGAAGGGAAGAGAAGCGCAAGCTCGTCGCGGACCATGCGCGGCCAGTGCCGTACGCGCGAGGTATCCACGTGCACGAACGGGATGCCGGAGGTCGGATAGTAGCCGACGCCGCCGCGCTCGCGGATCATGGCGGAATAGCGAAGTTGCTTCACCGGAACGTCGGGAAACGCGATGTCGACGGCCTTGCCGGTGATGTGCTGGCTCTGGCTTGCCTGTCCGCCGCGCGTCTTGCGCAGCATTTCGTTGGTGCCGCGCGAGCGATAGCCGCAGATGATGCTGACGGGCTGCTGCGAGCCGAGCTCCCGGTGCATTTCCCAGATGATGTCGATGGTGTTGGGATCGATCGGCACCGCCTTGTTCTGGCGCCAGTCGCGCATGATCCAGTTGATCTTCTCGAGCGCGTCGGGAAGGAAGCGGCCGTCTTTCTTGTATTGGACGGTCAGCGTTTCCTGCGTGTGGATGTGGTAGAAGGAGATCGTGCGGTCGTCGCCTGCACGCGCGGGCGCGACCTGCGAAGCGACGGCCAGAAGAGCGGCCGCGCCGAGGCTCAGGAATCGGCAGGTGAGTTGTCCCGCCTTTACGCCCAACAGAGATCCCCCATGGAAATCGCCAAGTTTACCCTTACCCCCCGGTGCTTAACGGTTCGTAACCTTGGATTGCGCGATCAAGAGGGCTTGTAAGCGGCTTTAATTGGGCAAAGCCCGCGTGCGGAACAAAAGAGCCCCGCCAGAGGGTTAACGGCGCTGGTGGTGCTCAGAATCCGCCGAACAGATTGTTGAAGAAGGTATCGAGCGTGTTTCCGCCGGCATACTCGCGCTTCTCGTAGCGCACCGGCGCCAGGTGGTCGGGTCCGACGGCGATGGCGTCGAAACGCCCCTGCAGCGCCAGCACCACGCGCTCCTCGTGCCCGTACACGTCCTTGAAGCGCAGCGGCTGGCCCGCGTCGTCGATGCGCTCGGTGAAGTAGGCGACGTGAACCGGGATTTTCGATTGCAGTGGCACCGGCGTCTCGACCGCCGGGCCGTCCGCGATCTCGGCCACCTGCTCCGGCGTCCAGCCTTTGTCGGCCGCCAGCACGAGCTCGGCGAGCCGCGCCGGGTTGCGCACCCGCATGCAGCCATGGCTGAACGGGCGGCTCGGCTTGTCGAACAGGTTCTTGGTCGGCGTATCGTGCATGTAGACGATATGCTTGTTGTGGAACGTGAACTTGAATTTTCCGAGCACGTTGGCCGGCCCCGGCGGCTGCTGCACATCGAACTGGCGGATGTCCGCGCTGCTCCAGTCGATGTAGTAGGGATCGACCGGCTTGCCGTTTCGCGTCATGCGCAACCCCTGCTTCTCGAAGTAGGTGCCGCCACGCGCAAGGCTCGGATAGAGCTCGCGCACCTTGATCGAGTCCGGAACGTTCCAGCGCGGGTGGAACGTCACCATGTCCATGTCCGCCGAAAAAGTCGGTGTCTGTTTGTCGACGAGGCCGCTGATGATGCGCTCCTCGTGCACCACCTTGCCGTCATGCACGAACTGGAACGTGAACTCGGGCAGATTGACCCACACGTGCGTGGCTCCGAGATCGTCCGGAATCCAGCGCCACATCTCCATATTGGCGCGCACCTTCTCCGGGCTCGGCGTGTCGATATCGTTCAGCGCGGCCCGCGTTCCGCCGCCGACATGGCCGTCGGCTGCCAGGCCGTTTTCGGTCTGGAACGCCTTCACGGCGTCGACGAGCGCCGGGTCGTAGAGGTTTGTGTCCGCCGGGGCTTCCGCCGTGCCGGCAGGCGTCGGCACCTCGAGCCGCTGGCGCAGGAGCGCCACGTGCGCGTGCTTCATGCCGGGCGACAGCACGGGCCCGTTCGGCAGCCGCACGATCTCGGCGGCTTGCCCTTGAGACTTGAGCAGCGCCAGGTAGTGTTGGCGCAGCTTCTCGAACTGCGGATGCTTGGAGTGGAAGCCGCGCAGCGTGGCGTCCGGCGGCGAGGAGGCCGCAAGCTGGTCGAGCACGACCTTCGGATCGAGAAGCTGCGGCTTGCGGTCGAGATAGGACGAGAGCTGCTTGGCGGGATCCTCGATGCGTCCGCCACGGGCGTGCCGCGCATAGGTGAGCGCGGCAATCGAAAGCTTGAGCTCGGCATCTGCGGCTTGCGGTTCGGACAGCGTGCCGCCCGCCTCCGGTAACACGAACGCAGAAGCGTCGAGCCCCCAGTCGCCGGCCTTCTTGATCTCCGCGATGGCGAGCACCGCGCGATCGTTGAGCGCGCCATCGGCCACCCAGAGCGGGGCGTCGGAGCGGCTGAGATAGAACGCCTTGAGAGCGGCCACGTCGGCAAGCTCCGCCTCCGTGACGGCATTGGATTGCGTTTCGAGGCTGGCGCGGACGAGGGCTCCGAGCTGCGGTTTGGCCGGCGGTTGCGGGGCTGCCGCCTCCATAGCAGCCGGGGGCGTTGCGGGGACGGGTTGTTGAACGGCGGGCGTCGGAGCAGCCGTTGGCGCTGGTGCCGGCGTTTGGGTCGCCGCGGCGGGTGACGCCGGCGGTGTCGGCGTCGCGACGGCTGCCGGAGGCTGCGCCGCCGGAGGAGCGGGAGACGTGACCGCAGGCGTGGCGGGCTGTGCGGCGGGAGCTGCGGCGGCGGGGTCAGCGACAACGGGGGCTGTCGGCGGCTGGGCCGCAGGCGCCGCGGTCGGATCGGCGCGGCCGGCGGCAGAAGTGAGGGCTGCGACGAGCACGAAGGCGCCCGTCGACGCGGCAACCCGGAAAGCGTGACGCATGACAGTCCCCCACGACAAGAGCCGAGGCGCACGCTAGCCGAGCATCTGCTGAATGAGAAGCGACGAACGCCTTTGACGTTCAGATGACAGGAAAATCACGGCCAACTGTTGTCCAAATGCGAGCGGCCTGGTGCGGAGCCTCCGTCATAGCGGACGGAGGCTCCGGGGGGGCGCGCGGGACAACCTAGGTAGCTCAGTTTACGCGCGGCTCGAGGCCGTACTCCTGCATCTTCCGGTAGAGTGTCGAGCGGCCGATCTTGAGGCGCTTGGCGACCTCGGTCATGTGGCCGCGATAGCGGCCGAGCGCGAGGCGGATCATGTCGGCCTCGATATCTTCGAGCGCGCGGATCTCGCCGCTCTCGGTCACGGCCGGAATGCCGAGTGCCGACGAGCCCGACGAGGGACGCACTTCAACTGTCTGCGGAACGGTGTCCTCGGCGCCGATAAGGGCAGGGCCCGTGTAGGCGCCCGGCTTTTGCAGCCCCACCGGCAACGGCGGAACCTCGGCCGCAAACCCCTCGACGTGGCTCGCGATCTGCGGGAATTCGGCGACCGAAAGCTCGGAGCCGTCCGCCAGCACCACGGCGCGGAACACCGCATTCTCGAGCTGGCGAACATTGCCCGGCCAGTCATAGGCCATCAGCAGCCGCATGGCCTCGTCCGTGAAGCCACTGAGGCGCTTGCCTTCCTCTGCGCAGAAGCGTGCAAGGAAATGCTGAGCCAGCTCCGGGACGTCCTCGCTACGCTCGCGCAGCGGCGGCACCCAGACCGGGAACACGTTGAGGCGGTAGTAGAGGTCCTCGCGGAAGCGCCCTTCTTTGACGAGCTGGATCATGTCGCGATTGGTGGCCGAGATGAGCCGGAAGTTGACCTTCACCGGCTTCTTCGCGCCGACGGGATCGATCTCGCCTTCCTGCAGGGCGCGCAGCAGCTTCACCTGGGCGTCGAGCGGAAGCTCTCCGATCTCGTCGAGGAACAGCGTGCCGCCGTCGGCCTCCTGGAACTTGCCGACACGGCGGTCCATGGCGCCGGTGAACGAGCCCTTCTCGTGTCCGAACAGCGTGCTCTCCACGAGATTTTCCGGGATGGCGCCGCAGTTGACGGTGATGAACGGACGTCCCGCCCGCTCGCTCTCGCCCTGAATGGCGCGCGCAATCAGCTCTTTGCCGACGCCGCTCTCGCCTTCGATGAGCACCGGGATGTTGGAGGCGGCGGCCCGCTTGCCGAGCGCGATCACGCGCTGCATGCCTTCGCCGCGCACGATGAGATCGTCGAAGGTGAGCGTCCCTTCGGCTCTCTTTTTGATGCGCAGGATCTCTTCCGACAGCGCCTCGATCTTCATGGCGCTCTTCATCGACACTTCGAGCCGCTCGGGAGACGCAGGCTTTACGACGAAATCGACGGCGCCGAGGCGGATGGCACCGATCGCCGCGTCGATCGACCCGTTGGCGGTGAGCACAATGACGGGCGGAGCGGCTTTGCCCTTGAGGCGCTCGAGAACCGCCATGCCGCCGATGCCCGGCATGACGAGGTCGAGAAGTACGAGCGAGATGTCGCCGCGGTCGGCCCCTTCGAGCACTTCGAGGGCCTGCTCGCCGGAGATCGTGGAGCGGGTATCGAACCCGAACCGCTTGACGGTCTCTTCGAGAATGCGGCGCTGAGCTGGATCGTCATCGACGATAAGGACACGCTTTGCCATGGTCACTCGTACACAACACGAACTGGAATATTGCCCGGCCGTTGGACGGGCTGCGCTCTCTCGAAACGCAGGGGCGACCGGCAACTCGACAGAGGTCAGACTGCCGCACAAGGGTAAACAAGCTGTTGCGAATATACCCACCTTGATCCTTTTTTGGTCACTGCCGCCGGCGCCGGCGCGCTCGCGGACCGGCCGACAGCCACCGATGCGGGCTTGAACTCGGCGTCGGGAATCCGCAGATTAAGACTTCATTTCCCCGATGACTGGAGCCACTGATGACGCCGATCTCGCGCGCACCTTTCGTTTCGCACCTCACCTGGGCGAGCACACAGAGCGGAGCCACGGCCGCCGCGGCGAGCGATGCACCGGATCTCGGCCAGATCCCCGAGTGGGACCTTTCCGATCTCTATCGCGGCACCGACGATCCCGCTGTCGCGCGTGATATCGAGCGGTCCACTGCCGAGGCCCGCCGCATCAAGGAGAGCTATCAGGGCAAGCTCGCAGGCCTGGCATCCGACGGT
This sequence comes from uncultured Hyphomicrobium sp., assembly GCF_902826555.1. Taxonomy (GTDB): domain Bacteria; phylum Pseudomonadota; class Alphaproteobacteria; order Rhizobiales; family Hyphomicrobiaceae; genus Hyphomicrobium_C. The sequence continues at coordinate 185,147 of NZ_CADEFI010000002.1, forward strand.
CCGGCCCTCGCCGAGGCCATCGCCGCCTACGAGCAACTTTCGGATCTGATGGGCAAGCTCGGCTCATACGCCGGCCTTCTCTATGCGGCCAATCAAGCCGACCCCGCTCGCGCGAAATTCTACGGCGACATGTCCGAGAAGCTGACCAGGATCTCGACCGACCTCATCTTTTTCGAGCTCGAGCTCAATCAGATCGACGAGGCGGCGCTCGCAAGCGCGATCAAGGCTCCGGCACTCGCCAAGTACAGGCCCTGGCTCGAGGACCTGCGCAAGGAGAAGCCGTTCCAGCTCGAGGAGAAGCTCGAGCAGCTGTTTACCGAAAAGGGCCAGACCGGGCGTGGCGCTTTCGGCCGCCTCTTCAGCGAGACCATGACCGGCCTGCGCTTCAACGTCGACGGCGAGCCCGCCCCGCTCGCGCTTGAAGCCACGTTGAACTTGCTCTCCGACCCCGCCGAGCCGCGCCGCCACGCCGCCGCTGAAGCGCTGGCGAAAGTGTTCAAGGACAACATTCGCCTTTTCACGCTCATCACCAACACGCTGGCCAAGGACAAGGAGATCTCCGACCGCTGGCGTGGCTTCAAGGATGTGGCCGACAGCCGTCATCTCGCCAATCGCGTCGAGGCGCCCGTGGTCGACGCGCTCGTTTCGAGCGTGCGCGAGGCCTATCCGCGTCTCTCGCACCGCTACTACGCCATGAAGGCCAAGTGGCTCGGCATGGAGACGCTCTCGCACTGGGACCGCAACGCGCCGCTCCCCGACAAGCCCGAGCAGGTTTTCACCTGGCCTGAGGCGGAGAGCATCGTGCTCAAGGCTTACGGCGCCTTTGCGCCCGACATGGCGGGCATCGCCAAGCAATTCTTCGACAAGCGCTGGATCGACGCCCCGCTCCGCGAGGGCAAGACGCAAGGGGCGTTCTCTGCGGCCACCGTGCCCTCCGTGCATCCCTATGTGCTGATGAACTATCAGGGCAAGCCGCGGGATGTGATGACGCTCGCCCATGAGTTGGGCCACGGCGTGCATCAGATGCTGGCCCGCGACCAGGGCCCGCTGTTAGCGCCGACCCCGCTGACGCTTGCCGAGACGGCGTCCGTCTTCGGCGAGATGCTGACCTTCCGCGCGCTCCTTTCCGAGACGACGAGCCCGCGCGAGAAGAAGGCCATGATCGCCGGCAAGGTCGAGGACATGCTGAACACGGTCGTGCGGCAGATCGCGTTCTACAATTTCGAGCGCAAGGTGCACGAAGCAAGACGAGGGGGCGAGCTGACCAGCGACCAGCTGAACGCGTTCTGGCTCGAGGTGCAGAGCGAGAGCCTAGGCCCCGCGATCGCGCTCAAGCCCGGCTACGAGGTCTTCTGGACCTACATCCCGCACTTCATTAACTCGCCGTTCTACGTCTACGCCTACGCTTTCGGCGACTGCCTCGTGAACTCGCTCTACGGCCTCTACCAGGAGGCGCACCCGGGCTTTGTCGGCAAATACTTCGACCTCCTGAAGGCCGGCGGCTCGAAGCACCACTCGGAGCTTTTGGCACCGTTCGGCCTCGATGCCGCGGATCCCGCCTTCTGGTCCAAGGGCCTCAAGGTGATCGAGGGCATGATCGACGAGCTGGAGGCCATGGACCGCGCGGCGGTTTAGCAGCGCGTCAATGGCATGTCCGGACGGCCTTGCCGACCGGATTCGGGTTAACCGCCGCAGTGTGGCCCTGAGCGGGTGCGCTGCGGCGTAAATGTCGCGGGTGTCAAGATGAAACCGGGCCGCGCCCCCCGAATTTGACCGCTTACAAGCCCAACGGAACAGGCGTATAAGCGCCGGCAATTATGCTGTTCCGCAGCGCAGCTAAGAGGCCTTATCGTGGCACGCGCTAAAGCCACCGACACCGGTGGCGAGCCCGGCGAGACGACGCACAGCGGACAATTCTGGACGCTCGTCGTCGGATCCATCGGTGTCGTTTACGGCGACATCGGCACCAGCCCGCTCTACGCTTTTCGCGAAGCCGTGCGCGCCGCAAGCGGCGGCAGTCCCGCCAACACGGAAGCCGTGTTTGGCGTTCTCTCGCTGATTTTCTGGGCGCTGATCCTCATCGTCACGTTGAAGTACGTCATCGTTCTGCTCCGCGCGGACAACAAGGGCGAGGGCGGAACCTTCGCGTTGATGGCGCTCGGCCAGTCCGTCGCCAAGCGCAGCACGCCGTTGTTGCTTGCCTTGGGGATTGCCGGCGCATCGTTCTTCTATGGCGACGCGGTCATCACACCCGCGATCTCGGTTCTCTCGGCGGTCGAAGGTTTGAAGCTCGTATCTCCCGCCTTCGAGCATCTCGTGGTGCCGATCGCGCTGGTCGTCCTCGTGGGGCTCTTTGCTGTCCAGAGTCACGGCACCGCGCGCGTTGCCCAGTTCTTCGGGCCGCTCACAATCGCCTGGTTTCTTGCTGTCGCGGCTGGCGGCCTGCTGCATATCGCGGACAACCCGCAGGTCATCCTTGCACTCAACCCATGGCACGGCATCCGCTTCATGGCCACGCATGGCCTGCTCGGCCTGACCGTCCTCGGTCTCGTCTTTCTCGCCGTCACGGGTGCAGAAGCCCTCTACACCGATCTCGGCCATTTCGGCCGCAAGCCCATCCAGGCGGCATGGCTCGGCTTTGTCTTTCCTGCTCTGATGCTGAACTATCTCGGTCAGGGAGCGCTCGTGCTCTCCAATGCGGAGGCCCTCGCGAACCCGTTCTATCTGCTCTACCCCGAATGGGCGCTGATGCCGATGGTAATCCTCGCCACATGCGCCACGGTGGTCGCGAGCCAGGCCGTCATCACCGGCGCGTTCTCGCTTGCGCGCCAGGCCATTCAGCTCGGCCTGCTGCCGCGCTTCGCCATCAAGCACACCTCCGAGGCCATGGCCGGCCAGATCTATCTGCCACGCGTCAACTGGCTCCTGCTGGCTGGCGTCGTGCTGGCCGTGCTCACCTTCAAGAGCTCATCGCACCTCGCGACGGCCTACGGCGTGTCGGTCACCGCCGCCCTCGTCATCGATTCCTTGATGGCCTTCTTCGTGGTCTGGAAATACTGGAACTGGCCGCTCTGGAAGGCGGCGGGCCTGATGATTCCGCTGCTCTTCATTGAGCAGACCTTTTTCGCTGCCAACATCATGAAGCTCTTCGAGGGTGCCTGGGTGCCGCTTGCCATCGCCGGCCTGTTGAGCCTCGTCATGTTCACCTGGGTGCGCGGCTACGGCATCCTTCTCAAGATCACGCGCCGTAACGAGGCCGATCTCGACTGGCTGGTCCGCAAGCTCGAGGCCAAGCCTCCGGCGCGCGTCCCCGGCACCGCGATTTTCCTCTCCTCCGACATCAACGCCGCGCCGACCGCTCTGATGCACAACCTGAAGCACAACCGTGTGCTGCATGAGCGCAATGTCGTGCTTTCGATCCGCACCGAGGAGACGCCGCGCGTGCCCCGTCACGAGCGCGTGGAGATCGACAGATCCAACGAGACTTTCGTCCGCGTCGTCGCATCCTATGGGTTCATGGAGACCCCGAGCATCCCAAAGATCCTCGAAAGCTGCCGGCGCAAGGACCTCAACGTGGACATCGGCGCGACATCGTTCTTCTTGTCGCGACGCTCGTTGAGAACGACGAGCAAATCCGAAATGCCCCGATGGCAGGAACGGCTCTTCATCTGGCTCGCCCGCACCGCGGAGGACGCGACGACGTATTTCAAGATCCCGACCGACCGCGTCGTCGAGGTTGGCACCCAGGTCGCGATCTGACGTAGGACCCTCTCCTCGACGAGAGATGACGGACTAGTCGCCCACTGTCTCGGCCTTGGCCGGGACAAGGTTCACGCTTTCGCCGCAGCCGCAGGCGCTCGTCTGGTTCGGATTGTTGAACACGAACGTCGCCGAGAGCTTGTCTGTTTTGTAGTCCATCTCCGTGCCCAGGAGATAGAGCACCGCCTGCGGATCGATGATCACGCGCGCGCCGTCCTGCTCGATGACCTCGTCGAACTTGCCGGCGCTGTCGGCCCAGGTCATCGTGTATTCCATGCCCGCGCAGCCGCCCTTCTTGACGCCGATCTTGAGCCCCGCCACCTCCGGCCCTTTGGAGGCCATGATGGAGCGCACGCGCTCGGCCGCGCGCGGCGTGAGCGTCATCACCTTCGGGCGAGCCCGGCGGGGGGCGGAGGCGGTCGTCTGGTCGGTCATGATGTGCAGCAATCCTGGTTCAAGGCCGGGAAGTGACACGGGATACAGGCCAAATATAGCGTGTGCCGCGCCATTTTGCGAGATAGGTCCTTGCGCCGGCAACTCTCAGAACATGTTGAGCGCAAGCCGCGCCTCGTCGGACATACGGCTCTGGTCCCACGGCGGATCGAAGGTCAGCGTGACTTTCGTGCCCGAGATGCCCGGCACCGAGTTGACCGCGTCCTCGACCCACTGCGGCATCTCCCCGGCCACCGGACACCCCGGCGCCGTCAGCGTCATTTCAACCGCGACCTCCCGGTCGTCGCTGATGTCGATCTTGTAGATCAGCCCCAGTTCGTAGATGTCGGCCGGAATCTCGGGGTCGTAGACGGTCTTGAGGGCGGCCACGATGTCGCTCGTCAGCCGGTCGAGCTCCTCCTGGGGCAGCGCCGATGTCTGCGCCGGCGCCTCGGCGGACGCCTCCGGCTTCGCGGTCGGAAGATCCGCCGCGCCCTGTGCGTCTTGTGCGTCCATCTCCGCCATCGTCAGCGTCACTCCGGTCCTTAAGCGAAGAAGTCTTTGGCGCGAACGAGGGCCGCCGCCAGCGCGTCGACCTCCGCCTTGGTATTGTACATCGCGAACGAGGCGCGGCACGTCGCCGTGACGCCCAGGCGCTCCATCAGAGGCTGCGCGCAGTGGTGTCCGGCGCGAACCGCGATACCCGACCGGTCGATGATGGTCGAGATGTCGTGCGGATGCAGCCCCTCGATCGAGAACGCATGGATGGCGCCTTTGCCCTTGGCCGTGCCATGGAGCTTGAGTCCCGGAACTTCCTTCAGCCGTTCGCCCGCATAGGTCCCGATCTCCGTTTCGTGCGCCAGGATCCGGTCGCGGCCGACTTGCATCATATAGGAAAGCGCCGCGCCCAGCCCAACAGCCTCGACGATGGCCGGCGTTCCGGCTTCGAACCGGTGCGGTGCCTTCCCGTAGGTGATACGGTCCACCTCCACCACCTCGATCATCTCGCCGCCGCCCTGGTAGGGCGGCATGATGTCCAGGTGCTTCTTCTTGGCGTACAGCACGCCGATACCCGACGGCCCGTAGGTCTTGTGGCCGGTGAACACGTAGAAGTCGGCATCGAGATCCTGCACGTCCACCGGAAGGTGGACCGCCGCCTGACTGCCGTCCACCAGCACCGGGATGCCGCGCGCGTGCGCGATCTCGATCACCTGCTTGATCGGAACCACCGTGCCGAGCACGTTCGACATGTGTGTCAAGGCGACGATCTTCGTGCGCGGCGTCAAAAGCCTCTCGAACTCGTCGAGCAGCAGCTCGCCTTCGTCGGAGATCGGCGCCCATTTGAGCACCGCCCCCTTCCGCTCGCGATGGAAGTGCCAGGGCACGATGTTCGAGTGGTGCTCCATGATCGAGAGCACGATCTCGTCGCCCTCGCCGATCTCGATCGCGCCGAACGACGAGGCAACGAGATTGATGGCCTCCGTTGCGTTGCGCGTGAAGATGATCTGGTCGGCGGACGGCGCATTGAGGAACCGGCGCACGATCTCGCGCGCCTCCTCGAACCGCTGCGTTGCGGTGTTCGAGAGATAGTGCAGACCGCGATGCACGTTGGCGTATTCGAAGCGATAGGCATGGTCCATCGCCTCGATGACCGGCAGCGGCTTTTGCGCCGACGCGCCGTTGTCGAGGTAGATGAGCGGCTTGCCGTACACATCCCGGTAGAGGATCGGGAAATCGGTCCGGATGCGCTCGACGTCGTAGGGCACCGCCAAAGGAGCGGGCGGCGCCTTGTCCGTCTTGGTGCGAGTAGCAGCGGTCATCTTGCTTTTTCCTTGCTCTTCCGAGCTTCGGGAACGTTAGCCCTTCGTGCTTCGAGCGTCCTCTGCAAGCCAGCCGCGGGCAAGTGCGCGAAGCGCCTCCCGCACCGCTTCCGGCTCCGCCTTGTCGATCGCCTCGCCGATGAAGCTCTCCACCAGCATCGCCTGGGCCTCCGCGAGTGGAATGCCGCGCGAACGCAGATAGAAGATGAGTTCGGGGTCGATCTCCGCCGATGTCGAGCCGTGGCCGCAGACCACGTCGTCGGCGTAGATCTCAAGCTCGGGCTTGCTGTCGAACTCGGCATCCGGCGAAAGCATGAGGGCCTGCGCCATCTGCTTGCCGTCGGTCTTCTGCGCGTCGGGCCATACGATGACTTTGCCCTGGAACACTGCACGCGCCTTGTCGGCGAGCACGCTCTTGACCAGCTCGCGGCTCGTGCAGTGCGGAACCGCGTGATCGACGACGAGCGTTGTGTCGGCATGTCCGTGCCCGTTGACGAGCTTGGCGCTGCCGAGGTCGAACGACGCGTGCTGGCCGCGGAATGTCACCGCGAGATCGTTGCGCACGATCCCGTCTCCCGTCACCATCTGGAATGGGCGGTACGCGGCGTTGGCGCCGAGCGTCGCCACCGTCCGGCCGAGGTGGATAGAGTCTGCGCGGCTGCCGATGAGCTTGATGTGCACCACCTCGGCTCCGTCCCCGATCACGACTTGCGTCAGCGTATTGACTTGCCGTGGTGCGGTCGGCCCGAGATGGCATTCGACAAGCACGATCTTTGCGCCCTTGCCTACACGCACGACACTGCGCGTCGCAACCGACCGCGCCTCGCCGCCGGCATCGCCGAAAATCAGGGCGATGGGAGTCTCGACCTCGCGTCCCTCCGCGATATCGAGCACGGCGCCATCGCTAAACAACGCTGTGTTGAGCGCGAGCACGCCGTCGCTGACATGGCCGCTGACCTCGCCGATTTCCGCTTCGAGCCACGTCGGCGGATGGTCGATGAACTTCGCGAGAGACGCGCCATCGAGCTCCGAAATGCCGCCGAGTCCGGCTTCGCCCGCCGCGCGACCATCGATGAAGGCCGCGAAGGCCTTCGACAGATCTGCGCCGGGGAGCGCCTCGCGGACGAGTGCGCCGATGGCTGCCGGCTTCGGCGGCTCGGCGGTTGCCGAGATGGGATACGCGTCCCGCATCAACGCGCGCAGGTCCGTGAACTTCCACTCCTCCACGCGTCGGTGCGGCAGTCCTTCAGCCGTGAACGCGCCGGCCGCCGCCCGCCGGAGCTGGCGGAGCCAATCCCCGCCCGGAAGCTGCCGCTCGACGGCCGCGAAGGTCTCCGCCAACGCCGTCTCGGCCTTGGTCTTCAACACCTGCACCGGGGCCGCGCGCCCCTTGGTGTCGGGTTTGATCTGCTGGGGCATGCTCATGAGTTACGCCGCCTTGCCCTGATAGCCCGCATAGCCCGACTTCTCGAGCTCGAGCGCCAGCTCCTTGCCGCCCGACGCCTGGATCTTGCCGTTTGCCAGCACGTGAACGCGATCCGGCACGATGTAGTTCAGGAGCCGCTGATAATGCGTGATGACGAGCATCGCGCGGTCCGGCCCCCTGAGCGCATTGACGCCGTCGGCCACGATCTTGAGCGCGTCGATGTCGAGCCCGCTGTCAGTCTCGTCGAGCACGCAGAGCGAAGGCTCGAGCACCGCCATCTGAAGGATCTCCGCACGCTTCTTCTCGCCGCCCGAGAAGCCGACGTTCACCGGCCGCTTCAGCATCTCCATGTCGATGTTGAGCTTGCCGGCCTTCTCACGCACGAGCTTCAGGAACTCAGGCGTTGAAAGCTCGGCCTCGCCGCGCTTCTTGCGTACGGCGTTCGCCGCCGTGCGCAGGAATGTGAGACCCGCGACGCCGGGGATCTCCATCGGATATTGGAATGCCAGGAACACGCCCTTCGCCGCCCGCTGGTCGGGCTCCAGCTCGATAAGGTCTTGGCCGTTCCAGAGCACTTCGCCCGACGTCACTTCGTAGCCGTCGCGGCCCGCGAGCACATGCGCGAGCGTGGATTTGCCCGAGCCGTTCGGGCCCATGATGGCGTGCACCTCGCCCTTGGGCACGGTGAGCGAAAGCCCCTTGAGGATCTCCTTGTCCTCGTCTTCGAGCTTCACATGCAGGTTCTTGATCTCAAGCATTCTTCTTACCTCAGTCACTTCAGTTCGGCCTGCCGTCGGCCGTGAATTCGATGATAGGTCTTCACCAATTAGCCGACCGAGCCTTCCAGGCTCACGCCGATCAGTTTCTGCGTCTC
>NZ_CADEFI010000003.1 GCF_902826555.1 uncultured Hyphomicrobium sp.
TCTACACTCATTTTTTTAGGGTTCGCTTTCCATCCCCAGAACATGGAGCTGCTTCGCTCCGAGGATTCAAAAGACCCCTCCGGAGTTTGTAAAATCTATGGGACGAGCGTGGGGATGTCTGAGGAGGATTGCTCGACTATTGAGAACGAACTAGTGCATAGATTTCGCGTAAGGAACTCCGCCGAGCCACGAGTGACACTGCGACCAATAACCTGCTCTGAGTTTATGCGGCAGTTTAAACGCTCAATAACTTCCCAATCGCGCCCCAAGCTGCAGCCGATCAAATCGGCTTGTTGAGGCTGCGTTGGAGTTGGCGGAAGCCTTTCCGGACATCTGGCGTGAAGTGGCTGTCACTTCATGGGCGTTATGGCGTGTCGGCGATACGCACGTCTTTGTAGGCCGATTTGATTTTGGCGAGCGCGTCGGCGTCATCCGTCCCGATCTCGTAAAACGTGCTGTCGATGGCGCGGAGGGTGAGCCAGGGGGTGCTCTCGCCCGGCACTATGGCGATGAATTCGCCCCAGACGATCTGATGTGTGTTCGTCGCGACGATCAGCAGCGCCATGCCGGAAATCGGCATGGCGGTAGCAACCAGCTCCTCCAGTTCCGCGGCTCCCGATCCCGTGGCCTCGAACTTGTCCTCACCATCCGAGCGGAGCTGCGCAACGGTCCACTCCGCGTCCAGAGATTTCGGTGCGAGCAGATCGAGCAGCCGCGACAGGTGCACGGCCAGCACTCCGCCATCGAGATCGTAGATCCTCAGCGTCGCCATGATGTCCCCCGACGTTCGCGCTCTGCCATCGACACGGCCATGGCGTAGGAAGCGGTCTGCCTTCGCGCTCTCTTATGCGTGCTGTCTTTCTGCTCTCGAGATATCTCGAGAGCAGAAAGACAGCACGCACTCTGGAGCAGCCGTCGCTCTTGGGCTGCCATCAATCCAACACCAACGGAGTTCGTGGAAGCTTGTCTGGAACCCGTTTCGCCGGAGTGACGCCTTGGGAGGCAAGGCCAGCTCCCACTGCTGCCCCGGCGACAGGCATGAGATGCGCAACCGCGGCGGCGCTCAGAACAGCTTGTTCAGTGAGCGCTGGATCTGGCGGAAGCCTTTCGAGACCTGGCGCGAGAACGAGTTCTTCTTTTTGTATTTGCGCGCTGTGCGGTGGGGTTTCGGTTTCGTGACCTGATGGGCCGCGGCGCCCGCGGCTGCAGCCGCGGCGGCGTCCTCCGCGCTCAGCTCGTCCGCGCCGACATCGCCACTCTCGGTGGATGCCGACTGCACGGACGCAATCGGGTTCGGCACGCGCCGCGCCTCGGGGGAATAGCCGAGATCCTCGGCGTCCGGCGCCGTGTCGTCGGTGACACCGGCCGGCGGCGGAGGCTCGCGGCTCTCGGCGGCGGCGCCGGTCTCGATGCTCGCGACCTCGGCCTTGCGCGGCAACGGCCGCTCGGACGGCGCGCACGCGGCATCCGCGCAATCGGCCGCGCACACCATACCCGGATGGGATTGGAGCAGCGCGAGCAGCACGGGGTCCGGACGATCGACGGGCAAGCGGGCGTTGACGCGCTCCGTGAACGCGGCCATGGCCTTGCGCGTTGCGGGCGACCAGACGCCGTTGACGGGGCCGCGATAGCAGCCGGCGCGCTTGAGCTCGGACTGCACCGAGCTTACGACCGAAGTCGGATCATCGAAGCGCGGCTGGTCCGGGACATGGGCGTTGGCCGATCGCGTGGCGGGCATGGGAGGCGGCGTTGCGGCAACGGGCGTGTACAGCGGGCCGGTGACCGTCACCGCATCGGCGGGACTGTCGCCCGCATCCCGAAACACGCCGTAGACGAGAACCAGCGCGGCCAATAGCACGCCGCCAACCGCGAACAGCGTCGGAATGCTCGTCGCGGCCTTCGCCTGAAGCACCTGCCGCAGAGCGTCGAGATCGAAACGCATACCCTTACCCCCTTCGCCGCTCGGCCAGCCCTCAGGCGTCGCGGCTTCGTGTAAGCTCCCCGTTCCCCATTCCGGTTCCGCACGCGGAGAGCATAGCACAACTTTCCGGGCGGTCGCCCTCCTTCGGACGCACACCAGCCAGATGCCCACAACGCGGCATACGCGGCGCGGCGGCCTGCGCTCGACGCGCTTTGGCGCGGCTAGGGCGCCTTGTCGTCGGGCTTCAAAAAGCGGGCGGCAACCCAGCCTTGCTGGCCGTGATACTCGACACGGCACCACTCGAGCTTGGCGTTCTTCTTCTCATCCTCGGTCATGGTCATCCAGCGGTCGAGGCTCGGCTCGGGCTTGATGCAGCCGAGATGCTTCAATCCGTGGGCGTTCGGGGGGATGGCGCCGAGCTTCTTGCTGTCGCCGTGCGGCACGTCACGCATGTTGAGCACATCGTCCAACGCGACGCCGGTCACGGCCCAGTACTTCGGCGGGTTCGCGGCTGCCGCGTCGCCCGCCAGCGCGGCGCCGCTCCTGCCGATTCCGGGCAGGCTCATGACGCTCACGCAGATGACAATACCGACACGGCCCATGACGCGGCCGACGGCTGGATCCCCCATGGCTCCCCTCGCGCTCTTTCGATCTTGCATCGTGACGCAAGCCGGTCCCCCGCCCGGCTGGCCCGCGAAGGAGGGCCGAGAAATGTGCCGAGGCTATGACAGCCCGGCCCTTTACCATGTCGCGAGCCTGCAAGGTGCGTGGGCTCCATGCGGGATCTTGGGACGGACGGAGCGCGTTCCTATGTCTCAAAGAGGTGCAGCTCCGGGAGGTCGTCATGGCGTTCGAAGATGTGAAGGCGGAGATCGGTGTTCTGCTCACGCGCATGCAAAACGAACCGGAGGACGCGCACGAGCTCTATCTCCAGCTCTCGGAGAAGCTCAACGAGCTGCGGGCCTACGGGCTCCCCATCCCGGACGATCTCGAAAGCCTTCACGCGGCGCTTGCGCAGGAGTTCGGCGCGGAGTCCAACGAGGCCTCGTGATACCCAAGCGTTTACTCCGTCGCCTGAGCGCCGTTGCCTGACGGCGCCGCGCCTCGCATCATAGGGGCCGAATAGGGCCGGCTCACGTTCGCGACGCCTTGGGGGATTGCTCAATGACGGACAATACCAACCTCGACCAAGCCACCGGAGGCGGGGCGCTGATGCGGCTCGTCACGCTGGTGCTGGGCAGCGTCGAGGTGATCCTGTTTACGCTCTTCGCCCACCTGATGCTGCAGTCGACCGATCCGCTCGGGGCGTCGATCGGCCAAGGCATGACGCTGCTGCTCGCAGCTCCACTCGTGCTGCTCACTTTGCCGGGCCTGCTGCTGGCCTGGCTCGACCGGGCTCCGCGTACGGCGCTGGCTCTGGTGCTGCTCGCCCTACCGGCGGCGGTCCTGCTGTGGAGCGGGGCCTAGCTCCACTAACACGTTGTTTTACTTTTTATTTTCTAAGTCTCTCCGCGGCGGTGCGCGCCGATCTATAAGATTCGCTATGTCGGCCGATAAGTTTATCTGATAAGATTCCCTGATTGCGGATCACGAACTTGCGATTTGCCGTTATCGGGCAGTTTGCCTATATACGGTGCAGAGCAGTTGGGCTGGCGGCCCGCTGTCGTTGGAACACCCTAAGGAGGAATTGCCATGAAGACCTGGATGAAGCCCTCGGTTCGCGAGCAGGAAGTCGGCCTCGAGGTTACCTCGTATCTGCCGGCTGAGATCGACCTCATCTAAGTCGATCGGCTTTCAGTCGAATTCAACGGCGATCGCGAAAGCGGTCGCCGTTTTATTTTGTCATATGCGGTTGCCGAAACTCGCGCCCTGTGGCGGCGACTTTTCCATTTCCGATTTACGACCATTCCGACGCGCCATCTTCCCTAGCCGGATGCGGTTTAATGGGGTGCCTATAGCCCTCTCATCGGCCGGCGCGGCTGAGGCGGACACGGGTCTCCGTACGCTCGCGCATCTCTCCTCAATCCGCACCGATCTTCGCTCCGCACGTCCGTACTGGCGGCTGCACTCGGCGTGACGGCGGAGCCCAGTCTGGCGATGCCTCCCTCAAGCGCACACGAAAAGTTCAAACCGTGTGAGTGCTGACAAAACCGTTTCAAATTTCCCGACCGCAGTCTTCAGAAGTGCTTTCAAACCGGGCTTTTCCAGGCTTTCTGCTACACAGTAGCATCAGCCCGACTGATAGAACGCGAATGAAAATACGATTGGTATCCCGCGGTTCGAATCCCTAATTGTTTTCGTGCTCAGACGTTATCGTCTGGCATTGTTCTAAGGAGGAACCACCATGAAGACTTGGATGAAGCCTGCCGTTCGCGAGCAGGAAGTTGGCCTCGAGGTCACCTCGTACCTGCCGGCCGAGATCGATCTCGTCTAATATCGATCCACTTTCGGTCTTTGGCGCGGCGGCCGCTTCTGCGGCCGTCGCGCTTCTTATTTCTGTGTTGTCTAATTTGCGCGGTTCTCCAGGACGTTGCGCCCGAGTCAGTGTTACACTGATCAGATACGTGCGGAGCCGGTCTGGCGCCACACCATTCCAGCCCCGTCTTGGACCCGTGATATGCTCATCCGCGACGCGTTTCCGAGTGACGAGCCCTCATGGCGTAAGCTCTGGGAGGGATATCTCGCCTTCTACGAAGCCCAGGTGCCCGACGAAGTGACCGCCAAAACCTGGGAGCGGCTGATCCGCAAACAGGACGGCCTTTTCTGCCGCGTCGCCGAGACCGGGGGCGAGGTGGTTGGTTTCAGCCTCTCAGTGCTGCATGCCGGCACCTGGACGACGGCGCCGGCCTGCTATCTCGAGGATCTTTTCGTGGCTCCGGAACGCCGGGGCCGCGGGATCGGGGAAGCGCTCATCCGTGATCTCGTCAACCAGGCCAAGACCCACGGCTGGTCGCGGCTCTATTGGCATACGCAAGCCGGCAATGCCACGGCGCGGAGCGTTTACGATCGCTTCACCAAGGCCGACGATTTCGTCCGCTATCGGCTGTTCTTTTAGGTCTCGCTCCATCCCGACCGCTTAAACGGAATGGGTCTTGCTACGGCGAGGGCCATGGACCGGCGCGTGCCGATCCGGCACTGCTCGCAGCGATTTGAGGCTCAAAACATGACGCGTCCAACGGACAATACCGATCGGCCGGGAGCATTCCGGCTGGACTGGGTCGACGTGGCGAAGGGCCTCTGCATCGTGCTCGTGGTGCTCATGCATGCCACGCTCGGTGTCGAGAAAGCGACTGGCACGGAATCCGGCCTGCACGCCTTCATCGAGTGGGCGCGGCCGTTCCGCATGCCCGATTTCTTCCTCATCTCGGGACTGTTCCTGGCCGCCCGCATCGACCGGCCATGGCGGAGCTACCTCGACACCAAAGTCGTGCATTTTGCGTATTTCTACGTGCTGTGGCTGACCATCCAGTTCGGGATGAAGGCGCCGGGCATGGTGACGGAGAACGGCGCGACGGCGACGGCGCTCGACTACTTCACGAGCTTCGTGGTTCCGTTCGGGACGCTGTGGTTCATCTATCTTCTGGCCATCTATTTCGTGGTGGCGAAGCTGCTCACGCCGGTGCCGAAACTGGTTGTGCTCGCGGGCGCCGCGGCCCTCCACGTCTTCGCTCCGGAAAGCGGCGTGTTCATCGTCGACGAGTTCACCAACCGGTTCGTCTTCTTTTATTCGGGCTATGCGCTGGCGCCGATGGTGTTCGCGCTTGCCGAACGGATGCGCGCGCAGCCTCACACACTGCTCGCGGCCGCCCTCGTGGTGTGGGCTGCGGTCAACGCCGCGGGCGTGCAAAGCGGGCTTGCGCTGACACGCGGCCCCGACCTCCTCTTCTCCTACGTCGGAATCGGCGCGGTGATCGCATTCGCCGTGCTCATCACGGGCCGGCAGGCGGGACGGATGCTCGCCTACTGCGGCCGCAACTCCATCGCGATCTATCTCGCCTTCACCGTGTTCATGGGGCCGGCGCGGATCGTGGCGCTCAAGCTCACGGGCGGCGAATGGACGACGGCCGTCGCCCTGCTCTCGACATTCGCGGGTGTGACCGGGGCGCTCGCGCTCGCGTGGCTGGTGAAAGATACGCGGGCGGGTTTCCTGTTCACCCGGCCGGCCATGTTCCGCCTCGCACCGCGTCGCGCCGACGCGGCCGCACAGCACCGTCCGGCGGCAGCGTAGGACGTCACACCTGGCCGACGACGCGACGATCGGAGCGACTACGATCCGAAGCGATCATGGTCTTTTTAGTGAGACCGATGATTCACGCTTCGGACTGATAGGGTCCGAAGCGATCATGGTCCTTTTAGTGAGACCGATGATTCACGCTTCGGACTGATAGGGTCCGAAGCGATCATGGTCTAGAGCGGCACTGCCGGATCCTTCTTGGCTTCCCGCTCCAGGCGCTCGATGCGCTCCTTGAACTTCTTCATCATGCCCTCGACGTAGTCGAAGAGCTTGTCGACATCGCGCTCATTCGGGATCGGCAGATCTCCCGGCGGAGCGGGCGGCGGTGCCTCACCCGGTGGAACGGCCGCCTCGGGCGCAGTGGCGCTCGGACCCGGCGGTGGCGCGCCGCGGAGCTGCTTCTCCGCCTCGAGCGCCCGATTTTCGGCCTCCAACTCCTCAAGCCGCTTCTTCAAAGCGTTCTCGGTCTCCGGCATGTCCTTGCAGGACCAATTGCCGGCGGCGCCACTGCAGAAGCTCATCGCTCCGGTCTCACGATCGAGGCGAATGACGCCACCCTCCGTGGGCGACATCGTATAGCGGCCGGATGCATCCTCGCCGGCCGCCCAGACCGGCGATGCGACAATCGCAGAGAAGCCGGCGGCGAGCAGGATGCCGACGCTTCCGGAGCGGGTTCGGGACGATGTTGGCACGATGGAGTCTCCGTTCGCTGGCATCAGACGTTGCCGTGTCTGGATATGGTCCTAGTGGAGAATAGACAGCGATTGTGACCCACGTTCGGCTTCAGCGCGCGGGCCTTTTCGAATCACCTCTGCGGCGGCAAACGCCGGTGGCGCTAGAGCGCTGCCATTTCAGGCCGTTTTTCGGCCCTCTCTGCAGGACTTAACAGAACATTTACTGCTGACTGCGAGCCTCACAGCATTCGGGTTTCTGGTTCGTGCCTCGTCTGACCCTCCATCACGCTTCAGCCTGGCACGAAGCGGCTCCGGCCGCTTTGCCTCCCGCGAGGGAGCGTCCGGCGTCGGCGCCGCACTACCCTTGGGGCCCCCTATGCTGCGATTTGATCTGGACAGCGAGCCGACGCGCGAGAACGCCCTCGGTCTTACCGGCCTCCCCGGCGGGTCGGGCCACGCGCTCGACGAGCTCGCACGCGAGATCGAGGACACGCAGCGCCAGCAGAGCGAGACGATGACGCACATCGTCGAGCGGCTGCGGGCCATCAATTCCAGCCGTGCATACGCTTCGCCCCAGGCGCCCGAGACGGCTGCTCCCGCGCCGGCTCCGCGCCGGCAGCACATGGTGCTCGACCAAGCCGGCGACGAGCCGTGGGACGCCGAGCAAGCCGAAACTCTCATGCGGAGCTACGAAGAGGACGAGCAGGCGGAGGCGCCCCGCGGGACCGGGAGCGAGGCCATGTCCTACAGCCAGCAGGCGTGGATCGGCGAGCGCTTCAACGACGTCACCCAGAAGATCTCACAGGCGCTATCGGACCTGCAGCCCGGCAGCACGATGACGCTGCTGGAGCAGCGGCTCGATGCCTTCCAAGCCCTGATCGCCGAAGCGCTCCGTGACGTCGTGCGCCGCGAGGATCTCGATGGCATGCGGCTCATCGAGGTGCACGTCAACGACCTCGGCGACAAGCTCGACGAGCTCGAGCGGCACGTGTCGCGGATCGACAGCATCGAGAGCGACGTGCGCAATGTCATCGAGCAGGTGTCGGACGAGCGCATCGCCAAGCTCTTCGATTACGACAGCCGCTTCGCCGCCGATCTCGAAGCCGTCGCGCGCCGGGCGGCCGAGGAGGTGCACACGCGCTTCGCGCCCGAGGTTGACGAAGCCGGCTCCGATACGCGCCGCCATGACGAGCTCAGGGCCTTGATCGAGGCTTCCATCCAAGACCGGCGCGAGGCCGAGGTCCAGGCGGTGTCGCTGGTTACCGGACTTTCCGGGCGTGTCAGCGCGCAGTCGGACCGCTACGACGATCTCAAAGGCCTGATGGAGCAGGCCATCAAGGAGCAGCGCGAGAACGAGCAGACGGCGTTCGGCATGCTGGACACGCTGCAGCAGGCCCTGGTCACGATCCTCGATCGCATGGACGCTCTGGAGCAGCAGCAGCATGTGGCCCTGCTCGACCCGGTCCAGGCCGAGGCGGCAGAGCCGGCGCGGCCGGACGTCGCCTATGCCGACGACGGCGCGCCGTTTGCCGGCGAATTAGGTTCGAACGAGGCGTCCTATACCTTCCGCGACACGCGCTTCGACAGCACCTTCAGCGCCAAAGACGCGCCCGGCCGGCCTTCTCCGGTCGAGGTTCCTGCGGCCTTCGATGACGATGCCGGCGGACCGGTGGAGTACGTCGTCTCCGGCGATCCGGAATCGCCGCTCGACAGGCTGCGGCGCGACTTCGTCGCGGACGCACGCCGCGCCAAGCTCAAGGCAGCGGCCAACCGCGCCGAGGAGACCGCCAGTGAACCCGCCGAGGAGCAAAAGCCCAGCTCCGTCGCTCAGGCGCGCGCGGCCCTCACGCAGACAATGCGCTCATCGCAGGGTGGGTCCGGTCGCATTTTCGGAATGTCGACCAAGCTCCTCGCGGGCGTTCTGGCGCTGATCATCGCCATCAACGGCGGCCTTCTGCTCCTCAACCGCAAGGCCACACATCCGGCCGCACCGCAGATCACGCAGCCGACCGCATCGCAAGCTCCAGCCGGCACCAGCAACGCGGCGCCGGAGGCCCCATCGGCAGACACGCACGCTCCCGGTCCGCGTTCTGATCTCGGCGGCGGCGGAGTCACGCCCTACGGATATCATGACGACATCCTCAACCCGCCCGAGGTCGAGACGATGGGCAGCGCGATTCCCGCGACCCCTCCCGGAGGCATGACGATCGCGCGTCCCGCCGGCTCACTTCCCGACCATGCGGTGGCCGACATCTACGAGCAGCAGGTGCTCGCCGGGCTATCGGGCCAGCTTGGGATGATCGCGGCCGGTCAGTCGGCCGATGCGCTGTTGCCCGAAAAGAGCGGGCGCGTGGATGCCGCTTATACGCAGTCCGTGCTCCCTCCCGGCAGCGAAAGCGCCGCAAACTCAACCGCGCTCGATCTGCCGCCGGCAACGGTGGGGCCGATGTCGCTTCGGCTTGCGGCTGCCAACGGCGATGCCTCGGCGGAATTCGAGGTCGCGGCGCGGCTCGCGGAAGGCAAGGGCACGGGGCAGGACTACGCACAGGCCCTGCACTGGTATCAGCGCTCTGCCGCCAAGGGCTTTGCTCAGTCCCAGTACCGGCTCGGCACGCTCTACGAGCGCGGGCTCGGCGTCGACAAGGACATCGAGCGCGCCAAGGTCTGGTACAGCCGCGCCGCTCAACAGGGCAACGTGAAGTCGATGCACAATCTCGCAGTTCTGAATGCCAGCGGCGAGCGGCCCGATTTTTCCGGCGCAGCACCCTGGTTCCTCAAGGCCGCCGAGTATGGCCTTGCCGACAGCCAGTACAATCTCGGCGTCCTGCTCGAGAATGGTCTCAACGGAGCAGCCGATCGCGTCGCCGCCTACAAATGGTATGCACTGGCGGCGAAAGGCGGCGATCAGGATGCCACGCAACGGCGCGACGCGCTGAAGCCGCAGCTCAAAGCCGAAGAGCTCACGGCGGCCGAAGACCTGATCGCGAAATTCAGGGCACGAGCTGCGTCACCGCTGGCCAACGATGCGCGCACGGCCGGCGAGGACTGGAAGAAGCGCGTCCATAACGACACAAACACCTAGAAATCTCGGGGCGCGCGGCCAAACCGTGCGCGCAACCAGAGTTTTCGCGGGATTGAGGTCATGCGTCCCGCAACGCAACACTGGTGCTCGAGGCAAAGGTTCAATACGATGCGGCCGGGCGCACGGGGCGTGGCGCTCGCCGCTTGAGCGGCATCGAAGTCCCACCTCTTCGGTTCCGGCGTAACACTCACGCAATGCACATCTATCTGCCGATCGCCGAGATGAGCGCCAATGTGCTGCTGTTCCTCGGCATGGGGGCCGCGGTGGGCTTTCTCTCCGGCATGTTCGGTGTCGGCGGCGGCTTTCTCATGACGCCGCTCCTGATCTTCTCCGGCATCCCATCAGCGGTGGCGGTCGGCACGGGGGCGGCGCAGATCGTCGCCTCATCCGTGTCCGGCGCGATCGCCCAATACCGGCGCAACAACGTCGACATCAAGATGGGCGCGGTGCTGCTCGTGGGTGGCGTCGTCGGCTCGGTCATCGGCGTGAAGATGGTGCGCATCCTGCGCATGGCCGGCCAATTCGATCTCTTCGTGGCCCTGGCCTATGTCACCTTCCTCGGCGTGATCGGCGTCCTCATGCTGATCGAAAGCATCAACGCGATCCAAGCCGCACGCAGCGGCCAGCCACGAATGGCGCGGCGCTCTGGGCAGCACAACTGGATTCACAAGCTGCCACTCAAGATGCGCTTTCACCGCTCGAAGCTCTACATCAGCGCCATTCCGCCCATGATGATCGGCGCCTTCGTCGGATTTCTCGGCGCAATCATGGGAGCCGGCGGTGGGTTCATCATGATCCCCGCCATGATCTATCTCTTGCGCGTGCCGACCAACGTGGTGGTCGGCACGTCGCTGTTCCAGATCGTATTCGTTGCGGCCGTGACGACGGTCATGCAGTCAACCGAGAACTTCAGCGTCGATATCGTGCTGGCGCTGCTCCTGATCGTCAGCGGCGTCATCGGTGCGCAGTATGGGGCGCGGGCGGGCGCGCGACTCAAGGGCGAGCAACTCCGCCTGCTGCTGGCGGCGCTGGTGCTGCTGGTCGCCGGACGCATCGGCTGGGATCTCGTGATGACGCCGCCGGAGCTGTTCAGCATCACAACCACGCTCGGGGGGCCGACATGACGGCTCCAAGCGGCTCGTGGTGGCGATCTTTCGTCGTGCTCCCGGCGCTGGCGCTAGCCATCTGCTTTCTGGAGCCTGCGGCACCGGGGCGCGCGCAAACCCCGAAACAGCCCGAGGCCGAGCTGCCCGATTGGGGAAAATCGTTGCGTAAGCAGGATTCCCGTAACCGCAAGGCCGATCCCCGAGCCGCGGCACCGACACCGGCCAAGCGCCCCGGCGAGCGCAGCGCGACACCCGAGCCCGCCAGGGAGGCGGTCGAGGCCGACGTCTCGACGCGGACCATCGCGGTCACATCGGCCTTCACGGGAACGGAGATCGTCGTCTTCGGCTCCGTCGTGAACAGCCGCCAACCCAGCGCGGAAGCCGGATACTACGACGTGATCGTCGTGCTCGAGGGGATGCCGACGCCGCTGCTCGCGCGCCGGAAGACCAACGTGGCCGGGCTCTGGGTGAACACGGAGTCGGTCGCGTTCGAAAGTGCGCCGAGCTTCTATGCCATCGCCTCCACGCGTCCGATCGAGGAGATCGCCGACGCGACGCTGCTGCAGCGAAACGCGATCGGGCACGACTTCGCGCGCCTGTCGCCGGCCGCGCACTCCGCAATCGAGACGGAACCCGGCGAGCTCAAGGCCTACAAAGACGCGGTGATCCGGCTGAAGCAGAAGGACGGTCTTTTCGTCAAGCGCGACTATGCCGTGATCTTCATCGGCAAGAGCCTGTTCCGCAGCTCCATCGCGCTGCCGGCGAATGTGCCCGTCGGACCGCTGACGGCGCGCGTCTTTCTGTTCCGGGAAGGGGAGCTTTTGAGCACGTTCCAGTCGAAGGTCCGGCTCGAGCGCAGCGGTATCGAGCTTTGGCTCTATCGGGCCGCCATGCGGCATCCCTTCTACTACGGGCTGGCGGCGGTGCTGGCGGCGGCGCTCGCAGGCCTGCTCGCGTCCATGCCGTTCCGGCGCAAGCCTGCGGCGGCCTAGCGAAGGGGCACGTCTCAGTCTTCCTTGAGAAGACGGGAGGCGATGGGATAGAGGCCTTCCTGACCCAGCACGAGCACCGACAATCCGTCGTGGCCAAAGAGCGGCGTGAAGGCGTCGTCGAGCACGTTGAGCCCTCCGGCATAGGTGCCAAACGCAGGCAGCACGAGGCGCATGCCGTTGCCGACGAAGCATGGGCGGCGGATGACGTGGCCGTGGAAGGACACCCGGGCGGCAGGATGCAGGTGTCCGGCGATCTCGTGCGTGACGGGCCCTTGGGTGGGCTCGTGACGGAAGGCAAGGCCGGAGACCGTGATCTCGTGCAGCGTCACGCCTCCCATGCACTCGGCGATCACCGGATCATGGTTGCCGTTGAGCCAGATCCAATGGCGATCCTCCTGCAGGATGGCCAGCGTCTCGCGATCGGCGAGGCTCATGCGCTCCGCGGCGGCGCAATCGTGGAAGCTGTCGCCGAGGCAGACGACGGTCGCCGCCGGATAGGCGTCGATTGTTGCGGCTAGGCGCTCGAGCGTGGCGGCGGTGTCGTAGGGCGGCAGCATGACGCCGCGCGACGCGTAGGCCGAGCCCTTCTCGAGATGCAGATCGGCGACGACGAGGATGTCCTCGGCGGGCCAGTAGAGGGCGCCCGACACGTCGGCCACAAACGAGCGGCCGGAGATCGAGATCGGCTGCTGGCTGAACTCACCGACGTCGAGGCGTTCGGGCTTGAGCTCGAGCATTTGCGTGGTGCTTCTCACGTGCATCCCTGTCGCCAATTGTCGTCTCGTGGACAACCCCACCCTGCATTGCCTCGGCTATCAGCTCCTCGGCGGCCTCGCGCAGGAGATCCTCGCGCGTCAGCCTGCCGACCGGCTCAACACCGATCTCCAGCAGGATCGGCACCGCAAGCGGAGAAACCCGATCCAGAGCTTGATGCCTGATTCGACCACGCGCGCGGGTCAGGAATTGGCCGAGACGAGCAATATCCAGTAGACCCGTGGCCGCGTCCTCCCAGGCCGCTTCGAGCAGAATATGGCCTGGATCGTGCCGGCGCAGCACGTTGTAGATAAGATCTGTCGACATCGTGACCTGCCGGCCACTCTTCTCGCGACCGGGATGCTTGCGTTCGATCAGCCCGGAGATGACCGCCACATTGCGAAAGGTGCGGCGCATGAGGCTGCTCTCGGCGAGCCAGGCTTCGAGGTCGTCGCCCAGCATGTCCTCCTCGAACAGTCGGGCGAGGCTGAGGCTGCCATTGGCGAAGCGGGCCGACAGGTCGCCCAGCCCCCAGATGGCCAAGCCGTAGTCGTTGGCGACGAAGCCGAGCGGCTGTGCGCCCTCGCGTTCGAGGCGGCGCGTCAGCAGCATGCCGAGCGTCTGGTGGGCGAGGCGCCCCTCGAACGGGTAAGCGACCATGAAATGACGCGAGCGGCGCGGGAACGTCTCGATCAGCACATCGTCGGCGCCGGGAAGCTCCGAATGCTCGAACTGGAGACCGAGCCATTGGGCGACGGGGGTGGGCAGGTCCGCCCATCGGCTGCGGTCGGCCAGCATGGCACGCACGCGCTTGGCCAAGTGGGTCGAGAGCGGGAACTTGCCACCGGCGTAGCTCGGGATCATCGCATCGGCGCCGGGCGCACGCGTGACGTAGGCCTCAGTCTCGGAGAGGCCCTCGAAGCGCAGGATCTCGCCTGCGAAAACGAACGTGTTGCCCGGCGCGAGCTGCTCGATGAAATACTCCTCGACCTCGCCCAGCACACGGCCGCCCATCAGCGGCTGCGGCGAGCCGGGCTTTCTCAGGCTGCGGCCGCGACGCTGGCCGACGAGGCGGATCTTGATCATCGGCGCTTCGACGATGGTGCCGGCATTCATGCGGTATTGGCGGATCAAGCTCGGATGCGCGAGGCGCAAGCGGCCATCGTCCGTGGGGCGCAGGCGCGCAAAGCGCTCGTAGGACCGCAGCGCATAGCCGCCGGTGGCGACGAAATCGACGACACGATCGAAGCGGTCGCGCGTCAGGCCGGCGTAGGGCGCGGCGGAGCGCACCTCGTCGAACAGGGCGTCGGGCGCGAACGGGCCATGACAGGCCATGCCGAGCACGTGCTGGGCCAGGACGTCCAAGGCGCCGGCGCGGGAGATGACTGCGTCTTGCTCGCCGGCTTTGGCGGCCTCCAGCGCGGCGCGGCACTCCAGTACTTCGAAGCGATTGGCGGGCACGAGGAGGGCTGCCGACGGCTCGTCCAGGCGGTGATTGGCGCGGCCGATGCGCTGCGCCAGGCGTGAGGCGCCCTTGGGCGCGCCGACGTTGACGACCAGATCCACGTCGCCCCAATCGATGCCGAGGTCCAGCGTGGAGGTGGCGACAACCGCGCGAAGCCTGCCTTCGGCCATGGCGGCCTCGACCTTGAGGCGGCGCGCCTTGTCGAGGGAGCCGTGATGAAGGGCGATCGGAAGAGACTTGTCGTTGATGCGCCACAGCTCCTGGAACACCAGCTCGGCCTGCATGCGCGTGTTGACGAAGACGAGCGTTGTCTTGTGGGCCGCGATCGCGCGATAGATCTCGTGCATGGCGTAGCGGGCGGAATGCCCGCTCCAGGGCACCGGCTCCTCGATCTCGAGGATGTCGATCTCAGGCTCTGCACCCGGCGGAGCCACGACAAGGTCCGCCATGGCGCAAACGAGCTCCGGCGCACGCTGCGGCACCAGATAGCTCAGTAGCTCGGAGGGCCGTGCAACGGTGGCGGACAAGCCGAGGGTCACGAGGCCCGGCGCGAACGTGTTGAGCCGCGCGAGCCCTAACGACAGGAGGTCGCCGCGCTTGGAAGGCGCGAGCGCGTGCAGCTCGTCGAGGATGATGGTGTCGAGATCGGCGAACACATAACCGGCGTCGGAGCCCGACAGCATGAGCGCAACCTGCTCGGGCGTGGTGAGCAGGATCTGCGGCGGCTTCACGCGCTGGCGGGCGCGGCGGGCAACGGACGTGTCACCGGTACGGGTCTCGATCGAAATCCCGAGTCCCATCTCAGAGACCGGCGCGACGAGGTTGCGGGAGATGTCCTCGGCGAGGGCTTTGAGCGGCGAGATGTAGAGCGTGCGCAATCCTGCGCCTTGCTTCGGGCGTGGCGATTCCGTCAACGCGATCAGGCTCGGCAGGAACCCGGCGAGCGTCTTGCCGGCGCCTGTCGGCGCGATGAGCAAAGTCGAGCGGCGGGCACGGGACTGCTCGACGAGAGCCAGCTGATGCTGACGGGGCTTCCAGCCGCGACGGGCAAACCAGTCCGAGAATGGCGCGGGGAGGGTTATAGCGGCGTTCTCCGCCCGCGCCGCCGGCCTCCGTGCCTTGGGCCCTTCACCCGCCTTCGCGATTACGCCGCTCACGTCGCCAGACTTCCTTCGCTCCCGCCGCCCGTTGTGCTAGATGGGGAGCCTGTTTGCTCAGGGAAGAGTGATGGACCGTAACATGATTTTCGGCGGAAACCCGTTCGGGGTGGCAATCCGTCTGGCGCTGATCTCGATCGTGGTCGGGATCGTGATGAAGGCGCTCGGCATCGACCTTTCGAATTTCTTCCAACGCATCAACGAGCTGCTCAGGAATATCTACGACCTCGGTTTCGGCGCCGTGGAATGGGTGCTCGAATACATGCTGCTCGGCGCACTGGTGGTGGTGCCGATCTGGCTGATCGCGCGCGTGGTCGGCGCGGCCCGCTCCAAGACGGAGTGACGCGTTCCTCCACCTGACGGCACGGTTTGACCCCGCCACCATGACGTTGGGACATGGGGCTGCGAGCGCTAGCGCGTCGGGGCGGCCGAGGCGGACGTCTCGTGGCGGAAGAACACGTCGACCCGCATACCGGTCATGAGCGGGGGCGTCCCGTCGAGGGCAGCCAGCACTTCGAGCACCTCGACGTCATTGGGACGGCGCGGACCGCGCGTGGTGATGCGCGGCGAGCCGAGTGCGGGTGCCACCTGGGTCACGGTGCCTTCGAAATCTTTGTCAGGGAACGCGTCTGCGCGCACGACGACGCGCTGGCCAACGCGGATCTTCGTCACGTCGCGCTCCTCGACCTCGGCGCGGACGCGCAAGCTCGAGATGTCGCCGAATAGAACGAGCGCCGCATCGGGTGAGGGCTGCGCCATCTCGCCTACCTTGGCCCACACGTTGAGGATGGTGCCATTGGCGGGCGCGCGCACGCGGGTCTTTTCGATGGCGTTCTCCACCTGCGCGATGTCGGTGCGCGCAACCCACAGCGCCGATTCGAGGCGTGTGGGCTTCGGAAGATTGGGCTTGGCCAACACGGTGTCCAAGGCGGCGCGGTCGCCGACGACGTTCTTTCCGGCTTCAGTCAGTTTGTCGCGTGCCGTCTTGACGGCGTTGGCATCGCCACCGCTCTGCTTCGCGGCGCGATAGGCATCATCGAAAGCCTGCCGGGCGCGGAAGAGAGAGCGCTCGGAATCGTTCAGCTTGTCCTCCGCGTTGCGACGCTCGAGAGCGAGACCGGTGGCCTGCTCCTCGTCGCGCTCGAGAACGCGGACATCGGCTTCGGATTCGGCGGCGGAGAGCTTGGGCAGGAGATCCTCGCTGTCGAGGGCGACGAGAAGGTCGCCGGCGACGACCTGATCGTTGGTGCCGGCAATGACCTCGGAAACCCGGGCCGGGACCTCGGACGAGATGCGGACCTCGCCGTCCTTCGGCTCGACGCGGCCGGTGGCGGATGCCGCCCAAACCGGACGAGCCGCGAGGCCATCGGCGGCATGCACATTGTCGGCCTGCGCTTCGCCGCCGCTAAAACTCGGAGCGAGCTGGTTCAACGTCACGCTCGCCACGATAGCCGCCACGGCGGCGGCCACGACGGCAGACACGGTGGGATCAAGCTTAGCCATTCACTTTTCGCCTCTTTGTCAGGTCGGCAATCTCGGGCGCGTCGAGACCTTGCGGCCTGCGCTCCTCACCGACAATCAATCCATCCTCGATGCGCACGACGCGATCGGCATAGCCAAGCGTACGGGGATCGTGAGTCACGGCCAGAACACTGCGGTTCTGCTCCTTGGCAATGCGCGAGAGCAGCGCCATGACGGCGTGACCGTTCTCGCTGTCCAGCGCGGCCGTGGGCTCGTCCGCCAGAACGACGGACGGCGACGCGGCAATGGCGCGAGCCACGGCGACGCGCTGCTGCTCTCCGCCCGACAGGTTCGACGGGTAGTTCCTGAGCCGGTTGCCGAGCCCGACGTCGCGGAGCACCTCTTCGGCGCGCTGCGCGGCCTGATAGCCCTTGCGGCCGATGACATCGAGCGCGATGCGCACGTTCTCCAGCGCCGAAAGCGTGGGAAACAAGTTGTAGGACTGGAAGATGAAGCCGATGTGCTTGCGGCGCAGCTCAGCGAGCTGTTCCGGGCTTTTGCCGGCGGTCGATTCGCCTTCGACACGCACGTCGCCGGAGGTCGGCGTCAGAATGCAGCCGAGAATAGAAAGAAGCGTGGTCTTGCCGCTGCCCGACGGTCCCATGAGCAGCGTGAGCTCGCCCTTGACGAGCGACAAGTTCACGCCTTTCAGCGCGATCACCTTGCCGGCGCCCTTGCCGAGCTCCTTGACGACGTTTTCGGCCTCGAGAACAGGCTGGGTCATCTGTTGAACACCGTGGCTGGGTCGATCCGGGTGACCTTGATAATCGCCGAGATGGCGGACACTGCCGACATGAAAAGCGTCAATCCGAAGAGTGCGCCGGCAAGGCCCGGAGTCATGACCAAAGGCAGAGGCGTGTTGCGGCTGATGTAGAGGATGCCGAGCGAAATCAGGATGCCGAGAATGTAACCGATGACGGCGCTCAGGCCGGCCTGGGCGAGGATCACCTTGTAGATGTATCCCGACGAGGAGCCGAGCGCGCGCAGGGTCGCGAACTCGTTCAAGTGATCCTTCGTGCTCGAGTAGAGCGTCTGCGCGACGATCACCGTGCCGACCAGAATGCCAAGCAGTGCACCGCCGATGAGCGCAAGACCGGCACCGGTGCGGAACAGCCACTGGCGCAGGCTGCGGTCCTCGAACTCGTTCTTGGTCAGCACCTCGGCGCCTTCCAGGCGGTTCAAAAGCTCGAGGCGGACGGCCTCGGCGTCGGCACCGGGCTCGAGCTGCACGAGATAGAAGGTGGCCTTGTCGCTCTCGGCACCGAGCAGACTGCGTGCACGAGAAAGCGTCGTGAAGACGTAGGGCGACTGCGTGAACGAGCGGATGCGGTGCGTCAATGCCTTCACCTTGACGCGCCCCATGGCGATCTGCGCCGTGTCGCCGATGCCGTTGATGCCGAGCTCGCGGAAATAGGTGTCGTCCGCCGAGATCGCATCCGGCGATTTGATGTCCTGCCAGGTTCCGGAAACGAGCGACCACGGCTCGAGCGCGCCGTCCTCGGCATCGGTGCCGACCAGAACCACGCGGGTTGAGCCGCCTTCGGGCTTGCGCCATTCGGCGAAAGCGACGACGAGCGGGATGACCGCCTTGACCCCCGGCGTGGCGAGAGCCTGATGGCGCTCGCGCGTGGAGAGCAGGATGCCGCCCTCCTCGAAGCTCTTGGCGCCGAAGGCCGTGATCCAGAGATCGCTGTTCGAGCGCTCGATCATGGACGTGATCATGCGGCTCGAGCCGAGATACATTCCGAGCTGGATGGCGACGAGCACGATCGAAAACAGAATCCCGACCAGCGTCACGGCGAGCCGGATGCGGTCGTGGAACAGATTTCGGAACGCGAGCGTGAGGATCATCGTCTCAAGGTCCGGTCGGGTTGCGGGCTCGTTGCGCCTCGGGCACGGACCAAATTCGGCAATCGAGCGCCAAGACCCGCTCGAAATTAATGCCCGTACGTTACGCGCATTCTAAACTTAGGCTTCTGCGAGCCGGTATATAGGTTTTAGCGGAGGCTCACACCACCCTTGTAGCGTCAATGCGTTCAAATCAAAGCGCTTGGGCAGAAAGATGGTAAGTGGTTTTCCGACCCCTTGATATACGTAGGCTCTTGGCTGATAAGGGGTCACTTTCGCGTTTTTGCCTCTTTTGATTGCTGATTAAGGCTCCTGCGACGAAGGGACACCGTTCGGCGCAGGCGCATCCAGAAGCAGCCCACAGCCATCAAGGTTTCCCATGACCGAGCGAGTTTTCACCCTGGCGGGTGCAGCACTGCGGTTCATTCCCGCCTTTTTCGTCGGCGTTGCCGTGCTCTCGTCGGCAAGTGCCGCCGCGCGCCCCGAAATCGGAGTCTGGTACGACGATACCGGGCAGGGCGCCGTCGAAATCTACATTTGCGAAGACAATCCCAACCGTCTGTGTGGCCGCATCTTCTGGCTCAAAGATCCGCTCAACGCGGAAGGCAACCCGAAGCGTGATCGCTACAACCCCGATCCCGCAAGTCAGACGCGCTCCATTTGCGGCCTGCCCATCCTCGGCAATCTCGGCCTGATGAGCGACGGCACATTCGACGGCGGCAGGATCTACGATCCCAAAACAGGGAAGACTTACGACGCCTCGATCAGCCTCAAGCAGGCGGACAAGTTGGTGGTGACGGGGTACCTCGGCGTGAAGATGCTCGGCAAATCGTTCACCTGGACCAAGGCGCCGACCGACCTGCCGCGTTGCGTGCCGCCAGCCTGACGCGGGCGCGGAGGCACGCGATACGGACAATCGATACGAAAAAGGCCGGGTTGATCGACCCGGCCTTTTCAATTTCCAGATTGTGAACGGAGCGCCTATTCGGCGATCCCCTTGCCCTTCACGAGGCGCGCAACAGCGGCCTTTTCCTCGATTTTCTGCGTCAGGCGCTGCACGAACTCGGTCGCGCGGTCGACGACGATGGAGCGCTGCCGATCGAGCGTCACCATGTGATAGCTGTCGTCGAGAACGGTGACCTCGACCACGCCGCCAAGCTCACGCTGAAGGCGAAACGCGTTCGAGATGTCGCTCTGGTCATCCTCGCGCGGATGGAAGATCGCGGCATGCTGCGGAATCTCACGCAGCCTGCGCTTCACGTCGCGGGCCAGGGCCTTGAACTCCCACACCAGCCCGCCGCCACGGCCGAACAGATCCTCGAGCGGGCGCCCCTCGCTCTTGAAGCTCTCGATGACGAAATTGCGAATGCGCTCGTCCTTGATACCGTACGGCGCGCGCTGGCGCAGCCGCATCATGGACGCGACCCACTTGTGATAGACGAGTGCGAACAGATTGAAGTGCAGCGGAATGGCCCAGCCGTTCGGCCAGATCGTCGGTGCAAACAGCAGCAATCCGTCAACTTCGGATGCGCGCTCGCGGGCGAGCCTCAGCGCAAGCATGGAGCCCGCAGAAATGCCGCCGACGACGATGACGTCACAATGAGCCTTGAGCTCGTCATGCGCGCCTTCGAGCGCGGCATACCAATCCTGCCAAGACGAGAGACCGGACGTGTCCGTACCCCCACCAAGACCGGGAACGAGCGGGCAGTAGACAGTGCAGCCCTGACGCGCAAGCCCTTGAGCGACAAACCGCAATTCAACGGGGTTGCCACCGAGGCTATGCACCAAGAGCACGCCGACACGGCCGCCGGGAATAACCAAGCTGCCGCGGAAGGCGTTGATTTTTTCTTTCTTGCTCATGTAGTTAGGCTAACTCGCTGTTACTACTCAAAACGGAATAAAGCCGATTAATTGGGAAATGCCAAGCTCCGAGTTTGTATTCCCATTCATCGAGATGCAGAACGTGGCTCCCCGGTTTCTGTCCTCTGCTGCTTTTCTCGGCGTTATGCCCGCCGATTAAACGGACCGCAGTTCCCTTGGCGTCGCCATGGATCTTTTAGTCCACTCAAACGAAAAGATTTCACTAACCGGGAGGTGCCGTCACACCGAGATACGACGATCCGAGGCAGGCAGATCCGGGTCGCGATTCTGTGCTGGTGCCGTCCACGCCCTACCTGCAACTCTCGCGCCGCACTTGCCTATAGGGCTTTCGGTCGCAAGGTAAATAGGTGCAATGGCCACTTCGACTTGCCAGACAACCCTTGCGTGAATTCTCACGATTATGTGCAACGCAACAAAGGCACCCGGCTCTGGTCGCTGCTGCGTACGGCGGAAATGTGACCCCCAATCCTGCGTAAGCGGACTGTCTGCCTGCCCAGCAACGCCAGCGACGTTTTCCAACTCTACGCGTCCATTATGTTTCTCGGTGAATTGGACGGGGATATAGGACACCTGGATGGGCGTTGGTCAGATTGACGCACCCAAAAAATCAGTGGTGTAAACTTGCCGATGCCGGCCCGCTGCAGGCGATCGATTCAATGTTCCGAAAGCGCGTCGGCGGCACGCAAGGTCCGGTTGCGGTTCGGCCAAAGGTGTCTGAAATGTCACTGGCCGTTGCTGGCCTCGCGCGTATAGTAAAAGGCACACTGGGCCGCAGCCTCACGCCACTCGTGTGCCCGCTCGGGAGCTTGTCGTTGTCTCGTTTTCTGCGCCCCGCTGTCTCAGCATTGCTCGTTTTCACGATCACGGCGCGAGAGGCGATCCCTGCTTTTGCCGCTTCCCCAATGACGCGTGCCGACTACGAAGCCTGTCAGGCTGCGGATGAGGCCGGCTTTCGCCGCACGATCGAAACGCTTTCGCTCAAGGCTCTCGAAGCGGGCGTCAAGACCTTCGACTACCGAGCCAGCGTCGACGTGCAATGGCGGCGCCTCGGCATGGACGATCTGCTTTCCAAGCGCGTCGATGTGGCGATCGAGGAAGTCCGCAGCGAGACGAGCTGGGCCGGGCTCGCGCAATCGCTCGTCAATTCCGAGAAGGCGCAGGAGATCTCCTCCGCGGTCGCCGAGCGCGTCTACAAATCCGATGCCATGAAAAGCGCCATCGAAGGGCTCGCCATCGGCGTCGGGAACGAGGTCGGCCGCACGCTCGAGCTCGCGAGCCAGGATGCGGTCGCGCCGTCGCTCGAATGCCTCAGGGCCTTCCTCGGAGGGCGCTATGGCTCGACGGTCGCCGGCGCGGTATCGGGCGATGTCGAGCACGATTTCGGGCTGCAGTCCGCGGCCGGCCGGGCCACTGTCTCTTCGGGCTCCGTCATCCAGCGCTCGAGCGAGGGCATCGCGGGTGCCGCCATCATCCTCGTGCGCCGCCAGCTTGCCAATATCGCAGCCCGCATCGGGCAGCGGCTGGCCGGCAGCATTCTCGCACGGCTCGTATCCGTGGCGGCGGGCGGCGTGGGGCTCGTGCTCGTCGCCAAGGATATCTGGGAGCTGCGCAACGGCGTTCTGCCCATCGTTTCCGAGGAGATGAAGTCGGAGGCCACCAAGGGGCTCGTCAAAGACGAGCTGGCCAAAACCCTCGATGAGCAAATCAATGCGCATCTGAGCGAGATTGCCTCCAAGGCCGCTGACCGCGTGGTCGAGATCTGGCGCAGCTTCCGCAACGCGCATCAGAAGGCGCTCGACCTCGCGGAGAAGAACGCCTCCTTCCGCGCCTTCCTCGACACGGTCAAGCCGGACCAACTCGCGCGCCTCGACGAGGTGGTGGCGCTGGTGCTCGCCGCCGACGGCGAGGCGGGCGTTTTGAAGCGGCTCGACGATAGCACGCTCAACGAGGCCGTACGGTTCCTGCCCGAGGCATCGATGACGATCGCGCGCGACACGCGATCCATCGATGCGGCACTCGGGTGGACAGCGCTGGCCGGAGACCAGATGCCGAAAGTGCTCGAGCACGAGATCTACAAGCGCGCCGACGCTAAGGGCTTCACGCGCGCGACGCTCAACACGCTCCTGGCGCTCGACGATCATGTGGCGATCTCCCGGCTCGCGTCGCTCACGCCCGAGGCGCGCGACCGCCTGTTCAGTCTTCCGACCAACGATCTGAAGCGGCTTGCACGCGCTTTCTCGGAAGCGGAGCTGGCTACGCTGTCCCGTTATCTGGACGGACTGCAGCCGGAGCCACGGGCGCGGGTGCTGGTGGCCGTCGCCGAGACGCCGGGCAAGATGCAGAGCCTTGCCGCGCCGCGGGTGCGCGAAGCCGTCCTTTCGAGCCGCGACCAGGCCCGTGCCGTCGATATGATGCTGCGCGAGGGAAGCGGCGGGCCGGAGGTCATTCTCGAGGACGCGAAGGCCGCATGGGACGGGCAGATCTCGCCGATCCTGATCTGGGAGAAGCATCCGCTGGTCGTGATCGGGCTCGGCCTCATCGCGGTCATGCTTCTCCTGATGCTGCGGCGGCTTTTCCGGCCGCGCCGCCCCTCCGCTCCTCAACAAACGACCGCTTGAACGCCGCGGCCGGCAATTGACGGGCTTTGACGCGCCTCATAGGTTGCGACCTCGCCATTTCGATTTGCAGGACCGCAATGTTCGATTGCGCCGACGCATCTTCGCCAGCACCCGAAAGCAATCCATGACTGACGCTGCCACGCTCGATACCGCCTTGTCCGCCGCGCTCGGCGACGCGAAGGCCTGGCCGTTCGAGGAGGCACGCCGGCTGATCAAGCGCGTGGAAAAAAAGAAGGGCGGCGCCGACAAGGCGGTGCTCTTCGAGACCGGCTACGGACCGTCGGGCCTGCCGCACATCGGCACGTTCGGCGAGGTCGCGCGGACCACGATGGTGCGACGCGCCTTCGAAGCGCTGACCGGCGGCAAGATCAAGACGCGCCTCCTCTGCTTCTCGGACGACATGGACGGCATGCGCAAGATCCCGGACAACGTGCCGGACCGCGCCGCGCTCGAGCCCTATATGCAGATGCCGCTGACAACGGTGCCGAACCCGTTCGGCGGCGACTACAAGAGCTTCGGCGACCACAACAACGCCATGCTGCGCCGCTTCCTCGACACCTTCGGCTTCGAGTACGAATTCGCGAGCGCCACCGAGTATTACAAGTCCGGTCGCTTCGACGAGGTGCTGCTGCGCGCCGTCGAACGCTACGACGCGATCATGGACGTGATGCTGCCGACGCTCGGAGCCGAGCGGCAGGCGACCTACAGCCCATTCCTGCCCATCTCGCCCACGAGCGGGCGCGTGCTCTACGTGCCGATGAAGGCGGTGGATGCCAAGGCCGGTACGATCACCTTCGCGGACGAGGACGGGCGCGACGTCACGCTCCCGGTGACGGGAGGCGGCGTCAAGCTGCAGTGGAAGCCTGATTTCGGCATGCGGTGGGCCGCGCTCGGCGTCGATTTCGAGATGTTCGGGAAGGACCACCAGACCAACGCGCCGATCTACGACAAGATCTGCGAGATCCTGGGCGGGGCGCCGCCCGAGCACTACGTGTACGAGCTGTTCCTGGACGAAAACGGAGAGAAGATCTCAAAGTCCAAGGGGAACGGGCTCACCATCGACGAGTGGCTGACCTACGCGTCGCCCGAAAGCCTGGCGCTCTTCATGTTCCAGAAGCCCAGGAGCGCGAAGAAGCTCTATTTCGACGTCATTCCGCGCGCCGTGGACGAATACCTGCAATTGCTCGCGGCCTATCCGCGGCAGGACGGCAAAGCCAAGCTCGACAACGCGGTCTGGCATATTCACGGCGGCGTGCCGCCCGCGGCTGAAACGCCGCTCACGTTCGCGCTGCTGCTCAACCTGGTCGCAGCCTCGAACGCCGACGATAAGAGCGTGCTGTGGGGCTTCATCCGCCGCCACGTTCCGGGCGTCAGCCCAGAAACACATCCGCTGCTGGACAAGCTCGCGGGTTATGCGGTCCGCTACTACGCCGATTTCGTGAAGCCGCAGAAGCGTTACCGGGCGGCCGATGAGGAAGAGCGCGTGGCGCTGCAAGCGCTCTCGGATGCGCTCGCCAAGGCGCCGGAAGGGGCCAGCGCGGAAGATCTGCAGGCGATCCTCTACGACGTCGGGCGCGCGGTGCCGCGCTACCAGGATTTTGCGGCCAAAGGCGCAACGCCAGAGAAGCCCGGCGTCTCGAACGCGTGGTTCAACAGCATCTACGAGATCCTGCTCGGCGAGAGCAAAGGTCCGCGCTTCGGCTCCTTCATCGCGCTCTACGGCGTTCCGGAAACGCGGGCTCTGATCGCGACCGCACTGGACGGGAAGCTCATTGCGGCGGACGCAAAGTCCTCCTGAGCCAGCCTCAGAACTTGATTTCCCAATCCTTGAAGAGGATGCCGATGAGATCCTCGGTGCGGCCGTAAATCTGCGGCGGCGACCAGTCCTCCTGTTCGCCGAGCCGGCGTGACAGCACGCATTGCGAACGCGCCAGGATGGGGCGCTTGACCGCCCAATCGAAGGCATCCGCGGCCTGGTTTTCTTCCGGCGACAGGAAGGTGAGGTTGCCGAGCCGGTGAGCGTACTGCTTGACGGAGCGGACGGACGGGAATTGCGCCCGCCAGCCGCTCTTGGCCTCGAAGGCGCGCGGCAGCACGTGCTCGATGGTGAGCCGGTCGCGCGCGATCGGCCCCGGATCCTCCCCGAGCGCGATGCTGATGCGCCGCAGCACGCGTCCGCTGAAATGCTTGGCATCGAAGGATGGGCTGCGCAGGTTGGTAAGCGCCTTGTCGCGCATCTCGGCCGTCACTTCGAGCTCGCGCATCTTGGAAACAGGGCCGCCGCGATCGATCTCGCCCAAGAGCTGGACGATGCGATTGTGCTGCTTGGTGGGGTCGAAGCCGGCGATCCGCATCATCCAGACGAGGCGCTCAAGACGCTTGAAGAAGAGCTTCGTCTCCTCCGTGTCGCGCTTGGTCTGAAGCCAGAGAAGGGCCGCCGGCACCCATAGCTGCATGTCGATCCACCTGAGGCGTTCGGCGAACTCTCCGACACCGAAGGGGTTTTCGTCGGTACGGCGCAGGGCGGCGAGGCACTCGGCAGCAGGCTGCAACTGCGTCTTCAGGAAGGCGGCGCCGGCGCCCGCAACGTTGAACTTGTAGCTTTCGGCGATCTCGACCTCGACCGGCTTGCCGCTTTGCCGGCGACGCTTCAACGTGCGGAGATGGCCGAGCAGGGCGTGCATGTCGCTTGCGCCCAAAAGGGTTTCGCATGCCTCCCAAACCCGCTGGCACTCGCTGCGTTCGTTCGCCGGCACGATGGCCAGGAGGTTGAACTTGGCGCGCGCCGTCTTCGAGAATTCGACGCGTGTCTCCTCCTCGGTTCTGAGAGATGCCCAGGCTTCGTCCTCGTCGTCCACGGAGGAGACGATGACGCAACACTGCTCGGCGAGATAATCGACCAGCGCGTGCCTCATGTCAGGCGTGAACTCGACGCTGGTGAGCTCGGTGCGCAGGTAGTTGCGGTTCTCTATGATATTGCGCTCGGTCTCGGAAAGGATGTCCAGATCCTCGTCTGGCTCGACGGATGTGGCGCCGGGCGCCTGAACGAAACGCTCACAGGACGGAGCGATGGCTTCCTGGGGGGTCAAACGCAGCTCTCGGCCGCGGATGAACCCGTTGAGCCGTTCCTGAAATCTGGGATTGCTCTCGAGATCGCGCAGCACGGCGAACAGCAGCGTGAGCGACATGACCCGCTGATGGCCGTCGACGAGCGCGGTCTCGGGCTGCCCCTTCCTCTTGGCCAGCACGAGCTTGCCGAGCAGATAGCCGCGTCTGCCGCCACTTGCGCGCATGGCCCCGGTGATATCGGACAGCAGGCGCCCTACCTGCTCGGTCTGCCACGCATAGGCGCGCTGGAAATAGGGAAGACGAAAATGGAAGTCGTCGGAAAAAAGATCCTTGAGAGGCAGTACGCTCACTGAAATAAGATCGTGCACGCGGAATGTTCCCGTCTTCTTTACGACGGAGCACGATGTGCCTGCCCCGCGGAGCGCCACAGGCCAGAGCTCGGAGTGCCCGTCGGATCGTCGTTCATAAGGAGTTCAGGGTTGCAACAAACCCTCTCAGCCTGTGCTATTGCCCCCACTCGATCCATGTGCCCGCCCGTGCGGTCGAGAGTCATGGATTGTACATGATATCAACCTCGAGAGACGAGGAGATTAAGTCTAGTGCACCAAGGTGCGCGCACGTTGTGACGGAGTGCGTGAAAGCGGACACACGAGGAATGATCTTCAAGATTGTTGAACGGAAAGCGTGGCGCGAGGCTTGTCTCAAGGGAGCCTATGACGGCTCCGCCGACGACGCCCGCGACGGGTTCATCCATTTCTCTGCGGCGCACCAGGTCCGCGGAACGGCCGCTAAGCATTTCAAGGGCATTGACGATCTGCTCCTGGTCGCGATCGACGAGAGTGCGCTTGGGGCCGCGCTTGTCTGGGAGCCTTCGCGCGGCGGGGACCTCTTCCCGCATCTCTATGCCGCTCTGCCAACGTCGCTCGTGCTTTGGGAAAAGCCGCTCGACCTCGACGACGGCGGCGTGCCGATCGTTCCCGAGGATGATGCAAGATGATCGGCCCGCTCGCTCATCTCGCCCGGCCGTTGCTGCTGGCGCTCGATCCCGAGGCCGCGCACGAGATGACGCTGAAGGCACTCGAGTTCGGCCTCTATCCTCATTGCGCAAATACGGACGAAACCGTTCTCGCAACATCCGTACTTGGCCTCAGATTTCCTAATCCGATCGGCATCGCCGCAGGCTTCGACAAGGATGCCCGGGTTGCGGACGCCGTGCTCGGGCTCGGCTGCGGCTTTGCGGAGGTTGGCACGACTACCCCTAAGCCGCAGGCGGGCAACGCTGCTCCGCGCGTTTTCAGGCTGGTCAGCGAGCGCGCGGTGATCAACCGGCTGGGTTTCAACAACAAAGGGCATGCGGCGGCGCGCGCCGGACTTGCGCGGCGAACGGCGCGCGGAATCGTCGGGGTGAACATCGGCGCCAACAAGGACAGCGCGGATCGCGCGGGCGACTATGTTGCTGGCATTGAAACGTTTTACGATGTTGCCAGCTATTTCACGGTGAACATCTCGTCGCCCAATACGCCGGGGTTGCGGGATCTGCAGGCGCCCGAGGCGTTGGACGAGCTGCTGTCCCGGATCATGAGCGCGCGGACGGCAAAGATAGCGGCGAACGGTGTTCGCCGGCCCGTTGTCGTCAAGCTGGCGCCCGACATCGCCGAAGGAACGCTCGGAGACGTGGTGGCGACGTTGCTCCGGCATGATATCGACGGCATCGCCGTGTCCAACACCACACTTGCGCGACCGGGGCTCTCCGATCGGATCGCTCAGGAAGCCGGCGGGCTCTCGGGCCGGCCGTTGTTCCACCGCTCGACGGTTATGCTCGCTCGGGTTTTTACGGCGACGGAGGGCCGAGTCCCGCTGATCGGCATCGGTGGGATCGACAGCGCCGAGACGGCGCTCGCCAAAATCGAGGCCGGCGCCAGCCTGCTACAGCTCTACACCGGTCTCATCTACGAAGGGCCAGGCCTGATCCAACGCATCGCGGCGCACCTCGCCGCGACGTGTGCCGCACGCGGGGCCAAGTCGATTGCCGAACTCACCGGCGTGCGCGCCGCGGAATGGGCGTCCAAGGCGATTTGAAACTGGCGCACACGCTCACTCGGCGGCGGCGCGCGTGTCCGGGCGGGGCAGGAGCCGCGCCGGAGCCTCGTCGGGTTGTTCGTCCGATTTCCCGACGAAGCGGCTGAAGAAGCGCCAGATCCAGCTCGCGACGTCGTCCATGAGCATAAAGACGGCCGGCACGAACAGGAGACTCAGCACCGTCGACGAGATCAGTCCGCCGATGACAGCGACCGCCATGGGGGCGCGGAACTCGCCGCCGGATTCGAGCGCCAGCGCCGAGGGAAGCATGCCGCCGACCATGGCGATGGTGGTCATGATGATCGGGCGGGCGCGCTTGCGCCCGGCGTCGACAATGGCCTCGGCCCTGGGCACCCCGCGCTTGATCTCCTCGACCGCGAAGTCGACCAGCATGATTGCATTCTTGGTCACAATGCCCATCAGCATGAGAACGCCGATGACGACGGGCAGGCTGATGGCGTTGCCGGTGAGCGCCAGGGCGGTGATGGCTCCGCCGATGGAGAGCGGCAGCGAGAACAGGATGGTGACCGGCTGCAGGAAGCTCGCAAACAGCAGCACGAGGACGGCATAGACCATCATCAGGCCGGCACCCATGGCCTTCTCGAAGCTCTCGAACACCTCGCCCATGATCTCGGCGGCGCCGAACTGCTTGATCTCAACGCCCGGCGGCAGCTTTTGCGCTGCAGGAAGTGCCATCACGGCGTTGACGGCGTCTCCGAGGGGCGTACCGGTGACGAGGCCGGCACCGAGGACAATGCGGCGCGTGCGATCGTAGCGGTCGATGGAGGTCGGGCCCTGGCCATAGTCGAACGTGGCGACCGTCGACAGCGGTACGGCGCCTCCCGAAGCGGTCGGGACCTTCAACTCCTCGAGCAGCTGGCGGCTTTCACGCGCGCTGGTCTTGAGCTGGACACGGATCGGGACCTGGCGGTCGCCAACGTCGAACTTGGCGAGGTTGGCGCCGATATCGCCGAGGGTGGCAATGCGCACGGCCTCGGAGATGGTCTCCGTGGTGATGCCAAGCTCGGCTGCGACCTCGGACCGGGGATAGACGCGCAGCTCCGGACGGTCCAACTCGGCCGTGGAGACGACATTCTGCAAGAACGGAATGCGCTTGGCCTGGCTGGTGAGCTCGGCTGCGACCTTGGTGACGGCTTCGCCGTCGCGGCCTGTCACCACGAGCTGGAACTCGCGCTGGCCGTCATCCTGGAGGAAGAAGTAGCGGATGTCGGGAATGTCCGACAGATTGTGACCGATCTCCTCGGCGATGCGGCTTTGCAGCAGTGCGCGCTGGTCGCGCGGTTTCAGGGTGACAATCAACGTCGCCTTGCGGACCTCCTCGCCGCTGCCGAGCAGCGTGCCGCCGATCACGAACACGCTTTCGACGTCGGGGCGCACCTTGATGCGCCGCGTTACCTCGTCAGTGGCGGCTTCGGTGTCGGCAAGCTTGGTTCCCGGCGGCAGCTCGACGCCGAGCAGCATGCGGCCCGAGTCTTCCTGCGGGATAAAGCCGGACGGCAACAGGTAGAAGCTGCCAATCGAACCCGCAAAGACCAACAGGCCGAGCGCGACGGTGGCGATGTGATGGCGCACGGACCAGCTCACGACGCGGGTGTAGGTGCGCATGAGGCGACCTTCTTCGGGCGCGTGCTCGTGGGGGCGCATGAAGTAGGCGGCAAGCAGCGGCGTGATGAGGCGCGCAACCAAGAGCGAGAAAAAGACGGCGGCCGCCACGACGAGGCCGAACTGCTTGAAGTACTGGCCGGCGATGCCGCCCATGAAGGAGACGGGCGTGAAGACGGCAATAATGGTCGTCGTGATGGCGATGACCGCGAGGCCGATCTCGTCGGCCGCCTCGAGCGAGGCGCGATAGGGCGATTTGCCCATCTGAATATGGCGCACGATGTTCTCGATCTCGACGATGGCGTCGTCGACGAGAATGCCGGTGACGATGGTGATGGCGAGCAGGCTCACGAGATTGAGCGAGAAGCCCATCGCCGACATGGCCCAGAAAGCCGGGATGATCGACAGTGGCAAGGCGATGGCGGCGATCACGGTGGCGCGCCAATCGCGCAGGAAGACGAAGACCACCAAGATGGCCAGCACGGCACCTTCGAGCAGGGTCTTCATGGTCGACTGATAAACGCCGTAGGTGTAGTCGACCGTATTGTCGATGCGCTGCAACTGGACGTCCGGATAGAGCTTCTCGATCTCCGCGATCTTGGCGGCGGCTGCGGCGGCGACCGTGGTGTCGCTTTCGCCTTTAGCCCGCGAAATCGAGAAGGCGACGATGCCCTCGCCGTCCAGCTTGGCGAAGGTGCGCGGCTCCTCCACTTCGTCGGTGACGGTTCCGAGCTGGTCGAGACGGACCTTGCGCCCGCCGGGGAGCGCAATCATGGTCTCAGCCAGCTCAGCCACCGTCTGCTTGCTGGCGAGCGTGCGGATGGCCTGCTCGCGGCCAGCGATCTCACCGCGTCCGCCGGCGAGATTGACGTTGGAGGCGCGCACCTGACTGTTCACCTCTCCCGCCGTCACACCATAGGAGAGCAGCCGGTCGGGATCGAGGTTGATGCGGATCTCGCGCAGGACACCGCCCATGCGCGCGACCTCGGACACGCCCTTCACGCCCTGCAGCAGCCGCACCAGCGTGTCGTCCACGAACCAGGACAGCTCCTCGGGCGTCATCGCTGGCGCTCGGGCCGCGTATGTAACGACCGGCAGGCCTTCGATTTCAACGCGGGTGACGACCGGCTCCTCGATGGTGCGCGGCAGATCGGTGCGAATCCGCTGGACGGCATCCTTGACGTCGTTGAGCGCGCGGTCGGGATCGATCTCGAGGCGGAACTCGACGGTCGTGACCGAGGAGCCCTCGGTGACGGAAGAGGTAATGTGCTTCACGCCGTTGACGCCGGCGATGGCATCCTCGACGCGCTTCGTGACCTGCGTCTCGAGCTCGGACGGCGCGGCGCCCGACTGATAAATGCGCGCCTGGATGACGGGCACGTCGATATTCGGGAAGCGCGTGACCGGGAGCGCCTGGAAACTCAGGAGGCCCAGCACGAGCAGGACCATGAAGAGCACCAGCGACGGCACCGGATTGCGGATCGACCAGGCCGATATGTTCATCGCATGGCCTCGTTCGCGTTCTCACTCACCTTGCCGCTGAGCAGCGGATCCGGACTGACGGGACGAACCGCGTCGCCATCGCGCAGGAAGGTGCCGGCCTTGGCGACGACGAGATCCCCTTCGGCGATCCCGCTTTCGATGGCCACCATACCTGCCGTCTCGAGGCCGGTTTTCACTTGCTTCGTTTTCACTTTGCCGTCCACGACGACCTGCACCGTCGCGGCGTCGTCGGAGTGCAGGATTGCCGACAGCGGGACGGCGATGGCCCGGCCACGGCCCGTCTCGATGGTGCCGCGCCCGAACGAACCGACTTTGAGCTCCGGGCGGGAGCCGAGGAAAATGCGGACGCGGCCGAGGCGCGTCGCCTTGTCGACCTCGGGCGCGATGAGGCGCACCGTACCCGAAGCCTCGACGCCTCCGGGCGCGGAGACGCGGGCCGGCTGGCCCGGCTTCACCTTCCAAAGGTTGTTCTCGGCGACTTCGGCATCGAGCTCGATCTCGCCGTTCTGGATGATGCGAAACATGGTGTCGCCGCCGGTGAGCGTGCTCGCCGTGGCGATGCCGCCGATACGGCCTGCCCGCTTACTGACGATGCCGTCGGCAGGGGCACGGACCTCGGCGCGGCCGCGGCGCCATATCAGCTCGCGGCGCTGCGCCTCGATCTGGTTCCGATCGGCCTCTGTCTGGGCCAGCATGCCCTTGGCGGATTCAAGCTGCGCTTCGGCGGCCTTGTAGGCGGCTTGGCGCTGATCGAATACGCTTTCGGAGAGATACTTGTCCTTGACCAGCGGGCGCGCACGCTCGAGCTGGGCCTTCGCCTCCGCGGCGCGGGCCTCCATCTCAAGGATCGAGCTTTTCGCACGCTCAACGGACGCGGTGGCGCTGCCGAGCGCGGCTTCGTTGGCGGCGAGCTGGGTTTCGATCTGCTCGGTGACGAGCACGGCGAGAAGATCGCCCTTTTTTACGCGATCGCCTTCCTCGACCTTGATCTCAAGGACACGCAGGCCATCGACCTCGGGCGCGACCAGGATCTCCTCACGGGGGGTGAACGAGCCTGTGACGAGCACAGTCTCCACGAAGTCCAGGGGGGCCGCCTGAACGACTGAAACGGCCGGGGCTGGAGGCTCCTTTTTGGTCGCCTCCTGCTTTTTTTCCGCATGCTTGGATGCCAGGGACGCGAGAAATGGCGCGACGATGCCCGACTGATAGGCCGCGACACCGAGCCCAACGAGACCCAGGAGGATGACGAGAGTACGCTTTCTCATTGGGCCGCCTCGGTCTTGGATTTGGCAACCGTGGAAGCACCTGCGTCCGCGGTCACGGGGTTGAGGACGGCGCTCACCATTCTCATGAGGATCGGCATGACCTTGTGAACGTTGAAATCCGGATCGACGGCGCGGCGCCAGAAGAGGCCGTCGCCAATCACGGAGAGGGCTTCGGAAACCAAGCGCGGATCGTCCTCGAGCTTGATTTTTCCTTCGTGCTCGGCGCGCGCAAACACCTGCTCGAAGCTCTGGCGGCAGTAGTCGTCGACGGCGCGGAACGTTGCCCTGACCGCGGGGTTGCGGGTCGCCTCGCTGCCGATCTCCACGTGCAGCACGCCTTTGTGGTGCGGCTCCTCCATCGTGTAGTGCTCGCCGAGCTTGGCGAGTGCGGTGAGCAGATCGGGGGCGTTGGACAGCTCCGCAAGCTCGGCCGCAAGCTTGGCGCGATCGCGCTCGACGATGCCGGCGATCAGCTCTTCCTTGGAGGCGAAATAAACGTAGAGGGCGCCGGGGCTCACTCCGGCTTCCTTGCAGATGTCCTGCATCGTGCAGCGATGAAAGCCCGAGCGCGCGAAGCAGATCTCTGCCGCGTCGAGAATGCGCTCACGGCGCGCTTGCTGGGTCTCGGGTTTGAGTTTGGGCATGATGGTTTTCCGACGCTGCAATGTGCTTGCCCAACGCTTTTTGGGCTGTTCCCTACGCAACAAAACGAACATTCGTTTTGTTTGTTGCCGAGAAAATGTGACCCCGTCAAGGCGGACAAACCGGTGGTGTCCCGGGGCTCATCCAGGATTTCCACGTAATTTCAGTGGAATGACTGCGGAGAGATGCCGGTTTCAGGCTTCAAGCCGATGCGGCGTGGTCAGAACTGGGTCAGCCAGTTCACGGTCACGTACGGCGCCAGCTCGACCTTGTCGTCGCTGGCGAAGCTGTCACCGAGGATGCCTGTCGAGATCGATGCTTCGCTGGCTCCCCACTCATAGCGAAGGAACGTGCCGGCGCGGGCGTAATCGAGGAGATCCGCCTCTTCGACCTCGAAGAACTTGCCCCGTTGCCGCTCATCGGCATAGCCGCAGCCGGCCGTGCCTGCCGGCTGCATACGGCATTGGCCCTGGGAGTCGACGTTAATGCCACCCTCGATCCCGATCGAAAGCTTGGGCCAGACGCGATAGCCAAG
This sequence comes from uncultured Hyphomicrobium sp., assembly GCF_902826555.1. Lineage (GTDB taxonomy): Bacteria > Pseudomonadota > Alphaproteobacteria > Rhizobiales > Hyphomicrobiaceae > Hyphomicrobium_C. Next base: position 33,969 of record NZ_CADEFI010000003.1, read on the forward strand.
ACGTGCGCGGGCTGCGCGCGTGTCGTGGGCGGAACTCCAAGAGAGGTCGAGCGATCCCCAAGCGCTCTCGCCGATGTTGAGCCAGAGCTCGATAACGCCCTTGATGCCCACCTCGTCGCCGACGGCGATGGTGTATTCGTCGTCCGGCGTGATGTCGTGGCTGATGACGGACGCGCCGACGTAGGCTTTGGCCGTCAACTCGCCGAAGCGCTTGAGGTAGCCGACCAGAAAGTCCGCGAAGTAGGTCCTGGCTTGGAAATCGAGATGCCGAATGTCGTCCGAGTCCACACTCGGATCGGACGACTTCTCGTATTCGTATTCGCCATAGCCGCCCGCGGCACGAAAGCGAAAGCCGTCGTCGTGCATGGCGCTCCAGGGCGCGAAGGTCACGCCCGAATAGACGAGCCACACGTTGGTCGAGACGTCGGCGCCGGCCCAGACTTGCCGGCCGCTCTGGGGCTGTGTGGGATCGGCAGCGGCCGGGGAACGTGCCACATCCGCGAACGTGATAGGCGCGACAACGGCGAGACCCGATGCGCCGAAGCGCAGGCTCTTGCGAACCCAAACTCGTCTCCACCCCGCTGACACGACGCGCACACCACAAACACGCTGTGATTGTGCCTAGACAATTCCTTAACCTTAATCCTGTCAACGATGATCATCTGTATGCTGTATAATAACTATCTCTAATTGCCTATTTCGACAACATGCAATCTTTGATTGCACGCTCTTGCTTACTCTTGGCGACATGCACCCTCGCGCCTAGCCTGTGACTCGTCCCTGGCATTCCAAATGGCTGCAATGAACTCCAAGCCCCCGAAACTCTCCAAGGAAGAGCGACTGGCGAAGGCGCTGCGCGACAACCTCGCCCGCCGTAAGGCGCTGGTGCGCACAAAGCGCGAGCGCACGGACACGGCGGGATCTCCGGGCTCCGCGTCCGGTAAACCGGAGCGCGAAGACGCGCCCTCGTGATCGTCGATTGCTCACGCCCGCACTATCGCTTGATCGTGCTTCTTGTCGGGCTCCGGGACGCGCATGGCTCCGCCATGACCGGTTCCCACTTTTCCGGAAGCACTTATCGCTTGATCGTGCTTCTTGTCGGAAAACCGGTTCCCACTTTTCCGGAAGCACTTTAAGCATCTCCATCACACGGCGGCCGCCCGGGATTCGCGGGTTTTCGCTCGGCAGATCCGCCCCCACCCATCTCGGCAAGGAACTTTGATCACCCATGGATCGCATCAAGATCATTGGCGGCGAGCGCCTCAACGGGTCGATCCCGATCTCCGGCGCGAAGAACGCGGCGCTGCCCCTCATGATCGCGTCGCTGCTCACGGACGACCGGCTCACGCTCAAGAACGTGCCGAACCTTGCAGACGTGAACCTGCTGGCGCGCATCTTGCGCAACCACGGCGTGGATCTCGCCGTCGACGGCAAACGCTCGGGCGGTGCGGCGCATCTGGGCGAGACATTCCATCTCACGGCGCGCGACATCTCCGACACAACGGCGCCCTACGAGCTGGTATCGCGCATGCGCGCCAGTTTCTGGGTGCTCGGCCCGCTCGTCGCGCGCATGGGGCAAGCCAAAGTCTCGCTGCCCGGTGGATGCGCCATCGGCACGCGTCCCGTCGATCTGCACCTCTCCGGTCTCAGGGCCCTCGGAGCGGAGATCGACATCGATGCCGGCTATGTGATCGCCCGGGCGCCGAAGGGTCTCGTCGGAGGGCACGTCCTTTTTCCGATGGTGTCGGTCGGTGCGACCCATAACGTTCTGCTCGCGGCCGCGCTCGCCAAGGGCGAGACGCTGATCGAGAACGCCGCGCGGGAGCCCGAGGTCGGCGACGTCGCATCGTGTCTCGTCAAGATGGGCGTCCAGATCGAAGGCATCGGAACGTCAACCCTGCGGATCCAGGGCAAGCCGAGGCTCGAAGGCGCGGTGCACACCGTGCTTCCGGATCGCATCGAGACCGGCACATTCGCGTTTGCGGTCGCGGCAACGGGCGGCGACGTGGTACTCGAGGGGACGCGGCGCGAGCTGCTCAGAAATGCGCTCGATACACTTCAAAATACGGGCGCCGTCGTTACCGACACGGAGACCGGCGTGCGCATCGCGCGCAACGGCAACGGGCTCGAACCGGTGGACGTGGAGACGCAGCCGTTCCCCGGCTTCCCGACGGACCTGCAGGCGCAGCTCATGGCGCTGATGACACGCGCGCACGGAACGAGCGTCATTCGCGAGACGATCTTCGAAAACCGTTTCATGCACGTGCAGGAGCTGGCGCGCCTCGGCGCCGACATCAAGCTCCATGGCGATACGGCGACCATCAAAGGCGTCAAGAGCCTGCGCGGCGCGCCGGTGATGGCCACCGACCTGCGCGCATCGGTCTCGCTCGTGATCGCGGGGCTCATGGCGGAAGGCGAGACGACGATCAACCGCGTCTACCACCTCGACCGCGGCTTCGAGCGTCTGGAGGAAAAACTTTCGCGCTGCGGGGCGAAGATCGAGCGGATCTCGACTGGATGATGGTCCGCCTCTCCCCGCAAGGACGGAGAACGGATCTACAGGCTCTTGTTCATACGACGGATGCGGGCAGCGAGCTGACGCATGACGTAAAGCGAGAATGCCGGATTGTGGCGTACCAGCTCCAGAAACGTCTCGCGGTTGATGAGGGCGACCTCGGTCGCCTCTGCGGCGAGGGCAGCCGCGGAGCGGGGCGAGTTGTCGATGAGGGCCAGCTCGCCGAAGATGCCGTGCAGCCCCACGTTCTCCAGCACCGTGCCGAAGGTGACGATGCTCACCTTGCCCTCGACAACGAGATACATGTAGTCGCCCGGGTCCTCCTCGAGAAAAATCTTCTCGCCCGCGCCATAGCGCTTCAGAGGGATCTTGAACCGTTCGAGAAAATCAAAATCAAAAGGGGCGCCCAACGTCATGGCCAGACCTCGGTCGGAGCGATCATGATCCGAAAAGGGGTAAACTATAGCGCGGGACGGGGGGCCTGTCCCCGCTCCGAGCGCTGCCTCAGCGCTTCAAAGTAAAGATCCGGGTTTGGGATTGCCGGTTCGCCTGCCTGCGGTCATATTTCGGGGCAATTGAGGAGCATCAAGGCCTTGCTTTCCCGGAGGGAGCAAGCGAAGACCTTGGCTCGATCGGGGAGATCAACCGTGAAGAAGATCGTCATTGCTCTGGCCGCGCTCGCGGTCTTGCCGCTCGCCTCATCCGCACCTGCCCTCGCGCAGGCCAAGATCAAAGCCGGGACGCTGACCTGCGAAGGCGGCGGCGGCATCGGCCTGGTGCTGGGGTCGAAGAAGACCTATTCCTGCAAATACACGTCGGCGTCAGGCAAGCGCTCGGAAAGCTATTCCGCCTCGGTGTCGAAGATCGGTCTCGACATCGGTGTCACGCAGGATGCGATCATCGTGTGGGCTGTGCTCGCCTCGACCGATGAGCTCGACAAGAAGGCGCTCGCCGGCACCTATGTCGGCGCGACAGCGGATGCCGCGATCGGCATCGGCGGCGGCGCCAACGTTCTGGTCGGCGGCTCGAACAATTCCATCGTCCTGCAGCCCTTGAGCGTGCAGGGTCAGACGGGTCTCAACCTCGCCGTCGGCGTGGCTGAGCTGTCTATCCGCTAACGCCATACAGCGAGCACGAGGAGATATGGCCGACCTCAAGCTGATCGCGCTTGATGCCGAGGATCTTGCGATTGTCGCAGCCCATCTGCAGGACGCCGTGTTGCGGGTGGAAGACATGACCTACCTCAAATCCGAGCGGCGCTTCGCTGCCGTCGTCAACCGTTTCGACTGGAGCGATGCGGCGGCAAAGCTGGCGGGCAAAGCCGATGGCTTCGTCCGCCGGCGCGCCGGTGTGCGCTTCGAGCATGTGACGGGGGCGCAGGTGCAGGGGCTCGACCTCACAAAGAAGGATCAGGTGCTGTCCCTCTTAACCCTGACTTTCGCGGCGGGCGACGAGCCGAGGGGTACGATCACCTTCACCTTTGCCGGCGGGGGTGCGGTGCGTCTCGAGATCGAGTGCATCGAAGCCGCGCTGACGGATCTCGGCGCCGCCTGGGCAACCTCGCGCCGGCCCGAGCACGCCGGGGACTGAAAGACCCTCCATCTGCGACGCTTAGGCAGGGAACGTCCTGTGGCGTATGTGCGCTTTCGCCTTTGGCGACCGTCGCCTATAACGGCCCATTCGTTGGGCCGCGGGACGGTCCGCCACCGGAGCTTTCAATGCCTCAGCGGCTTTCGACATCGGACCCCGGCTTCGCATCCCGATTCGACGCCTTCCTCGCCACCAAGCGAGAGGCCTCCGAGGACGTGGATCAGGCCGTGCGCGCGATCGTCGCGGATGTGCGAGCTGGCGGCGATGCGGCGCTGATCGCGCTGTCGAAAAAATTCGACCATGTGGACCTTGGGGCTACGGGTCTCCGCGTCGGGGCGGACGAGATCGACGCGGCGGTGGGCGCCTGCAGCGCCGACACGCTCGAGGCGCTTGCATTTGCGCGCGACCGCATCGCCGATCACCATCTCCGGCACCTGCCGCAGAGCGAGACCTATACGGACGCGCTCGGGGTGACACTCGGCCACCGCTGGACGGCGGTGGAATCGGCGGGTCTCTACGTGCCGGGCGGGCTCGCCTCCTATCCGAGCTCGGTGCTGATGAATGCCGTGCCGGCGAAGGTTGCCGGCGTCGAGCGTCTGGTGATCGTCGTACCGACGCCCCGAGGCGAGCTCAACCCGCTGGTGCTGGCCGCGGCCAAGCTGGCAGGCGTGTCGGAAGTCTATCGCGTCGGCGGCGCGCAGGCGATCGCGGCGCTCGCCTATGGCACCGACACCATCCGTCCGGTGGCCAAGATCGTGGGACCGGGCAACGCCTACGTGGCGGCCGCCAAGCGGCAGGTGTTCGGCACCGTCGGCATCGACAGTATCGCCGGCCCTTCGGAAGTGCTGGTGATCGCCGACAAGGACAACGACCCGGCCTGGATCGCGGCCGACCTGCTGGCGCAGGCTGAGCATGACACCGCGGCGCAGTCGATCCTGCTCACGGACGATGCGGCATTTGCGGATGCCGTCGAGGCCGCCGTCATGCGCCAAGTGCAGCAGTTGCCCAAGGCCGACATCGCAGGCGCGAGCTGGCGGGACTTCGGCGCCGTCATTCTCGTTTCGTCGCTCGACGAGGCACCGGCTCTCGCCGACCGGATCGCCGCCGAGCATCTTGAGATCGCGACGCGCGATCCCGACGCGCTGGCTGCCAAGATCCGTAACGCGGGTGCCCTGTTTCTCGGCGCCTACACGCCAGAGGTCATCGGCGATTACGTGGCAGGGCCCAACCATGTGCTACCGACAGCACGAAGTGCGCGCTTCTCGTCCGGTCTCGGTGTCCTCGATTTCATGAAACGAACGTCGATTCTCAAGCTCGACGAGCAGTCTCTCGACAAGCTCGCGTCCCAGGCCATGACGCTCGCGCGAGCGGAGGGGCTCGAGGCACACAGGCGGTCGGTCGAGATCCGGCTTTCGAAAGGATAAGGCATGACGGACGCAACGACCGAGACCGTCGACATCAGCAACAACCGGCTCGCCGAGATCCTGCTCGATCCGGCATCGATCGGGCGCGGCAACGCCAACATCGAGCACGAGCGCGAGGTTGCGATCTACGATCTCCTGGACGGCAACTCGTTCGAGCTCGAAGGACGCGACGACGGACCCTACAAACTCACCATCGGTATGGTTGAAGACCGCCTCGCGCTCACCGTGTTCAAGGCCGCCGAAGAGGAGGGCGAGCCGATCGTCACGCATTTCCTGTCGCTCACGCCCTTCAAACGCATCATGAAGGACTACTTCCTGGTGCTCGACAGCTACTATCAGGCGATCCGTTCCGCGCAGCCCTCACGCATCCAGGCCATCGACGTCGGCCGGCGGGGACTGCACGACGAGGGCAGCCGGGTGCTCGTCGAACGGCTCGAGGGCAAGATCAAAATCGATTTCGATACGGCTCGCCGCCTGTTCACGCTCATCTCGGCGCTGCACTGGAAGGGGTAGTTTCGTGTCACGCGAGGGCGACGGGCCGCAAGCGGTGTTGTTCGCGTGTGCCATGAACGCCGTGCGCAGCCCCATGGCCGCGGCGATCCTGCAGCATCTCCTGGGGGATCGCGTCCATGTGGTCTCTGCCGGCGTGCGCGCGGGGCTCACGGATCCCTTTGCCGTGGCCGTCATGGACGAGATCGGCATTGATATTTCCGACCATGAGCCAACGTCGCTCAAGGACCTCGAGACGGACGCCTTCGACCTGATCATTACGCTGTCGCCGGAAGCTCATCACCATGGCATCGAGCTGACGCGTCTCGTTCCTGCCGAGATCGAGTACTGGCCGACGCCGGATGCGACGGTGCACCTGGACAGCGCGAGCCGCGAGGAGGTGCTGGCGGCCTACCGCGACGTGCGCGATTCGCTCTTTCAGCGAATCAAGCGGCGGTTTTTGCCGGGTGGCGGCGGTCCCACCGTGTGAGGCCTGCTCCCGGCGCGCAAAAAATCATCCGCCCGGGTGGCGGCTCTTGCGGGAGCCCATGAGAAACCAGGTGCTCCGCTCGCCAACGCCCTTGATGTCGATGGCGCCGCGCGCCTCGACCTCGAAACCCTCACCCAACCTCTCGCGCGAAGCCGGGCAGATGTGGATACGGCCGGGGACGGACGTGTTCTCGAGCCGCGCCGCGAGGTTCACCGCATCACCCCAGATGTCGTAGCTGAATTTCTGGCGGCCAATGACGCCGGCCATCACGGGGCCCGTCGCCATCCCCATGCGCATATTGATGTCGTAGCCTGTCTCGGCGCGAAGCTCGTGCACGGCTTCCTGCATGGCGAGGGCCATGCGGGCGAGCCGATGGGCGAAATCCGCCGTCGGCTCGGGCACGCCCGACGCCACCATGTAGGCGTCGCCGATGGTCTTGATCTTCTCGACCCCGTGCCGCTCCGCGAGGTCGTCGAACAGCGTGACGAGCTTGTTCAGCAGCGCCACGGTCTCGACCGCGCCCAGACGCCGCGCCAAAGGGACGAAGCCCGATATGTCCGCAAACAGGATCGAGGCGTCTTGGAAGGTATCTGCGACATGCTCGGCCGGCTTCGCCTTCAAGCGCTCGACGATGGTGTCGGGAAGAATGTTGCGCAGAAGCGCATCGGTCTCGGCTTTTGCATTCTCGGCGAGGCGAAACGCATAGAACACGGCGGCAGCGATGAGGCCGAACGTCGTGATGGCCGCCTGGGTGTAGAGGGAGTCGAGGACATGCTGCGGAGTGGCGATTTTTGCAGCTGACTGTGGGAACCAAAACCAACAGACAAGGTGCAATATCAAGGCAACCGTGATGGCAGGCACGATCAGCCACAGCCGTCCGAGGCCGAAGACGACGAAAGCGGCCGCGGAAAAGGCGATGTACTGGATGTGCAGCCCCGACTCGCGCCCGAGATAGTAGGTGAAAGCAAGAAGGGCCGCGCATTCCGTCACGAGAATAAGGAGCGCCGCCGCCGCCGATCCGAAGCGATGCACCAGCGGCACGGCAGCGACGATCAAGACGATGGCGAAGTTGATGTAGACGATCGGCCAAAAGCGTTCGAAATCGAGCGCCGCCTGCTGCAGGCCGTAAATGAGCGTCGTGACCACGATCAGGTAGGCGATCATGTTCAGGATCATGAGACGGCGCTTGGTGTCGGGCGGATAGCCTTGCGTGCCGGCTTCAACCATCCTCGACAGCCAAGCACCCGCAGCCGCCAGTGCCGGCGAGGACCATATCCAATCGAGCATCCCGCCGCGCTCGGGCGCTTCGTCGGTCTCAGGCTGTTCCTGCCGCGGCACTTTTCTGCTTCTCCCAAAGACAGTCGCGAGCTCTTCTCGGCCCGAAACTAGATCATTTGCGATCTCTCGTGGATACGGTGACGGAAAGGCTGATTAAAGCAGCGACGCCGAAAGGGCTGTCATCCGCGAAACAAGGCGGCCCGGGATCAACGGCCGCGCTCGTGGCCTTTTGCGCGAGCGCTGCAAACCAGGAGGGCGCCGCGGCGGCCATGGTCTAAGCGCCGGCCGTGGCCTCGAGCTCGTCGATGTCGCACGTGAAACGGCTGTCCTTGCGCTCGATCGCGCCGCTATCCTCCAACAGGGACAGTGCCGCATTCACCTTCGGCCGGCTGGCGCCGATGAGCAGGGCCAGCTCGCTTTGGGAGATCGGAAGGTCGATGACGATCCTGGCGCCGGGTTTCAGCTCCCCTTTCTGACGGGCGGCCGCCAGGAAGAACCGGGCCAGCCGGACCTCGATCGGGTAGAGAGCGATGCCTTCGAGCTGATGATCGGCCTCGCGCACACGGTTGCACAGGAACTTAACGACGGCCTCGCGCACCACGGTGCGCTGCTCGATGAGCCGGTTCAGTGCACCCTTAGATAGTGTGAGCGCGGTCACCTTCGACACGGCGGTTGCATCAGCGCTGCGCACGCCACCGTCGAGCACGGCAATCTCGCCAAAGATCTGGCCGGCCTCGGCGTGCGCGAACGAAAGCTCGCGCCCTTCGGAGGTCAGCACGGACAAGCGCACGCGGCCGTTCGTCACAAGATAGATGTCGCGACCGGGGTCACCGCGCGCGAAAATGGCCTGGCCACCGTCATAGGACGCCTCGCGCATCTCCTGCATGACCGCCTTGCGGTCCGCCTCCTCGAGCGCGCCGAACAACGGCGTTCGCCCCAGCATTTCGAGCAGCGCTTCCTTGGTGACCATCCCATCCTCCACCCCGGTCTAGGGATCGGCGGGGATATTCGCGGGAACGGCGCGGAATGGCAACGAGCTTCTTGCTTTTCAGGAGGGCCATCTGCATTCTCCGCACGTGTTTTTCGGGACCGAGGCGCCCTCCCGGCGGCGTTTACCTCTTTAGGCCCCTTTCTCCATCAACGGCACCCAGACATGAGCTCCGTCAAGGCCGCCTTCTTCAGCACCTTCAAACGTACGGACAGTCCCCGACGCGAGACGCTCCGGCGTGAGCTGGCCCGCGAGCGCGCGCGGGAGGAGGGGCCGCATCATGCACCCAAGCTGGTGCTGGCGAGCGCAAGCCCGCGGCGACTGACGCTGCTTGCCCAAGCCGGCATCGAGCCCAATGCCCTGCGTCCTGCCAGCATCGACGAGACGGCGCGGATGGCGGAGATGCCGCGCGCGCTTGCAGCCCGTCTTGCGCGTGCAAAGGCGGAAACGGCGCGTGACCAGATCGCCAACGACGTGGACATTGCGGGAGCCTATGTCCTCGCCGCCGATACCGTGGTGTCGGTAGGCCGGCGCATTTTCGGCAAGCCCGAGCATATCGAGGAGGCGGTGGCGACGCTGGAGCGGCTCTCGGGACGCTCGCATCGCGTGTTGACCGGCATCTGCCTCATCACTCCGGACGACCGCGTGCGGACGCGCATCGTCGATACGCGCGTGCGCTTCAAACATCTTTCGAAGTCGGAGATCGAAGCCTATATCGCGTCCAGGGAGTGGCGCGGCAAGGCCGGCGGATACGCGATCCAGGGTCTCGCCGGCTGTTTCGTACGCACGATTACCGGCTCCTACACGAACGTGGTGGGCCTGCCGCTGACGGAAGTCGTGAGTCTTCTGATCGGTGAGGGGTTCCCGGTGCACTTCAATTGGCTGAGAGCCGCCGAAATCGACGCCGAATGAGGCCGCGATGACGCCAGCGGATGCCAAACCAACCGGCGGCACGTGCCCGATCTGCGGCAAGCCCGCTGTGCACGCCGTACGGCCATTCTGCTCGGCCCGTTGTGCCGACATCGACCTCGCCCGCTGGGTGTCCGGCGCCTACGTGATCGCGGGCGGACAAGCGGATGCGGACGAGGACGGCGACGAAGGGTTCGCTCGGGAGGCCGGCCAGCTCGACCGCGGAAAGGGTGCACCAGACGGGGAGACGCAATAGCCCGTCCGACGACGCCAGCGGAGGCGGGATGCCCGTGGGGTGTCGGCCCGGCATCGCTGGACATGCCCGGGGCATTTTTGCTGGCGGACCCACGCCTCGGAAAACCGCTTCACACTTTTCCGGAAGCACTCTATAAAGCGCGAGCTTTGATGGCAGGCCCGGTTTCACCTCGGCCTCGCAAGCAAAAAAGCCCAGGTAGCTCAGTTGGTAGAGCATGCGACTGAAAATCGCAGTGTCGGTGGTTCGATTCCGCCCCTGGGCACCATTGCCCTTTGAGCGCAGCCGCCACGCCAATCCTGCGCCGCGCTCTCGCCTCCCAATCCGACACAATGATCGGACGTGCGATGTCTCCTGCCGGGGCGTGCCCTGAGCGCAATGGCCCGTCACTACAACCCAATCCTTCCCGCCTCCCCTCGGCAAGCCTCACGCAACATTCCGTGATCATACAAACGTCCTGCAGCGGCGTGCGCTTTCGAGATTCGTAGCCGGGGGCCTCATGCGGGGGAAACTTAGAAAGTCGCTTGTTACGGCGTTGGGCGTCGCCACGCAATCGATGGTTGCACACGCCGGCGATGGCGCGACGGACAAGAGCGGCTATACGCTTTTCAACCCGACGCCAGCCAGTGCGATGCGCGATATGTCGACGGACCGGCCGGACAAAACCGAGAGCCCTTACACCGTCGACGCCGGTCACATTCAAATCGAGACCGATCTCGTCGCCTATACCCGCGATCGTGCGGACGGCTTCACGGTCGAGACGACGGACGTCCTGCCCTTCAACTTCAAGCTCGGCCTCACCAACGATTCGGATCTGCAGATCGTCTATGGCAGCTACAGCCATGTGCGTGTCGAAGGGCCCGGCGGCGCCAAGGACAGCGAAGACGGCAGCGGCGATCTGATCATCCGCTACAAGCGCAACTTCTGGGGCAACGACGGCGGACGGACGGCGTTCGCCGTCATGCCATTCATCAAAATTCCGACCAGCTCGTTCGATGACGCCAACGACGACGTGGAGGGTGGCGTCATCGTTCCGCTCGGCATCGAGTTGGCGCCCGGGATCGGGCTCGGCCTGATGACGGAGGTCGATATCCTGCGCAGCGACGTGGACGGCGGGTATCAGCCGTCGTTCGTCAACTCAGCCACCGTCGGCTTCGACCTGACAGACAAGCTCGGCCTCTATACGGAGGTCTTTGTCGAACGAAGCGCGGAAAGCGGCGCCAACACGATCGTGACGCTGGACGCCGGTCTGACCTACGCGGTGACGGACAACCTGCAGCTCGACACGGGCGTCAACGTGGGCGTCACCGATGCGGCGGACGACGTCAACGTTTTCGCGGGCATGTCGCGCCGGTTCTGATGCCCTGCAGGCTCCCCGCAGCAACAAAATCGTCAGAGCTTGAATTGCAAATACGCTCTATAAAACAGCGTTGTATTTATCTTCAGTGAACCAATTATTTAGCAATCGATCTTATCTTGGGACAGATCTTTAATTTTTGTGCCTCTGCAACTGCAGGTCCCAAGGTGCTTTCATGGCCGCCGTTTCCTCGCTTCTGCCCAAGACGCTCAAAGCCCGCGCCGTCTGGGTCACGACAGGGTGCTTGGTCGCAACCCTGTTTCTAGGCGCATCGACGCTCGTCATCAAAAACGGACTGAAGCAGTCGCTGGACGACACGGTGGTCGTTTCAACCGCTTTGCGAAACCAGATGACAGCCGACATGCTCCATGACGGCCTGCGTGCGGTCGTGCTTTCGGCGGTATCGGCGCACGAGCTGAACACACCCCAAGACGAAGTCGTGGCCGAGTTGAAGCGCATGACGGCCGACATGAACCAGGTGGTCGCGGAGAATGCCGGGTTGCCGCTGCCGCCTCACATCCTCAAAGAACTCTCGGGCGTCCAGGGACCGCTCGACGACTATGTCACTTCCGCAAACCGCGTCGTGGATCTGGTTTGGAAAGATCGCGCGCAAGCGCTTGCCGAGATCCCGGCATTCTCAGAGAAGTTCAGCCAGCTCGAAACCGCGCTCGAGCGGGTCGGTGACAGCATCGAGGCGACGGCTCAACAGACCAACACCGATGCCGGCGCGTTTGCTTCCCGCGTTTCGGTGGTCTCTATTCTGGCCTTCCTGATCGGCATCATCGGCTCTGCCGGCGCCATGTATTTCGTTCTTCGCGGCATCATGCGTCCGTTCGCGCTGATCGAGCGCGCTATGACGGCGCTGGCCCAGGGGCAAAAAGATGTCGACGTTCCCGGCGTTGGCCGCGGCGATGAAATCGGCGACATGGCCGGCGCGCTGCAGGTGTTCGCAAAGAACATCGCCGACAACGAGCATCTGCGCGAGCAGCAGGCCAAGAGCGCGCAGCATGCCGCTCAAACCCGCAAGGCGGATATGAACCGGCTCGCGGACGAATTCCGCATCGCAGTCGGCGGGATCGTCGAGACGGTGTCGTCGGCATCGGCAAAGCTCGAAACCGCGGCAAGCTCCCTGTCCCAGACGGCGGAAGCGACCCAACACAAATCTACCGTCGTCGCCTCGGCCTCCGAGCAGACGTCGGTCAACGTGCAAAGCGTTGCCGCGGCATCCGAGCAGCTCGCATCTACGGTGACGGAGATCGGCCGGCAGGTCGAGACGAGCAGCTCCATCACCGGAGAAGCCGTGCAGCAGGCTCAGAGGACCAACGGCAAGATCAGCGAGCTCCAACTCTCCGCCGAGCGGATCGGAAACGTGGTGGGCTTGATCAATACGATTGCCTCGCAGACCAACCTGTTGGCGCTCAACGCCACCATCGAGGCCGCGCGGGCGGGCGACGCAGGCAAAGGCTTTGCCGTCGTCGCGCAGGAAGTGAAAGCGCTCGCATCGCAAACCTCGAAGGCCACGAACGAGATCGCGCAGCAGATCGCAGCGATGCAGGAGTCGACCAGGGACGCCGTTGGGGCCATCAAGGACATCACCGATACGATCACCAAGGTATCGGAGATCTCGGTCGCGATCGCGGCCGCCGTCGAACAGCAGGGCGCGACGACGCAGGAGATCAGCCGCAACGTAACCGAAGCCGCGAAAGGAACGGCCGAGGTCGCTTCGAGCATCGTGGATGTCAGCCACGGAGCGTCCGATACCGGCTCGGCATCCTCGCAAGTGCTGTCGTCGGCCAAGGCGCTGTCCGGCCAAAGCCGCCATCTCTCGAGCGAGCTCGAGAAGTTCCTTCTTACGGTGCGCGCCGCCTAGAGCCTAAGAACGGCCGCGCCCCTTTACCGGCTCACGCCGCGAGCCCCCGTGCAACGAAGCCGGGGTTCAAGAAGGCGTCATCGACCTTGCCGTAAAGGAAGGGCGTGCCGTCGAAATGCGTCAGCGTTCCGCCGGCTGCGTCCAAAATGGCGTGCCCTGCCGCCGTGTCCCATTCGCTGGTGGAGCCGAAACGGGGGTAGATGTCGGCCTGCCCCTCGGCGATGATGCAAAGCTTGATCGACGAGCCGCGATAGATGCACTCGGCGCCCGGAAGAGCGTCGATGTAGGATTGCGTCTCGGGATCGAGATGCTTGCGGCTGGCAACGGCGACGATGCGTCCCTGCTCCGGGACGCGGCAGCGAAGCGTGCGCTTGCCTCTCAGCGCGCCCAACCCTTCGCCAGGATCCAGCCATCCTCCAACGGCTTCGCCCGCACTTCCCATGTAGAGCGTTTCAAGCGCCGGCGCATAGATGACGCCGAGAGCGGGCTTTCTGTCCATGACCAAGGCCAGGTTGACCGTGAACTCGCCGCGCCCCTCGATGAACTCCTTGGTTCCGTCGAGCGGGTCGATGACCACGAAGGGCCGAGCCGGATCGAAATCCACCAGCCCTCTGCCAATCGATTCCTCGGCGATGACAGGGATGCCGCCCAAGACACGGCGCACGTGATCCAGGATCTCCGCCTCCGATTCCCGATCCGCCATGGTGACGGGCGAGAGATCGGCCTTGGTCTCGACAGCACAGCCAACCGCGCGGTGGGATAGGATAATCGCGCCGGCGCGCGATGCGGCTTGTACGAACCCTTCCAGAATCTCCGCCCGCTCTTCGGGGCCGAGACCGTGCATCACCGTCATTTCGTCCTTACCTTGCTCGCTTTGCCCCATCGAACCTGCCAACGCCGCGTTCGTCAATGGAAACGGCTTTGACGAGAGCATAGACCTCTCGTCCCGGGGCAAGTCCGAGGTCGGCAATGGCGTGGCGCGTGACGGAGGCGGCGAGCCGGTCGCCGCCCTCGAGCGCAACGGTCACCAACCCCGAGGGACCGGTGCCGGCGGAAATCGCGTTCACGCGCCCCGCCAGCACGGTGCGAACGCTCAGATTTCTGGGCTTTTCGGTCGCAAGGGAGACGTTGGTGGCCTGGATGGCCACCCGAACGGTGCCGCCTCCCGCGGGGAGGAGAGCGGGAACGGCGATTTCGCCGGCGGGATGGGCGACGATGGCGATGCCGAACTCGGGGCTTTCCCGCACCACCAGGCCCGACAGGAACGAGATGGCTTCGAATCGGTCGGCGGGGGCCTCCGCCGGGCCTGCAGCGAACACGTCGGCCGGGGGACCCTGGGCGATCACGCGGCCGTCCGCCAGTCTCACCACCAGGTTGGCGAGACGGGCGACCTCCTCCACGGCGTGCGAAACGTAGACGATGGGGAGACCAACCTCATCGCGGAGCCGCTCGATAAACGGCAGGATCTCCTGCTTGCGCTCGGAATCGAGCGAGGCCAGCGGCTCATCCATGACGAGGATGCGCGGGGCCGCCAGGAGCGCACGGCCGATGGCGACGCGCTGGCGCTCCCCCCCGGAGAGGGTCGCCGGATAGGCCGCGAGCAAATGGGCGATGCCGAGCAGGTCGACGGCGTCGTCGAAGGTGATGGCCTCCGCGGAGCCCGGAGCGAAGTATCGGCCGTAAGCAAGGTTCTGCCGCACGTTGAGGTGCGGGAGCAGTTGCCCGTCCTGAAAGACGAGGCCGACGCGGCGCTTGTGGATGGGCTCCCATCTGCCGGCTTCGGTATCGACCAGCACATGGTCGTTGACGACGATGCGTCCGCGATCCGGCCGCTCGATACCGGCGATCAACCGGGCGATCGTCGTCTTGCCCGACCCCGAGGCGCCGAACAGCGCCGTGCAACCGCTCGGAGACGAGAAGTCGGCTTCGAGCGTGAAGCGCGGGCGGGCGAGACGGCAGGAGAAGCTGATCATTCGAAACGGGCCCTCGTTTGCCCCGACCGGCGGATCAGAAGCTCGGACGCGACCAGGGCGGCGAACGAAAGCCCGACCGCGATCAACGACAGGCGCAGGGCGCCGGCCTCGCCACCCGGCGTCTGCGTATAGGAGTAGATGGCGGCCGGGATGGTCTGCGTCTCACCCGGAATGTTCGAAACGAAGGTGATGGTGGCGCCGAACTCGCCCAAGGCCTTGGCAAAGCCCAGGACCATGCCGGCGATGATGCCCGGGACGGCCAGCGGCAGGGTGACGGTCGCGAACACCCACAGCGGCGAGGCACCAAGCGTCGCGGCGGCCTCCTCGCTGCGCCGGTCGATGGCGTCCATCGCCAGACGAATGGCGCGCACCATGAGGGGGAAGCTCATAACGGCGGCGGCGAGCGCTGCTCCGGTCCAGCGGAACGACAGCACGATGCCGAGCGTCTGCTCGAGAAACGCTCCGAGCGGGCCACGGCGGCCGAACAGGATCAGCAGCACGTACCCCGTCACCACGGGCGGCAGCACGAGCGGCATATGGACGAGGCCGTCGAGGAGGATCTTGCCGCGGAATTGGCCGCGGGAGAGAAGGTAGGCGACCAGAACCGCAACCGGCAAGCTGGCCAGCACCGCAACCGTCGCGACCCGCAGCGACAGCTTGATGGCCACCATCTCTTCGGGCGTGATCCAATCCAGGCTCATTGGCGCATCCGGCGTTCGGTCGGGGAGTTTAAAGGGGCGTTATAGCCGGTCAGTATAGACGATCCGCAGAGCAATTCGCGGGCCTGATTGCGGATGGTTTACGCTTTCAGGGATGGCGGCTTGGCGGGTCAGTGCAGGGTTTGCGACGGGGCCGGGTGCACGTGGTCGCGTTCGAAATTCCCCTCGTCGAGGCTCGAGCTATAGCCTTCCACCGTGCGCTTCAGGATGGCCTGCACGGCCGCGCGATCCCGCATTTCCATGGCCTGCTTCAGGAGCCCGAGCTCGTGGTGGAGCTCCGCCCTGGTGAGATAGGGCTCATCGGACTTGAAGATGCGCGGATGCTCGGTGGTCTGCGTATGAGCGCCGATCAGCAGCTCCTCGTAGAGCTTTTCACCCGGCCGCAGGCCGGTATACGTGATCTCGATGTCGCCGTCGGGATGGGCCTCGTCGCGCACCTCGAGGTTGGACAGGCGCACCATCAGACGCGCCAGATCGTCGATGCGTACGGAGTCGCCCATGTGAAGCACGAACACCTCGCCGCCCTTGGCCATGGCGCCGGCCTGGATGACGAGCTCGGATGCCTCGGGGATCGACATGAAGAAGCGCGTCACATTGGGATGGGTGACCGTGATTGGCCCACCGTTGCGGATCTGCTGACGGAACAAGGGAACGACCGAGCCCGAGCTTTCCAGAACATTGCCGAAGCGCACCATCGTGAAGACGGTCGCGGCGCCATCCTTGGTTGCGGCCTCGGCCTGCAGGATGAGCTCAGCGAGCCGCTTGCTTGCTCCCATGATGTTGGTCGGACGCACCGCCTTGTCGGTGGAGACCAGCACAAAACGCTCGACGCCATGCTTGCGCGCGCACTGGGCCACGACCTGAGTCCCGAAAATGTTGTTCTCGAGCCCGGTGAAGGGGTTCTCCTCGACCATGGGTACGTGCTTGTAGGCCGCCGCGTGATAGATGGTCTCGATGCCGTTCTCGACGATCACCTGATCCACCAGACGCGCGTCGGTCACCGAGCCGAGCACAATCTTGACCTCCGGAGGCTGGGCCTCGCGCTTCAGCAGCTGACGCAGATCGATATCGATGGTGTAGAGGCCGGCCTCCGAGATATCGAGGAGCACGAGCCGTCGTGGCGCGCGGAGCGCAATCTGGCGCACAAGCTCCGAGCCGATCGAGCCGCCCGCGCCGGTGACGAGGATCGATTTGCCGGTGACGTTGCGATCAAGAAGCTCGATGTTGGGCGTCACCGCATCGCGGCCGAGCAGGTCGCCGACCTCGACAGCGCGCAGGCTATTCAAGCTCACGTGGCCGAGGGCGACATCCTCATAGGTCGGGAGGATCTTGACCGCGATCGGGAAGCGCTTCAGCTCCTGCAGCACCCTGCGCCGCTCTTGCCTGCGACTTCCCGGCAGGGCAATCAGAACCTCCTGCACCTTCTCGCGCTCGATCAATCGGTCGATCCGGTGCGGGGGGTAGACTTTGAGATCGCCCACATACTGACGCCACATGGTGGGCGAGGAGTCGACGAACCCGACCACCCGGCGGTCGCGCGCCTTGCGGATCGCCTGCAGCAGCGCCATGCCGAGCTGGTCGGCACCGTAAATGAGGGCGGGGGTGCGATCCGACACCGGCGCGGAGCTAACGAGGCGGATGCCGGCGCTTTCGAGCATCATCTTGATCAAAGCGCGTACGCCGATGATCGCTGCCGCGGCGAGCACACCGTAGGTCAGGATGACGGTGCGCGGGATACCGTACTGGCCGAGCATGAAGAGCGCGAGGGCCCAAAGCAGGACCGACAGCCCGACGGCGGCCATGACCTGCGTTTTTCCGCGCTGGCCGATGAACCGGGTGACCATCCGGTAGACGCCGAAATGCCACAGGGTTGCGACCGTCGCGAAGGGGCCCGCCAGAAGCAGCCCGAAGGACTGAATGTTGGGCGGGACAAAGAAGCCGCCGTAGCGCACCCACAAGGCCACCCAGAGAACCGAGAGCAGCGCGAGCAAGTCGGCGACGACCAGGGCAGCGCGCTTATGGTAGCGCGGCCGCTCCAGCAGCCAATCGCGGAGCCGGGTCAGATCCCACCACTTCGCCCCCGTCCCTTTACTCAAAGTCGCACCTCAGCTGCCATTCTTTCGGAGGCTACACTATGGTTGCACGTCCACAGAGGACAATCATCATTTGCGGCACCGGCCAGTGCTCAAGCCCGCTCGGCTAACGCCGGGCAAGACCCGCGAAGCGCAGAATTATGACGTCAGGTCAATATCTTGGTATCAGATGGATTTTCGAGGGCGCCAGCTCTAACACAACACTGTTGTCAAATAAAGCTCGCACAAGACAGGGGATAGCCCCGGAAACCACGATCCGCTTTCCAAGCCCCGAACTTGCCGATCAGCCCTTATAAACATCCTCATGCCGTGCTGCCCGTTCGTTTCGACTTCTCCGTTGCGCCCCAAGGACCGAACGAGTTTCCGCGACGCCCGCTTCGTCTCCTCACCTCTTGCCAATTTCGCCTGAACCACTCCGACGTCTCGAGAGCCGACCGACCATGACGACAATCGTTCCCATCATTCTATCCGGCGGCTCGGGCACGCGACTGTGGCCGATCTCACGCGCGCTCTATCCGAAGCAGCTCATCCGCGGCCTCGTCACGCCCGACGAAAGCCTGCTCGGCGCGACGCTGACGCGGCTCGGGCAGGACGACGACGTTTCGGCGCCCGTCATCGTCTGCAACAACGCTCATCGCTTCCTGGTCAAAGACGAATGCGAGCGCGCGGGAATTTCGCCGTCCGCCATCATCCTCGAGCCGGTCGGCCGCAATACCGCGCCGGCGATTGCCGTCGCGGCTCTCCACGTGGCGGCAAAGACCCCATCGGCCGTCCTTGTCGTCATGCCGTCCGACCACGTGATCCGCGAAACCGAGCATTTCCGTGCCGAGGTGCGGCGTGCGGCGGATCTGGCCGCCCAGGGCCGCATCGTCCTGTTCGGCATACGGCCGACCGAGGCGCACACCGGCTACGGCTACATCCGGCGCGGAGCGCCGATCGAGGGCAGCGACGGAGCGGCCTTCGCCGTCGAAAGCTTTGCCGAAAAGCCAGACAGCGCCAAAGCGCGCAAATACATCGCCCAAGGCGACT
Organism: uncultured Hyphomicrobium sp.; assembly: GCF_902826555.1. GTDB lineage: Bacteria > Pseudomonadota > Alphaproteobacteria > Rhizobiales > Hyphomicrobiaceae > Hyphomicrobium_C. The sequence goes on from NZ_CADEFI010000003.1 coordinate 52,946, forward strand.
ACTTCTGGAACAGCGGCATCTTCGTATTCCGTGCCGACGTCTTCCTTGCCGAGCTGAAGAAGCTCGCGCCCGATGTTCTGGACGCCGCGCGCCGCGGGGTTGCCGGAGCTGCGACCGATCTCGGATTTCTGCGGCTCGACGCGGAGCAGTTCGCCGCCGCCCCCTCGATCTCGGTCGACTATGCGGTGATGGAAAGGACGCGGGCCGCGGCCGTGCTGCCGCTCGACATCGGCTGGAGCGATCTCGGATCGTGGTCGGCGCTGTGGGACATCGCGCCGAGGGACGGCAACGGCAATTTCGTACGGGGCGAGGCTTTTCTCGAGGATACGCAGAACTGCTACATCCACAGCGAGCGCGCGCTGGTGTCGACCATCGGTCTCGAGGATCTGGTGATCGTCGACACGCCCGATACGGTGCTCGTGGCGCACAAGTCGCGTTCACAGGACGTTTCGCGCATCGTGCAGCGGCTCAAGGCGGCGAAGCGGACGGAGCACGAGCAGCACATCCGGAACTATCGACCTTGGGGTTTCTTCGAGACGCTCAATATCGGCTCCAGATTCCAGGTGAAGCTCCTGCACGTCAAGCCGGGCGGACTGCTCTCGCTGCAAATGCACCATCACAGATCCGAGCACTGGGTGGTGGTGCAGGGAACGGCGAAGGTCACGGTCGACGGCGTCGAGCGCCTCGTGCAGGAGAACGAGAGCGTCTATATCGTCGCGACGCAGTGGCACCGGCTGGAAAACCCCGGGAAGATTCCGCTGGAGCTGATCGAAGTCCAAGTCGGAACCTATCTCGGCGAGGACGACATCATCCGCAGCGACGACGTCTATTCCCGCGCGCCCGACGAGACCAAGTAGACCCGCGTGGCGGCCGAGGCTTCGCCTACCGCTGGGGCCAAAAAACTGTGCAAGACCTGCTGCGCCGCCGCATGCCGAGCACCGGTTCCGCGAGGGCTCGATCCGAGACGCGATCGACGGCGGCGCACGCGGCTTCTCCGCTGCCTTGACACAGTTCCACGGCGATGATCAGTAACCCACGGTCGCGGGTTCCTTTCCCGGACCGTGAACCGGGACGGGCTTTGCTCACGAAGCCTGCTCCGCCGCTTCCACGTGTGGCGATTTCCCGACAAAGGCATTCTGGATGCGACAAGAACATTCATCGCAGGCGCTGGAGCGAGGCCGTTGGATTGTCGATCAGGAGATCGAGGCCATGGCGCTCCTGCGCGACAGCTTCGACGACAGCCTGATCGCGGCTGTCGGCCTCATTCAGGCGTGTCGCGGCCGGCTGATCGTCACGGGCGTCGGGAAGTCGGGACATATCGGCGCCAAGCTGGCAGCGACCTTCGCATCGACCGGCACCCCTTCGTTCTTCCTGCACGCCGCCGAAGCCTCGCACGGCGATCTCGGCATGATCACGGGACAGGATGTCGTGCTTGCCATCTCGAACTCGGGCATGACGAAAGAGCTCTTTCCGGTGCTCGAGTTCTGCGCGGCCAATGGCACCAAGGTCATCTGCATGACCGCGAACGAACAGAGCCGCCTTGGACAGCAGTCGGACATCTGCCTCCGTCTGCCCAAGGTCAAGGAGGTCTGCCCCAACAATCTCGCGCCGACGTCGTCGGCGATCATCACGCTGGCGGCGGGGCATGTGCTCGCCGTGCTGCTGATGGAGCAGCGCTCTTTCGTCGATTCGGATTTCGGCAAGCTCCATCCCGGTGGCCGGCTCGGCCTCCTCTTGTCCTCCGTGCGCCGCTATACGGAAGAATTCAAAGATACGGTGCCGGCTGTCAGCCCGACCGAGCTTCTCGGCCACGTCGTCATCAAAATGGCCGAGGGTCAGCGCGGTTGCGTGGTCGTCACGGAGGAGGGCACCAACCGCCTTCTCGGCCTCATTACCGAGGGCGACCTGAGGCGCGCGTTCTCGCCCGACATGTTCAACAAGACGGCGCAGGCGATCATGACCACGCGGCCGGTGACGGTGAGCGCCGAAGACCTGATGAGCACCGCGGTTTCGCTGATGAAGGAGCGGCGCATCGCAAACGTGGTCGTGGTCGACGGCGATACGGTGGTCGACGTGCTACACACCAAGGACCTGATGCAGCGCGGCTATATGTAACGCGTTTGCTCGTCCGTCGGACGGGCCACAAAAAAGCCCGGACAGAACATCCGGGCTTTTTGATATTCGCCGTTCGAGATCTCGAGCGTCAGGCGGCCACGGGGGCGGCCAGTGCGAGATCGATCTTTTCTTTCAGGACTTTCTCGTTGAAGGGCTTGATGATGTAGCCCGAAACGCCAGCGCTCTTGGCGGCGTTGATGTTGTCCTGCTTCGATTCCGCCGTCACCAGGATGAACGGGGTCTTGCCCATCTCGGGGTCGGCGCGAACGACCTTCAAGAGCTCGTAGCCCGTCATCGGCTCCATGTTCCAATCAGAAATGATGAGGCCATACTGTTTGGCCTTGATCTTCTCGAGCGCTGCCGCGCCGCTCGAAGCCTCGTCCACGTTCTCGAAGCCGATCTGCTTCAGAAGCTTGCGAATGATCCGGACCATGGTGCTGTAGTCGTCCACGACGAGTACAGGCATGTTGTTCGCGCTCATAACCCTTGTCCCCTTCAACCCATCACGTACGCCGACGACTCGCGCTCTGCGAGCCAGAAGCGCCACGCGCTCTGTCGATGTGAGGGCAAGTATGCCGTGACATTGCTTGCAATAGTCTTAACCTGTTCTTTCTACGGACAACCAAATGTGCCCCAACTTGTCTTTTCTGCGGGGTACGACGGTTGCGGACGTAACGGAAAAGAAACTTCTCGATGTTAACTATGCGTTTCCAGGTTGTCCTCGGGGCCCACCGCATGCGCCCGAGGTCACCAATAACAAACCCGGTGTCCGGCCCAGGCACCTCCAAGGGAACGCGCGCATGTCCGCACCTCTCATTCGCGTCCTTGTCGTAGACGATTCGCCCTTCATGCGGGGCGTACTGCCCCCCAAGATCGAATCAGATCCTCGGTTCAAGGTTGTCGGCACAGCCGTCGACGGGCGTGATGCCGTCGAGAAGACGCTGGCGCTGCAGCCCGACGTCGTGACGCTCGACATCGACATGCCGATCATGAACGGTCTCGATGCGCTCAAAGAGATCGTGCGGCAAAGCACGGCGTCCGTGATCATGCTGTCGGCCAGGACCGAGCAAGGCGCCGCCATCACGCTCGAAGCGCTGGCTCTCGGTGCCGTCGATTTCATTCCGAAATCCCGCGGCGTGGATCGAATTCACGAAAAGCTTTTGGCCGCCGTCGAAGCCAAGACGCACAAATCTCGCCTGTCGACGCCGAAGCCGACCTTGGTTCTCAGGCCAACGACGGCGCCGCCCCGCGCCGCCGGAGGCGCCCGCGTCAATGCGAAGGTCTGCATCATCGGCTCCAGCACCGGCGGGCCGCAGGCGCTACAAGCGGTGCTGTCGCAGCTGCCAGAGGCGCTGCCTGTGCCGCTCGTTGTCGCCCAGCACATGCCGCCGAATTTCACGAACGCGCTGGCGAATCGGCTCAATGACACCTGCAAGCCGAAGATCGTCGAGGCGGCGGACGGAATGGCGCTGACAAAGGGCACCGTCTACATCTCGCCAGGCGGCATGCAAACGCGCATCTCGGCGACCGAGATCAAGATCAGCCCCGACCATGGCGAAAGCCTCTACAAGCCGTCCGTCGATGTCCTCGCTGAAAGTGCGCGCAGCGCTTTCGGCAAGAACGTGCTCGGCGTCATGCTGACGGGCATGGGCGGCGACGGCTCGATCGAGTTTGGAAAGCTGCGCAAGCTCGGCGCGCACAATATCGCCCAGGACCAGGCATCCTGCGTGGTGTACGGCATGCCGCGTACGCTGATCGAGGCCGGCGGCGCGGACGAGGTGCTGCCGCTCGACCAGATCGGAATGCGCATCCGGTCCGCGCTCGGCTGCTAAAGACGCGACGCTAGTTCAGGTCCTCGGGGAGGCGCGGCACGGGGAGGAACGGGATTCCATCCTCGGCAAGGTCCTTCCCCTCGTCGGCGGTGGCCTCACCGTAGATGCCGCGCTGCTCAGCCTCGTTGAAATGGATCTTGCGCGCCTCTTCGGCGAACCGCCCCCCCACGTACTCCGTCTTGGCGTGGATCTCGTCGCGCAGCCTGCGGAGAAACCGATACTGCTGCTGCGTCGGCTGCGTGCGCGGCCCACTCGCCGGCACCGCCTCCGTCCGCTTGGCGACGGCGGGGGCCATAATGGCTTTGTCGACCGTGTGGCTGCCACAGTGCGGGCAGGCGACCTGGGCGCGGGCGCTCTGAGCCTCATAGGCAGCACCGCTCCGGAACCAGGCTTCGAACTCGTGGCCCTCGTGGCAAACGAGGCTGAACTTGATCATGGCTTGACCTTTGTGGCGGCCTTTCCGTCCGCCTCGACTACGAACTCCCGGTCGTGCCGCAAGGACGGCACGCGCGAGCGGACATCCTCAATCATGGCCAACTCTAGGTCAGCGAAAATGACTGACGGATGAATGCCCCCTTCCGCCAGAATATGGCCCCAGGGCGACACGACGAGGCTGTGACCGAACGTCTCGCGGCCGTGCTCGTGCAATCCTCCCTGCGCGGCCGCGAGCACATAGCACTGCGCCTCGATTGCGCGAGCGCGGAGCAGCGTGACCCAGTGCGCTTCGCCGGTCAGGCGCGTAAAAGCCGCCGGGACAGCAAGAAACGACGCGCCGGCTTGGGCGAGCGCGCGATAGAGATAAGGAAACCGCAGGTCGTAGCAGATCGAGAAGCCGAGGCTTCCCCACGGTAGCGGAGCGACAACGGCGCGTGCGCCCGGATCGTAGCTGGCGCTCTCGCGGTAAACCTCGCCGTTCGGGAGATCGACGTCGAACATATGGATCTTGTCGTAGCGCGCCGTGATCTTCCCCGCGGGGGAGATCAGGAACGAGCGGTTGGCAAGCTTGGTGTCGCTCGCCTTCACCACCATCGAGCCAATGTGCAGCCAGATGGCCAGGTCGCTCGCGAGGGCCGCAAACTGGTCGAGTGCGGAATTGGAGCTCTCGGGCTCGGCTACGGTGAACAGGCGCTCGCGATCGAGCTCCATCAGCGTCGTAACCTCGGGCGTCTGGACGTAGGCCGCTCCGCCGCTTGCGGCTTCCTTGATCAGCGCCGTGGCATCTGCGACGTTGCGTGCGATGTCGCGCCCCGAGCACATCTGGACGAGGCCGACACGCAATGTCTTCGGAAGCTCACCGGCCGGCATTGCGATCACGCACTCGCCGAAAGGAGCGGGTCCAGCTTGCCATTGCGCTCGAGACACATGAGGTCGTCGCAGCCGCCCACATGGCGTTCACCGATCCAAATCTGGGGCACGGTATTGCGCCCGCCTGCCTTGGATTTCATTTCGGCACGCAGAGCGGCCTTGCCGGTGACGTCCACCTCCTCGAAGAGCACGCACTTGGCGCGCAGAAGCTCCTTCGCCATGTGGCAATAGGGGCAAAGGATGGTGGTGTAGATCGTGACTTTGGCCATGTCCTTCCGGGTTCCTCGACGGCCGGCTTGAGCTTCTGCGGGAAATGTAGCCGCGTAATGCTGCGCTGCAAAGTCCGCTGCGCCTCATGTCACAATGATTTGCGGCATTTTTCCAGTATTTGGACCGTCTTTTCAGCCGGGAATCGGGGCTTGATCGGTGACAAGCGCCAGGGCCAGCACGTCGACACGCCCGGCGCCCGCGCGGATGAGCGCACGTGCACAGGCGCCGACCGTCGAGCCGGTGGTAATAACGTCATCGATGAGGAGGATATTGCGGCCCTTGGCGCGTGCCGCGAGACGCGTGGGAACAGCGAAAGCGCCTCTCACGTTGCGCTGGCGCTCTCCGCGGGACAATCCAACCTGGCTGGCGGTGGCGCGGGTCCGCTCCAGCAAAAGCGGCTCAAACGAAAGCTTCGCCAAGCGGGCCACCTCACGCGAGAGGATGGCCGACTGATTGAAACGGCGTGCCAGAAGGCGGCCGCGGGCGAGCGGCACGGGGACGACGACCTCACTGTCCACCAAAAGCTCGCGACCGGCCTCGACGAGCCATTTTCCGAGCAGCCGTCGCGCGTCCTGGCGGTCATGGAACTTCAACGCATGAACGAGCGTGCGCATGGATCCGGTGTGCGCCGCGACCGCGCGGGCGCGGGCGAATGGGGGCGGATCGGCTGCTGCCGCAGCCGATATCATGGTGCCACCCGTATCGAACGGAAGCGGCAGCCCCAAGCGATCACAGAGTGGCGGGCGAATAAAGTCGATATCGCGCCAACACCGGGCGCAAAGCGCGTCGTGCGCCTCGATCCGAGTCCGGCACACGAGGCAGACGGGCGGCATCACCATATCGGAGAGCGCACGAAGCGATCGGCGGAGGAGCCCCGGCTGCGGCCCACGCGCGCCCTCCGGGCCGCAATCTTCCTCCAGGCTCCATTCCGCCACACTCAATCTCCAGCGTCTGCTAGAATGGTCTTTCTAGCACGGGTTTCATTGGATCCTGAAAGGCTTCGCGTCCCCGGAATGTCGGCTCCCCACGCCATTTTCGATGTGGCCCTGCTCACGGCGCGGAGCAACCGGGCCGCGCCTGGCGCCGCGGCTCATGATTTTCTCCTGCGGCGCGTGGCGGACGATCTTTCGGAGCGCCTCGCCATCGTGCGGCGGGATTTTGCCGTTGCTGCCGATATCGGCGCGCGCCACGGCATCCTGACGCGACGGATCGGTGCGGCGCCCAACGTGGGACGCATCGTAGCCCTCGACCCGGCGGCGCGCCTGCTCGAAAAGGCGCCGGCGCCGCGCGTGGTCGCACATCTCGACGCATTGCCGCTCGCGCCCGAGTCCCTCGATCTCGCCGTATCCGGTCTTTCGCTGCACCTCGTCGACGATCTTCCGGGAGCGCTCATCCAAATCCGGCGCGCGTTGAAGCCGGACGGCCTGCTGCTCGCCGCGCTGCTCGGCGGGCGCACGCTGCAGGAGCTACGCGAAGCATGGCTTGCGGCAGAGGGCGAGATCGCGGACGGGGTGTCGCCGCGCGTGGCGCCGTTCGCGGACGTGCGCGATCTCGGTGGCCTTCTGCAGCGGGCGGGCTTTGCGCTGCCGGTGGTCGATTCCGATACCGTCCCCGTCGCCTACGCCGATCCGCTGGCGCTCATGCGCGACCTCAAGGGGATGGGCGCATCCAACATGCTGGCTGAGCGGCGGCGGGTGCCGGTGACGCGCAGGCTTCTGTTGCGGGCGGCAGAGATCTATGCCGAGCGCTTCGGGCGCCCGGACGGTCGCGTCGTGGCGACGTTCGAGATCCTGACGCTGACGGCCTGGGCGCCGCACGAGAGCCAGCCGCAACCCCTGAAGCCCGGCTCCGCCACGTCACGGCTTGCGGACGCCCTCGGCGTGCCGGAGCGGAAACTCTAGAGCCGGCGGACCATGAAGCGGGCGTCGGCGTCGTAGGTCAGCAGCTTGGCGGCGAGCTTGGGCTCCTCGGTCACCGCGAAGCCAAAGCGACTCCAGAACGGCACCGATTTGTTCACCGCGACCAGCGACACGTTGGAGACGCCCGTGGAGGCCGCATGTGCGATGATGGCTTCGACGATCGCCGAGCCGGCGCCGGTGCCGCGCGTCTCGGGGAGCAGGGCGATGTCGTGGATGTAGTAGGTCGTGGGCGGATCCGGCAGCGTCCCAAGCATGACGTTGAGGGCCGGCGGCTCAGCGTAGTGCCAAGGGTGGGTCACGGCATAGGCCATGGCCTTGCCGTCGGACTCGAGCGTCGCGCAACCGGCCGGATAGAGCCGAAAGCGCTCGACGAATACGGCGTCGTCCTCCGGATAGGCGAGATGAATGCGATCGGCGATGGCGCATACGGAGGGCAAATCCGCCGTCGTCATCTGACGCCAGGCTCCTCGTCCCAACTCGACGTGCATCTCGACCTCCCTCGCTCTCGCGCAGCATGCTCGGCCCCGGATGGTGGGGTCAAGCCCGGACCCGACATTGGGGAGCTGCAAACAGGCGTTCGATGTGAGCGTCTACCCGAGCAAATCGCGCAGCCAGGGAATGAGCGGCGCATCGGCTGGGGGCATCGGATAGTCAGCGAGCCGCTTGGCACGCACCCAGGCTATCTCCTGGCCTTCCCGGGGCTCCGCCTCGCCCTCCCAGTTGCGGCAAAGAAACAGCGGCATGAGAAGGTGGAAATCCTTGTAGGAATGACTGGCGAACGTGAACGGCGCCAGGCAGGTCTCACACACTTCTATCCCAAGCTCCTCCTTGAGCTCCCGGCGCAGCGCGGCCTCGGGCGTCTCACCGGCATCGACCTTGCCGCCGGGAAACTCCCACAGGCCGGCCAGCGATTTGCCCTCGGGCCGCCTGGAAATGAGAACGCGATTGTCACGATCGACGAGCGCGGCGGCGACCACCAGCAGGATCGGCTTAGTCATGAGGTGATTTGGACCTTGTGTGGGCGACGCTGGCCTCTATAGAGGGGCCATGCAGACAGGAAACGTGGGATCGGCGCTTCTTGCGCTCGGACACTATGCGCCCGAGCGGCGCGTGACAAACGCTGAAATCGAAGCGCGACTGGGTGTGGAGCCGGGCTGGACGCTCAAGCGGACCGGCATTGCGGAACGCCGCTTCGCAGCACCCGACGAGGCGCTCTCGGATCTCGCGGTCAAGGCTGGCGAGATGGCGCTGGCCAAGTCCGGACTCGACCGCGCTTCGCTCGGTCTCGTCGTGCTCGCGACATCGACTCCGGACCATCTGCTGCCACCGACCGCACCACTGGTCGCACACCGCCTCGGTGCTGGAAGCGCCGGCGCCATCGACATGGCGGGGGCGTGCGGCGGCTTTCTCTATGCCTTGAGCTTTGCCGACGGCTTCGTGCGGCAGAACCAAGCGCCAGCGCTCGTGATCGCGGCCAACATTCTTTCGCGACGGCTCAACCTCGACGATCCGGTGAGCGCCGTGCTGTTCGGAGACGGCGCGGGGGCGGCGCTGCTCGTGCCCTCGGAACGGCAGACGGCCGGCGTGCGCGGGCTGCATCTCGCGTCGGAGGGTGCCGCGTACGACCTGATCCAGATTCCGGCCGGCGGCAGCCGCAGACCGTTTGTCGATGGCCTCGGCCCCGATGCCGCGCTGATGCACATCAGCGATGGACGCGCCGTATTCACGCGCGCGGTGAAGATCATGACAGACGCGTCGAACAAAGCGCTGGCGCGGGCCGGTCTCTCCATCGACGACATCGACTTCTTCGTGCCGCATCAGGCGAACGCGCGCATCATCGGCGCGGCGCAGCGGCAGCTTGGCGTGCCGGACGAGAAGTTGCTGTCCTCGGTCGCGCTCTATGCCAACAGCTCGGCGGCGACGATCCCGCTTACGCTGTCGCTCGCGGCCGAGCAGACGCCGCTCAGGACCGGCCAGCGGATCTTGATGTCGGCGGCCGGCGCGGGTCTCACCGGCGGCGCGGTGGTGTTCGAAGTTTAGGTTCTTCTATGAGACCGATGATTCACGCTTTGGACTGATAGGGTCCAAAGCGATCATGGTCTAGTTGCTGGCGACGGGGCGCGGAGCCGACGGCTTGGCCGGAAGCAGCGACGGCATCGGGTTCTCGCGTGCGTGTCCGGCGAGATCTTCGAGCAGGATTTCGAGCAGCGGTGCCGCGACATCCGCCGCGTGGACCTTGGTGGCCCAGGGCTCGGAGCCGGATCCCGTGCCGACCAGCACCACATAAGAATAAGCGGCTCCGTTCGAGAACTGCAGGCCGCCCGTCGTCCAGACATCGACGGTGGCGTTTGGGTCGGCCGTCACTTGCGTTCCGGTCTTGGCGAAGTGCAGGCGCACGCCCTTGCGGCGCGCCGCGCACCACGGCGCGAGCGACTTCAGCGTGCCAACCGACGCGCCGTGGGCGGTGTAGCAGAGCGGCGCCGACAGGAGGACCCTGAGCAGCGGGACGGCGTGGCGGCGGATGAGCCGGTTGGGGATGATCGGCGCGCGCGGATCCGTATTTCCGGCGAGAAGACTTTCGATGCCCGTGAAGTCGTAGCGCTTGACGAGCGTCGGCTCGCGCACCGGGGTGGCGCCTCGACCGAGCATTGCGGCCAGGATGACGGCCGACATATGGTGCACCTTGCGCGGGGCGCCCGAGATCTGTCCGAGCACGGCGGCCGTCGACGGCGGCGTGTCGTGGCCGAAGGCATCCCGCGGTGGCATGGTGAAGCCGAAGCCGTCGATGAGCGCCCGTACGCGGACTTGGCCCGCGCGTGCGGCGCGGTTGAGGAGCGGGGCGTTGAGGGAGCAGGCGAAGGTGACGATCGCCCGGCGGCCGTAGCGGCCGTGTCCCTTGGCGCAGGTGTCGAGGCCGCGATCCGGGGCTTCCGTGTCCAAATAGAGAGATGCCGCGTTGTCGCGGCCGCTGTTGGCGATGGCAATGGCTGCGATCATCTTGCCGGTGGAGGCGATCATGCGCGGGTCGCGCGCGGGGTCGTAGCGGCCTGTCGCGGAATCGCGGGCCACGTGGGCGCCAAAGTAGGGCGCGGTCTCGCCGGCCTCGTAGTAGCGCACGATTTCGCCTTTGGCATCGGCGGCGACAACGGTGACGGTGGGCAGCTTCCTGTCGGGACCGGCCTTGGCGGGGTCCAGCGTAAAGCCAGGCGCAAGCTTGGCGTGGACGGCGGCATCGATCCTGGCGAGCCCGGCCTTGATCCTTTCGTGAAAGGCAAGGTTGGCCGCGGCATCGATGGTGGTCGTTACACCGCGCACATGCTCGCGCCAGCCGAAGCCGTAGATCTCTTTCATTTCCTCGCGCAGGCCGAAGCGCGCCGACGGCATCAGCGCGTTGGCGCGTGCGACCGGATTGGCTTCGGCACGCTTGGCTTCACCGGGCGCGTAGAGGTCGAGAGCCGCCTGCAGCTTCGGCTTGACCTTGGGATCGGGCGGACCGCTCGCCATCTCGATCAGCTCGAACAGGACCTGCTTCTTCAGATCCTCATCCGGGATCAACGCCTCGGCACAAACGCGGGCGCGCACCTCGACGATGAAGCGCCAGCGATCGAGGCGGACCGCGTTCAGGCGGGCGTCACCCGGCAGCAGGATGATCGGCTTGTTGACGGCGGAGGCCAGAACGAACTGCTCGGCGACGGAAAGTGAACTCGTGTCCTTGCCAAACACGACCCGACTCGTGACCTCGATGCCGTGCAACGGCTGCCCGCCGGTTCGCTGCGCAAGCCAGAGGTGGTTCGCGGCCCATTGCTGCAACGGGGTGAAATCCCCGCCGTGGGTCAGCTCGTGCTGGACGACGGGGGCCAGCCACCATTCGGAGAACTTGCGCGAGAGTTTGGTTGCAGCCCCCTCGCCGCTGTGGGGCGGCGTATTGTAGATCACGCGCACGAGCTGCATGGAGAGCGTCGAGCCGCCGACGCCGAGGCTCGGCCGTCTAAGCGCGATCGAGCGCATCAGCGAGGAGTACGGGATCTTCAGCACGCCCGGCAAGTCGATGCCGAAAGGATTGCGCCAGGTGCCGAGATAGCGATCCTCGTGGTGGACGAGGCATTGCCAGTAGTAGGGCGGGACCGCGCGTACGGGGATCGACTTGTGGTCGGGGTTGGCCGTGTAGTCGCCGACGTCGATGGCGGCGTCCGTGTAGTTGACGTCGCGCTGGCTGTCGAGGCGGGCATCGAAGGTGCCGACGAAGCCGCCGCCGCGATCATAGATGGCGGTCGCAAGCCAGCGCTCTGCGTCGTAGCGGATCTTTTCGCCGAGGAGATAGTGACCCGCGATCCCGCGCAGGGGAGCCACGATGTAGACCAGCAGAATTGCAAAGACGAGATAGGCGGTCGCGGCCATTGCCACGTAGCGGAGCGGGTCGAGGCGCGGATTGAATGCGATCCATTCGCCGAACAGGCTCACGATCCGCATCGGAACAGCGATGAGGATCTCACGCGCACGGGCGAGAAGGCGAAACAGGAACAGCATCGCGTGACAGAGGGCAAAGAGGTGGCCAAGCCCGGCGGCGGCCCCTCTTTGGTAAGGGCGCTTTATGGCGGAAGCTCGGGGGAAATTGGGCGCTGCGAAAACGGCACCCCTTGCGGGCGCCGGCGCAGCGCGGCCGACATCAAAAGAAACAATTCCAGCGGCGATCCAAAAATCAGGAGATTTTGGATGCCGACGCTTCACGTGCGCTCAAGCGCGACCGCAGACGCTCCGGATCAGTCCGAAGCCGACACGACCACGATCCCCGAGACCGCCGCGTGGCGGACGCTTACATGGTGTTGAGCAGGACGAATAGACCCACTCCGACAGCCGGACCCAATAAGGTGGCCACCACCAACATCAAAAATGATCTACCAAGCATAACACGACAAACCCCGCACACTACGCACCCACCCGCGAGGCCGCCCACTCCTCACCGGTGTCTTCCGTTTGTCTCGCGGAGACCCCTCACCCACGAAACGGGGATATAATACAATAGGGAATAAATTCCCTCTATGGGTCTTTCCAATTTTTGCCACATTCTTATTCGCGAAAGCGAGGCGCCGTTGCTGCAATGCGATAACCCTCGTCAAATAGGCATTCTTTCCTTCGCTATTTCAAATTCTTCAGCTCGTGGATCAAACCAAAGTTTCGCGTCCTGAATTGGGCGCTGCGCCGTTTGCGCTCGGCGCGACCGCGTTTTTTGTTGCCGTTTGGACACAGGCCTGGCGCCGAAGCGGCCATCAGCCGCGACGGGCTGTGGACGTCCTCAGGGCGTCGAAAAGGCGGAGCTGGCGCTCGTCCTGGCCCTTGGTCTCGTGCGCGAGCTGCTCGATGCGGTCGAAGGGCACCTGCTCGGCCTCGATCAACGAGCGCTGCGCCTTCATGCTTCGGACAAGACCTTCCTGGACGAGATGGAACTCGCCGACGGTCTGGCCCGGAAGCACGGCGGCGGGGTCGAGCCCGCTCTCGCTCTGGAATGCGGCCTTGAGCTTCCGCAGCGCGGTGTCCTCTCGCACGCGGCCGATGAACCAGCTCGTGATCTGATCGCGGCTCTTGTAGTCGAGGTCGCCCGGCGACTGGGTCGCCAGCATGAGGCCCAAGCCCGCGGATCGCGCTCGCTTCAAGAGGCTCTGCAGCGGCTCGGCGGTCGCCGGCTTGGCGTTGGCCGGGATGTAAAGGTCCGCCTCGTCGAACATGACGACGGCTTGCAGCTCGTCGTTGGGGTTCCTCTGGCAGAAGCGAAGCGCCTCCGACAGGAACTGCGAGACCCAGAACAGGATGTTCTCGTTGTCGCCGAGGAAGCCCGTGTAGATGATCGACAGTCGCGTGCGGCCGTCGCGCGCGAAGGGACCGATGCCGAGCAGGCTGTCCATGCGCAGGCTTTCGCCGCCGCCTTCGAAGAGCGCGGCGTTGCGGTGGCGGAGGCTGTCGAGCTGAGCGACAAGATCGCGGCGGATCTTGCCCGAGGGATCCATGCGCTGCGTGAGATCGGTCAGCTCCGCATCCTCGTCCTCGAGCAGGTGGATGAGGTCTCCCAGCGTGACCTCGCGGCTGTGGCGCGAGCCCAGGATGCGGAGCGCAACCGAGAGCGTGCCGGACTGCTTCTGGTGGGTCGCCGAGTTCTTCAGATGCAGCATGTCGCCGAGAGCGGCGGCCGACAGGTTGGCGAGCAACTGCTGCTCGTGATCGGGCAGCTCGTTGATGCCGTTCGGGAGCAGCGTGATCGAGATCGGGCGGCCGGACGAGCGGCCGGGCGTGTAGACGGCCACGTCGATGGCGTCGGCCAGCTTCTCGCGCTCGCCGCGCCGCTCCGTGTATTCGTCGTCGTTGGCGCGCCAGACGTCGGGGTTGGCGTAGCTGCAGAGGTCACCCTTGCGGTCGATGAGGACGGCCGGGATGCCCTTGAGCAGAAGCTGCTCGATGAGACACAACGCGAGCGTCGTCTTACCGGAGCCCGAGCCGCCAAGCACCGCGGCGTGCCGTTTCAACACGTTCATGTTGAGCGTGACGGGCTTGCCGCCGCGTCCGTTCTCGCGGCCGGCGAGGATGCTCGTCCCGACGCTTCCCGTCTCGTCCAGGAGGACGGAGAGCGGCAGCTCGTCGTCGTTGGCCGGCAGCGGCTCGGCCGCGCCGCTGTCCAAGGACCAGGGCGGCGGCAGCGCCGGATCCTGAGCGCGCAGCTCGGCTGCGGCGTGCGTTGTTGCGGCCGCCTCGGGGGTGGCTTCGGTCTCGCGTACGGCGCGCGGCAGCGCGCGGCCGAGCAGATCGAGGCGCAGGACGCTGATGATGGATATGATGTTGGAGAGCAGCTTGGCGTCCTCGAACCAGGCTTGGAAACCCGGGTCGTTGCGGTAGTGAGCGTGGAACTCGCGCACCATCATCATGCGCTCCCACTCGGGGATCGGGATCGTGAACAGGCGGCCGCCGCCCTCGCGGAATTTGCGGAAGGCCTGTGCGGTTTGGTTTTTCTTGTTGGGCGGGTAATCGCTGGCGCGCAGCATGACGCAGCTCTTGCCGGCGGTCATCGGCAGCACCTTGTCGAGCTGACGCTTCAGGCCGCCACCCTGAGTCGGGCGGTTGCACAGAAAGACGCGAAGCTCGCTCATGTGGCCGGACTTGTGGTTGACCCTGAGATCCAGGCCCGGAACCTCGTCGGACACCTCGAGGCCGCCGACATTGAGCTTGATGGTGCCGCCCCATTCCTCCTTGGCGAGGGACAGCGCGGACGCGAACACGTCCATGAGCTCGTTCTCGTCCGAGGGGATCTCGGCTTCCGATGCGCTCTGGAAGCGCTCCCAGGCGTCGCGGTAGTCGACGGACGGCGAAAGCGGGCGCGCGGTGTCGCCGCCGCCATCCGCTCCGCCGAAGATGCCACCAAGGACGGACGCGAGAGTCGACGTCCATGACCCCTGATCGCCGGCAGGCTCATCGCCCTCTTCCGGCGCAGTCTTGTCGCGCAGGCGGCTCTGGGCGTGCTCCAGGAGGCGGCGCGTGGACAAGCCGCCGAACTCCTCGAAGAAGTCAGGGCCGAAGAACTTGCCGGGGTCGGGGAAGCCGAGGCCGCCGCCCTGCTCGGCGATATGGCCCAGGCGCTTGGCGATGATCAGGCGCGCCTCCTCGGGCGTGCGCGTCTCGTGCAGCGCCACGGGGCCCGACTTCTCGATGCGGTCAACGTACGACTGGGCGAGAACGCCGCGCACCTGGCCGTAGAAGTCCTCAAGGCACGAGATGATGATGATGGCGTTGGGCAGCCGGTTGGCAATCTGGATCAGATCGCGTGTCGCCCTCTGGAAGCGCTCCTCGGCGTCGTCGAAGAAGCGCAGATCCTCGACCTGGTCGATGGAGAACACCAGCGCCGCGCGGTCGACGGTCCACATCAGCGTGCCGAGGGCGGTGATGATCTCGAAGGCGCGATCCTCGCCGGTGTTGGGATCGAGCGCCGCCACCGCCTGATGGGCGAGCGCCGTCAACTGGCGACCGAACAGGTACTGGCGGACGCGCTGGTCGATGCGCGGGTCTTTGCGCTCGAGGTAAAGAAGAGCGCGGACGATGTTGATGTCGAGCTCGAGGTCGCGGAACTTGGGAGCCGCAACGACGCCGTCGGCGAGGCGCAGGATCAGACTCGCCAGCTCCTCGTCGGCGAGCGAGCCGTCGCGCAGCTCCTTCAAGTCGGCCTTGGACAGCACGTCGGGATCGCCGACCAGGCGTTCGGTCAGCCGGGCCAGGGCGCTTTCGCCGTCATTGTCCGGATCGTAGGACTTCTCCAGAGAATGGACGAGGCGGCGCAGATAGTAGTCGGCGTAGTTGGCGACATCGGGCGTCATCTGGGCGTAGCCGAAATAGGCCTTACCCTCGCGATGCGCCGTCGTGCGGAGTGCGCGCAAGAGGTGCGTCTTGCCGGCGCCGGACTGCCCGTGGAACAAGAGGATGCGCGACTGCGTCGCCGCGCCGCCGCGCCCGCCCGTCACCTGGGACAGGAGATCGGCGAACTTGCGGCGCGCCTTCACATGCACCTCGGGAACATCGACGGGATCGGCCCGCCAGATGTCGTCCTCCCAGGTGATGCTGTGCTCAAAAGCCTGGGACAGCTTGTCCGCGGCTCCGGCCTCGACGACGACGTCCTCGTGCATGCGTCAACAGTCTCCAACGCAAATATTCGGAATAAGCGGGCGTGCTACTCGTCCACCCGCACGAAATGCCAAACGGTATTCTTGTAGGGAACGGCGGAGCTTTCGATGTCCGCCATGCTCTTCTTGTCCTTGAGATCGGCGTTGGCCAGCACGAGCGCGCCCAAGCGATGCGCCTCGGCCAACATGCATTTGAACTCGATCTCGGAAACCTGCCACGACGGCTGGCCGGCGCGAATTGCCTCCCAGACATGAGAGATGAATGCCTTGCGGCTGCCGGCCCACCCCTCGGCGCGGGTGGCGGCCGCGCTCTTCACGGCGCGCGCGAACTCCGCGAGATCCGGGCGAAGGGATTTCGGCGGGCTCGCGGCGGTCGGCGCCTGATCGTTAGCCGCCGGCTGCAACTGCACGGGCGTGGCGACGCGTACCGGCATCACTGCCGGTGCTTCAGTCTCGGCTGGCGTGCCTTCCGAGGCTTCGAGCGCGCGTGCGCCAAGGCCGCGCAGAATCCCGGTGCGGAGTGCTTCCAGCGTCGAGTCGGCGGCGCCCGCGCATTCGCTGGCAAGCTCCGAGACGAGCTTGGCGTCGGTCGCGAATGCGCGCGGGTTCTGGGAAAGCTGTCCGGCGAGCAAGCGGCCGGCTTTGGCGGAGAGCGCCGAGCCTTTGCCGAACCCGGCCTTGATGCGGTTGCCGAAGGCGCGCTCCAGCGCCACCACGGCGAGCTGGGCGCGAAGCTTTGTCGGCGGCGCGTTCTTCTTCACCGAAAGCCCGAACGCTTTCTGGACGATCAACGTGCGCAGGCCCTCGACGCGGGCCAGCGGTTTGAGGCGGGCCGCCGTCTCTTTCTCGAGGCCCAGTCCCTTGGCAATGAGGGCGACGTCGCGCAGCTCCGGCCAAGGCCTTGGCTCCCAGGACTTCAGGCCGAGATAACGGGCCGTGGCGGATGCGCCGGTGTCCGTGGGGGCAAGACGGCTCTTGGTCTCGACCGCGAGACCACCGGCAATAAGAAGGCCGATCTCCTTCTCGGCGAGACGGCGCCAGTCGGCGGGAGACAATTTATGCGTGAAGAGCGGGGCGAGATCCGTCGCGACCTCGGCGCGAGTCGCGCCGCCGGCTGCCGCCACACGGACGAGGATCAGGTGGCCGGTGGCCGAAGCGCCTTTGCGCCGCGGCCCGGCAAGGGGTGCACCGCTGCCAAGCGCCGACATTTCGCACGTCTCCTTCTCTGGGCTGAAGATGACGAGAGGCCGTACGCGCGAATCACCGGCTCGATTCAGGGAGAATGAGTCAGAATGTCTTGAGATCCAAGGGATTCGGGAGCACGGGTCGCTCATTTTTTGCCGAGTTGCATGCACTCCCGATCCGATCGCCCGTCCGCTCCGCCGATTGCCCCAATGGCGACATGTTCGTTAGCAAAAGTTATCAAGGGCTTCGGGGGAAGCACGATGGTGGAGGGCGCAAGATTGATGGCGCAACTCATGCCGAAGTGTCTGGGGAGACAACAAGTTCGCCTTTCCCTCGCAGCGAATCGCTCGAGTTGACGCCGTCTTAGTCTTAACGACGAGTTAACTCCTACCTGCGATGTTGACTCACAGTTACCGCGCGTAAACAGCGGGAGTTACGGGAATGTACCGCGTTGCCCTTTCAATCGTTCTGGCGGCCACGCTCGGTCTGGGCGCTTGCAGCCTCAACACGAGCTCCGTTTCCTCGGGCTTCAACGAGCTAGGAGACACGGCGTCGGTCAGCCCGTCCGGCGGATCCAGCTTCGGCAACGCGACCGGATCGATCGATCGCAGCTCCCGCTCATCACTCAACGGCACGCGCGTTGCGGCACTCGCGCCCGACAAAGCTCCCAAGGGTTCCTTCGAGAAGGCGCCGCCCGGCGCGCTCTCCGACCGCGACTACTCGCATACCGCGCTCGACGCAGAGAGAGCGCGCGACCTGATCAATCAATACCGCTCGGAAAAGGGGCTCAAGCCGCTGAGGCTCAATGCGTCACTCACCGAAGCCGCGAAAGAGCATAGCCGCGATCTCGCAAAGTGGGACCGCATCTCGCACTACGGCTCCGACGGGTCCAATCCGTGGGACCGCGTCAAACGCACGGGCTACAAGCCGCGCGTTGCGGCGGAGAATGTCGGCACCGGGCAGGCCTCGTTCGACGAGGTGCTGAAAGGCTGGAAGGAAAGCCCCGGGCACAACAAAAACCTGCTGCTTTCCGACGGTCGCGAGATGGGCCTCGCTCTGGTTCAGGATCCGAAGACGGAGTTCAAGTCGTTCTGGACCCTGGTCATCGGGACGGCAATGTAGCCGTCACTTCCTCACGCTTTCCGTCTCTTTCACCGCCGCTTCGGTGGCGGGCTCGTCTTTCAGCGTGAACTGCAAGAGCACCGTGCGCTGCAGGAAGCGGTTGAAATTATCGTCCGACATCACCGTGACGACCGTCTCGCCATCCTCACCGCGAGAGACGGCGAGCGCTTCGAGATTGTCGATCTCCGCTGACGCGTTATCGGCCGCGAGGAGGACTTCTCCCTTGGCCGTGCCGGCGGGCGCGATGCTGTCCGCTTCGAGCAGGCGCAAGCGAACCTTCAACCCTTCCGTCCACCGGAAGCGGCGCTCGACGATGAGCACGCTTCCGTCGGCGAGGCTCGCGGCGTCGGTGATGCTGAAGCCGCCGATGTCCGGGACCGTGAAGCCCTTCGGTTTGCCGGAGATCCAGATCCAGCCGCGATGCACTTTCTCGCCACGCGGCGGGTTCTCGGCGAAGGCGATCAGCGCGCCCTTGTGGGGGCCGCCGGCGAGGACCGTCAGCGCCTCGATGCCGTCCATGCGCATGCGCGCAGCTTCCTTGGGCATATCCATGTAGGACGACGGCCTGCCAAGGCCGTCCTCGTCCAATTGGAAGACACCGATCCGGTCGGCCTGCTCGAACGCGATGTAGGCCGTGCCCGTGGCAGGGGTTCCGGATGCCAGTGTGATGGCTTCAGCGTCGCGCTCGCGCGGCTTGGCGAGCGGGGCGCCCTTCAAATTCCTGAGCGCGCCGATGCGCGCCGAGACGATGCCTTTCGGGCGCCTCCCGTCGTAGGCAAGCTCGCCGGTCATCCAGATACCGGAATCCGAGACGGCGACGAGGCTCTTGCCGTCGGGGCCCAGCGCGAGGCCCGACCAACCGCCGAAGTGCGTCGAGGGCGAACTCAGCTCCAGTCCCCCGCGCCATTGCAAACGCGGGCTCACGGTCGGCCCGGCACCGCTTTTGGCAAAGCTCTCGATGGCGTGCGCGCGCACCTCGATTTGCTGCGTCTCGATGCCGGCCGTATCGGGCTTCACCTGCGCCGACGCGGCGCCGACAGTCGCAAGGACCGCGACCGCAGCACCGATGGACGAGCAAGCTCGCATGCGAAGGTCCCCTCTCATTCGATGGCTTGCGTCAGTGGAGGCGGCGGCCCTGGGGCGCGCGCTTCGGCAGCACCTTGGGCGCTTCCTCGAACAGCTCGACGAGCTTGTCCGTCATGGCGCCGGCAAGCTCGCTCGGGTCCGAAATGGTGACGGCGCGGGCGTAGTAGCGCGTCACGTCGTGGCCGATGCCGATGGCGATCAGCTCCACGGGCGAGCGGGTCTCGATCTCCTCGATGACCTTGCGCAGATGCTGCTCGAGGTAGCTGCCGGAGTTCACGGAGAGCGTCGAATCGTCGACGGGGGCGCCGTCCGAGATCATCATCAGGATGCGGCGCTGCTCGGGGCGAGCCATCAACCGCGCGTGAGCCCAGGCCAAGGCCTCGCCGTCGATGTTCTCCTTCAAGAGGCCTTCGCGCATCATGAGCGCGAGCGAGCGCTTGGCGCGGCGCCAGGGCGCGTCCGCCGTCTTGTAGATGATGTGGCGCAGGTCGTTGAGACGGCCGGGGGCCGCCGGCTTGCCGGCCGCGAGCCAATCCTCGCGCGACTGGCCGCCCTTCCAGGCGCGGGTGGTGAAGCCCAGGATCTCGACCTTTACTCCGCATCGCTCCAACGTACGCGCAAGGATATCGGCACAGCAGGCCGCCACCATGATCGGCCGGCCGCGCATCGATCCCGAATTGTCGAGCAACAATGTGACGACCGTATCGCGAAAATCGGTATCGCGCTCGCGCTTGAAGGAGAGCGGGTGCATGGGATCGGTAACGATGCGCGTCAGGCGCGCCGCGTCGAGAGCGCCCTCCTCGAGATCGAAGTCCCAGGCGCGGTTCTGCTGGGCCAGCAGGCGGCGCTGCAAGCGGTTGGCTAAGCGCGCGACGACGCTCGCGAGCGCCTTCAACTCCTTGTCGAGGAAGGTCCTGAGGCGCTCGAGCTCCTCCGGATTGGAGATGTCCTCCGCCGCGACCTCCTCATCGTGGGAGCGCGTGTAAACCTTGTAGCCGAAGGGCTCTGGGTTATCGAGAACCGAGGTGTTGGGACGCCAGGGCTCGGAGGTTTCGATGCCTTCCGGCTCTTCGCTATCGGCGTCGAGCTCGTCGCGGTCCGGCGAGTCGGCCTGCTCCTGCGCCTCGCCGGCGTCGCCTTCGCCCTTCTCCTGCTCGCGTTCCTCCTCGCCGCCTTCGCCGCCTTCATCCTCGCTCTCGGCCTCGGCCTCGCCCGTATCCGGCTTGCTTTCGGCATCCTCCTCGATCTCGTCCGCCTGCCCTTCGGCGAGATCGTCCGCGAGCTCCAGCGCCTTCAAAAGATCACGCACGAGGCGGCCAAAGCCTTCCTGGTCTTCCGCCAGGCCGTGCATGCGGCGAAACACGCCTTCGGCGCGCTCCTCGATATGCGGCCGCCAGAGGTCGACAAGGGCGCGCGCCGCCTCGGGCGGCGCACGCCCGGTCAGACGCTCGCGCACGAGAAGCGCAAGCGCACTCCCGAGCGGGGCGTCGTTGCGGTCGGAAACGCGCTCGAAGCGGCCGTGCCCGTACTCGTCCTCGCACTTGGCAGTGAGATTGTCGGCCATTCCGCTCATGCGGTTGGCGCCCAGGGCCTCGACGCGGGCGCGCTCCATGGCCTCGAATACCTCGCGCGCGGGGCCGGCGGGGGGCGCGAGGCGGCGGTGCACGCCTTCGTCATGGCAGGCCGCGGTCAGCGCGAGGCTGTCGGCCCAGCCGCGCAGAACGGCGATCTCCGCCTTGGTCGGAACGCGCGACGGCTCGGCGAGACGAATGTGCTTGCCGTCGAGCGCAGGCTTGGTGGGTCCGTAACTGACCTCGACCTCCGGATCGCCGGCGATTGCGCGGACGGCAAGCCCCAAGACGCGCTTCAGCGGCTCGGAGGGCGTCTCTCGGCGTTTCGGATTCTGGCTCATCGCGGACCGTGGAAATGCTCGTGGCGAACGAGGCGCTGCCACTGCCGGTCTTCGACCAGCTCTCGCGCTTCGAGATTGCCCTGGCGAATCTTGAGGAGACCGAGGGCAATGCCGAGGGCGGCACCGGCCGCGGCGCCGATGGCGGTCGTCATGGATTCCGGCGTACCGGGTGCGGCGATGTTCCAGAGAATTGCGAGCACGACAGAGCCGAACGCCGCGCCGACAAAGGCCAGCAGAAGACAGAACAAAACCGCGCCGCGAGCGCCCGTATATCCGGCGGCGGCCAGTGCATCCCGATATTCTCGGTCGTCATCCATGACCGGAAGGCTCGCTGAGCTCATGGCAGATCCGCGGCGCGACGTCAGCCGAGCGCGACATTGGCAGCGCTCTCCGGCAGCTCCTCGCCGAAGGAGCGTTGGTAGAACTCGGCGACCAACGGCCGCTCCAACTCATCGCACTTGTTCAGGAACGTCAGGCGGAACGCGAAGCCCACGTCGCCGAAGATCTCGGCGTTCTCGGCCCAGGTCATCACGGTGCGCGGGCTCATGACCGTCGAGAGATCGCCGTTGATGAAGGACTGGCGCGTCAGATCGGCGACGCGCACCATGGCGGAGACCGCTTTGCGCTTCGCTTCAGACTTGTTCCAGCCCTTGACTTTCGACAGTACGATCTTGGCCTCGTCGTCGTGCGGCAGGTAGTTCAACGTGGCGACGATCGACCAACGGTCCATCTGACCCTGGTTGATCTGCTGCGTACCGTGATAGAGGCCGGACGTGTCGCCAAGGCCAATGGTGTTGGTGGTCGCGAACAGACGGAATGCCTGATGCGGACGGATGACCTTCGACTGATCGAGCAGGGTCAGCTTGCCCGAGACCTCGAGCACGCGCTGGATGACGAACATCACGTCGGGGCGGCCGGCGTCGTACTCGTCGAAGACGAGGGCGGTGTTGGACTGCAGCGCGTAAGGGAGAATCCCCTCGCGGAACTCCGTCACCTGCTTGTCGTCCTTGAGGACGATCGCATCCTTGCCGACGAGGTCGATGCGCGAGACGTGACTGTCGAGGTTGACGCGAATGCACGGCCAGTTGAGGCGCGCCGCGACCTGCTCGATGTGCGTCGACTTGCCGGTGCCGTGGTAGCCCTGGATCATCACGCGGCGGTTGAACTTGAAGCCGGCGAGGATGGCGAGCGTTACGTCGCGGTTAAAGAGATAGTCCGGATCGAGATCAGGAACATGCTCGTCCGCCTTCGAGTAGGCGGGAACCTCGAGATCGGAATCGATGCCGAACACCTGACGGACCGAAAGCTTCATATCCGGGAGGCCGGGAATCGGGGGCGTGGTCGTGCCGTTGGAAGATTGCGCGCGCATTGAGACCTGTTTTCGGGCAAGGGGAACGCGTCCGAGAGCATCCCGGCCGGGCTCGCGGTTCGCGTCTTTTGCAACACCGCCTGTTCGGCGAGCTTTGCCTGCACCCAGCCAGGCCCGCGTGGGGCCAGCGACTGCGGCTCAGACGAGACCCGCTTTCTTAAGATAGTTATAGGCTTGGATAATTTCGCGCAACGTGTCCTCGGAGCGCGTATCGCCGCCGTTCGAATCCGGGTGGTGACGCTTCACCAACTCCTTGAAGCGCGCCTTGATTTCGGTCTTGGAGGCGGATTCCGGGAGGTGAAGCGCCTCGAGCGATTTTTTCTCGATCGGCTTCAGGACGCGCCGGCTGACGACGGGCTCCTCCCGCGCCTGGCGCGCACGCTCCGCAAAGAGGCCGTGCGGGTCATGGGGGCGGAAGCCCGCCCCGCCCGTGGCCCCTGAAACGCGGGCGTTGGTGCCGTGAGCCCACGAGTTGGCGCCGACCTTCCAGGTCGGCCGGTGGCCGGTCATGGCGTCCTTCTGGAAGTCGGTCACCTCGTTGTCGCTCATGCCGTCGAAATAGTTGTAGGCGGCGTTGTACTCGCGCACGTGATCGACGCAAAACGCGAAGTACTCGCCATCGCGGCCGCGGCCTTTGGGCGCGCGGTGAGGCGCGGGGCGGCCGCACCCTTTCCATTGGCAAGAAGGATGTTTCTGCTCAGCAGTCTTGTCGGCCTCGCGTTTAGGCGCGACCCGGATCGAATCGAAGTATTTGGAGTTGAGCTTCATGACCTAGATTATGGTCTGCCGGTTGTTGCCAGACAAGACGAACTGTTCTGCCGACAACCACGCAGCGATGTGATATAATGCCCGGAGATCACCATATGTCGGCCGAGAAGCGCTTGCGTGAAAAGCTCATGGTTGCGCTCGAGCCGACGCGGCTCGATATCGTCAACGAGAGCGAGTTGCACGCGGGACATCGCTCGTCGCCGGGCACCGGTGAAAGCCATTTTCGCATCCTGATCGTTTCAGCAATGTTTACGGGCGTCTCGCGCGTGGGCCGTCACCGCATGGTGAACGATGTCATCGCCGACGAGCTCAAGGGCGGCGGCATTCATGCGCTTGCGCTCTCGACCTATGCGCCCGGCGAAGCTGTGGGATAGCCGGCGAGCGGCTCACTGCGCAGCTTGGCTTCGAACTCCGCGAACGAGACGCCGCCCGGGTTGCGGCGGTGGAAGTAGACCTGTTGCGCCAGCCAGCGCATGGGCGGTACCGCGAGCGCCGCATCGATGGTCCAATTGGGCGGGGCCAGATCCAACCCGAAGCGCATGAGCTTCTTCGCCCCGAACGCCGGCACATCAGCCGCCATGGCCCGCGCGGGCGGCGGACCCAGGTCCTGGAGATGATCCGAGATCACTTGCGCAGCTCGCCGGCCCAGCTCGAAAGCGAGCTTGATGCCGCCACCGGTTGCAGGCGAAACCTGTCCAGCCGCGTCGCCGACGAGCATCACGCCCTCCGCCGACCACGGATGCACAAGACCGCCGGCCGGGATGCGGCCGGACCGTCTCTCGACGGGCCGCGCGTTCGAATATCCGAATATGGACTCCGTGGCGGCCAGGAAGGCCTTGAGGTCGGGACGGCGCCCGGGCCCAACGGCCAGGCCCGCCTGCGAGACCACGGGTCCCGGTGCGACCCAGCCCAGGTAGCCGGGCGCGAGCTTCGAATCGAGGAAACAATGCAGAAAGCGCGGGTCGGCGCCGGCGAGGCCTTCGAACTCGACTTCGAGGCCGGTCAGAAACTTGCGATTGGTGCCGAGTCCGAAGGCGCGCGCGACTGCGGAGCGGGCACCGTCGGCGCCGAGAATGTAGCGCGCGGCGATGTTGAGACCGCGGAAGCGGAACACGCCGTCGACGCGGTCGGCTCCCTCGAAGCGGGCCCGGTAAAGGATTTTGGCGCCGGCACGCATGGCCTCGGCGGCCAGCCAGCGCAGGACGTTGGCGGTGTCCGTGGTCAGGAAGAAGTAGCCGGGTGCGAAGAGATCGATGTGGCGGCGGCTCGGCGCGTAGAGGCGCACGCCGTGGACGCGGCGCGTCAAGGTGTGAGGGATGTCGATCTCCTCGGCGGCCTCCTTGACGAGAATGCCGGTGGTGGCGACGCGATGGCCCGCCTCAGGCTTGGCCTCGAGCACGGCGACATCGAGCCCGCGCATGGCGGCGGTGCGGGCGGCGACGAGACCAGCAAACGACGCGCCGACGATGACGAGATCGTAGGGACGGACGGACTGAGGCATGCAGAGCTCCACAACGCGATCGCGCGACGTGGAGTGTGGCGCTCGATTATGGCGGCGTCGGGGGCCGGATGCGGCTATCGCGTGTCGCTCTCGCGGACGGCGGGCTGCGGCGGCTGCGTGCGATCCGACGGGTCCTGACTGTCGAGGCGCTTGATGCGAACGGCTGCAATCTTGTTGCGGCTGCGGCGCAGGATCTCGATGCGATAGCCATAAAATGTGAACACTTGGCCGGGCTCGGGGATCATCTGCGCCTCGTGGACGACGAGACCGGCGATGGTGGTGGCCTCCTCCTCCGGCAGGTTCCAATCCATGTGGCGGTTGAGGTCGCGGATCGGCACGGTGCCGTCGACGTTGATGGTGCCGTCCGCCTGCGGGCGGATGTAAAGCTCGGCACTGTCATGCTCGTCCGTGATCTGGCCGACGATCTCCTCCAGGATGTCCTCGAGCGTGATCAGGCCCTGCACCTCGCCGTACTCGTCAACCACCATGGCCATCTGCGCCTTGCGCTTCAGGAATTGCGCGAGCTGATCCTTGAGCGTCGTCGTATCGGGCACGAACCAGGGCGTGGCGGCGATGCTCATGACGTCGAGTTTGCTCACGTCCCAGTTGGCGGCAGCCAGCGCGCCGAGCAGATCCTTGGTGTTCAAGAGGCCGACGATGTTCTCCGGCTCGTCCTTCCAGATGGGGACGCGCGTGTACTGGGAGCGCAGGACCTCGTCGATAATATCCTGGGGGCTGTCTGCGACATCGAAGGTCTCCATCTTGGTGCGATGGATCATGATGTCCGCGACCTGAAGCTCGACCAGATCCAGAACGCCACCCAGCATGTTGGCGTCGTGGCGCGCGACCGCTCCACCTTTGGTCTGCAGATCGATGGCGCCGCGGATCTCGTCGCGGGCGGCGAGAATGTTCGCATCGTCGTCCTTGGTGGACGGCGTAAAGGAGAGGAGCCAGCGGACGACGAACTCGATGGCACGCGTGGCGGGGCCGAGGACGACGATGAGCACGCGCATCAGGGGCGCAACGAAGAGGGCGACGCGCTCGGAGTAGGCCAAGGCGTAGGTCTTCGGCAGCACGGCCGCGAAAATGACGATCAAGATGGTGACGATGGCGGTGGCGTAGATGACGCCAACTTCGCCGACGAGACGGATGGCGAGGGCGGAGGCAAGGCCGGCGGCCAGCACATCGACCAGCGTGTTGCCGATCAGCACGGCTCCGATCAACTTCTCGGGCGAAGCCAGAAGTCGGTTGACGAGCCTTGCCCTCGGATTGCCGTCCTGATCCAGGGCGTGGATGCGCGCGCGGGATGCCGCCGTGAGGCCGGTCTCGCTCATATTGAAGAACGCGCTCATGGCGATCAGCACGACGATCGCCACGATCAAAAGTCCAATTTCCAAAGACATGGGCCTACCGAAGCGGGGGTTGCGTCCCTGCTTTATAAGCCGCCCTCGGCATTATTCGAAGCGCGTTACCGGGCCGCGCCCCCAAGCGGGATGTGAACGATCAGGACGCGGCGATCTCGCGGGCGAGGAAATCGCGCACGGCCGGCTCGTCGATGTCGCGCGATATGAAGGCTTCGCCGATCCCGCGGACGAGGATGAAAGTGAGGCGTCCGTCGCGGACCTTCTTGTCCTGCCCCATGAGTCGGACCAGCTCGCCAGCGTCAGCCTTACCGCCCGGGATGTCGGACAGCCGCGTCGGCAGGCCCGCCGCCGTCAAGTGCCGCGTCACGCGTTCGGCCGTGCCCGGCGGACACAGGCCGAGGCTCTCCGAAAAGCGGAAGGCGAGGCACATGCCAATGGCAACGCCTTCGCCATGCAGGAGGCGATCCGAATAGCCGGTCCAGGCTTCCAGCGCGTGGCCGAAGGTATGTCCGAGATTGAGGAGCGCGCGATCGCCAGTCTCGTGCTCGTCGCGCGCGACAATGGCGGCCTTGGCCTTGACGCTGGTCTCAAGGGCCGTCACCAGCGTCTCTCGATCAAACGAGAAAATGCCGTCGTACGCCTGCTCGAGCCAGCCGAAGAAGCCCGCGTCGCCGAGGAGGCCGTACTTGGCGACCTCGGCGTAACCGGCACGCATCTCGCGCGGCGGGAGCGTCTTCAGGACATCGGTGTCGGCGATCACGAGCGCCGGCTGATGAAAGACGCCGATCAGGTTCTTGCCCTGGGGCGTGTTGATGCCGGTCTTGCCACCGACGGAGCTGTCGACCTGGGCCAAGAGCGTGGTCGGGATCTGCACGAAGCGCACACCGCGCCGCAGGATGCCAGCCGCAAACCCGGCAAGGTCGCCAATGACGCCGCCGCCGAAAGCCACCACCAGATCGCCGCGCTCGAGGCCCAGCTCCAGGAGGCGCTCGCACAGAGGCCCCAGCTCGCGGAAACTCTTGGTCGGCTCGCCAGCCGGCAGCACGATGGATCCCTTGTGGCGCCCCTCCGCCTTGAGGCTCGCCTCCAGCGCCGCGAGATGATGCCGTGCCACGTTCTCATCCGTTACGACGCCGCAGCGGGCCTTGCCCAGGCGGCCGGCTACCAAGCGCCCGGCTTCGGACAGCAGATCAGGGCCGATCAGCACATCGTACGAGCGCCCGCCCAGCGGAACAGGCACCGTGCGGGCGGCGCGGGTGGTGGCGGCCATGGAATGGGCTAGGGTCGGCATGTCATTAATCTTCTGCTGCCAGTGCTCGTTTTCAAGTCGTCACGCGTATCAGATCGAGGTCGTTTGCGCCAACGCAGGGTGCCGGGCGAGCGCGGCAATGATTTCGGCGACGATGCTATCGTGCGGGATGTCGCGGCTTTCGACGGTGAGATCGGCTTCGGCGTAAATGGGATAACGGGCCGCCATCAGGTCTCTCATGACCTGCTCCGGATCGCCGTTCTTGAGCAGCGGGCGGGAATCCCGCTTGCCGACGCGCCGCATGAGCACCGGCAACTCGGCCCTGAGCCATATGGAAATCCCGGCCTCGCGGATCTTCTGTCGCGTCTCGGCCGTGATGAACGCGCCACCTCCGGTCGCCAGCACCTGAGGACCGTTGCCGAGCAGCCGCGCGATCACTTTCGCTTCGCGATCGCGGAAGAAAGCTTCGCCATGGTCGGCGAAGATCTCGCTGATGGATTTCTGCGCGACTCGCTCGATCTCCTCATCGGCATCGATGAACGGCAGGGCCAGTTTGGTGGACAGGCGCTTGCCGATCGAGGACTTCCCGCAGCCCATCAGGCCGACCAGCACCAGCGGGCGCTGTCCCAGCGCGCGGCGCACCTTGTCGACGATGTCCTTGTCCTGCTCCATGGTCTCGATCGAATTCATCCTACGGGCCGCCCGTTGGGCGCGATCACGGATCGACGGCCGCCAGCGGGTCACTCATGCCGACGGGTCACTCATACTGCAACTTCCTGTCCCGACGCGAGGGGCGTCGCTCCCGCAACGGCCTATTCTTTCGCTCACGGTAAGGAATTATCAGCCATATTCGCGCCACGTTGGGTCCCGAATACCTAAGCGTTCGCCCGGGCCTGGCCCGGGTCTCTATCCCAGGCACATAGTCTCCGATGCCGAGCCTCTTCCGCTTCCTTTTCTCCGCCGGGTCGCTGGTGGCGTTGATTTCCGCCGGATTGTACGTTCTTGCCCACCAGTTCGAGCCCGACCGGCACGAAGTGGTGAAGGTCGTGCCCGGGGTCAAGATCAAGAAGCCCGAAGCAAGCCCATGAGCCCAGGGCCGGAAAAGTCGCCTTTGCGCTTTTTCCATCCGGCATTGGCCGCCTCGCTCGTTTTCGCCACCGCATCGGTTGCCGTGGCGCAGGGAACGGTCAAACGCGAGGATCTTGCTCCGTCTGCTGCCTACGAGGAACACGGGCGCGGCGTCGTTCGAGAAGACCTCGATCCGGTGATGGCAGCGGACGGCTCCGGCCTGCCCCACGAGTTGTGGAACGGGCTGTCCGCCGAGCAATTCGCCCAGGCCATCGCCGTGCTCGACCTGCCGCCGCGCTCCCCGGCGCTGCACGCTTTATGGCGGCGCCTGATCGGGGCCGATACGGTCCCTGTCTCCGGCACCGATGGGAGCCGTTTCACCGCGCTCCGGGTGGAGGCCCTCGACCAGACGGGTTTGATCGACGAGGTCGCCGCGGTGCTGGCGCGAGACCCGTCGGCGAGCAACGATCCTCTTCTGCTTGCGCTTACCGCGCGCAATGAAATCGGGCTCGGCAATTCCGAGCGCGGATGCGAGATCGGCCGCGGCCTGCTCGCACGGCAATCGGCACTGCCGAAACCAATGCGGGGCGATGTCCTGCTGATCAACGGGTATTGCGGCGCTATGCGGGGCGACACGGCGGGCGCGGCGATCCAGGCCGGCCTGATGCGCGAACTCGACCTCGGCGGCGCTGGTGCCGATCTGCTCGATGCCGTAGCCGGCGGGCTCAAGCCGGATATTCCGGCGGGCAGCAAGCTCAGCCTTCTCGACTATCGCGTCGCCGCACTCGGCGGCGCAGCCGACCGGGACAAGCTCATTGCTTCGGCTTCGCCGGCGCTGCTTGCCGGTCTCGCGCACGATCCGAGGGTCGCCGCCGACATTCGGGTCTCGGCCGGAGAGGCAGCCGCCTCCCTCAACGCCATTTCGTACCAGGATCTCGCCGCGCTCTATCGTAGCAACGCCGGCGCATCGGAGCGCGTGAAGCTCTTCACATCGGCCGAAAGCGAGCGGACACCGTTCAAGAAAGCGCGCCTGATTCGCGCCTTCCTCGACGACGCGCGGCGGGCCGACCTCTACTGGCCCGGGCTCAAGGTGATGGTCGAGCCGACGCAGGCGCTGCAGCCGGTGCCGGAGATCGGCTGGTTCGCGGAAACGGCGATCGAGGTCAATCTCGCCGCCGGAAATTTCGACGGCGCGCGCGCCTGGACGCGTCTCGGCGAACAGCTCGGCACGCCGAACCCCGCAGCATCGCAGCCATTAGTGCATTGGACGGCGCTCGTCGATATCGCCGATCCCACATCCGTTGCCGACGGGGGGCGCGGGCTGAGCTCCATCGACGGACGTTTCGATGCGGCGCTGCTGCACCGGCTCGCCACCGTGCTCGATGCACTCGACATGCACGTGCCGACGGGGTTGTGGGAGATGGCGAGCCGATCCCCTCAACCTGCCGGCGGACATCTGCCCGATACGGGCGTGCTTTCGGAACTCGCGGATGCCTCGCAAAAGCGGCAGTTCGGCCGCACGGTGCTCCTGGTCATGCGCGCACTCGGCGCGCAGGGTGCGGAAGGGGCGCATATGATCGCGCTTGGAGATTCGCTCCGTGCCCTCAACCGTGCAGGGCTCAAGGCAGAGGCGCGCCAGCTGGCGCTCGAGGCCCTGCTCGCATCCTGGCCACGCTCCGTCAGTCAATGAGACACCGGTCATGAGCAGCGACGATCAACGCCACGTGGCCGCATTTCTCGAGATGATGGCGGCGGAAAAGGGCGCCGCGGCGAACACGCTCGATGCCTATCGGCGCGATCTCGCCGATTTTTCCGGCTTTCTGGAACGCGACGGGCTGGCGGTCGCCGAGGCCAAGAAATCCGACGTGTCACGCTACATGCAAGAGCTTTCAGCCGCGGGTCTCAAGCCTGCCTCGCGTGCGCGGCGCCTTTCGGCCGTACGCCAGCTCTACAAGTTTCTCGAAGCCGAAGGCAGCGTCGCAGAGAGCCCGGTCGAAGGTCTTGCCGCTCCGAGCAAAAAGCGCGCTCTGCCAAAGACGCTCTCGGTAGGCGAGGTCGACCGTCTGATCCAGGCGGCAGCGGGCGCAATCGCGGGAACCAGCGGGCGCGATCTCGTGCGGGCGGTCCGCCACTACTGTCTCCTCGAGATGCTGTACGCAACCGGCATGCGCGTGTCGGAGCTGGTGTCGCTGCCGCGGAGCGTGCTCAAGGGCGACCCACGCCTGCTCACCATTCGCGGCAAGGGCGGACGCGAGCGTCTGGTGCCGCTCAACGCGGGCGCTCGCGCGGCGCTCACGCGCTATCTCGCACTTGGCGAGGCCCCCGAAGACGGCGTGGCGCCGATGGTCGCCACACGGCATCTTTTCCCGTCGCGGGCCGGCGGAGGCCATCTGACCCGGCAACGCTTCGCCCAAGATCTCAAGGAAACCGCGCTTCTTGCAGGTCTCGATCCGGAGCGGGTCTCTCCGCACGTTCTCCGGCACGCCTTCGCCAGCCACCTGTTGGACCGGGGGGCCGACCTCAGGAGTGTGCAGAGCCTCCTCGGGCATGCCGACATCTCGACCACCGAGATCTATACTCACGTGCTCGAGGAGCGGCTGAAACGCCTAGTCACGGACCATCATCCCCTGGCAAAAAAGGCGCCCTGAGCCCACATTTCCCTGGCCTTACAGGGGGCGTTTACGAAAACGCACGCAGGTGTTGACAGAATTTCCGGGAAACGGTCAACGTGCCCCCGAATTCTCGGATATCCCGACCGAACGCCGCGCCCCCTGTCCGCGGAAGATGAGGCCTCTCCTTGGAACCCACGAAGCCCGACCGCCCAATTGCCGTTCGTACCTATCTCGACTTCGAGAAGCCGATTGCCGAGCTCGAAAGCAAGGTCTCGGAGCTCAAGGCCCTCGAAGGCGGGGAAGGTGTTCAGATCTCGGACGAGATCAAGAAGCTCGAGCAGAAGGCCAAGGCCGCCCTGGTCGATACCTACGGCAAGCTGACGCCGTGGCAGAAGACGCAGGTGGCGCGCCATCCCGATCGGCCGCATTGCCTCGACTACGTGGGGGCTCTGATCGAGGAGTTCACGCCGCTCGCCGGCGACCGTTACTTCGCCGAGGACGAAGCCGTGATGGGCGGGCTTGGGCGTTTCCGCGGGCGTCCGGTGGTCGTCATCGGCCACGAGAAGGGATCGGACACGGAAGGCCGCATCCGCCACAACTTCGGCATGGCGCGGCCGGAGGGCTACCGGAAGGCCGTGCGGCTCATGGAAATGGCCGACAAGTTCAATCTGCCCGTCATCACCCTGGTCGATACGGCGGGCGCTTATCCCGGCATCGGCGCCGAGGAGCGTGGGCAGGCGGAGGCCATCGCGCGCTCGACGGACAAGTGCCTCGAGGTCGGCGTGCCGATCATCGCCCTGGTCATCGGCGAAGGCGGCTCGGGCGGTGCGATCGCCATTGCGGCTGCCAACAGGATCCTGATGCTCGAGCACTCGATCTATACGGTCGCGTCGCCGGAAGCGGCGGCGTCGATCCTGTGGCGCGACTCGGCGAAGGCCATCGACGCGGCCACCAACATGAAGATCACGGCACAGGATCTCGACTCACTGGGCGTCATCGACGTCATTATTCGCGAACCTGTGGGCGGCGCGCATCGCGATCGGGCGCTTGCGATCCAGACCTCCGGGGACGCCATCGCCAAGGCGCTGGCCGAGTTCGACGGCAAATCCCCAGCCGAAATCAGGCGCTTGCGGCATGACCGCTTCCTCGCCATCGGACGTCAGCTGTAGATCCACACCCTGCTGGCCGTATGCCTGCCGCATTCACCGGGCAGGCTTGACATTCGCGCTCTCGCACTGAAAAACTTCATGAATCCGTAACGTTAAAGGAATCTTCACGGTTGCGGTCCGATGGTCATTCGTATGCGCCAGGGGGAATGCGTGTGCGTCTAAACATCCTCGGTGAAATGGGACTCGCGCGTCTCAGGCATTGGTTCGCCGCCATGCTCGTGAGCGTGCTCGTTGGCGCGTGCGCCAGCACGGCAGCGCTGATCCCTCCGGCCGAACAACCGCTCGCTCCCGAGACCGTGTCGCTGCTCGACAAGAAGGGCATGAACACTGCCGCGCCGATCTTTGTGCGCATCTTCAAGGAGGAGTCGGAGCTCGAAGTGTGGAAGATGCGCGACGACGGGCGCTTCTATCACTTCAAGACCTACCCGATCTGCAATTGGTCGGGCGAGCTCGGGCCCAAGCAGGCGCAGGGCGACAAGCAGGCGCCCGAAGGCTTCTACACGATCTCGCAGACCCAGATGAATCCCAACTCCAAGTTCTACTTGGCGTTCAATCTCGGCTATCCCAACGCCTATGACCGCGCGCACGGCCGCACGGGCGAGGCGCTGATGGTGCACGGGAAGTGCAAGTCGGCGGGCTGCTATGCCATGACGGATGCGCTGGCCGAGGAAATCTACGGGCTGGCGCGCGATGCCTTCCGCAGCGGCCAGACGAGCTTCGAGGTGCATGCATTTCCGTTCCGCATGACGCAGGAGAAGCTCGACCGCTTCAAGAAGCACAAGTGGTACGGCTTCTGGAAAACGCTGAAGGAAGGCTACGATTTCTTCGAGGCAAACCGCATTCCGCCGGCCATCGCCGTGTGCGAGCGGCGCTACGTGGTGAATGCGGTGATGACTGCGCCGCAGGTGGTGGACCCGGTGGGACGCTGCCCGCGCTTCCTCCGGCCGCAGCTGCAGCCGTTCTCGCCGCGCCCGGCCGACTGGAAGCTCGCTGCGGAGCGCTTGACCGTGGTCGGTCCGAAGACGCGTGACGCCGCGGAGGTTGCGACCACGACCGCGCAATCGCAAGCTGACTACGCCGCGACGACCGGATCCTTGTCCTCGTCCAACAGCATGCCGCCCGGCGCATCGGCGCTCGGCTACAATCCATAGCGCGGACGGTGAGCAGGTCACCCCATTCCCCATCCACCGACCCCGCCAGCGAGGTGACGGTGCGAACCGGCCGGCGGCGGGGCGCGCGCAGGAGAAGCGTTGTTTCTTACTTCTTCCGCCTGCTGGCGCTGAGCCTGATCGCACTGCCGATCGTCGCCCTGATTTTTGCCTTTGTGCAGCCGATCGAATGGGAGCGCGCGCGCATCGGCTTCGAGCGCCATTGGCGCTCCAACGCGGCGAAGCTCGGGGTCACGCTGCCGGGTACGCCGGACCTCGCCGACCTCGACGGCCGGCTCGCCTCGCATGGGCTCAAGGCGGGCGATGCCATCTTCATGCGCATCTTCAAGCGTGAATTCGAGCTCGAACTCTGGATGAAGCGCGACGGGCGCTTCCATCGCTTCGCAAGCTATCCGATCTGCAAGTGGTCGGGCGAACTCGGGCCGAAGATCAAGCAGGGAGACCGGCAGGCGCCCGAGGGCTTCTACACGGTGGACGCAAAGGCGCTCAACCCCAAAAGCGCGTGGCATCGCTCCTTCAACCTCGGCTTCCCCAACACCTTCGACAAGACACTTGGGCGAACGGGGTCCTTCCTGATGGTGCATGGAGGATGCGGGTCGATCGGCTGCTACGCGATGACCAATCCCGTGATCGATGAGATCTGGCGGCTGGTGACAGCGGCGCTCGACAGTGGCCAGCAAAGGTTCCAGGTGCAGGTTTTCCCGTTCCGAATGACCGAGCGCAATCTGGCGCTTTACGGCGGCACGGGGAACAGCGCCTTCTGGACAAGCCTCAAGCCCGGCTACGACCTCTTCGAGGCGAGCCAGCTGCCGCCGAAAGTCAGCGTCTGCAACAAGCGCTATGCCTTCGCCGCCGGCGCCGAAGGCTCCGACGGCAGCGCCCCGATCGAGGCGGCGTGTCCGGTCGGCTCTCTCGCGACGCCATAGGCGAGTTTTCCACACCCTCGGGCGGTCACTGTTGCCGGTGGGCGGCTTCGGCAAGGCGGAATTACCGATAAATCGCAGGCCGGGGTTTCGCCGCAAGAGAAGCCGTGCTTTCAATGGATGCATTGCTCTCGTGCATGGTGGAGTGACATGTCGGGCGTGTTTCCGGGACGGAGGACGGGACGGCTGGCCGCGGGTGCCGGTTTTGTCATGGCCGCGCTCCTGTCGACCGTGCAAACCGCGGCGGCCATCACCATCGAGCTGAAAGACGTGGCGGCGGATCGCATCGAGCGACAGCGGGCTTTCGTCGAAGGCCGCCTGCCGCTGGCCGATACGCCGGAGATCGGCCGCCTGGAGAAGCGGCTCGCGGAAGCCGGCCTCAAATCCGGCGCGCCGATGCTAATGCGCATCTTCAAAGAGACGAGCGAACTCGAACTCTGGCTCGAGAAGGGCGACAGGTTCGTCCTGTTTGCAACCTATCCCATCTGTCACTGGTCGGGCACGCTCGGTCCCAAACTGCGCGAAGGCGACAAGCAGACGCCGGAAGGATTCTACACCATCACCAACCGCCAGATGCGCCATTTCGGCCGTTGGACGCGCGCCATCAATCTCGGCTTTCCCAACGCGTACGACCGCGCGCATGACCGCGACGGTTCCTACATTCTCATGCACGGCGGATGCTCCTCCGTCGGGTGTTTTGCCATGACGAACCAGGTCATCGGCGAGATCTATGGCCTCGCCAACGCGGCCATCAAAGGAGGCCAGCGTCACGTCCCCGTGCACGTGTTCCCGTTCCGGCTGACAGACGAAGCGCTTGCTGCCCGTGCATCGAGCCCCTGGCACGGGTTCTGGTCGACATTGCAGGCCGGATCCAAATCGTTCGAGCGCACCGGGAGGCCGCCGCGCGTCAGCGTCTGCGATGGGCAATATCGCGTCGATGACGCTGCGCCCAAGGCGGTCGCGGCGGCTGAAGAGGATGTCCCGGACAAGAAGCGCCGCGGGAAGTCACGCAGCGACATGATGCTTGGCGCGGTTCGCAGCGGTTGTCCGGCGCCGGTCGTCGTCACGGCCGAGGGTAAGGGCCAAGCCGGCACCGAGACACCCGGCCGCACCCGTTAAGCAATCGGCAAGCGATCGACGCGAAGCGGTCATGAGACTTGCCAACCCAACGGCTTGCCGCACCGGATCGGCTCGTGCGATATCCCCGTGATCAGGAGTAATCGCGGAGACCGAGATCGCCATGTGGGCATCGCTGACAGAGAAGGCCGAGAACATTCTCGAAGCTTTGATTTTCGCCAGCCGCTGGATCCTGGCGCCGTTCTATCTCGGGCTCGCCGTATCGCTGGTCATCCTGCTCATCAAATTCATGGGCGAGCTGTTTCACATCGCGACGCATGCCTTTACGGCGACGGAGAGCGAAGTGATCCTCGGCGTGCTGGCGCTCGTGGACCTCACCTTCACGGGCTCGCTGCTCATCATCGTCATCTTCTCCGGTTACGAGAATTTCGTCTCGAAGATCGACCACAGCGGGCACCGCGACTGGCCGGACTGGATGGGCACCATCGACTTCTCGGGGCTCAAGCTGAAGCTGCTATCTTCGATCGTCGCCATTTCGGCGATCCAGCTCCTCAAGCAGTTCATGTCGATTCAAAACGTCTCCGAGCGCGAGATCTTCTGGTTGGTGGTGGTCCACGTGGTGTTCGTGGTGTCGAGCGTGCTGCTCGCGCTTTCGGACCGCATCTCCGGGCACGGCGGCGGACACGGGAACGGGCATGGGACCGCGTCCGAGAGCACGCCGGCCGGCAAGAGCGAGCATTGATCCCGGGATCAGGCGGCGCGCTTCGGCTTGCGCTTGGCGATAAACGGCAGAAGGTCGGCCTGGGTCCGCGCCTTGCTGAACAGGAACCCCTGCCCCTGCTCGCAACCGATGGCGCGTAGACACGCCAGCTCCTCGGACGTCTCGATGCCTTCGGCGGTGATGGTCTTGCCGAGCGTTTCGCCGAGACCGACGATGGCGCGGACAACCGCCTGCTGCTCCACGTTGCCCTCGATGCCGCGGATGAACGAGCGGTCGATCTTGATCTTGTCGAAGGGGAAGCTGCACAGGTAGCCCAGCGACGAATAGCCGGTTCCGAAGTCGTCCATGGCGATGCGTGTGCCGAGGCGGCGCAACTCCGCGAGCGTGTCGAGCACGATGTTCGAGCGGTCGAGGAACAGGCTTTCGGTGATCTCGAGCTCCAGGCGCTCAGGCGGCAGAGCGGAGGCCTCGAGCGCGTCAGCCACCATCTCGTGGACACTGCCGCAACGGAATTGCAACGG
Organism: uncultured Hyphomicrobium sp.; assembly: GCF_902826555.1. GTDB lineage: Bacteria > Pseudomonadota > Alphaproteobacteria > Rhizobiales > Hyphomicrobiaceae > Hyphomicrobium_C. The sequence continues at coordinate 89,857 of NZ_CADEFI010000003.1, forward strand.
TGAAAGATTGACGGCGACGCGCATGTGCGCGGGCCAGGCAGCCGCATCCCTGCAGGCGCGGTTCAACACTAAATTGCCGAGCGCCCAGATCAGGCCGGCCTCCTCGGCAATGGGGATGAACTCCGTGGGGGAGACGTAGCCTCGCTCGGCGTGGGGCCAACGCACCAGCGCCTCGGCGGCCACGATGTGCCCCGAGTCCAGCGCGACCAGGGGCTGATAATGCACCTCGAGGCTCTGGCTCTCGATGGCGTTGCGCAGATCGCGCTCCAGGCGCCGGCGCTCCTGGGCGCGTGCATTCATCTCCGCCTCGAAGTAGCGGAACGATCCCTTGCCGCGCAGCTTCACCTGCGAGAGGGCGAGGTTGGCGTTCTTCAAGAGCTTACCGGCCTCGTCGCCGTCACCCGGCGCAATGGCGATACCGATGCTGGCACCGATGGTCGCCTGCTGTCCCTGGATGGTGAACGGCGCGCTGATGACCTCGATCAAACGTCGTGCGACGGTGCTCACCTCGTCCGGCTCGACGACGTCGGGCATGATGATTCCAAATTCGTCGCCACCGAGACGCGCCGCCATGCAGCCGTCGCGCAGGGTGCCGGTGATGCGCCGGGCAACAGCCTGCAGGAGTGCATCGCCGGCCGCAGGGCCCATGGTCTCGTTGACGGACTTGAAGTTGTCGAGCCCGACACACAGGGATGCGCCGCCGCGCCCTCCGCGGCTCATGGCCGCCAGCATTTCCTCGGCATGCTCGAGATGGCGAGCTCTGTTCGCCAGGCCCGTGAGGGGATCGTGGTGGGCGAGATAAGCGACCTGTGCTTCCGCCCGCCGACGCTCGGTGATGTCGACCGCCGCCACGAGCACAGCCGGGGCGCGCTCGTGGACGATGGCCTGCGAGAAAATGGCGACCTCGATGGCGGTTCCATCGCGCTTCAAGTGGTTCCAGATGTGATCGGCGAGGATGCCAGGCGCGGGGCTGTAAAGCTCCTCCAAGCGGCCGTGGTCGTCCTGATGGTGCAGGCAGTGCACGGGGCGCCCGATCAGTTCGGCGCCGCGATAGCCGTAATGATCGCGTGCCGCAGCGTTTGCCGAAAGAATGGTCTTGCCGTTCTGCGCGACGACGTACATCGGAACGGGATTGGCTTCGAAGAGCAGACGGAACGACGCCTCGCGCTCTTTGAGCTCGGTGATGTCGACGCGCAATCCGATGATGCCGCCGTCGCCGGTGCGCCGCTCCTGGATCAGGATGCAGCGGCCGTCGGAGAGCCACTGCTCATGGCGCTCGCTCGGGCTCGTCATCTTCTCGAGACGCTCGGCGATCCATTCCTCCTCGCGCCCCTTGGCGGCGGGGTAATCGCCGCGCATGACGCCGACGCGGAGCGTATCGGCCAGCCGTACGCCGACTTTGAACAAGTCCGCCGAGCGATGGTAGACCTTGGCGTATTCCTCGTTCCAGAGCACGTAGCGGCCTTCGGAATCCAGGAACACGATGCCTTGAGGCAGGATGTCGATGGCCTCGCGCAGGCGCTTGTCGGCTGTGCGGGCTTCCTCCACGGCCATCTCGAGCGCGGATTCGAGCTCGGTTTTTTGCGCGGTAGCGTCGGCGCCATGACGGGTTGCAGCAGCGCCGCTCAGCACCTTGAGCGCCGCGCGCAGCGGCCGCCGGCCGAGTGGTTTGGGATGTTTCTCGAATTTCCGCCGCTTCATGATCGTGCCTGTACTGCCCCGGTCGCTCGCTTGTGCTCGTGGAGTATCGACAGCGAGGCTTAACGACGCCTTTCTCAGGGTGCTGAGCTACAACGCCGCAATGCCCTGAAATACGTGTATAATTGCTCGCTTAATGGGCAGCGGATGCGTCGCAAAGCGGGACAGCGCGTTACTCCTGATCGACGGGTGACTCGGGAACAGCCAATTTACCCATCCCTACTTCGATCCATCCATCTCAGCATCCCGATTGACCGAATACGTACGATTATCCGATGCCTAAATGCTTGGCATTTGAGCTATTTTGGCAAAACGCCATTCGTGGTTAGCAAATCCTTTAGGAGCCCACGGCTTCCGCATGGCCGCCGACGCCTTTTCCATCGCGATCATCGGCAGCACCGGAGCCTTCGGCTCGAGGATTGCCGAACTCCTGGCGCGAGACCCCAATATCGATCTCGTCATTGCCGGGCGCACCCTCTCGTCGCTCGATGAGCAAGCTCGCGCTCTTTCCAAAGTCATGTGTCGTCCGGTGCGGCGGGTGGTGCTCGATGCGGATGGCGTCGACGCGGGCGACATCGCGCGACTGGGCGCGCGTCTCGTCATCAACGCGTCGGGCCCTTATCAGGGCAGCGACTACCGGCTCGCTCGCGCGGCGATTGCGGCGCGCTGCCACTATGTCGATCTCGCGGATGCCAGAGGCTTCGTCACGGGTTTCGGTGCGCTCGATGCGGTGGCGCGCGATGCCGGCGTTCTCGCCGTCAGCGGCGCCAGCTCAGTGCCGGGCCTCTCGTCTGCGGTCGTGCTGCAGCTTCGTCCTTCGTTCGCGACGCTGGACGCCCTCGACATCGCCATCTCGCCCGGTAACGCTTTCGATCCTGGCGTGGCGACGGTGGCGTCCGTGCTGGGCGGCGTGGGGCAACCGCTCTCGATGCTGCGCGACGGGGCGCGGCGAACCGTGCACGGGTGGCAAGGATTAGCGCGGCGCTCGTTCGGCGAAGCCGGATGGCGCTGGCTCGGCTATGTGGATGTGCCCGACCTCGATCTTTTTCCGGCACGGGATGCCGGCTTGAAGACGGTGCGGTTCCGGGCCGGGCTCGAAGTCTCCCTGTTTCATTTCGGCCTTTGGTGCGCGTCGTGGCTGGTGCGGAGCGGCGTCGTGCGCAGCCTTGCGCCGCTGGCCCCGGGTCTCCTCGCCGTCAAGCGGGCGCTCACGTGGCTCGGAAGCGACCGGGGCGGCATGGTGATCATCATGGACGGCACAGGTCTCGACGGACGCCGGAAACGCGCCACGTGGCTGCTCGTCGCCAAGAGCGGTCACGGTCCCTTTGTGCCCGCGCTTGCATCGGTGGCGCTCGCGAAGCGTCTTGCGTCGGGTGCCGAGATGCGGCGCGGCGCGACGGCATGCTACGGCGTTGTCAGCCTTGACAACATCCTGGCCGAGGCCGCCGGCCTCGACATAACGTGCACCACGCATGAAGAAGCCCTCCCGTCGTGAAACGGGAGGGCTCTCGTTCTGGCCTCGACGACCGATCAGGTGCGCCAGGGGTGCTCCGGAAGATCGGAGACGCCGACCACCTTCACGCCCGCTGCCGCAACCTTGTGATCGTTCTCGACGGAGCTTCCGGAGACGCCGATCGCACCGACAAGGACGCCCTCCTTGTCGACGATCGGAAGGCCGCCCGGGAACGTGATGAGCCCATCGTTCGAGTGCTCGATGCCGTACAGGGGGCCGCCGGGCTGGGAGAGCTTGCCGATCGATCCGGTCGGCATGCCGAAGAAGACCGCCGTCTTCGCCTTCTTGATGGCGATGTCGATGGAGCCGACCCAAGCGTCGTCCATGCGATGGAACGCCTTCAGATTGGCGCCGCTGTCGACGACGGCGATGCACATCTTGGTTTTTGTTTTCTCGGCCTCCTTGCGGGCGGCTTCGATGATCTTCTTTGCGTCGTCGATTGTGACATGCATGGGTCTTGTCCTCCGGTAGCGCGCGAGGGTCGCACGGGCTCCGACATATCGGCCCGCTAACCCTGGTTTTCAATGGCCAGTTCCGACCTCCGTCAGGGTATGGTTGCCGCAGTCCCGGAGCCGCGGGAGAATGCCTCGAATTCCGCGCGCGTTCCGCGAAAGACGTTGAGGTCGAGGTCGCCTTTGACGCCCGGGCGGCGGCCGCGATTGTGATACTGCCAGATCACCCATTGGCCGGTGCGGAAGAGGGGCGGAACAAGGAGGCTGCGGGCCCAAAAGCGCTCACCCGGGAAAGCGCCAGCGAGCATGGCGGCGTCGAACTCCGCCGTCGTGTAGATGATCGGCCGATGGCCGTAGTGCTTCTCAAGCCTGCCGATGAACTCCGCCAGCACGGCCACGTGATCGCGCTCGGCGATGGCCGCGACGCAGGGTCCCATGTGCTCGGCGTCGACGACAGGCGGCAGTGCCTCCGGGTCTCTTGGGACAGCGGCGATGAAGTTCTCCGCCTGCTCGGCGGCGGTACGGCAGAGCGTGAAGAAATGATAGGCGCCGCGCCTCAGGCCCACACGCTTCGACTCGCTCCAGTTGCGCTCGAAGGACTTGTCGCGGAAGTCTCCGCCTTCGGACGCCTTGATGTAGGCGAAGACCACCCCGCTCGCGGCAAGTGCCGTCCAGCCGATCCGGCCCTGGTGGTTGGAGACGTCCACGCCGACGACGGGATAGCGCCACGGCGCCAGCTCGACGTGCGGATAAAGGAACGGGGCCGCCGCAGCCATCGCCGCGGCAAGCCCCGCCAGACATGCGAAACGCAGAAAGCTCGTCACAAGGCTACTTCTCGCCAGACGCCTTCTCGTTGCCGAGCTTGTAGAGGTTGTTCAGAAGGGCATCGAAGCCGCCGGCCCCGGCGCCGGTATGAAGGTCGATGCGACCGACCTTCTCGACCAGCTTCTCCAACGCCTCCAGCTCCTTCAACCGCATGAGCAGCGGGTTGTTCTCCATCAGCTTCGAGGTGTTGAGCAGGGAGCGCGTGGCGGCCGTTTCTTCCTGGCGGCGGATGATGTTGGCCTTGGCGATGCGCTCGGCCTCGACGACCTTGTTCAGAAGCTCGCGCACGTCGCCGGGCAGGATGACGTCCTTGACGCCGATCTCGCCAATCTCGGCACCGAGCGTCGCGGCTCGCTCCGTCACGTAGGCGCGCACCTCGCGGTCGATGGTGTCACGCGCGGCCAGAATCTCGTCGAGCGTGCGCGCGGCGACGGCCTCGCGGATCGCGAACTGGATCAACCGGTAGAGCGTGGCGTTGACATCGGTCGACGACAGAGCCGCCTTCTCCGGATCGACGACGCGCGAAAACGCCGTCAGCGTGACGCGGATGCCGACGCGATCCTTGGTCAAAATCTCCTGCGCCGTGACCTCCAGGGGCTGCGGACGCAGATCCATCTTGGCGACCCGCACCTGACGGCCGACAGCCCAGAAGGCGTGGCGGCCAGGACCGAGACGCTCGGTGAGCACGCCGTCCGCGAACAGGAGGCCCGCCTCGTTGGCTTCGACCACCGTGACCACGAGCGTTCCGCCCGAGCGCGCGGGATCGAGCTTGTCGATGTGCCGTTTTTCAGCCCGCAGCGTCGCGGCGGCGTCGATCTTCTCGACGTCGACGGCCGTCAACGCCTTCCAGAAGGCGCGCGTCGTGTTGGGCAGCACGAGGTGCTTCGGCTCGCCGTCGAGCGAAACGATGGCAACCTCGGTCGGTCCAGCCTGGACAATGGTGAAGTTGTCGGCGGCAACGTCGGGATCGGTCTTGGCGAGCAGCAGCGCCTTCTCGGACGCGATCTCGGCGCGCAGGATCTTGACGATCTCGACCGAGAGCTGACCCAACGGATCGAACTCCGTGAAACGGCCGGGCTCCAGCAGCTTCACGAAGCGGCCATCGCGCCGCAGAAAGCCGCGCTCGTCGTCCTTCACGACTGCCGTGGTCCAAAAGCTCAAGCGAGACATGGGAAAACTCCGGAAACTTGGGGCCGGCCGAAGACAACGAGCCGGTTTAATCAGTGCCTTGTGCGTGCGGTATTCAATTCCGTGCAGTTCGTGAATTTCGGCTCGCAGGTCGCTGGCCGCTACGCCACGACGATGACGCGGGCCCCCGCTTGAGCCACGCGGCTCGGCCTTATGCCGACCGTCTTGCCGACGCCGTTCCCGAGGGATCGGCGGAAGCGCAACGGACGGCTCCGGCTCCGCAGAGAGGCGGTATCCGCGAAGGGCGCGGAGCGCATCGGCGCTTGCCGTCCACCCTCGCCTCTCAGCCGGAGCCTCGAGGCCAGAGCTTGGGCCGGAGCAACGACCAGCTTCCCAAAAGAAGATCGCTTGGAGGCGATTGGCATGGGAATCGAACCCATCACAGCGAGATTAAAAGTCTCGTGCTCTACCAAATGAGCTAGCCACTGGAGAAGCTAAAGGGAATCGAACCCTCGACCTTCCGGCACCGCCGGATGCTCTGCCACTGAGCTACAGCCTCGTTTTGCTCCCGAACAACGCGGAACACGCCGCCGCAGGGCGGTGCGCGCCAGCCAGGTCTCAACGAGCCCGGGCACGAGGCGTCAATTCAGGAACGGCCAGTAAACAGCCGATTTGGGCGAAATTCCATTCCGTTCGCCACCAGACCGTCCGGCAACGTTACGCAAAAACCACCGCCCCAACCTCCGTTAGGCAGACGACCGCGCTTTCGTTGCGAATTCCAGCCGTCCGGGGTAGGCCCATGGGTGGGGCGTCACGCGCGGAACAGCGGCCGACGGGGACGAGGTTACACGGTGACCGCCGTTGCTGCCCGGCGGACTCCGGCGCAGATCCTACTTTTGCGTCAGACGGGGACCGGTCGTATGTCGAGGATGAGCCTGCCGCTCAGCGCATTGAAGCGGCGCTATGATGTGATCGTCGTCGGCTCGGGCTATGGCGGCGGCGTCACGGCGTCGCGACTTGCGCGCGCGGGCAAGCGCGTCGCAGTGCTCGAGCGCGGGCGCGAGATCCAAACCGGCGAGTTCCCGCAAAAGTTCGGCGAGCTCAAGGGCGAGTTCCAGGTCACCGGGGAGCGCTTCCGCACCGGCTCCGAGCAGGCGATCTACGATGTGCGCCTCGGCCGCGACATGCACGTGCTGGTGGCCTGCGGGCTCGGCGGCGGGTCGCTCGTCAATGCCGGTGTCTCGCTCATTCCGGACAAACGCGTGTTCGCAGACGACGCATGGCCGGGCCAGGTGGCGCAGGACGGCACGCTCGAGGAAGGCTACCGGCGCGCCGAGCAGTGGATCCGGCCGATGGCCGATCCACGGGCGCGCGAGATGACCAAGTTCGGCGTGCTGGAGCAAGCCGGGCGCGGCCTGGGCGGCGACATGGTGGCGCCGCGCATCGCGGTCAGCTTCGAGGACAACATCAATCCTGCCGGCATCCATCAAAAAGCCTGCACCCGATGCGGCGACTGCTGCGGGGGCTGCAACGTCGGCGCCAAGAACACCGTCGCGCTCACCTATCTTCCGGATGCCGTGCTAGCCGGCGCGGAGGTCTTCACCGGCATCAAGGTCGATACCGTGCGCAAGGGCGACGACGGGATCTGGCAGGTTTCGGCACGATCGGTGGGGCCGGATCGGAGCATGCCCGAAGCGGTGATCGAAGCACCGGTCGTCGTGCTCGCCGCCGGTACGCTCGGCTCCACGGAGATCCTGCTGCGCTCGCGGGAGGCGGGACTCAAGGTCTCCGACCGGCTCGGACAGCGGTTCTCGGCTAACGGCGATATCATCGCCTTCGGCTACGGCGCCAAGACTGTCGTCAACGGAGTCGGCGTCGGGTATCCGGCGAAGGTCGAGGGGCTTGAAATCGGTGCGTCCGTGTCGGGCCAGATCGAGTTCCGTGACGCGGAGACGCTCGCCAACGAGCTCAACGTGCAGGAAGGCGCGTTACCGTCGTCCTTCGCTTCCGTGCTGCCCGTGCTGTTCCTGCCCAACGGGCGGCTGCTCGGCGCGCTCTCGAGCCTCGTCAACGGCGTCTACAAGGGGCCGTTCGCGAGCCTGCAGACGTTCTTTGCGGTATCGCACGATAGCGCGTCGGGACGCTTCTCGCTCGAGGACAACCAACTCGCGCTCAACTGGCCGGGCGCCAAGGACGAGCCGGTCTACGCCAAGCTCGATGCCATCCTGTCCCAGCTCGTGACGGCCAGCGGCGGCTCTTACGTCAAGAACCCGCTCGCGGGGACCGTCATGGGGCATCAGCCCGCGACCGCACACCCGCTCGGAGGCTGCGGCATGGGGCGGGACAACGGTGACGGCGTCGTGGACCACAAGTGCCGCGTCTTCTCAGGCGCGGGGGGCTCCGGCGATACCGCCGTGCACGACGGGCTGTACGTCATCGACGGCGCGGTGATCCCGCGTTCGCTCGGCGTCAATCCGCTGCTGACAATTACGGCGCTCGCCGAACGCGCCATGCTGCACTTTGCGCAGGATCGAGGGATCAGCTACACAACGGCACCCGTCAAAAGCTCGGCTCCCGCGACCGCCGCATAGGAGCCGCCCGGCGATCCGAGGCTCCATGCGCATCGAATACCACCGCACGCTGATCGCCGATCGCGTCCGCAATCAAGCCTTCCATGACGCGCTCTCGCGCGTGATCCGCCGCGGCGAAACGACCGTCGCCGATATCGGCGCGGGAACAGGGCTGATCGGCCTCATGGCGGCGAAGCTCGGCGCGCGCGAGGTGCTGCTTTACGAGGCTGCCGAGGTGGCGGGCGTCGCAGCGGCCACGATCAAGACCAACCGCGCGAAGGCATGCCATCTCATGCCGTGCCACTCGACCGAGATGGAGGATCCGCCGCGCGTCGACCTGGTGGTGTCGGAGACACTGGGCAACTACGCGCTGGAAGAGAACATCGTCGATACGCTTGCGGACGCGCGGCTGCGTCACTTGAAAGACGGCGGCCTCATCATGCCGGCCCGTATCCGGCAATTCGCGGTGCCGGTGGTGACGGGCCGCTTCCATCGCGAGCTGATCGCGTGGGACGACGTCGGCTTCGGTCTCGATCTCTCGGACGCGCGCGCGATGAGCCTCAACAACGTCTACGTGCGAAGCTTCACGGCGGACGATCTGCTCGCGGGCGGCGCAGCGGCGAAAGTGTGGGATAGCGTGACGCTCGGCTCCGACACGAGGAGCGCGCGCAAAGGCGAAGCGTCGTGGAAGCTCGAGACGGCGGAGACGATCTTCGGTTTTGCCTACTGGTGGGAGGCGGAGATCATCGACGGCGTCACGCTTTCGACGGCACCGGATGCGCCACGCACGCATTGGGAGCAGCTCTATTTTCCCGTGCTGACACCGATTGCCGTGGATCGCGGAGAAAGCGTGCTCGTGACGTTGCGCTCATCGTCGTCGGAGGACGCCGGCACGCACCTTGGATGGACCGCCGTGCATTTCGACAGTGACGGCAAATCCAAGGCGCGTCAGGCCATGGACCTCGACAAAGGCTGGATCCCGTAGAGCACGATCGAAGAGACTAAAGTCCCGCGCCTAACCGCCGGCAGTCTGCGGCGTGGGGCCGGTGTCGTTGGCGGGCGCGAACGTGAAGGCGACCGACGAGGGATCGTAGCCGCCGACGGTGGCTGCGATCGGACTGCGCGAGGCGATCGGACGGGTGAGGATCAACTCCGCACGCGGGTCGAACAGGCGCACGAACTGGGCGATGCGCGGCGCAATCTCCGTGCGATAGCGCGAGCCGTTGAAGATGCCGTAATGGCCGACGCCCGCGCACTCGACATGATACTTCTTCTCGGCGGGCAGACTGCGACAGAGATCATGCGCGGCGCGGCATTGGCCGAGCCCGGTGATGTCATCCTTCTCGCCCTCGATCGTCATCAGCGCCGCACGGCGGATGCGACCGGGATCGACGCGGCGCCCGCGAATGGCCATCTCTCCCTTAGGCAGTGCATGCCGCACAAAAACGCTGTCGATGGTGTCGAGATAAAACTCGGCCGTCATGTCCATAACGGCGAGGTACTCGTCGTAGAAGGCCCGGTGCTTCTCCGCGGAATCGCCGTCGCCGGTAACCAGATGGCGGAAGAGGTCCTTGTGCGCAGTGGCGTGGCGATCGAGGTTCATCGACATGAAACCCGAGAGCTGCAGGAAGCCCGGGTAAACCTCGCGTCCTGCGCCCTCATTCGGCCAAGGCACGCTCGTGATCACATGGTTTGCGAACCACTCGGTGCCGCGCTCGACGGCGACGTCGTTGACGGTCGTCGGTGAAATGCGGGTGTCGATCGGGCCGCCGGCCATGATCAGGCTCAGCGGCGCGGCGGGATCGCCGTCCTCCTCCATGAGTGACACCGCGGCGAGAGCCGGCACCGCCGACTGGCACACGGCGAACACGTGGACGTCGCCACGCAGGGCCGTCAGCATTTCGCGCACGTAGTCGACGTATTCATCGAGGCCGAACCGGCCGGCGGCGAGAGGAACCTCGCGCGCGTCCTGCCAATCGGTGATGTAGACCTCGTGGCTCGGCAACAGCGCTTCGACGGTCCCGCGCAAGAGCGTTGCGAAATGGCCCGACATGGGTGCAATCAGCAGCACGCGCGGATCGGCAGCCCGCTGCGCGGCCGGCATATCACGCCGGAAATGGACCAAGCGGCAAAAAGGGCGGTTCCAGACGACCTCCTCTTCCACCTTGACGTCTCTGCGCCCGATGCGCGTGGTGGCGAGTGCAAACGACTGCTTCTCGTAGCGGCGCGTCGAGCGCTCGAACACCTCGAAGGCGGCGGCGGCGTGGCGGCCGACGGCGGTGTGGGACAATGGGTTCAGCGGATTTTCGACGAGGCTGCGCAACTGCTCGGCTACGGCGCGTGCGGGCCTCAGGGCTGCGTGGCCCATCTCGTACCAGTGGTAAAGCAAGCGTGTTGCCTCCCGATCTCGGGGGCGTCAGATCGCTGAACGCCGCCCCTCAGCCCTGCACACGATAGCAAGCGAACCGGCCACATCCATACGCGGGTGAGCGCGGCTATAAGCCGCCGAAATCGCACATTTTTTGCTTTTTTCTTGTCCCCCGTGGCGAGAATGCACTGATTCGAGGCGGATGGCTAAGTATCCGGCCCGCCCGCCGGCGCATCGATCGCCTTGGCCAAGGCGTCAGCGAGGTCCTTTGCGTCGACGCTATGGGGAAAGTGCTTCATGTAATCGCCCTTGCGGTCCATGAGATACATGAACGAGCTGTGATCGACGCTGTATTCGTGAGGATTGGTCTCGTCCGGCACCTTCTTGGCGTAGACGCGATAGGCTTTCGTTACCGCCCCGATCTCCTCGGGCGAGCCCGAAAGGCCGATAATGCTGCTCTGGAAACTCGCGGCGTACTTGCCGACAAGCTCGGGCGTGTCGCGCTCGGGATCGACCGTGATGAAGATCGTGCCCATGTCCTTGGCCTTGTCGCCGAGGCGGTCGAGGGCGGCGGCGATGACCTGCAGCCCAGCCGGGCAGACATCGGGGCAATTGGTGAATCCGAAGTAGACGAGAAGCGGCTTTCCGGCGAAATCCTTCTCGGTGACGCGCTTACCGGCCCCGTCGACGAGACTGAAGTGGCCCCCGATCAGCGCCTTGCCGGTCGCGTCTCCCGTCGCCGGCGCTCCCGAGGGTAGCGTGGCGAGCAGCACGGCGGTCATGATGCCGCCGGCAAGGCCGATGAGCAGCGCCAGCAGGAGCGTCCCGCGCGAGGCTCTTATCTTCGGTTCGGTGACTTTCTTGCTCATGGTGTCCCGCTCGGTTGGGCCTTGGGCAGATTTCTCGTGCCGGCCGGCGCCTTTTTCATCTTATCTGGAGCAAGCAACGCCCGCTTGCAAGCTGTGCTAGAGTTCGGCGTCTATCCGTAAGCAACGCGCAAGAAACGCAGTCGTCACAGTGACAGGACACCTCAACAAGACTTTCGAATCCAAGGCCAGCTTCAGCGGCGACAGCCAGCTCAGGCTGCAGACCATCGTGCGGCTCAGATGGGTCGGTGTCATCGGCCAGATCCTGGCGCTGTGCGTCGTCTATTTCTGGCTGGGCTTCAACCTTCCCATCGGGCCGTGCCTGACGGTGATCGCGGTCTCGGCGTGGGTGAACGTGTTTCTTGCCATCTACTATCCGGCGCGGCATCGCCTCTCGGTCAACTTCGCGACGGCGCTGCTCGCCTACGACATCATCCAGCTCGCCTCGCTGCTCTATCTGACAGGCGGCATCGACAATCCCTTCACGATGCTCATCGTCGCGCCGGTGACCGTGTCGGCAGCAACGCTTCCTCTCGTCTATACGGTCGGGCTTGGGCTGCTGGCGCTCGTCTGCACATGGCTGCTGGCGTTCTACGCCATGCCGTTGCCCTGGTATGACGCCCCGCCGCTGGCGCTGCCATTCCTCTACAAGGTCGGGATCGTTTCCGCCGTCACGGCTTCGATGCCGTTCCTCGCTCTCTATGTCTGGCGGCTCACCCAGGAAGGCCGGCAGATGTCGGAAGCGCTGGCAGCGACGGAGCATGTGCTGTCGCGCGAGCAGAAGCTGCATGCGTTGGACGGCCTTGCCGCAGCAGCCGCGCACGAGCTTGGAACGCCGCTCTCCACCCTGACGCTGGTCACCAACGAGCTAGAGCGGCAGATGGCCAAGGACGATCCCCATCGCGAAGACATCCTGCTCTTGCGCAGCCAGGCGCAGCGCTGCCGTGAAATCCTGCAGAAGCTCACGCGCCACCCTCCGGACGAAGACCCGCTGCACGGCAGCCTCAACGTCATGGAAATGCTGCACGACGCGGCGGTGCCCTACATGGATGGGCGAAAGGCGGTCCATATCCGCGCGGCGCCTTCTGCCGCCGCCGCCGGGCCAGCCGCGCGACAGCCGGTCGGCATCCGGCGGCCGGGGGTCCTCTATGGTCTCGGCAACATCATCGAGAACGCGGCGGACTACGCGGAAAGCCGCGTCGAGATCACAGCCGAATGGGACGCGCAAACGGTGACGGCCGTGATCGCCGACGATGGGCCGGGATTCAAACCCGACGTGATCGACAATCTGGGTGAGCCTTACGTCACGACCCGCGGAGCCGGCAGGAAGGAGCGCAAGAGCGGCAACAAAGTGTCGGGGATGGGTCTCGGATTCTTCATTGCAAAGACACTTCTCGAGCGATCCGGCGCACGCCTGCATCTCGATAACCGTGAGGCGCCGGCGCACGGCGCGGTGGTTCGGATCGTCTGGCCGAGATCCGCCTTCGAGACGACGACCAGCACTGCGGACGAACGAATCCCGCGTCCTACTCTCCGGCGCGAGCCGCCCGGCCCGGACGATCCAATTTCTGATGCAATTTAAAGGACCTAGCTGCATAGGGCGCCAGGCCGGAAATGCGCCGTGGACCGCACAAATACCATTCACCTTAAGAAATTCGACTAATTAGTCATGCCGAATTGTGCACGTGACCTTTGCGAACCGATCTCGGCTAATATAAATCCCAAGAATCGGGAGGTACGCCGTGGTGACTGAAGATCTATCATTTCAAAAGGACGAGCTGCCCGACGACCGCTCGCTCATCATCGTCGACGATGACCGTCCGTTTCTGCAGCGGCTCGCGCGCGCCATGGAGCTGCGCGGTTTCGAGGTTCGCAGCGCTCATTCGATCGCCGAGGGGATCGAACTCATCCGGGCCCAGGCTCCCGCGTTCGCGGTGGTCGACATGCGTCTCGAGGACGGCAACGGTCTCGACGTGATCGCGGAGCTGACGCGCGTTCGCGCCGACACGCGCATCATCGTGCTTACGGGCTACGGCAACATCGCCACGGCGGTCTCTGCGGTGAAGCTTGGTGCGGTCGACTACCTGGCAAAGCCCGCCGACGCGGACGACGTTACCGACGCTCTGCTTGCGCCCCACAACGCAAAGGCCGCGCCGCCGGAAAACCCGATGTCGGCGGATCGCGTGCGTTGGGAGCACATCCAGCGCGTGTACGAACTCTGCAACCGCAACGTCTCGGAGACTGCGCGGCGCCTCAACATGCATCGGCGCACGCTGCAACGCATCCTCGCCAAGCGCGCTCCGAAGTAAGCCGGCACATACGCTACACGTCACCGATGCCGAGGCCGACTGCCGCGGGAAGCGTGGGGTCGAGCTGGACGGCCAGTCTCGACGCCGCGGCACGGGCGAGACGCAGCGTCATGGCCTTGCGCTTTGGCGCGGGGAGGCGAACCTCCGGCGCGGCACGCAAGATCTCTCCTCCATACCGGTCAGCGACGATGAGCCCGGCATCCTCGGGCAGGATCTCGCGCGGAAAATCCGGATCCACGGCGAAGAAAAGCCGATCCGAGTAGTCGCGATACTCGTGCCATTTGTGATCGGCGCGGAAGTCCTCGATACACGACTTGATCTCGACGATCCAAAGCGCGCCGTCGGCCGCTAGTCCCATCACGTCGGCACGCCGGCCATTGGGGAGCGGCAACTCTGAAATGGCCGTTAACCCGTGTGCCGACAACACACGCACCACACCGCGACAAATCTCGCGGGCGGCTTGAGACTGGGGGCCGCCGGGGGACACCGGAGGAATAGTTACTCGGTTAACCGCGTTGTCCACATGGTCCTCAATATCGGTCATGGATCTGCCATTAGTGCATTGGACAGTGCCACTAGTTTGCCGCGATGTAATCACACTGCGCCCACTCATCCTGCTTCGTCCGTGCCCGGACTCCGAGATTCCCACGCACTCCGGACCAACGGTCCGCGTTGCTTCGCTTTTCATTTCCTAGACACCGAGAGATCGCAATCCCGATGTTCTTCAAACGGCTGACCAAATCGAAATCCGCGTCTGCTCCGGCAGCGGTGGTCGAATCCGAAGTCAAAACCAGCCTGGTGAAAGAAGCAAAAGTCGGCGTGCAACCGTTGCCGACCTCGGCCTTGCGCCGCACGATCGACGGCAAGGATCTCGGATTCAAGACGACGGCCGACCTCGAGCCTGCAGCCGGCCTCGTCGGTCAGGAGCGGGCGCTGGCGGCTATCGATTTCGGCCTCAGCATGCGCGCGCGCGACTTCAACATCTATGTTGTCGGCGCGCCTTCGTCCAGCAAGAGCGCTGCCGTGCGGGCGCACGTTGCCAAGATCGCTGCTGCATCGCAAGGGCCGTCCGATTGGGTCTACGTCAACAACTTCGAGGATCCGCGCCGGCCTCGGGCCATCTCGCTACCGGCAGGACGCGCGGCCATGCTCGCCAAGGGCGTGCTGGTGGCCATCAAGGAACTGGCGGCCACGCTGCCCACCGCATTCGCTTCCGAGGACTACCGGGCGCGGCGGCGCGCCATCGAAGAGGAATTCCGCGGCGCGCACGAGGATGCTGTCGACGCCGTGCACGCGCGGGCGGCGCAACAGAATATCGCCGTGCTGCGCACGCCGCTCGGCTTCGGCATGGCGCCGATGCACGACGGAAAGGTGGTGCGGCCGGACGTGTTCAGCCAGCTTCCCGAAGCCATGCGCCGCGACGTGGAAAAGCGCATCACCGTGCTGCAGGGCGAGCTCGAAACCATCCTCCAGAACGCGCCCAATGCCGACAAGCGCCGCCGGCGCCAGCTCACGGAACTCAACGAGGAGGCGGCTCGTCACGCAGTCGAGGAAGCGCTCGATTCTCTCTCCGCCGCATTTGCCGACCTGCCCGAGGCGGCGTCGTTCCTGGCCGACATCGAGAAAGACATCCTGGCCAACAGCGCTCTCTTCGCCGTGGGGGAGACGGAGGCCACGTCTGCCGCCGCGCAGGTCGACCCGTCGCAGGATGCGCGGTTCCGCCGCTATCTCGTCAACGTCATTGTCTCGCACAAGGATGCCAAGGCCGGCGCGCCGGTCTGCGAAGCGGCCCATCCGTTGCTCTCGAACCTTGTCGGACACATCGAGCCGCAGCCACATGGAGCAGCGTTCGCAACCGATTTCCTTGCGATCAAGCCGGGCGCTCTGCATCGCGCCAACGGCGGCGCGCTGTTGATCGACGCGCGTCGCGTGATGTCAACGCCTGGGGCCTGGGACGGACTCAAACGTGCGCTCGAAGCGGGCGAGATCCGCATCGAGGCGGCCGGCGAGGTTCCGGCGCAAGGCGCGGTGCCCATGCCGGCGCTCGAACCCGAGCCCATTCCGCTCGCCGTCAAGGTGATCCTGTTCTTCGATCCCGAGCAGCTCGGCGCCATCGAGCAAAACGATCCGGAGTTCTCGCAACTCTTCAAGGTGCAGGCGGACCTCGACGAGACGCTCGCCAGGAACGCCGACAACGACCGCGTGTTCGCCCGGCTGGTCGCTTCGCTGGTCGACGAGCACGGCTTGAAGCCGATCGACGCCGGCGGCGTTGCCCGCCTGATGGAGGAGGCGGCCCGTTTCGCAGAGGACCGCGACAAGCTTTTCATGGAGATGGGACGCATCTCCGACATCATCCGCGAAGCCGACTTCTGGGCGGACAGCGAAAGCCGCAAGGCCAAGGTGACGTCCGTGGGCGATATCGAACGCGCGCTCAAGGAACGGACGCGCCGCAACGACCGCTTGCGCGACCATGTGCAAGAATCGGTCGAGCGCGGGATGCTGCTGGTCGACACCGGCGGCGTGAAGACCGGACAGATCAACGCGCTCTCTCTGGTCCAGAAAGGGCACTTCTCGTTCGGCCGCCCGGCGCGCATCACCGCGCGCGTGCATCTCGGCCAGGGGCGCGTCACCGACATCGAGCGCGAGGTCGAACTTGGCGGGCCATTGCATTCCAAGGGCGTGATGATCCTGTGGGGCTACCTAGCGGGACGTTTCGCGCAGGATGTGCCGCTGGCTCTGGCGGCGACGCTGGTTTTCGAGCAGTCCTACGACACCGTCGAAGGCGACAGCGCGTCGGCAGCCGAACTTCTGGCACTGATGTCGTCGCTCGCCGATACGCCGCTGCGCCAGGAGCTGGCGATCACCGGATCCATCAATCAGCTGGGCGAGGTGCAGGCGGTCGGTGGCGTCAACGAGAAGATCGAGGGCTTCTTCGACGTCTGTGCCGCACGGGGCCTCTCCGGAACGCAGGGCGTCATCATCCCCGACGCCAATCGCCAAAACCTGATGCTGCGCGAAGACATCGTGAAGGCGGTGCGCGAGGACCGCTTCGCGATCTACGCCATCAAGACCATCGACGAGGCGATCCCGCTGCTCACCGGTCTCGAGGCCGGGCAGAGAGGCGCCGACGGACGTTTTGGCGCGGACACCGTGAACGGTCGCGTCGAGGCGCGCCTCAAGGCGTTCGCGGAACGGGCGCTCACGTTCTCGTCCGTTTCGAGCAAGAGCGGCACGCAGGGACCGGGAGCCGCCAGCGCATGATCGCCCACGTCGCACAGGCTGACGAGCAACGCGGACGCGTCGTGCTGTGGCTCGGTGCGGCCGGCGAAGCACAGGATACGGCCGTCGAAGCGGCGGTGCGCCTGGCGCAGGCATTCGAATCCGAAATCGAGAGTGTGTTCATCGAGGATCGTCAGCTGTTCGATCTCGCGGAGCTGCCGTTCGCGCGCGAAATTCCTCTGTCGGGCCGCGGCAGCCGGACCATGTCGCGCGACGCGCTGGCGCGGGACATGCGCGCACACGCGTCTGCGCTGCAGCGGAACGTGCTCGACCGCGCCAAAGCAGCGGACGTGAAAGCGCAAGCCCGCATCGTGCGCGACGAGCCGGTGAAGGCGCTGGCCGACGTCTGCGCCGAGAACGGGCCTTGGAATGTGGTCACCGTCGGGTCTGCCGTGCGCAATGGCACTGCGACCGGACACAACGGCGCCAGCCTCGCGGAGCTGTTCGAGAGCGTCCATGGGACGACCGGCATCGTCGTCGCCGGTTCGAGGGCGCGGCGGACGAGCGGGCCCGTTATCGCCGTCGTCGAGGAGCTGGATCGTGTCGTCCCCATGATGCGTGCCGCCGAGCGCATCGCCACCGCGACGGGGGGCGACGCCCGACTCTGGCTGCTCGAGCACGACGAGGCGCGGCAGGACTGGATCGAAGGCCAGATCCGCCTCGCGCTCGGCAATACGCCCGGCGTCAATTTCGAGGTGGTGGACATGTCGGTCAATACGCCGCGGAGCGTTGCCGGTATGATGCGCCGCGCGGGAGCCGGATTCGTCATTACCCGCTTCGGCGGCATGCTGGCCCGGCGCCAGCAGGATGTGGCTCCGTTCGCCGAGCTCATCGACGGGCCGCTGTTCCTGGTGCGCTGATTTCGGCGCAGGCGAGGCTTGCCCGGCTCCTCTCCAGTCGCTACCTAGCTCGCACATTCAGCTGGAAACGCGAGCATGCCGGAGCTTCCCGAGGTTGAAACGGTGCGCATGGGCCTCGAGCCGGTGCTGCTCGGGGCGACGTTCGCACGCGTCGCGATCAACCGGGCCGACCTCCGCTTTCCGTTTCCGGAGAACTTCGCCAAGCGGCTCGCGGGCTCACGCGTGCTCAGCCTCGAACGGCGCGCCAAGTATCTGCTCGCCCATCTTTCCAGCGATGAAGCTCTTCTCATGCACCTTGGCATGACCGGGCGCTTTCACGTGCAGCGGCCGGGCGACAACGCTCCGCACCTGCTCGGCGACTACGAATACGAGACGGATGTCACGCCGAAGCACCAGCATGCGGTGTTCGAAATGCGGGGCGGCGGACGCGTCACCTATGCGGATCCGCGCCGGTTCGGTTACATGCTGCTGATCCCGGAGTCGGAACTCGCCCAGCATCCCATGATGCGCGGGCTCGGTGTGGAACCGCTTTCGGACGCGCTCACGGCGGACTACCTCGCCCAGCGCGCCGTCGGACGGCGGAGCGACCTCAAGGCTTTTCTCATGGACCAGCGCATCGTCGCCGGCCTTGGCAACATCTACGTGTGCGAGGCACTGTTCCACGCCGGCCTCAAGCCGACACGGACGGCCTCGGCTCTCGCGACACGGGGAGGCAAGCCCGCCCCGCACGCGGCCCGGCTCGTCGCCGGAATCAAGAGCGTGCTCACCGCGGCCATTGCCGCCGGCGGCTCGACGCTGCGCGACTACAGGCAGGCGGACGGCAGCAGCGGTGCCTTTCAAAATACCTTCAAGGTCTATGGGCGCGAGGGCGAGCCTTGCATGAGGCCCTCTTGCCGAGGCACTGTTAAACGCGTCGTGCAGGGCGGGCGATCCAGCTTCTTCTGCCCGGTTTGCCAGCACTGAAAGGCGGACACTCCATGGCTTACGAGACGATCCTCACCGAAACGCGCGGGCGCGTGGGTCTCATAACTCTCAATCGTCCCCAGGCGCTCAATGCGTTGAACGATCAATTGATCGGGGAGCTGAACCTGGCGCTCGACGCGTTCGAGACGGACGAAAACATCGGCGCCATTGTCGTCACGGGATCGGAGAAGGCTTTCGCGGCCGGTGCCGACATCAAGGAGATGCAGGCCAAAACCTACATGGAGGCCTACAAGAGCGATTTCATCGCCAGCTGGGAGCGCATCAGCCGCTGCCGCAAGCCGACCATTGCTGCCGTTTCTGGATTCGCGCTCGGAGGCGGGTGCGAGCTTGCCATGAGCTGCGATCTCATCCTGGCTTCGGACACCGCCAAGTTCGGACAGCCGGAGATCAAGCTCGGCATCATGCCGGGTGCCGGCGGTACGCAGCGGCTGATCCGCGCGGTCGGCAAATCCAAGGCCATGGAGCTCTGCCTGACCGGACGCCTCATGGATGCAGCGGAAGCCGAGCGGGCCGGACTCGTGGCGCGGATCGTGCCGGCCGCCGATCTGGTGGCGGATGCGCTCAAGACGGCCGAGACCATCGCCTCGATGTCGCTCACGGCGGCGATGATGACCAAGGACTGCGTGAACCGGGCCTACGAGATGACCCTCGCCGAGGGCATCCGCTACGAGCGCCGCACGTTCCACGCCATGTTCGCGACGGAAGACCAGAAAGAGGGCATGGCCGCATTCACGGAGAAGCGGCGGGCGGCATTCAAGAACCGGTAGAGCGGGTCTGCGTCACGGCGGACATCAGACACAGGGCGATGATGGCGAAGCCACCCCAGAGGAACACCTCGTTGGCCGCCCAGTCGCCCTTTGTCGTCGCGAGCTTGTCGGTACCGATAAGATAGACGAGGCCACCCGCTGCGGCGAGCCCGTGAGAGGCGGTCAGGATCAGCGGCGGAACGCTGAGGTTGTTCCTGCGGTCAAGCCGCGCCCCGTAGACGCCGAGGCAAGCTGCGAAGAGAGCGGCGCCCAAGCCGTACTGAAAGGAATGGCGCCAGGCGAGGTCCGAAAGAGAGTAGACGGCAAACAGTGCGGAGGCGCCCCAGGCGTAGACCAGCGCCGCCAGCCAGACATTGCACCTCAACGCCTCACGGACGGAAACCCCTCCGTCCTGCCGCGCCGCGACACCGGTGGTCTTGGACCAGAGCGGTGCGTTGACGCCCAAGCCGGTGCCGACGACCAGCGCCACGAGGAGTCCGGCCGCCAATGACGGAAGAAACTGATCGCCGCGGCCAGCTCCGAGCACCATCATGGTGATGCTCAACGCCGATGCGAGCAGCAGCCACGGCAGCAACGGCCGCAGCGAGATTCCCGGCGCGTACGAACGCCCATGCGGATCGATGCTCATGTGAGCTTCTTCACTAGGAGGAATTTTTCTTACCGTCAATCAACGCGTGCGCAGAAACCAGAGCCAAGGCCACGGCACCAAACAGAAAAATGCCATTGCCGGCCCAGTCGCTGTCGGTCGCGAAAAAGATCTCCTTGTCCGGATCGACAGCGAGACCGATGAGGGTCGCGATCATACCGACGAGCTGGCCGATCCCGAGATAGCGTCCGAGACGCAGAAGCGTAGCGTCGTCGCGACCCTTGGCAGCGTCTTTGGCAAGGAGGGCCGAAAAGCCGAGACAGAGGAGCCCTGCGCCAGCAAAGGCAGCCGAGAAATGCGTCCACTCGCGCCACGAAAGCACGAGGACGTAGACCAACACCAGTGCAGCCGCGCCCCATAGCCAGATCAGGCCCATGGCGCGGGCCGTCGCGCTTTCGATGGCGCTCTTTGCAGCGCCTGCGCGTGTGAGCGCGCGGCGCTCGCTGATGCCGACCGCGGCCAGCAGCAGGTTTACGAACCCCGCCGATGCCAGAAGGCCCGGCGGCAGCTTTTCGCCGGCGGAGAAAACAACACCGGCAAGCCCGAGCGCCATGAGCAGGCCCAGGCCGAGAACAGAATGAATTGTCATAGGAAAGCGTCCCTTCCTTCCCCGAAGCGTGTCAGGTCCCCGGCTGCTCTTACAGCACCTTTTGCTGCCAGGGGGAAGGACGGTGGGCCCCTACGGCGCTCGTTGGTTCCCAGGCCCTATTGTCAGTTGGTGCCCAGGCACCACGCGAGAATGGCCTTCTGGGCGTGCAGGCGGTTCTCGGCCTCGTCGAAGACCACGGACTGAGGCCCTTCGAGCACATCGTCCGTGACCTCGTTGCCGCGGTAAGCCGGCAGGCAATGCATGAAGATCGCGCCCTTGTTGGCCTTGGCCATCAAGGCTGCATCGACACCGTAAGGCTTCAAGAGCTGCTTCCTGCGCGCGCCGTCGGTGTCACCCATCGAGACCCAGGTGTCGGTGACGATGCAATCGACGCCCCGCACGGCCTTCGCGGGGTCCGTCGTGATGGTGACGTTGGCCTTTTCACGGCGCACCCAGTCTACAATGGCGTCGCTGGGGCGAAGCGCTTCGGGGCAGGCGACACGCAGCTCGAAGCCGAATTTGGCGGCGGCCTGCATCCACGAGGCGGCGACGTTGTTGCCGTCGCCGACCCACGCCACGGAGCGGCCCTTAATGGGACCGACGCTCTCCTCGAAGGTCATGATGTCGGCCATGATCTGACAGGGGTGCGTCTTGTCGGTCAGGCCATTGATGACCGGGACGTTGGCGTGCCTGGCAAGATCGAGGAGCGTCTGATGGGAATTGGCGCGGATCATGATCGCGTCGGCGTAGCGCGACAGAACGCGGGCCGTGTCGGCGATGCTCTCGCCGCGGCCGAGCTGCAGGTCGTTCTGGTTCAGCATGATGGTCTGGCCACCGAGCTGGCGCATGGCGACATCGAAGGAAACGCGCGTGCGCGTCGACGGCTTCTCGAAGATCAGCACCAGCACATCGTCCTCGATGCCCTTCGGCTTCAACTTCGCGGGCACGCGCTTGCCGGCTTTTTTCATGGCGTGCGCATTGTCGATAATGCGACGCAGGGTCTTGGCATCAATCTCGTCGAGATCGAGAAAATGTCGAATAGCGGTAGCTTTTGCCATGGCCTGCGGCCGGCTCCAGTCCGGGTTTGAGCTCAAGTTTTGGATTTGGAAACGTGGGCGAGGGCGCGCGACAGGCGCTCGATGCCCTCGCTGATCTCGTGATCGGCGACGATGAGAGGCGGAATAATGCGGACGACGCTGTCGCCGGCGCCGACGACGAGCAGGCGCTCACCGAGAGCCGCCGCGACGACATCCGCCGGCGCTGCATCGATCTTGATGCCAGCGAGCAGACCCTGGCCGCGCACTTCGACGACCAGATCCGGGAACTGATCCTTGAGGCGGGCCAAACCCTGGCGCAAACGCAGCGCCTTCTGCTGTACGCCTTCGAGGAAACCAGGCTCGAGCACGACGTCGAGCACAGCCTCGCCGACAGCGGTCGCAAGCGGGTTGCCGCCAAACGTGGAGCCGTGGGTGCCGGGCGTCAGCCCCGCGGCCGCAGCCTCCGTCGCCAGCACGGCGCCGAGAGGAAAGCCGCCGCCGATGCCCTTCGCCACGGCCATGATGTCCGGCGTGATGCCGGCCCACTCATGGGAGAACAACTTGCCCGAGCGGCCGACGCCGGTCTGCACCTCGTCAAGGACGAGCAGGATGCCGGCTTCGTCGCAGAGCGCGCGCAGCCCTTTGAGATAGTCGGAAGAGCCGACCTGCACGCCGCCCTCGCCTTGGACGGGCTCGACCATGACGGCCGCGGTCTCCGGCCCGACGGCGGCGCGTAAAGCATCGAGATCGCCGTAGGGGACGTGGTCGAAGCCCGGGGCCTCGGGGCCGAAGCCTTCGAGATATTTCGGATTTCCGGCGGCGGCGAGGGTCGCCAGCGTGCGGCCATGGAAAGCGCCGGTGCAGGTGACGATGCGGGTGCGCTCGGGGCGGCCGGCGACGTAGTGGAAGCGGCGCGCGGCCTTGATGGCGCCCTCGCAGGCCTCGGCGCCCGAATTGCAGAAAAACACCTTGTCGGCAAACGTCGCGGCAACGAGGCGCTCGGCGAGCTTTTCCTGACCGGCGACGCGATAGAGGTTCGACGTGTGCCAAAGCTTGCCGGCCTGCTCCGTCAATGCGGCGACCAGGCGGGGGTGCGCGTGACCCAGGGCATTGACGGCAATACCGGATCCGAAGTCCAGGTACCGCTCGCCGGCTTCCGTCTCGAGCCAGGCGCCCTCGCCCTTGGCAAAGACGATGTTCTGCCGGCCGTACGTGCCCATGACCGCAGGCGACGGGCCCTTGGAAGTGCCCGTTTTTGCGGCGGTCGAGGCTGTGAGGGGTTTGGACATGGTGCCCATCCCACTCCCCAAAAATGACGAAAGCCGCCCTTTCGGCGGCCGCGGAAGCAGGGGTGATACGCGCGCCGGGTAGTAAAGTCAACGGATCCGGCGCGTTGCGCGGTCCGAAAGCGCGAGGTCTCTATCCGGACTCCGCAGCCGGCGGCGGCGCCCCGCAAATCCCAGATGCTGCCCCGGCCATCTTTGCGCCTCGGGAAGCGGGAATAATGTCGGGGAAAGTCGCGGCAGGCCATTCTTCCTGAGCTCCCGCGACTCAGTCTGTGGCGAAGCAGCCACGCGTCCCCTGTCAATGGCCTCGTTTACGTGGGGCCTGCTTGTACAAGAAAATCAAGTTATTGTAGGTTAACAGGGTCCAGACACGACATGTCGCGTTGTAGCGCGGCGGTCATGGTGTTGCCGGTTACCCGACCGGCCTTTTGTTCGTCTGGTGTGCGTTCGGACCTCAGTATCAGCGGTTTTGCTCCGCCGGTCCGCTCTAGTTCCCGCGTCATCTTCAGTTCGCGTTGCGAGCAGGGTGTGGCTCTGTTCACGCTTGGCGTGTGTTTTCCGCCGAAGCGTGGTCCCGCCGCCCTCTTCCTTGCGCGCCTGCCTGTCTGGGTCTTCGGCCCGGAAGGCTCATGCTTTGAGGAGCACCGACTATGGCCTGGAACGACGAACGGGTTGAGCTCTTGAAGAAGCTGTGGTCCGAAGGACTCAGCGCGAGCCAGATCGCCGGACGTCTCGGCGGGGTAACGCGCAATGCCGTCATCGGCAAGGTCCATCGGCTCGGTCTTTCGGGACGCGCCACCACCTCGCGCATGAAATCGCACCGCCCGCGCGCTCGCGCTGCCGCCACCGCACGGCGCATGCAGCAGACCAAGCGCTTCGCGCCGCAGGGCAATCCTGCGCTGCGCAACCTCTTCCAGCCGGAGGCCGAACCGTTCGTGCCGTCGGTCGAAGAACTTGTCATTCCGCTCAAGGAGCGGCGCACGATCCAGACGCTCACCGAGTGCTCCTGCCGCTGGCCGATCGGCGACCCGCAGGCGGAGGACTTCCACTTCTGCGGCAAGAACAAAGTCACCGGACTGCCGTATTGCGAGTTTCATGCGCGCCGCGCGTTCCAGCCGCCGCAGCCGCGCCGCCGCGAGCGCGAGATCGCCGAGCCCCGGATTCCGGCGCTCGCCCGCGCCTCGGGCAAGGAGCCTGCGGACGTCTAAGCCGCATATTCACATCGGTTCTACGGGGGGAAGGCCGGGCGCTCCGGGGGGTGCGTCCGGCCTTCAATTTTTTTCGGCGATCAGGCGGAAAAGGTGGAGCGAGCGTCGCTCAACGCGCGCGACAGCGCCTGAGCGAAGTCGCGACGCTCGTCGTCGTTGAGGAGGCGGCCGAACTCCAACTCCCGGCCGTGGGACGCAAGCTTCAGGTGGTTGCCGCCGTCGTGGCGCTCCGTGAACAGCACGCGCACCCAATACGGGTTGAACTCAAAGCTCTCGGCCTTTCCCGAGGCCGAGACCTGTCTCAGGATCAGCGTGCTCGGCGTCAGCTCGACCAGCTCGTAAGCGCGGGCGGCCCGGTAGTTGAGCTTGAAGGCGATATAGACAAGCAGGACATCGAGGCCGAAGAAGCCCATCACAGGCCACGCCCCCATCATCAGGAACACCATTCCCGAAACGAAGCTCACGCTGCCGATGGCGACCATCAGGATCAGGAACCCCTTGGGCGGCAACGAGCGATGAGGGTGGAGAATGGCGCGAAACACGCTCGCGTCAGGGGCTTGTGGTCCGCTATCGTTCATGTCTCGAGCCTACCTTCAGGACGCATCTTGTCAAAGCGCATCTCCCCAGCCCAGCGTTCCACCGCCGCACCCAGGCTCGCGCTCCGCAAGCCGGGACCTCGATCCGGGCGCAGCGGGAGGGGGCTGTCGACCGCTGAAATCCAAGAGATTTTCCGGCGCTTCGCCGAGGCCAATCCTGAGCCGAAGGGCGAGCTCGAACATTCGAACCCGTTCACGCTCGTGGTGGCCGTGGTGCTTTCGGCGCAGGCGACCGACGCGGGGGTCAACAAAGCGACGCGGGCGCTGTTCCAGAAGGCCGACACACCGCAAAAGATGCTGGCGCTCGGAGAGGATGCGGTGCGCGAGCACATCAAATCGATCGGCCTCTTTCGTGCCAAGGCGAAGAACGTGATCCTGCTCAGCGACAAGCTCATCCGCGAGTTCGGGGGCGTGGTGCCGCAGGATCGCGACGCTCTCGAAACGCTGCCCGGCGTCGGGCGCAAGACCGCCAACGTGGTGATGAACGTCGCTTTCGGTGCGCCCACCATGGCCGTCGACACGCATGTCCTGCGCGTGTCGAACCGCATCGGCCTTTCGGCCGGCAAAACGCCGCTGGCGGTGGAGGCGGACCTGCTGGCCAAGGTGCCGGCCGAGTACGGCGTGCGTGCCCATCACTGGCTGATCCTGCACGGCCGCTATGTGTGCAAGGCGCGGAAGCCCTCGTGTCCCACGTGCCTGATCCGCGACATCTGCCGGTTTCCCGACAAGACGCTCTGAACAGATCGCGCGCTCATTCCGAGTGCGCTTAAGCTCTCGTCAACCACTGATCCAAACTTTTCGTTCGCCGGCGGCACGATTCATATCCTCATTACCGGCGGTCCTTTAGAGTTTGCAGGATTGTACAGCACCCTTTGCATCTGCTTCCCCTGGAGTCGGCACGCGTATGACTCGCCCTGGTCTTTTGGATGCGGCGTCTGCCGCTCAGATCGAAGCGGAGGCCAGCCTCGAGGCGAAGAAGCTCATCGCGCAAACGGGAAAGCTCTCGCAGCTCAATACGCGTTTCGAGATCGCTCTCAACAACATGGCGCGCGGCCTTTCGATGTTCGACGCCGATGGGTGTCTCATCGTCTGCAACGCTCTTTACCGCCAGCTCTACGACCTGCCCGAAGCACTGACACAGCCGGGCACTCCGCTGTCGCGGATCATCGCCTACCATGCTGCGAAGGAGGGATGTCCCAACACCGTCGACGATCTGCGGCGCCAGCAGAATTGGATCGAACAGCAAACTGCCGAGCTCAAGCACGGAACGACCTTCACTCACACGCACCACCTTTCCGACGGACGCATCATCCTCGTCACCGTGCAGCCGCTCCAGGAGGGAGGGTGGGTCGATATCCAGGAAGATGTCACCGCGGAGACGGAGGCGCAGGAGCGTATTGCGTGGCTCGCACGCCATTGCCCGCTCACCGAGGTCGCCAACCGTTTTCATCTGCGCGAGACGCTCGAAGAGGCGATCCAGCGGCTCGGGTCTTCCAAGAAGCTCGCCGTGCATCTGATCGACCTCGACTACTTCAAGCAGGTGAACGACACCCTCGGCCATGCCGCCGGGGACGCGGTTCTGAAGGCCGTCGCCAAACGCATGCGCGCCACGCTGCGCGACAACGATTTCGTCGGCCGCGTGGGCGGCGACGAGTTTGCCATCGTTCAAACCGATGTCGCCGGGCCGGCACAGGCCGCGATCCTGGCAGAGCGCCTTGTCCGAACGCTCAACGCTCCCTATCGGGTGCTCGGCGCGGATGCCGGGATCGGCGCCAGCGTCGGCATTGCCATCGCGCCCGACCACGGACAGGACGCCGATGCGCTGCTCCGAAAAGCCGACATGGCGCTCTATCGCGTAAAGACGTGCGGACGCGGGAGCTCCTATATCTACAAGAGCGAAGACGAGGCCATGGCGCTCGAGCGCATGGAACTCACCAGCGCACTCAAGGACGCGCTGCACAGCGGGCAACTCGCAATCCACTATCAGCCTATCGTTGACGTCAAGGCCGGAACCGTCACCGGATGCGAAGCGCTCATGCGCTGGCGGCATCCGCGGCTCGGCCTGGTTCCGCCCTCGACATTCATCCCGATCGCGGAAAGGTCGGGGCTCATCTTTTCCTTGGGCGAATGGACGCTGCACCGGGCCTGCGAAGACGCCGCCGCATGGCCGTCCGGCCTCAAGGTCGCCGTCAATCTTTCCGCCGTACAGTTCGATCACGGCGACCTCGACACCATCGTTCTCAGCGCACTCGGGGCGTCCGGGCTCGATCCGCGGCGGCTCGAAATCGAAATCACCGAATCCGCGCTCCTCAGATCCGAGGCCCGCACATTCGAAATGCTGGAGCGGCTGCGCGCACTCGGCGTGCAGCTGGTTCTCGACGACTTCGGCACCGGCTTTGCCTCGCTCAACTATCTGCGCACCTTTGCGTTCGACAAAATCAAGATCGACCAATCGTTCGTCGGTGAAATAACCGACCAGCGCGATCGCATGGCCATCGTCGGCGCGGTGACGGGATTGGCCAGAACCCTCGGCATCGGGCCGGTGGCGGAGGGTGTCGAAGGCCTCGAGCAACTCGAGGGCATGGTCGTGGCGGGATGCCAGGAGATGCAGGGCTTTTATTTCGGCCAGCCCGTGCCGTCGTTCGAGGTCGAAGCGGCCGTGGTGGCCTGCGTCGACAAGCTCGCGCAAATGACGAAACCCACAGCGCTTCCGCAATAAAGGGCCGCTGGATCCGGCCGGATGGCGTCAGGCGTTGCGGACGGCGATGCCAGCTGCCGCCATGTGCGCCTTCGCCTCGCCGATGGTGAAGGTTCCGAAGTGGAAGATGGACGCGGCGAGCACGGCACTGGCGTGGCCGCGCGTCACGCCCTCGACCAAGTGATCGAGGTTACCGACGCCGCCCGAGGCGATGACGGGCACCGCAACCGCATCGGAAACGGCGCGCGTCAGCTCGATGTCAAAACCCGCCTTGGTGCCGTCACGGTCCATCGAGGTGAGCAGGATCTCGCCGGCGCCGAGCGCCACGACCTCGCGGGCATATTCCACCGCATCGATACCGGTCGGCTTCCTGCCGCCGTGGGTGAAGATCTCCCAGCGCGGCGACTCGCCGTCGGCCGAGACGCGCTTGGCATCGATGGCGACGACGATGCACTGGGCGCCGAACTTCTCGGACGCTTCCTTGACGAACTGACGGTTGAAGACGGCGGCGGTGTTGATCGACACCTTGTCGGCACCGGCTTCCAAAAGCTTGCGAATGTCGTCCAGCGTGCGCACGCCGCCGCCAACGGTCAGCGGCATGAAACAGCGCTCGGCGGTGCGCTCGACGACGTCGAAAATCACGTCGCGGGCCTCGTGCGAAGCGGTGATGTCGAGAAAGCAGAGCTCGTCGGCGCCGGCCGCATCGTAGGCGGCGGCGGCTTCCACGGGATCGCCCGCGTCGATCAGGTCGACGAAGTTCACGCCTTTGACGACGCGTCCGTCCTTGACGTCGAGGCAGGGGATGATGCGGGTTTTCAGCATGTCTCGCTCGTCACAGCCGGGAGGCGCCAACGGCGGTATACTACGGCCGGTTTCATTGTCCAGCAGAACACCACAACGACAGGTGATCGCACATGGCAGATGGATTTCTTGGTTGGGTCCCGGCGTTTGCTGCTGTCTGCGCCCTGGGCTTCTTCGTCATCGGGATCGGTCTCGTCCTCAAGCGCAAATGGGCAAAGCGGGAGCTCGAGCTGCTCCGAAAGACGTACCAGGAGATGGACGTGGCCGATCCGCAATACAATACGGCCCGGGCCCTCTACATCTCTGCCGCGATCGACTACGACCGCCACTCTGCAGCGGCTCGCATTCTCGATGGCTCGTCCGGTTCCGACGACGGGCACCATGGCGGCGATTGGCACTCGGGAGGCGGCGCGCACTCGGGAGGCAGTGGAGACTCTGGCGGCGGAGACGGCGGTGGCGGAGGTGGGGGTGACTGACGCCCTCTAAGCGGCCGCCAGCAAAGCCAGCGCTTCCTTGGGATCGATGCGTCCGTCGTAGAGCGCGCGGCCGGTGATGGCGCCTTCGAGCAGACGATACTCCGGTGTCAGAAGTGCCTTCACGTCGTCGATGGAGGCCAGGCCGCCCGAGGCGATCACGGGAATGCGCGTCGCGCGTGCCAGCTCGGCGGTGGACGGCAGGTTCAGTCCCTTCAGCACGCCGTCACGATCGATGTCGGTATAGACGATGGCCGCGACACCGGCGTCCTCGAAGCGACGTGCAAGGTCGATGGCGGTGAGCTCCGACGTCTCTGCCCATCCCTCGACAGCGACTTTGCCGCCCTTGGCATCGATGCCGACGGCGATGCGGCCGGGGAACATCCTGCAAGCCTCGCGCACGAGGGCGGGATCGCGCACGGCGACGGTGCCCAGGATGACGCGGCGGATGCCACGCGCGAGCCAGGTCTCGATGGTGGCGAGGTCGCGAATGCCGCCGCCGAGCTGGGCCGGCATGGTGATCGCTTTCAGGATCGCTTCCACGGCCGGCGCATTGACCGGCTTGCCCGCAAAGGCGCCATTCAGGTCGACGATGTGCAGGTACTTGAAGCCCTGCCGCTCGAAGGTCTGGGCCTGGTCAGCCGGGTCGTCGTTGAAGACAGTGGCGGCGTTCATGTCGCCGAGCTTCAGGCGGACGCACTTGCCGTCCTTCAGATCAATGGCTGGAAAGAGGATCACTCGGGTCAATCCCGTTGGAAAAATGCGAAGTGCGACGGCTCGCGCCGGACGGCCGGGGCGATTTCGCCGACACAGCCGCGCTTTGCCATCAGATTGCTACGGTCGTGCCCGATCAACAGGGTTTGTCGCCGAGCGTCAAGTCCATGCCACAGACCCTGCCGATTTCGTCCTTTCCCGAGGCGCCGACATTCCGGCCCGTGTATCGCCCCCTCACGGATGCGGATGCCGTCGACATCTGGATCGCCCGCTGGCTGAGAATCCGCCCGCGCGATCTCATATTCCGATACGGCTGCGACCCGCGCCGTCTCTATGAAATCTGGCAGGAGGAGCGCTTTCCCGGCAGCCGTGCGAAGGCGCTCGAGCTGTTCCTGGCGCGGTTTCCCGCGCTCGCCGACCGGATCGACCCGGGGCCGCACGTGCGCCTCTCAAAAGCGGCCCATCCGGACCAAATGCGGCTGTTCGATTGAGCCAAACCGGCTCATTCGCCACATGCAGCAATATGCCTTATTGCTTTGATATTCCTTGCATGTTTTGATCCGCTCACTGGCCGGTCAGGCACTTGCGGCGACAACCACCGCCATGGTCTGACCGCGTCCCGACCCTCATGAGAACAAAATTCGAACGGACTCTGGACGTGGTGAGCGACTCATGCCATGTTCTCTCTACGTTCTCACCGCGTCCCCCCACTCTTCTCGCCCACGGAGAGCCCCATGCGCACCTACCTCATCTCGTACGATCTCGCGAAGCCGCACCTCATCAAGCACGTCGTCGCCCAGGCCATCATGGCCGCCGGTCATAGCTGGGCGCGCCCGCTCGAGCAGACCTGGTACGTGCGCACCGAGGAGAGCGAGGAGGCGCTGGAAGCCAAGCTGACGCGCATCCTCGATTCCGAAGACGGACTCCTGATCCAGCGCGTGAAGGAGGAGGCGATCCTCACCAACACGTCGATCCGCTGGTTCAAGCAGCGCCAGGCGGGCATCGAGATCGGCAGCGACTCGAACATCATCGCTTTCCCGATGGCGAAGGCCGGTCCGACCGACGAGCCGGAGCTGCCGTTCGCGGAAGCGTGCTGAGCCGGAAAGTTCAGCAAGCAGGCCAGGCGCATCCCCCATCCCCCTGCGGTCCCGATCTGCTTGTTGCAAGGGAGGCTTTCGAGCCTCCCTTTTTTCATGCTCTGCTCGCGAAATAATGTCGGACCGGATGGCCGCCATTCGTCGTTCCGTTGAAGCGGCGCCGTCGTCGCCCGCGCCGTAGCGGTCACATCCAGGGAGAAGCCCCATGCGCTACATGATCTTGGTCAAGGCCTCGGCCGACTCTGAAGCCGGCGTCATGCCGAAGGAGGACATGCTGCAGGCGATGGCGGACTACCACGAGGAGTTGCAGAAGGCGGGCGTTCTTGTCGACGGTAATGGCCTGCATCCGACGTCAAAGGGCTACCGGCTCCGCTATTCGGACGGCAAGCGCACGCTGATCGACGGCCCGTTCGCTGAGACGAAGGAGGTCATCGCCGGCTACACCATGATCAACGTGAAAACGCCGGAGGACGCGCTCTACTGGTTCCAGCGCTTCCCGCAGCCGCATTATCAGGACTGCGAGATCGAGCTCCGGCGAATGTTCGAGCTCGAGGAGTTCGGCGACGGCGAGCAGATCGATCGCTTCCGGGACATGGAGATGGGCGTCAAAGGCTCGTGAGGGCTGCCCACAACTTGGGCACCTTTTCAGCCGTCGGAGCAAATCTGTGGATATCCGATTTACGGGATCGCTTTAACTTGAAGCGGCAACTTTCGCAGGCGCTAGATGCCTCGTCGTGCCCGGAGCATAGACGATCACGCTCAGGCGCGACTCGTTTGGTCAAGTAGAGGAGTTCTTCCCTATGGCATCCAATGAGAAGACGTCGGCTCAGGTCGCAGCCATCGCACAACGCGCCCAACAGAATCCGAAATCCATCACGCCAGAAGAGGTTCAAGCTCTCGCGGCTTCGGTTCTGAATCAAAGCTCGGATCGTGACCGGCAACAGCAGGCGCAGCAGAACCCGCGCGGCGGTCAGCAAAATCAGTCGGACCCGCAGAGAAGGTAGGTCCGGCATCTTCTGTCAGTGTCTCAATCGAGAGAACGCAGCGGGTGGGTATCGTCATGATCCCACTCGCTTGTGCATTTTCAGGGTGTGCGAGATCGCCGATGTTCTGGGCTAGAACCTTGACGTCGGCGGTGTCCTTGACGAGCCAGCCCACGGACGCCACCTCAACGGCCTTTTGCTCCGGCAGCGCCGCAAGATAGCGCCACTGGCCGCACGGTTGGCGGCTGTCCTGCCAGCGGATGATGACCAGTCGGCAATCGCCCGACATCGCGTCTCCCGATGTGTCGGCCTCATGTGATTCGTGCAGAATCATAGCAGAGTCAGGCCATTCGCGCGGTGATGCGTTTGCCACGGTGGCGCTTCGTGCCGGCAATAAGGAAGCGACGGAGCCTACCCCGGGGTTGCCGACGCTCGTGCCCTCAGCTTCGGCAACGCGTCCGCCGCTTCCGCTGCCTGTGTGGCGGCTGTTCCGATTCCTGATCTTGATCAGGCTCAATCTCCGCGTGCGGCGGCGACGCGTCAGCCGTTCAAAAAGTCGCTGGCCTTGAAGAGGGAGGCGAAGGGGATGCCGGCGTCGGCGTAGAGTTTCGACGCACCTTCCTCGCGGTCGAGGATCGAGATCACGAGCACGATGCGGGCGCCTGCGGCGGTGAGCGCCTGCACGGCCTTCATGGCCGAGCCGCCGGTGGTCGTCACGTCCTCGACGATAGCGACGCGCTTGCCGGCGACGTCCGAAAGGCCTTCGACCAGCTTCTTGGTGCCGTGGTCCTTCACCGTCTTGCGCACGAAAAAGCCAGGCAGAGCGCGGCCGGCGCGGCGGCTGGCGATCGACACCGGCGTGATCAGCGGCACGGCGCCCATCTCGAGGCCGCCGACGATATCGGCTCCGGTCTCGGCGATGCGCGCGGAGATGAGGTCGGCCAGGATCTCGGCGCCCTCGGGATCGAACATCGAGGGCTTCATGTCGAAGTAGTGGTCGCTCTCCTTGCCGGAGGCGAGCACGACGTGGCCGCGCACGAAGGACTTCGACTTGATGATGTCGTAGAGGCGCGCGCGGGCGTCAGTTGTGTTCGTCATGAGTATCGACCTGGTTTCGGCAAACGGGTTGATCGCTTCTAGTCGCCGGGGGCCGCGCCGTCCATCCTTGCGATCAAGCGCAAACCCTCCGTTTCATTGCGAAAGGAAGGCCACGCTCACGGCGCCCAGTTCAGGAAGTTGGCGATGAGGGCAAGGCCCAGGGCCTGGCTCTTCTCGGGATGGAATTGCGTGCCGACGATGTTGTCCCTGCCGATGACGGCCGTCACGGGTCCGCCGTAGTCGGTCTCGGCGACGACGACGCCGCGGTCCTTCGGCACGAAATGGTAGGAGTGCACGAAATAGGCGTGCAAGCCGCCGGCGCCGGTTGCAATTCCGTCGAGCAAGGGATGAGGGCGGCGTACGTCCAGCGTATTCCAGCCCATGTGCGGGATCTTGAGCGCCGGATCGTCCGGCTGGATGGCGCGCACCTCGCCCTCGATCCAGCCCAGTCCATCCGTCACCTCGAACTCGAGGCCGCGCGAGGCGAGGAGCTGCATGCCGACGCAGATGCCGAGAAACGGACGGCCGCGGCCGTGCACGGCTTCCTCGAGCGCATCGCGCATGCCGGGCACTGCCTCCAGGCCGCGCTTGCAATCGGCAAAGGCGCCGACGCCCGGCAGCACGACGCGGTCAGCCGTGCGCACGTCCTCGGCCCTGGCGCTGACCAGGATCTCGGCGTTGGCGCCGGACTCGCGGGAGGCGCGCTCGAAGGCCTTGGCGGCCGAGTGCAGGTTCCCGGACCCGTAGTCGATGATAACGACGCGCTGCATGAAGCTTCAGGATTTCAGGGCGAACTTGCTGCGGAGACGTTCGGAGAGGCGGCGTATGGAGGCTTCGACACGGGATGTGGTGTCGCCATCCGCGCCTGGGGAGGCGCCCAAATGTCGCTCGCCCGGGGTCACATCGGCAATGGACGGCAGCCAGAGGTCGAAGAAGCGCCGCTCGGCGTCCTCGCGTCCGTGTCCGCTGACGGTTGCGATCTCCTGCCAGCCGGCACGGCCGAGCGACCAGCGCTTCAGCTCGCTCGCCTCGAAGCCGGCGATGACGTTCAAGACGAGAAAGACCACCGTGTACCATTGGTTGCCGGCGCCTGCCGCCGCCAGGATCGCGGAGGTCACGATGGCGGCCGCAACATAGATCGCGAGCGCCATCCATTGGCCGCCCACGAGCAGATAGAAGGGGCCGAAAATTGCCGTGCGCCAGGAGAAGCCCTCGCCGATCAAGACGATGCTTTCCGCCCGGTCGATCCTGCTGCCGCCAACCTGCGGCGGCTCATGCACCGTGTACGCCGACACGCGCGCCATCCCATGCAACAGCCATCCCAACATCAGGCCAGCATTCCCTTGGTGGACGGAACGCGGCCTGCCTGCCGCGGATCCAGCGCGATCGCCGCTCGGAGCGCACGCGCCAGGCCCTTATAGCAGGTCTCGGCGATGTGGTGATTGTTCTCGCCGTAGAGATTCTCGATGTGGAGCGTGATGCCAGAGTTCTGGGCAAACGCCTGGAACCACTCGCGGAAAAGCTCGGTGTCCATCTCGCCGACCTTGGGCTGTGAGAAGGCGACCTTCCAGATCAGATAGGGGCGGCCGGATACGTCGAGGGCGACGCGCGTCAGGGTCTCGTCCATCGGAAGATGCACGTCCGCATAGCGCGCGATGCCCTGCTTGTCGCCGAGCGCCTTCGCCACCGCCTGGCCGAGCACGATGCCCACATCCTCGGTGGTGTGATGGAAATCGATGTGCAGGTCGCCCTTGGCCTCGAGCTTGATGTCGATCAGCCCGTGACGAGCGAGCTGCTCCAGCATGTGATCCAGAAAACCGATGCCGGTCGTAATTTCCGACACGCCGGTGCCGTCGAGATCCACCGTGGCGGTGATCTGCGTTTCCTTGGTCCTGCGGGCGATGGTGGCTTGCCGCTTCACGGGCGATCCTCAATGGGCAGGAGCGGCTATCGCGCCTGCCGTTGTTGCCTTAACGAACCCCAGCGTTTATCAGCTTCAGGGGCCCGGTTCCAGAGCGCCTCCCGCGCCTTTTCGGGCGCGCTCCACCCTTTCGTGGCACAGGATTTATGACCAGAACCCCGAACAGCTCCACCGACGGCGCCTCCTGGCACGCAACAACCATTCTCACCGTGCGCAAAGACGGGCGGGTGGTCATTGCCGGAGACGGACAGGTGAGCCTCGGGGCCACCATCATCAAGGCCAACGCCCGCAAGGTGCGCCAGCTCGGTAAAGGCGGCGTTATCGCCGGATTTGCAGGCGCAACCGCGGACGCGTTCACCCTGTTCGAGCGGCTCGAGGCCAAGCTCGAGCAATACCCCGGCCAGCTCATGCGGGCGGCCGTGGAGCTGGCCAAGGATTGGCGCACGGACCGCTTCCTGCGCCGCCTCGAGGCGATGATGATCGTCGCCGACCGCGACGTGACGCTGGTGCTCACCGGCACCGGCGACGTGCTCGAGCCCGAGCACCACGTGATGGGGATCGGCTCGGGCGGCATGTACGCGCTGGCCGCAGCCCGCGCGCTTCTCGACCAGCCGCTCGACGCCGAGGCGATCGCGCGGCGCGCCATGGCGATTGCCGGCGAGATCTGCGTCTATACGAATGACAACCTCGTCGTCGAAAGCCTGCCGTCGTCGAAGTAACACGGCGCGGACACGACACCCTTCCTCGGGAGCTGCCTCATGGCCTGGGTCTACCTGCTACTCGCCGGTGCGTTCGAGATCTCGTTCACGACGGCGATGCGTTTCACCGAGGGGTTCACGAAGCTTTGGCCGAGCCTGCTGGTGCTGGCGCTGGCGACCGTCAGCATCTATTTCGTGACCAAGGCGTCGGAGCTGATCCCGCTCGGCACTGCCTACGCGGCGTGGGGAGGGATCGGCGCCATCGGCACGGTGGTCATCGGTATTCTCTATTTCGACGAACCGATGACGCTTTGGCGCATGGTCTTTCTCACGACGCTCATTCTCTCTATCGCCGGGCTGAAGCTGGTTACGGACTAGGCCTCAACGTGATTTCGGAGTCTCCATGATCAGAGACGAGCATATCGATGCGGCGGTTGCGCAGGGCGTGCTCACGGCAGAGCAGGCGGAGCGGCTGCGCGAAATCTCCCGCGCCAGTCCAGCCGACGCGCCTCCGGTCGAAGCCGCTGCGGACCCCGACGACGAGAAGTTCCGCCTGATCGGCGGATTCAACGACGTGTTCGTGACGATCGGCGTGCTGCTGCTCGTCGCTTCGCTGTTCGGCCTCGCGAACGTGCTCGAGTTCCGGCCGGGCTTCGCCGTTCTGGCGATGGTCTCGGCGTGGGCGCTCTCCGAGTTCTTCTCGCGCCGCATGCGCCTCGCGCTGCCGTCCATCACGCTTGCGCTTATGTTCGCAGGCGGGGCCGCCTACCTCGGCTTCACGCTCGCAGGCAGCATATTCGCGCACAGCGAAACGTCCGCCGAGTGGGTGCCGGGGCTGTGGACCCTGTTCGCCGGACTCGCCGTTGCGGTGGCCGCGTTCGTGCACGAGCGGCGCTTCCGGGTTCCCATCGACATGGCGATCCTGGCATGCGGGATCGTGTGTGCGCTCGCCGGACTGTTCGGCGCGCTGGCGCCGGACTGGACGCGGGCGAACTGGTCGCTGCTGACGGGGCTGTTCGGGCTGGCCGTATTCGCCGCCGCGCTCCGCTTCGACGCCAGCGATCCGAGGCGTGAAACGCGGCGCGCCGACATTGCGTTCTGGCTGCATCTCGTCGCGGCGCCGATGATCGTGCACGCGGTGATCCCTGCCATCACAGGGCATGTCGGAGAGATGCAGACTCTGCAGGCGGTGGCGATCCTCGTGCTATTTGCGCTGCTCGGGCTTGTCGCCGTGATTATCGACCGGCGGGCCCTGCTGGTGTCGGGGCTTACCTACGCCGGCATTGCGATCGGCTACCTTCTTTCGCAGAGTGTCGAGCAAGGCATGGGGCTGTCGCTGACACTGCTTCTGCTTGCCGGGCTCGTGCTCGGACTTTCCGCGGGATGGCGATCGCTACGACGCGCCATCCTTCCGCTGCTACCGCTCGATGCGGTTCGGCATGCCATTCCCCCCGCTTGACGGAACAATCCATGACCACGTTCTCACCGCGCGAAATCGTCTCCGAGCTCGACCGCTACATCGTGGGGCAGGGCGACGCCAAACGGGCGGTTGCAATCGCACTCCGCAACCGCTGGCGGCGCCAGCAGCTCGAGGGTCCGCTCAAGGACGAGGTGCTGCCGAAGAACATCCTGATGATCGGGCCGACCGGCGTCGGCAAGACCGAGATCGCGCGGCGGCTGGCGCGGCTTGCGGGGGCGCCGTTCCTCAAAGTGGAGGCGACCAAGTTCACCGAGGTCGGCTACGTGGGGCGCGACGTCGAGAGCATCATCCGTGATCTCGTGGAGGTAGGGCTGCAGCTCGTGCGGGACGCCAAACGCCGCGAGGTGCGCGCACAGGCCGAGAAGAACGCCGAGGAGCGGGTGCTCGACGCGCTGGTCGGGCCGACCGCATCGCCGGGGACGCGCGATTCATTCCGCAAGCGGCTGCGCGGCAACGAGCTCAACGACAAGGTGATCGAAGTCCACGTGGCCGACGCGGGGCCCAACCTGCCCATGCTCGACATCCCCGGAATGCCGGGCGGCTCGATGGGCGCCGTCAACATCGGCGACATCTTCGGCAAGATGATGGGCGGGCGCACGAAGCCTCGGCGCGTGACGGTCAAGGACAGCTACACGCTGCTGATTGCCGAGGAAAGCGACAAGCTGGTCGACAACGAGCAGATCACGAGCGAAGCGATCCGGGCGGTGGAGAACAACGGCATCGTGTTCCTGGACGAGATCGACAAGATCTGCTCGCGCGGAGAAACGGGCCGTTCGGGCGCCGAAGTGTCGCGCGAGGGCGTGCAGCGTGATCTTCTGCCGCTCATCGAAGGCACGAGCGTTTCGACAAAGTACGGTCCCGTGAAGACGGACCACGTGCTGTTCATCGCGTCGGGCGCGTTTCATGTGGCGAAGCCCGCCGATCTGCTGCCCGAGCTGCAGGGGCGGCTACCGATCCGCGTGGAGCTGAAAGCGCTCTCGCGCGAGGATTTCCGCCGCATCCTGACCGAGCCCGAGGCGAGCCTCATCAAGCAGTACACGGCGCTGATGGCCACCGAGGGCCTCACCATCGCATTTACAGAGGACGCCATCGACGCGCTGGCGGATACGGCCGTGCTCGTCAATTCGACGGTCGAGAACATCGGCGCGCGGCGCCTGCAGACGGTGATGGAGCGCGTGCTCGACGAGATCTCGTTCGAGGCGTCCGACCGCAGCGGCGATGCGGTGACGATCGATGCGGCCTATGTTACGAACCGCGTAGGCGAACTGGCCAAGAACACCGATCTCTCGAAGTTCATCCTGTGATGAAAGCGCTGATCACAGTCCTTCTGGGCCTTGCCGGCGCAATCGCCGGATGGGTTCTTGCGGCCGCAGCGACGATACTGCTTGGCAGCTATTTCGGGCTCTCCGAGTTCGAAGGCGAGCGCAGCATGACCGCGATTTTCGCCATCGGACCGGTGGGCGGCATCGTCGGACTGATCATCGGGCTGTGGCTCGGGTCGCGGCGACGGGGCTAGCTTTCCGATCGTTCAGCGCCCGCGGCGCTTCGTGGCTGGTGCGATGGCGGATGCCGCCTTTTCCGTCGCGTTCGCCACCGCCTGCAGGGTCTGAGCAATCTCCGTATTCAGCCAGACATGGAAGGCCGTCATCGGCTTTGTCTCCTTCCTGCCGGCGCCGCGCACGAAATAGTAGCCGTAGTCCCGGATCGCGACCGCGAACGGCCGCACCAGGCGGCCTCCCACGAGGGCGTCGCCGGCGATCACCTCGTCGGCCAGCGCGAAGCCCTGTCCCGCTTCGGCGGCCGGAACCGTGAGATGAAGTCCCAACGTCGGCCCCTCCGGCGAGATGCGTTCGGCAACGCCGGCCGCCGACAACCACTCGTTCCAGTACCGGCGCGTTTCCTCCTGGAGCAGGAGGTCGGGCGGGATATCGGCGGGAATGCGTATGCTCCTGTCGCGCAGCAGCGCGGGACTGCAGACCGGCGTCAGATTGGTTGCGGCCAAGCGGTCGGCGGCGACATTGCTCCACACGCCGCGACCGTAGCGGACGCCCACGTCGGCTTCGTCGCGTGAGAAATCGACAAGGCGGTGGGTCGAGTCGAGGATGAGCTCGATCTCGGGATTGGCCACCGTGAAGCGGCCGAGGCGAGGAACCAGCCAGAGCGCCGCGAACGACGGCTCCACGCTGACGGAAAGCTTCTGTCGGCGGCGGCGCCGGCGACCGGAGACGTTCTCGGTCGCCGCAGCGAGGATATCGAAACCACGCGTGAGATCGGCGACGTAGCTTTTGCCGCGCTCCGTCAGCTCGACGCCGCGACCGGTGCGGAGGAAAAGCTTGGTGCCGAGCCAGCCTTCCAGCTCGCGGATATGGCGGCTGACGGCGGCGTGCGTGACGTTGAGTTCGGCCGCGGCGGCCGTAAAGCTTTCATGCCGGGCCGCGGCTTCAAAAGCCTTCAATGCATTGAGCGGTGGAAGATTTCGCGCCATGGCGCATGTAACAAAATCTTACATGTCCTGTAAAGCAACGGCGTTTGTTCCTGGCGCACAAAGGGCGCACGCTGCCTGCAACTCAACTGGCTGACACATTCAAAGGGCAAAGGAGACCGCCATGTTGCTCGCAATCGAAAGCTTCGTGCGGCTGTTCGAAAGTCTACTCATCCGGGCGCCGCTCCGTATCGCCGAGCCAAGCCGGCACGCCGACAACGACAACAGTGAAATGGCTGAGGACGATCGCCGCTGGGGCACGTACAGGTAGGCGGTAGACGACGAATGAGCTGGATCTATCTTGCGCTCGCCGGCCTGCTCGAGGTCGCGTTCACCACCGCCATCCGCTACTCCGACGGCTTCACCAGACTTTGGCCGACGCTGTTGGTGCTGGCGCTGGCCGGGCTGAGCTTCACATGCGTGGCGAAATCCACGGCGACCATCCCACTCGGCACCGCGTATGCCGTTTGGGGCGGCCTCGGCGCGATCGGGACGGCCGCGATCGGCATTCTCTACTTCGCGGAGCCGGTGACGCTCTGGCGCATCGTCTTTCTGGCGCTCCTCGTAGCGTCGATCGCCGGCTTAAAGCTCGTCACCGACTGAGCAGCGTGGGCATAACCCCGCACCGCCGGTCTCGGCGTCTCGCGGAACGGGAGCGCCGCACGACTTGCACATGGCATGGGTGCCCGGGCGCACGCCGTGCTCCAGCGCGACGCGCTCGTCGAAGACAAAGCATTCGCCTCGCCACATGCTCTGCTCAGGCGGGACCGTCTCCAGATATTTCAGGATGCCGCCTTCCAAGTGATAAACCTCGGGGAAGCCTTGCGAGAGCATGAAGGCGGACGCCTTCTCGCAGCGGATGCCTCCGGTGCAGAACATGGCAACGCGCTTGTGCTTCTCGGGGTCGAGGTTGGCGGCCACGAAATCGGGAAACTCGCTGAAGGCCCGCGTGGCGGGATCGATGGCACCCTCGAAGGTGCCTATGCCGACCTCGTAGGCGTTGCGCGTGTCGATGACGAGCACGTCGGGATCGGCGAGGAGTGCGTTCCAGTCCTCCGGCTTGACGTAGGTGCCGACGCGTCGCGCGGGATCAGCCTCGGGCCGGCGGAGCGTCACGATCTCGCGTTTCAGCCTCACCTTGAGACGGCCAAAGGGCATTTCGTCGGCGTAGGACTCCTTGCTCACCAGATCCGCGAAGCGCGGATCGGCGCGCAGATGCGCGAGCACCTGGCGGATGCCTTCGTCCGGGCCGGCAATGGTGGCGTTGATGCCTTCCGGCGCCAGAAGGATCGTCCCCTTGATCTCATGGTCCCGGCCAAGAGCGAGCAACGTCTCGCGCAGCTCCGGCAGCTCTGCGAGCGAAACGAACTTGTAGAATGCTGTGACGGTGACCGACATGGCGGCGGGTCTAGCGCTTGTCCGCAAGCTTGTCGATGGCGCGCTTCATCGCCTCGAAGACGCCCGGTTCCGTCATGGCGTGTCCGGCGCTCGGCACGATGTCGAGGCGGCACCCGGGCCAGCGCCTGGCCAGCTCGAAAGCGGCGCGCGGCGGGCAGAGGAGGTCGTAGCGGCCCTGCACGATCACACCGGGGATCCCGCCGAGACGATGAGCACCTTGCAGGAGCTCGCCGGGCTTCATAAAAAAATGATTGGCGATGTAGTGCGCCTCGATGATCGGCGTCGGCGGAACACGCCCTTCAACGGACAGCGTCTCGGGAAGCATGATCGCGCCGGGCGCGAACTCCGATAGGATGCGCTCGAACCGGTACCAATGACGCGCGGCGGGATCGCGGATGGCGGGATCGGTGCTGGTTAGGCGGGAAACATAAGCCGCGAGCGGATCGGCGCGCTCGTTTTCGGGCAATGCCGCGACGAAGGTCTCGTAGAGATCCGGGCGGATCTCGGCCGGGGCTTGGCGAAAGGCCCAATCGACCTCGCTGTCGGTGCCGAGAAACACGGCGCGCAGCACAAGCGCCGAGACGCGTTCGGGGTGAGTCTCGGCATAGGCGAGGGCGAGGGTCGATCCCCAGGAGCCGCCGACGATCAGCATCTTGTCGAAGCCCATATGCGTCCGGATACGCTCGATGTCGGCCACGAGGTGCTGCGTGGTGTTGGCGTGCGTCGAGAGGTAGGGATGGCTACGGCCGGCGCCGCGCTGATCGAACAGAACCGCGTGAAATCTGGCAGGATCGAAGAGCAAGCGATGGGTGTGCTGCGATCCGCTCCCGGGGCCGCCGTGGAGGAACAGCGCCGGGACGCCGCCGCGCGTGCCGACCTCCTCCACGTAGAGCCAATGCCCATCGCCCGCGTCAAGCATGACGGCATCGAACGGGCGAGGGATGTCGGACGGCACTGGCAAACTCATCGGACCTCGAGACCTTTGTTCGCGCGGCTTTCCCAACAGATGCAAGCCTCTATGGCCGACGCAGACTGCGTTAGCGCGAAACGGCATTCAAGTGCACATTTTTCGGGCTTTTCCGATTGGAACGCGCGGGCCTATGGTGGCGTTATGCGTAGCTGAAGAGGGTCTCATCTATGCTGATCAACTACGGCTTCGATATCGCCATCACCGTTCCGCAAGCGACGCCGCTCATCACCCTTCTCGACATTCGCGACGGCCGACGCGCCGATCTCAAGGGCGAGGGTCCATTCCTAACCCGCCCGGAGGTCCCCGTCAGGGTGTATCGCGATCTGTTCGGCAATATCTGCCGGCGCATGGTGGTGCCCAAGGGCGAGTTCAGCTTCACGCTCGACGGGACCATTCGCGACACAGGGCTGCCGGATTTCATCGACGAGAGCCTTCCCGAAGTGCCGATCTCGAAGCTTCCCGACGACGTTCTCGTCTACCTGCTCGGCAGCCGCTATTGCGAGACCGATCAGTTGAGCGAGATGGCCTGGCAGCGCTTCGGCACCCTCAAGCCGGGATGGACTCGCGTGCAGGCGATCGTCGATTTCGTGCACGAGCGGCTGGCCTTCGGCTACCAGCATGCACGCGCGACGCGCTCCGCGGCCGAAGCCTACGAGGAACGCATCGGCGTGTGCCGTGACTTCGCGCATCTCACCATCGCGCTCTGCCGCTGCCTCAACATCCCGGCGCGCTACGTCAACGGCTACCTGGGCGACATCGGGGTGCCGAAAGATCCGGCGCCGATGGATTTCAGCGCGTGGTGCGAGGTCTATCTGGGAGGGCGCTGGTGCACATTCGATGCGCGGCACAACAAGCCCCGCATCGGGCGTATCGTCGTCGCACACGGACGCGATGCGACCGACGTATCACTCCTGCACACGTTCGGCCAGCACACGCTCAACGCGTTCAAAGTCTGGACGGACGAGGTCAGCGAGGCGCGGATCTCCCCGACGCCTGCCGCGGCGTGACGGCAGGCTAGACGTCGAGATTGGCGACGGTGAGGGCGTTCTCCTGGATGAACTCGCGGCGCGGCTCGACAACGTCGCCCATCAGCTTGGAGAAGATCTCGTCCACCTCGGACACGTCGCCGATCTTGACCTGCAGCAGCGTGCGCACGTCGCGGTCGAGCGTCGTCTCCCAGAGCTGCTCGGGGTTCATCTCGCCAAGGCCTTTGTAGCGCTGCAGCGAGAGCCCCTTGCGGCCGGCCTCGTAGATGGCGTCAAGGAGCGTCTTGGGGCCATGGACGGTCAGCGTCTCCGACTTGCGGCGCAGCTTGGTGCCCGAGCCGTAGACCTCGGCCAGATGCTTGCGCTTCTCGTTCAGGCGGCGCGCATCCAGGGATGCGAGCAGCGCGCGGTCGAGCGCGTGAACCTCGGTCACGCCGCGCACCTCGCGGCGGAACAGGAAGCCGTCGTTGCCGTAGACGCCGGACCAACCCTTCTCCGTTTCCTCGGCCACCTCGTTCAAGCGCGCGGCGACGGTGGCGGCCGCAGCGTTTGCGGAGGTTGCCGATTGCAGGAGCGTCGGGTCGAACGCGCCGGCGATGGCCGCCTGCTCGACGATGGGGCGCGCGTAGCGCGAGTGGAGCTGATCGATGAGGCTCGTGATGCCGCGTGCCTGCTCGACGATGTCGCGCAGGTCCTTTCCGGCACGCTCCTCGCCGCCAGCGACGAGGACGTTGTCCTCGAGCCCGCTGTCGATGAGGTAATCCTCGAGCGCGCGCAGATCCTTGAGGTAGGTGCCGCTTTTGCCGCGGCTCACCTTGTAGAGCGGCGGCTGGGCGATGTAGACGTGACCTTTCTCCACCAGCTCCGACATCTGCCGATAGAAGAAGGTCAAGAGCAGCGTGCGGATGTGGGCGCCGTCCACGTCGGCGTCCGTCATGATGATGATCTTGTGGTAGCGCAGCTTCGAGAGATCGAAGTCGTCGCGGATGCCGGTGCCGAGGGCGCCGATGATGTTGGTCACCTGCTCGGAGGAGAGCATCTTGTCGATGCGTGCGCGCTCGACGTTCAGGATCTTGCCGCGGATCGGCAGCACGGCCTGATATTCGCGCTTCCTGCCCTGCTTGGCGGAGCCGCCGGCCGAGTCGCCCTCGACGATGAAGAGCTCCGTGTTGGCGGCATCACGATCCTGGCATTCGGCGAGCCCACCGGGCAGGCGCATGCCGTCGAGCGCACTCTTTCTGCGCGTGAGCTCGCGCGCCTTGCGCGCCGCCTCGCGGGCCAGCGCGGCCTCGACGATCTTGCCGACGATGGCTTTCGCCTCTTTCGGGTGCTCCTCGAACCAAGCGGACAGCTCCTCGAAGACCACACTCTCGACGACGGGCTTCACTTCGGACGAGACCAACTTGTCTTTGGTCTGGCTCGAGAACTTCGGGTCCGGAACCTTGACGGAGAGCACACAGGTCAAACCTTCTCGCGCGTCCTCGCCCGAGAGGTCGACCTTCTCCTTCTTGGCGATGCCGCTGTCGACCGCGTACTTGTTG
The DNA here is from genome assembly GCF_902826555.1 of uncultured Hyphomicrobium sp. GTDB lineage: Bacteria > Pseudomonadota > Alphaproteobacteria > Rhizobiales > Hyphomicrobiaceae > Hyphomicrobium_C. The sequence continues at coordinate 134,178 of NZ_CADEFI010000003.1, forward strand.
ATGACGCGGGTCAGCGCGCCGCGGAAGCCTGCGAGATGCGTGCCGCCGTCGCGCTGCGGGATGTTGTTCGTGAAGCAGAGCACGTTCTCGTGGTAACTGTCGTTCCACCACAGCGCGACCTCGACGCCGACGCGATCCTTGTCGGTGCGGATCATGATGGGCTCGGAAATGAGCGCCTGCTTCGAGCGGTCGAGAAAGCGGACGAAGGCCGATGTGCCGCCGTCGTAAACGAACTCCTCGCGCTTGATGTCCGCATGGCGCGCGTCGGTCAGCACGACCTTGGCGCCGGAGTTCAGGAACGCCAGCTCGCGCAGGCGATGCTCGAGCGTCGCGTAATCGAACTCCACCTTCGAGAAGGTGGCCGTGCTCGGCAGGAAGGTGACCTCCGTTCCCCGCTCGTCCTTGGCGTCGCCCACGACTTTCAAAGGACCGGCCGCGGCGCCGTCGCGGAACTCGATCACATGCTCCTTGCCCTCGCGCCAGATGCGCGCACGGAGCCATGTCGACAACGCGTTGACGACGGATACGCCGACGCCGTGCAGGCCGCCGGACACCTTGTACGAATTCTGGTCGAACTTTCCGCCGGCGTGCAGCTCCGTGAATACGATCTCGGCCGCCGAGCGCTTCGGATCGTGGTCGTCGTCCTGCTTGATGCCGGTCGGGATGCCGCGACCGTCGTCGCGCACGGTGCAGGAGCCGTCGGGATTGAGCGTGACGTCGCAAACCTTGGCGTGCCCCGCCAGCACCTCGTCGATGGCGTTGTCGACGACTTCGTAGATCATGTGGTGCAGGCCCGAGCCGTCATCGGTATCGCCGATGTACATGCCGGGGCGTTTGCGCACGGCCTCGAGGCCTTTCAGCATCTTGATGCTGTCGGCGCCGTAGTCTTCGGGCGCGGGTGTTTTCTTAGCGGGTTGAGCGCTCATTCGGTGCCTGTCGCGACGTTTCTCGTGATTGGTTTCAAGTCTATCATATGACGGCCTCGAACGGCGCAAAAAAGCGCGAAAAACGGCCACCCGCCCACGCTTATTTTCCGTTTTATTTCAATTAATTGACTTGGTGCGTCCGCAAGTCCACCCGGCATTAGCCGGAGCGCGTGAGCGCGCCGTCCGCCACACGCCAAAACTGGGCCTTTCCCGTCAGACTCGAAAAGGCTTGACTGTCGGTTCCCGTCATCCAGGCCTGGGTGCCGAGGCGTAGCAATTCCTCGAACAGCGCAGCGCGGCGATCCGCATCGAGATGAGCCGTGACCTCGTCGAGCAACAGCATGGGCGCCAGGCCGTCGCGGCGCGCCCTGACCAGCTCGGCATGCGCGAGCAGGAGGCCGATCAGGAGCGCCTTCTGCTCACCCGTAGAGGAATGCTTTGCCGCCGTGGCCTTGGGGCCGTGCGTCACGACAAAGTCGCTGCGGTGCGGGCCGTCGAGCGCACGTCCCGCGGCGCGGTCGCGCTCGCGCACGTCGCGCAGGAGGCGCGCGTATGCATCCTCCACGTCGACGGCGGCGCGTTGTGAGAGATCGCGATCGATGGCTCCTTCGAGATGCGCCAGGCTCCAAGGAAAGGGGCTCGCGGGATCGCGTACGCGACGGGCGGCGATCACGGATGCGAGGGCCGCGACGGCCTCCGCGCGCGCTGCCGCCACAGCGACCCCCATCTCCGCCATGACAACCTCGAGACCGTCGAGCTGGGCGCCGCGTGTCATGCCATCCGAGAGCAGGCGATTTCTCTGCGCCATGGCGCGCTCAAAACGGCCGGCGCGCGTGCGATGGCCGGAATCGAAGCAAACGATGAGGCGGTCGAGAAAGCGGCGTCGCTCGGACGCCGGCCCGGTGAAGAGCCCGTCGGTGGCGGGCGTGACCCAGACCATTTCAACGTACTCGCCGAGAGTGCCGGAGCCGGACTTCGTCTCGCCGTCGATGCGCACGATGCGGCTCGTCGCGCGGTCACTCTGCATCGCGGCCGCGGCTTGTCCGGTGCCGATGGTGACGGGACCGATCGCGGTGTGAACGAGCGCCGACACCGACCAGCTGCCATCGCCTCCGGCCCAGGCAAGATCGGCGAGGGGGGCCTGGCGCAAACCCTGTCCCGGGGCGAGGAGGGAGACTGCTTCGAGAATATTGGTCTTTCCGGACCCGTTGGGGCCGGTCAGCACAACCGGATCCGGGCCGAGCTCCATGGCGAGCGCCGCATAGTTGCGGAAGCCCGTCAGCCCTAGTCGCTCGATCCAGAGGCGGGGCGCGGCTTGCGGCGCGGATGAAGCTTCTGTGTCGGAGGCTTGCGACAAACCTACACGCGCATCGGCATCAGGACGTAGAGCGCCGTCAGATCCTCGGCGCCGCGGATCATGGTCGGCGAGCCGGGATCGGCCAACAGGAAGCGGGCCTCATCGCCTTCGAGCTGGCCGGCGATGTCGAGCAGGTACTTGGCATTGAAGCCGATCTCGAGCGGCGAGGCGGTGTAGTTGACGCCAATCTCCTCGGTGGCACTGCCGCCCTCGGGATTGTTGACGGAGAGCACGAGCTTGCCCTGTGAGATGTTGAGCTTCACGGCGCGCCCGCGCTCGCTGGCAATGGTGGAGACACGATCGACGGCGCTTATGAAGTCGGCGTTGGCGACGCGCAGCTCCTTGTCGTTGCCTTGCGGAATGACGCGGCCATAGTCGGGGAAGGTGCCGTCGATGAGCTTCGACGTCAGCGTCACGGAGCCGATCTCGAAGCGCACCTTGGATGCCGAGACCGCAACCTTGACGGTTTCGGCGCTTTCCTCGATCAGGCGATGCAGCTCGTGCACCGTCTTGCGCGGAATGATCACGCCGGGCATGCCCTCGGCGCCCTTGGGACGCGGAAGCTCCGCCTGGGCGAGACGGTGGCCATCGGTGGCGACGGCGCGCAGCGTCGGCGTTTTTCCGGCATCGGCGATGTGGAAGTAGATGCCATTCAAATAGTAGCGCGTCTCCTCGGTGGAGATGGCGAAGCGCGTCTTGTCGATCATGCGCTTCAGGTCCTTCGCGGCGACCTCAAAGGTGGTCCCGAGATCGCCGGCGTTGAGATCGGGAAAATCCTCGGGGCCCAACGTTTGCAGAGCGAAGCGGGCCTGTCCGGCGGCAAGGGTCAGGCGCTCCTTCTCGGCGTCGCGGCGAATGTCGACCTGACTGCCTTCGGGGAGCTTCCTCACGATGTCATGCAGGATGTGGGCGGGAACCGTGACGGCGCCCGGTGCTGCGACCTCGGCGCGGACCTCCTCGATCACCTCGCGCTCGAGATCCGTCGCCTTGAGCTCGAGCGCCTGGCCGGATGCCTTCAACAGCACGTTAGAGAGGATCGGAATGGTCGTGCGGCGCTCGACGACGCTCGTCACATGTCCGAGCGCTCTCAAGAGTTCACCGCGTTCGATCACAAGCCGCATCGTTCGCCTCGACGTTTTTCCGCTTCCCAGTGAAGCACGAGATCGCAGGTGGACAAAAGGTAGCCCGACGTCCTCCGATACGCGGATGGATGAATAGCCCAGCTTTCGTCATGGATGAAAGTAATGGCGTGGAGGCACAACTTGCCCCGATTGCGCCTTGAATTTCAAGGGGTCCTGCGCCGTTGTTCGCGCATTCCGTTGCTCGGCGCACGCTTTTGATGCGGACCTGCCAATAAACATCGGGAGCAGCATCGTTAGACGCCGCTCCCGCCCCGCTAGAGCGCGGCGCCGATCTCCCTCGTCACACCGCACCCCGTGCCTAAACTCTCAATTATGTCAGTCCATTACACCTAGTGGGATATGAGCTTCTTCAACTCGTCAATTTCATCTCTGAGGCCGGCATCCCCAGCGATCACGGTCTCGATCTTGCGAATTGCGTGCAGAACGGTCGTGTGATCGCGATTGCCGAAACGGCGGCCGATCTCGGGCAGCGAGCGGTGGGTCAGCTGCTTGGCGAGGTACATGCCGATCTGGCGCGGCCAGACCACCGAGCGGTGACGGCGCTGCGACAGCAAATCGCCCTTCGAAACACCGAAGTGACGCGAGATGATGCGCAGGATGTCCTCGATCTTGATGCGGCGCGGCTCGACGCCCTGGAACAGGTCGCGCACCACACTTTCGGCGATGTCGGGCGTGATGGGCGCCCGCATGTGTTGCCATGTGAGGTAAAGCCGGTTCACGGCGCCTTCGAGTTCGCGGCCGCTCTCCGTCAGCCGGCTGGCCAGGATATCCACGACCTCGCGCGACAGCTCGAAGCCGGGATCGGCCGCGCGCTTCTCGGCGATGCGCTGATCGAGAACGCGCTGGCGCAGCTCATGATCGAAGCCGCCGATCTCCGCCACCAGACCGCGCTGAAGACGCGAGCGCATGCGCTCGTTTAAGCGTTCGATCTGCGCCGGATGGCGTGCCGAGGCAACGACAACCTGGCGACCGCCGTCGAGCAGGGCATTTATAATGTGATCGAACTCCTGCTCGGTCTTCTCGCCCTGCATGAACTCGAGGTCGTCGATGAGCAGAATGTTGATCGAGCGGAACTTCTCCTTGAAGGAGAGCGGATCCTGCGCCCGGAGCGCCTCGACGAACTGATAGCGGAAGCGCTCGGCCGTGAGATAGAGCACCTGCGCGTTCTCGGCGCGACGCTTCACTTCCCAGGCGATGGCCTGCAGAAGGTGCGTCTTGCCAAGGCCTACCGACGAATAGAGGTAGAGCGGATTGAAGGCGGGATTGTCCGTCAGCACCGTCTCCGCAACCTGAATGGCACCAGCGTGGGCCATGCGGTTCGCGGGGCCGACGACGAAGTTGTCGAAGGTGTGATGCGGATCCAAAGGCGAGCCTTCGAAGCCGTCGACGCTGGTGCGTCCGGCCACGGGGCGGATCGCCGGCATCCGCACGGCTTCGGAAATGCCGATGGCGCGCGGCTCGGCCACCGCCTCACGCGCGGTTTTCAGCGGCTCGACCTCACGGCCGACACTGCGGGCCGCGTTGGAGCCCGGCTGGCGAACCGAAACCGAAACCTGCTGAGCGGTCTTGAACTCCGCTTTGCAGCACTTCAGGAGCTCCTCCATGTAGTGCGACTCGATCCACTTGCGGAGAAACACGACAGGCACCGAGACCTTGACGGTCTTGCCGTCGAAGGAATCGAACTCGAGCGCCTTGAACCAGCTCACATAGATGTCTTCGCCGAGGCGTGCGCGCAGCATGGCTCGCACTTTCAATCCCTTGCCTTCGGCGCTGTCGCCCTCGGCTGCGGTTTTCGCATCACCGACGACCAGATCGCCCGACGGCGCACGCATGGCCCGTTCAGGCGCAGAAAAAGATAGCTCCGCTTTCGAGATGGCTTGCATTTCTTCTTACCCCGCACTTGTTACGCCTGCCTTCCGCAAAGGCAGACAGTCCTTGGCTTCGCCCGTTCGCCCAAACGAGCCCGGCCAGTCCCTTGAGACGCTCTATCCCTGCCGCCAGGGCAGCCCGGCTGCTTTCCAGCCCGCGACTTGTCCTCGTTTCTGGGTGGGATCGAGAGGACCCTCGAAGCCATCCGCCACGTTGCGGCAGCGCGTATAGCCAGCGCCCGCCATGGCAATCGCAGCCGACCGGCTGCGCGCCCCCGACCGGCAGACGAAGAACAGCTCAGCGTCCTTCGACACACCGGCACCTTCGAGTTGGCTCGACAGCTTTTCGACGAAGTCCGGGTCAACCCGGTTGTCGGGAAACGTCTGCCACTCGACGGTCAACACACGCTTGTTCAGCGTGCCGAGATCAGGAGTCCCGACAAAGGTCCATTCCGCTCGAGTCCGCACATCGACCAGAACAGACCCCGCGTCAGCTCCAAGACGCGCCCAGGTTTCATCCACAGGCACATCCTCAATATTGACGCGATCGGCCAAACCCTTACCCTCAACCCTCAATGCCGAACTCAGGATTAGCGTCCCGAACTGGCACAGTTAATCAAAACAACTATCAGTATTGATCAGTAAAGCAGCACCGGCACCCTGCTAAAACCAGCAGGATACTTGTACTCCACTGAAGTACCGAAGATTTCAGGATGACGCTACGCAACTAAACCCTGAGTCCGGGCGGGGCGATACTAGGCATTAACAGCCCGTCCAGCCCCGTCGCGCTGACAGGGACTCTTTTAAGGGGTCTTTAACCTCTTAGCAAGCGCCGGGATGGGTGGAGAAAGGGCCCCAGAGTGCGGGGACGAGCGGTGGGTGCAACGTGGAAAACTTGAGTCCTCTCCACAGGACCAGTGGGGAAACTCGTTGAGGCTAAAGCTTAATTGGAAGCGGGAAAGAGCGGCCGATTTTGAAATGCGGCAAACCTATGACACGCCGTTGGAGGCCACTTTTTTGTTTGGCGGGCGGGGCGGCGAGAGGGGCGCGCGGGGAGCGATGGATTGGCCCCCGGCCGGTCACCCTCATGAATCCGTCACTTAGAGGGGAGATCGGAGGGCCGGCGATTCTGCCGCGCGGCCTTCCATGTGGCGAACAGAGCACACTCATTTTGCGGACGATCGGGTTCGCGAAATGAGTGCGGGAGAAAGCGGGCGTCAGCCCATCGCCTTGATGCGCTGCGCGAGACGAGACACCTTGCGGCTCGCCGTCTTGGGATGCATCACACCCTTCTGAGCGGTGCGCACGAGCGAGGGTTGAGCCGTCTTCAGCGCTGCAATTGCAGCGTTTTTATCGCCGGAAGCGATGGCTTCCTCGACCTTGCGAACATCCGTCTTAACGGCCGAGCGACGGGTCTTGTTGACTTCCGTCCGGCGCACCATCTGGCGCGCGGCCTTCTTTGCCGACTTGGTATTTGCCATCGAGGCTGTCCTTCTTTTTGGGCCTTCCCACTGTCGGGCGGCTCCATGACTTTGCTGTGACTTGCTGACAAATGTGTCTGCGCCTTCGCCCGATCCGCAGCCCGCTCTCTCGATCGCGGACACGCTCCCAGCCGTGCAAGCGCAAGCTCAAATGCGTTCACCGCCCGGAACACGCGTCCCGAGCGGCGTTTCGGTTGGACCGGCGATTTGCGTTTCAGACCGACTAGGGTCCGGAACGATCGCGGTCCGGTGGCCCGTCTATAACGGCGAGGCCCCTGGCCGGTCAACGGATTTGGCCGGTTTTCGGGCTTTTCGGCCGCGACAGAGGGTCAGTTCTCCTTCCATTTGATGGAGCAGCCCATGGAGGGCACCTGCTCGGCCGGGCCATGGCCCGTCTCAGCGACGGTTTTCATGGCCTCGAAGAGCTCCCGACGGCTCCCCGAAGGGGCGGGGTTGCGGCCGCTGGCGTCCAATCTGCCCCGATACTGGAGGCCGAGATCACGGTTAAAGCCGAAGAAGTCGGGCGTGCAGACGGCGCCGTAAGCCCGTGCCACATCCTGGCTCTCGTCATACAGATAGGGAAACGGGAACCGGCGCGTGGCCGCCTCTTCTTTCATGCGCGGGAGGCTGTCCTCGGGATAGGTCAGCGCATCATTCGATGAGATGGCGACCGTCCCGATGCCGTGGGCGGTAAGGTCGCCGGCGTCGCGCACAATGCGGTCGATGATGGCTTGCACATAAGGACAGTGATTGCAGATGAACATGACCAGGGTGCCGTTCGGGCCCTTGAGCTCGTCGAGACTGTAGATCCTGCCGTCCGTCGCTGGCAGCCGAAAGGCCGGGGCCTTCCAACCGAAGTCGCAAATAGGCGTCGTTTCGGCCATTTCGTCCTCTCCTATGCTCGGCGAGCATCCTGGCCCTGCGCTCTTAACGCTCGCGAGCGAGTCCTGGAGCCTGCGCGAGACAGTTGCGGGAGCGGAGCTTAGAATTCCCTTGCTCTCCTAACAAACGAGGGTTTCAGGGGGAATGGATCAGGCGCGCACGAAGGGGCCCGCAAAACGACGAGCCGCGAGAACGGTGCCGCTGCGTGTCCGGATGCGCGCCGGGCACGGCGCCGTGCGGCGGGCGCTCCATGTCCAATCCACCTGGCGGCGGCGGATCTACGAGATCATCGAAATCGGACATGGCGACAGCCTCGCAAGCCGCGTGTTCGATACGGCGATCGTCGCTCTGATCCTGCTCAACATCGCGGCGTTCGTTGCCGAGACGGTGCCGTCGCTCTCGGCCGCCTATGGCCCTTACTTCCAAGCCTTCGAGATCTTCTCGGTCGCGGTCTTCAGTATCGAGTACGGCCTCCGGCTGTGGACCGCGGTCGAGGTTCCGTTTCTCAAGCGGCTGCCGGCATGGCGGGCCCGTCTCAAGCTGGCGCTGAGACCTGCCTTGCTGATCGATCTCGCAGCGATCCTGCCGTTCTTCCTCAGCATGCTGCTCAACATCGATCTCAGGGTGCTGCGGGCGCTGCGGTTGCTCCGCTTCTTCAAGCTCTCGCGCTACTCGCCGGCCATGCACACGCTTTTGCGCGTCGTCGTCAACGAGCAACGGGCGCTGATCGGCGCCGGCCTGCTGCTGACCACGGTCGTGCTTTTCGCTTCCACCGGCATCTACTACATCGAAGGCTCGGTGCAGCCCGACAAATTCGGGAGCGTGCCGGATTCGGCGTGGTGGGCCATCGCGACGCTGACGACGGTGGGCTACGGCGACATCACGCCGATCACGCCGCTCGGGCGCGTCTTCGGCTCGGTGGTGATGGTGATTGGTCTCTGCATCCTGGCGCTTCCGGTCGCTATCATCTCCGCCGGATTTGCGCAGGAGCTCGGGCGGCGCGATTTCGTCGTCACGTGGTCGCTGATGTCGCGCATCCCGCTGCTCGCAGAGCTCGATGCGAGCGCGGTCGAAAAGGTCATGCCGCTCTTGCACGCGCACAACCTGCCGCCGAACATCGAAGTTCTCGGCGAAGGAGCGGAGGGTCACGCGATGTATTTCGTGGCCTGGGGGCAGGTGACGCGAACCCTTTCTGGCTCGGTGGAGACGTACGCGAAGGGAGACTTTTTCGGCGTGGTGGCCATGCTGGAGCAGGAGCTGACGCAGGGCTCTTTCGTCACCAAGACGAAATGCAGGCTCTTGAAGCTGCACCGCGAGGATTTTCACCGGCTCGAGATTGCCAGCCCCGAGATCGGCATCCACCTCAGACGCAAGGCGCAGGAGCGGCGCGACGCGGCGAGCAACGCGACGGATCGCAGCGCATAGAGCGCGTCACGAGCCAAGGTGGACGAAGCTCAATCCGTCTCCGGCAAAGACGCGGGCGCGGGCGCTCGCCTCCTCGGGATCGCCGGTGGTGAGCAGCTGGAGGCGCCCCCCCGGGGCACTGTCACCCTTGTAGTGCGGATGGCGCGAGAGGTAGTCCTCGAGACTATCGGCGACAATCTCAGGCTGCGAGAGGATGCGCGTTGCAGACGGCAGATGGCGCCGGAACAAATGCTCGACAAGCGGAAAATGCGTGCAGCCCAATATCGCGCGGTGAGGCGGCTCGCCACCGGCCTCGCGCATGGCACCGTCGATACCGGCGACGACGAGGCGCTCGAGATCGGCTTCCGTCTCACCCTCCTCGATGGCGCCTGCCAACTCCGAGCAGACCTGCTGCAGCACGGTGACCTTGGGGCAGCGCTTTCGGATCTCCTCTGCGTAGACGTTGGAGGCGATGGTGCGCGTGGTGCCGAAGACGGCAATGCGGTCGGTCAGGAATTTCTGCGGATACTGGGGCGTGGTGACGGCCCACGGCGTTTGCGTTGCCGCCTCGACGGTCGGCGCGACAATGCCGACGACGTTGTGGCCGGCGGCCTTCCATGCCGTCGCGGGTAGCCAGGCCGTCTGCAGGCGGCGCGCAGCGACGGCGGTCGCCGTATTGCAGCCGAGGAGCACCAGCTTGCAGCCGCGCCGGAACAGGTGCTCGACGCCAGCGCGCGTGAGATCGATGATCTCCTCGGACGGGCGGTTGCCGTAGGGGACGTGTGCGTGGTCGCCAAGGTAGACGAAAGGCTGCTCGGGAAAGCGCGCCGTCAATGCGCGGAGAACCGTGAGCCCGCCGAGGCCGGAATCGAAGACACCAATCATGGGGCCCCTTGATTGCCCGGAAGCGTCCCGGCGGTCAACCCGGGTGCTATTCAGCCGCTTCCGAAGGCGGCCGGCCAGCGCGGGCGGCTTCCTGGTCGGCGGTCTTCAGCGCATCGAGGCTCGGCATGGAAATGGTGCTGTAGCCGCAATCGACGAAGTGCACCTCGCCCGTCACCGCCGCCGAGAGATCGGACAGCAGATAGAGCGCGGATCCGCCGACGTCATTCAAGCTCGGCGTACGGCGGAGCGGCGAGTGCTCCTTCTGGAAATTGAAGATCACGCGGGCATCCGACACGCCGGCACCGGAGAGCGTGCGCATGGGGCCAGCAGAGAGTGCGTTGACGCGGATATTCTGCGGGCCGAGATCGGCGGCGAGGTAGCGCACGGATGCTTCGAGCGCGGCCTTGGCAACGCCCATGACGTTGTAGGAAGGGACCGAGCGCGTGGCGCCGCCGTAGCTCAGTGTCAGGAGAGAGCCGCCATTCGGCATCAGCGCCATGGCCCGCTGCGCGATCTCCGTGAAGGAGAAGCAGGAGATCACCATGGTGTTGGCGAAGTTGTCGCGCGTGGTGTTGACGTAGCGGCCCGCGAGCTCGCGCGGATCGGAGAAGGCTAGCGCATGCACGACGAAGTCGAGACTGCCCCACACTTCCTTCACCTTGGCGAAGACGTTGTCGACGGTGGCCAGATCCTGCACGTTGCACGGCTCGATGATCTCGGCGCCGATGGACTTGGCGAGCGGCACCGCGCGGCGGCCGAAGGCGCCATCCTGATAGCTGAAGGCCAGCTTTGCGCCTTGGCCCGCGAGGGCCCGCGCGATACCCCAGGCGATCGAGCGGTCGTTGGCGACGCCCATGATCAGGCCGCGCTTGCCCGCCATCAGCGGACCGGGAATTGCAACATCAAACTCGGCCATGGATGACCTCACACTCATACCAAAATGGCGGCCAGTTTCGAACCAGCCGCGTCCGTTTCTATAAACCTTCATGCCGGGCCATCTTTCGAAGGGGGCGAATGCCTCCTCGGACGGCGCCGTGCAAGCCTTCAGCCGCCGTATCGGTTAAAGATCAACGTCGCATTTGTTCCGCCAAAACCGAAACTGTTCGACATCACACAGTTAAGCTCGGCGTTGTCGATGCGACTCCGGACGATCGGCATATCCTCGAAAGCCGGGTCCAGCTCCTCGATGTTCGCGCTTTCGCAGATGAAGCCATTGTTCATCATGAGCAGCGAGAAGATGCTTTCCTGCACGCCAATGGCGCCCAGTGAATGTCCCGTAAGGGACTTGGTTGCAGAAATTTTCGGGATCTCGGTACCAGCGAACACCTCGCGGATGGCCTCGATCTCCTTCTGATCACCGACCGGCGTCGCGGTGGCGTGGGGATTGATGTAGTCGACCTTGCCAACGCCCTTGCCGTCGAGGCCCTTCATGGCGAGACGCATACAGCGCACCGCGCCTTCGCCCGACGGGGCCACCATGTCATAGCCGTCCGAAGTGGCGCCATAGCCCACGATCTCGGCGTAAATCTTGGCGCCGCGAGCCTTGGCGTGCTCCAGCTCCTCGAGCACAAGTACGCCGGCACCGCCGGCGATGACGAAGCCGTCGCGGTTCTTGTCGTAAGCGCGGCTCGCGGTTGCCGGCGTATCGTTGTAGCGGGTCGACATGGCGCCCATGGCGTCGAAGAGAACCGACAACGTCCAGTCCAGCTCCTCGCAGCCGCCGGCGAAGATCACATCCTGCTTGCCCCACTGGATCAACTCGGCCGCATTGCCGATGCAGTGCGCCGAGGTCGAGCATGCCGACGAGATGGAATAATTGACGCCCTTGATCTGGAAACTCGTCGCGAGTGCAGCGGAGGGTCCCGAGCACATTCCTTTGGGCACCTCGAAGGGCCCGACCTTCTTCGGGTCCTTCTCGCGCGCGGTGTCGGCCGACCAGACGATGGCGCGCGTGGAGGGACCACCCGAGCCCACGACGATGCCGGTGCGCTCGTTGACGATGTCGCCCTGCTCGAGCCCCGCATCGCGGATCGCGTGATCCATGGCGATATAGTTCCAGCCCACGCCCGCTTCCATGAAGCGTTTGGGCTTGCGCGGAACCTGAGATTCCCAATCCAGCTTGGGATCACCATGCACCTGGCAGCGGAACCCGAGCTCAGCGTATTTTTCGGCGCGAACGATTCCGGATTTGCCCTCTCTGAGGGAGGCGAGCACCTCCTGAGTCGTGTTCCCGATCGAGGACACGATCCCCATGCCGGTGACGACCACACGTCTCATCGACAACCCCTTCCTCGCCCGCCTGCCGTAGTCCCGAACGCCATCTTATACGTATTTTCCGCTGCGCTACCGGCTCAAACGGCGGCCGGCGCTTCCCCTGCCTCGAACAGGCCGACGCGCATGTCGGTCGCCGTGTAGATCACCTGGCCGTCCGCCTTCATCACACCATCGGCGATGGCGAGCTTCAGGCGGCGCAGAATCACACGCTTCAGGTCCACCACATACTCGACCTTCTTGACCGAAGGGAGAACCATGCCGGTGAATTTTACCTCGCCGACGCCCAGAGCGCGGCCACGTCCAGGCGCACCAAGCCAGCCCAAGAAGAAACCGGTGAGCTGCCACAGGGCGTCGAGCCCCAGACAACCCGGCATAACCGGATCGCCTTGGAAGTGGCACTTGAAGAACCAGTCCAACCTCGCGTTGCCCTCGACGGCAAGCTCAGCCACGATCTGGCCTTTGTCGTGCGTGCCCTGGTTTTCGGAGATATGCGCGATGCGGTCGAACATCAACATGGGCGGCAGCGGCAATTGCGCATTGCCCGGGCCGAACAGTTCGCCGCGCCCACACGCCAACAAATCCTCATACTCATAGCTAGAACGGCGCTCGGCCATCGATCAGCTTCGTCCCTCTCACACGTGCCAGTCCCCCGGCTGCGCCATGCTCGGCGCCGCCTGATGCCCTGCGTGTCACAGCGCGGTCATCAGTTGCGGGGACGACATCTTTCCAGACACACGCAAAGCCGCGTTGTCCTAGCACATCCGACTGACGTTCAATCGATAATCAGGGGCACCGTCAAGTCGCCCAATGGAAAAGGTGACGTATTGTCCAAAGCACAGGACGGCGGGGTTTTGCTATCCTATGCTTCGGCTACGGGTCGAAACTCCCCCCAAAACAGCACCTTGGAGGGCGGGTTGCGATCCAGGCGCACTGCTTCTATACTGACGTAGTTGAGGAATCCGGTCCCGATCGCCGTCAGGCTGCTTCGCGAAGAGCTTGACTGCTAGGGCCTATACAGCGACCGTTGGCACGTGATCACGGGCATGAACGAAGACATTTCCGACGATTTGACATCGGGCGATGACAGTCTGGCCGAAGCCGGGCTTGCACCCCTTCAGTCCGCCATTGCGAAACGGCTGAGGGAGGCGGGTCTGCGCCCGACGCGCCAGCGCGTGACGCTCGGAATGCTGCTGTTCGGCGGCGAGGACCGGCACGTCTCGGCGGAGATGCTGCATGCGGAGGCGCTGACCGCGGGCGAGCATGTGTCTCTCGCGACCGTCTACAATACGCTGCACCAGTTCACCGGCGCGGGTCTTCTGCGCGAGCTCGCCATCGACGGCGGAAAAGCGTACTTCGACACCAATACCTCGAACCACAACCACTTCTTCATCGAGGCGGATGGCGAGTTGATGGATATCCCGGGCGATTCGATTCGGGTCGACGGACTGCCCGAGCCGCCCGAAGGCATGAAAGTCAGCCACATCGACGTCGTCGTGCGGCTGGTGCCGAAGGGCTGATCCCGCCCCTCGCGATTGGCCATTACTTCACGATCTCGTTCGGGTAGACGCCCCAGAGCTGTTTCTGGGGCAGATAGCCGCGGAACCGATCGATCGTCACGCTGCACCAAAGCCCATCGCACGTGTGGATGTTGGCCACGACGCCCGCCTCGACGATGGCGACGGCGCGCGAACGCTCGCTGTCGCTGTTGCGCACGGGGATTTGCGGGACAGGCTGGTCGGGCTTCTTGTCCCATGGCGTGATGAGGGCGGTGCGCCGCCCGGACAAGAGCGACTGCGAGACCCATCCCGTCGCCCCCTCGGAATCCCGCACCTGGCGCCAGCCCTCGAACTCCTTCAACACCTCCATCGGCAGACCGGCCTGCCGATAGACCCAGGACGTCGGATACTCGGTTCCCGGGCCGGAGCGCAGGTTGACCCGGTCCGCCTTGAGGCTCACGAACCGCGGCAGAGGCAGGCCGCTTCCGCTGCTGCCGGCCGCCGGACCCGCGGCAGCCGGATCGGCGGGCGCTGGCGTTTCCGCACCTCCTGCTGAAGCCTCGCCAACTCCTAAGAGCGCGGACAGCATTGCCAACCAAACGGCCTTTCGGCTCCTCAAACGCATTGTCCGCTCCACACCGCCCTCGGCCCGGCGTTTCCGGCCCCCCAGACAATCCATGACTTTGTCACGGGCGTGACCTTCTGTTAGACACACCCCAGACCTCGAAATACCCCGCCGGTGGAAGAGATATGCCCAACCCTCAGAAGAAGCCAGTCGTCATCGTTACGCGGAAGCTGCCCGACGTTGTAGAGACCCGAATGCGCGAACTCTTCGACGCCCGCCTCAACGCCGATGACAAACCGCTGACGCAAGCGCAGCTCGCAGAGGCCGCGAAGACGGCTGACGTGCTGGTGCCGACCGTCACCGACCGGATCGACCGGGCGGTCATCTCGCAGGCCGGGCCGCAGCTGAGGCTGATCGCCAACTTCGGCACCGGCGTCGACAACATCGACCTCGATACGGCGCGCAACCGGGCGATCACCGTCACCAACACGCCCGGCGTGCTGACCGAGGATACGGCGGACATGACCATGGCGCTGATCCTCGCCGTGCCGCGGCGGCTGCCCGAGGGAGCGGCGTATCTCAAGGACCCGAAGACGAAGTGGGCCGGCTGGTCGCCGACGTGGATGCTCGGCAACCGTATCTTCGGCAAGCGCCTCGGCATCGTTGGCATGGGCCGCATCGGACAGGCCGTGGCTCAGCGCGCCAAGGCCTTCGGACTGCAGATCCACTATCACAACCGCAAGCGGATCGCGCAGGCGATCGAGCAAGACCTCGAGGCGACCTATTGGGAGAGCCTCGACCAGATGCTGACGCGCATGGACATCGTGTCGATCAACTGCCCGCATACGCCCGCGACCTACCATCTGCTTTCGGCGCGACGCCTCAAGCTGTTGAAGCCCACGGCCTATATCGTCAACACGGCGCGCGGCGAGGTGATCGACGAGAACGAACTCGCCAGGCTGATCGAGGCGGGATCGATCGCGGGCGCGGGGCTCGACGTCTACGAGCACGAGCCGGCAATCAATCCGAAGCTCATCGCTTCCGACCGCGTGGTCGCGCTGCCGCACATGAGCAGCGCCACCATCGAAGGGCGCATCGACATGGGCGAGAAGGTGATCATCAACATCAAGGCGTTCCTTGACGGACACGCGCCGCCCGACAAGGTGCATCCCGCGATGTTCTAGCGGGATGCTCGCGCGCGCGAAGGCCGCGCTCACGCCATGTAGTGGGCGACGACGGCGATGTAGAAGGCGAGCGTAGCCAGGTAGCCGGCGACCAGCCAGTTGCGGCCCGAGGGCGTGATGGGCTCCGCGCGCCGCTTCGTCTTTCCCGACCGCAAGAGCATGGGTGCCGTCAGCACGAGAAGCGCCGTCAACACATACCATTCGAGATAGACCGAGGCCCCGACACCCAGGATCAGGGCCAGCATGTTGATGATCGCAACGATGTCCGGATCCGAGCTCGAGAGCGCCGAGTCGAGGACATGGCCGCCGTCGAGCGGCAGGACCGGCGCCAAGTTGATACCGTTGAGAATGGCGCTGACGAGGGCCAAATGCTGGAACAGCGGCTCGCCGGAGAGGGCCGCGGCGAAGACGAAAGCCCCGGTCGTGATGAGGCTGAAGCCCGGGCCCATCAGTGCCACGAAGCCGCGCTCCGCTTCGCTCCTGTGAGGGGCAGCAGATACCGCGACGCCCCCGAAAAATGGAATGAAATAAATGCCTTGCACCGGAAGTCCGACCCAACGCATGGCGACGGCGTGGCCGGCCTCGTGGATGAGCAAGAGCACGAGGAGCATGGCTGCAAACATCCAATCGAAGAGATAGATGAAGCTCGCGTAGGTGAGAGCACCGGTGAGAAGCGCGGAGAAGATCTTGCTCGTGGGCCGCGCTGGCGCGCCGGCGAGCGCCTCGCAATGGTCGCGCAGGCGGCGCCCATTGTGGCGGGCCCCGAGCGGGATGAGAACGCGGCCGAGGAAGTTGTCGTGCGTGAGCTCGTGCACCGTGGTCAGCACCGTGCTGTCGCTCTTGTCCTCGAATTTGCAGCCGACGAAGTAGTCCCGCCCGAGCGCGATGCTGGGAGCGCTGCCTTCTTTCAGGACCTCGATCAGGAGCGCCTCCTGCGGCCTGCTTTCGATTTGCCGATAGGCCATCGGAACGACCATCTCGCCGTAGCTCACCGTGCCCTCGTAAACATCCGAGGTGCCGGGGCGGAGCGCCGTCTCGATCTCCATGCGGGGAGGGCCTTCGAAGACGATCTTGTTGGCCGACGATGCCTGCCAAACGATGGCGCGTGGCGCCCTGATATCGATGGAGGTGACGTAGCTCCGGCGGTGGCGGCGCAGAAGCGCGTCCACCGTGCCGCGCAACAGGAAAAACAGGCTCCAGAACAGGTCGGCAAGGAAGGTCATCGCGCGGCTCTCCGGCTCCGGGCGCTGCAGCAGCCGGCGCGTCACCCGATAGCTCATGATCAACTCGAAATCGAGCTCAGGTCATGGCGGAGAAAGCGGCATCATTCTGTCACGGCGGGAACAGGCTCACCGGGCTTGTGGATCGAGAGATCGGCAATCGTCGGGGTGTCGCCGGTGAGCGGGTTCTCGGGATCCCACGCGATGCGCATGGTCTCGAAGCGCGGCTCCTTCGCATCGTAGAGCAAGAGGCGGCCGGCCAGGCCCTCACCGACGCCCGTCAGCTCCTTGATCACCTCGGTCGCCTGCAGCGCACCGATCACGCCCACCACGGATCCGAGGACGCCGACCTCGGAGCAGTTGGGCACCGTGCCCGGCGGCGGGGCCTCAGGAAAGAGGCAGCGGTAGGTGGGATAGGGCTTGCCGTCCGCTGTGTTGGCGAAGGGCTTCAGGGTGGTGAGATAGCCGTCGAACGGACCGACGGCGGCATGAACGAGCGTGCGGCGCGCGAAATAGCACGCGTCCGAAACGAGGTAGCGAGTCGCGAAGTTGTCCGATCCGTCGGCAACGATGTCGAAGCGCGAGATGATCTCTGCCGCGTTTCCGGCGTCGAGGCGCGCGCGGAATGTCTCGACCGCAACATGCGGATTGAGGCGCGCCAGGGTTTCCTCGGCACTCGCCACCTTCGGCGTCCCAACCGACGACGTCGCATGAACGATCTGGCGCTGAAGGTTGTCGAGCGAGACGTCGTCGTCGTCAATGACGCCGATGGTGCCCACGCCGGCGGCCGCAAGGTAGAGCAGCACCGGACTGCCGAGACCGCCGGCGCCAACCACGAGCACGCGCGCAGCCTTGAGCTTCGCCTGGCCCTGCCCGCCGATGTCGTGCAGCACGAGGTGGCGCTTGTAGCGTTGAATTTCGTCCGGTGTCAGTGTCATGCGGTTTCCGTCCGGCGGCCTTGTGCCGAAGATGGGAAGTCGCGGGGGGGTCCGTCAACCCGGATCGGCGCCTGCCGATGTTGCTCCGGCGGCCTTGCCGGGCCCGGCGCGCGTTATGGCCGGTGCTGACCAGGGTCCATGAATTTTGAACACATCCTGGGACCCGGCCGAAGGATCCGCCGCCGGGGCCACTGTGACGCCCGCGACGGAGATCTCGAGATCAACGGCACTGTTGTCGACGTCGACGGCCCCGGACGCGACAATCCTGCGGTCGTTTGTTGCCGCTTCGACGGTGTCAGTGGTCAAGACGCCTCGAAATGCGGTGAAATTGGCCGTCAAACTGCTCAACGTCGTCGATCCAGCTCCGACCGCCCCCCAGCCCGCGACGGGAGCCGATGCGGTCGCAGCCGCCGGCAGGGCGGCGAGATCCACGCCGATGCGGCCTCCTTCGCTCATTTCAAGCGACAGCTTGCCCGCAAGCGATTTCTTTACGGCGACTTCGCTCGATCCGGCTGCGCTGAGGTCGAGCCTGATGTCGCCGGATCCGTCGATCACCGTGGGACCGAAGTACGGAGCAACGACCGTTGCGAGATCGATGTCGCTCATTTCGGCACGCAGTGTGTAGCGCGGATCGGAGCCTGTCGCATCGACGGTAAACTGGCCTTCACCGCGACCGCCCTGCTCCAGCTCGAGCTCGGCGAGCTCACCATAAAGCTTGCCGCCCTTGACGGAGAGGCTGGCGGCGCAGCGCCCGAGGCGATCGGGGCCCCGCACCACATTACCGGCCGAGAGGCGGATGTCGGCATCCATGTCGGTAAGGAACGAGCGCGAGGCGAGACCGGGGATCGGAATGGCCGAAAGCCAGCTCGAGGCCAGCGCGATCGCATAAGGACGCGACGGGGAGGCATAGTATGGCGCGACGTCGAAGGTGGCGAACGCCAGCGTGCCCTCAAGAGAGGGGCGCTCGGCGCCGAGCTTCATCATGAGCGTTCCCGTCGCGGCATTGCCGTCGAGGTTGAACTCGGCGTGCTCGAACGAGACCAGCCGCTCCTCAAGCGTGAGCAGGCCCTTGGCGGTGAAGGCGCCGAGACCCGGTCCATCGGGCCACGAGGCGCCGAGCCAATCCGCAAAGCCGCGCAAGTCCGAAACGGCAAGCTCGGCGTTCTCGGCTACGATCTGCCCGTGATCGGTCTGCGACAGGCGGCCATCGAACGAGGCCGTCGCCAGCCCTCCCTTGGCGGAGGCTCGAACCTCGATCGGGGGTGCCGGCGTCCTTTCCGTACGCTCAAAGGCTGCGTCGATGTCCAGGCGCTCGCCGCGGTACTCGATCTGCCCTTTGGCGCTCACGAGACCGCGACCGGCGGGCACAATCTCGATGTTGAGGACGCTGATCTCCTCCGGCGCGCCGCGACCGGTGTCGATGGCAACGGTCGAATCCAGAATGGCGAGACTGCGGAAGTTGAAGCTCGACAGAGACGCCACGACAGGCTGCAGGTCGGCCGGAGCCGCACCCAGCTCGGCCTTGGCGGGCGATCCCGCGAGGCCCGTCACTCCCGCCCTCCGGTCGACAACCAGCCTGGCGCCGTCGAGGACGAGATCCGCGCCGCCGCCGAGCACCAAGGTGCGCAAAAGGGCGCCAACCCGGCTTTCGGCAGCGGGGCTCACAAGTGCAACCGTGCCTTTTTCGAGCACGACCGAGGGCGAAGCAAACAACGACAGAGGCGCATTGATGGTGACGGCATCGCGGGAGTCGGCGCGAACGATGGAGCCGGGTATGGGCTCGCCCCGGCGTGCGCCGATTATCACCGGAGCGACGAGCGCAGCTGTAATCGCGCCGAACAATACGGCCACGACAACGAGCGGGCGACGCCTGTCAGCTTTGCCAGTCATAAGACCGCTGTCCCGCGATGGAGGGTTTCAAAGCGTGAGAGGTTTACTCGAGATGCCGACGGTCCCAGGGGCCGACAACGCTTAATCTTCTTACTGAACGCAATCCGGGTGCGCAATACATCGCAACGACCAGAATGCGTGTCAGAGCAGCAGAAAAATTCATATCTTCAGATGCATAGGACCTCACTCCCAAATTCGTAGTTGTTCCGCTCAGTGACGGATTCCCGGAGCAGGAGGCCCTCTACCGCTCGCTCGCAACAAACGGCGAATAAGCGGCGAAAATTCGGCGACATAAAGACGTTGGCCGAAGCTGAACGTCAGGCAACAAAAAAAGGGCCGCGCGAACGCGGCCCTCGTGTGCAGCACGTGCGGCTCGTTCAATCGAGCTTGAAACGCACCTGCTCCGGCTCGTGACCCGGCATGGTCAGGGAAATCACGACCGTCGTACCCTTGCCGGCATTGAAGCCGCCCGAGCCCTTGAGGCCGTTGCCGCCAGCCGGCGTCAGCGTAACCTGCTCGGTCTTGCCGTCGGCAAGTACGGTCGCCGTTGCCTTGGCGGCGCTTGCGTCCTCGGCGTCGCCGTCCTCGTGCGTCACGTAGAGCTCCAGCGCGCCGCCTTTTGCGACGAGCTCGAGATGATGGTGGCCGGTGTGCTCGACGATGCCGCCGTGCTTGGCGGCGTGGTCGTGCGCCTTTCCGTGGTCATGACCCTCATCGGCGAGCGCAATGCCCGCTCCAAAGGCCAAGGCCGCCAGCGACAGCGCAAGTTGTCTGATCATCAAGGGTCTCCTTTTGTGTTGGACTAGAAAGCTTCGGCGTGAACTGAGGCGTCCCGCTCCACTGTGAGCCGTTCCAGCGGCTTCCTGCCGAAGAGCAGAAACAGGACCGGCGTGAGGAAGGCGTCGAGCAGGGTGGCGGTGAAAAGTCCGCCGAAAATGGTGATGGCGACCGGATGCAGGATTTCCTTGCCCGGCTCGTCGGCGCCGATCATCAGCGGAAGCAGTGCGATGCCGGCGGCGAGCGCCGTCATCAAGACGGGGGTCAACCGCTCGAGGGTTCCGCGAATGATCATCTCGCGGCCGAAGCGCTCGCCCTCGAAGAGCACGAGGTTGATGTAGTGGCTAATCTTCAGGATGCCGTTGCGGGTGGCGATGCCGGTCAGCGTGATGAAGCCAATGGCGCTCGCGACCGAGAACGGCTGCCCCGCGATCCAAAGCGCCGCCACGCTGCCGATCAGCGCCAGCGGCACGTTGCCCATGATGATGAGGGCGAGCGCCGTCGAGCGGTACCGCGTGTAGAGCACCACGAAGATGAGCGCCAAAGAGACGGCGGACAGCAGCGCGATGAGGCGCGAGGCCTCCTCTTGAGCCTGGAACTGGCCTTCGAGGCGCGTGAAGTAGCCCTGCGGGAGCGGAGCGGTTGCGATCTCGGCGCGGATGGCCTCGACGATGCGCGCCATGTCGGAGCCGTCGGTGTTGGCCAGCACGGCGATGCGGCGCCGGCTGTTCTCGCGCAAGATCTGGTTCGGTCCGTCCGTCTCTATGACCTCGGCCACGTTCTTCAGCGGGATGCGCCCGGCCGGGCTCTCGATCAGCATCTCGCCAAGCGCGCGCGTCGTGCGGTCGGCGTCCGAGAGGCGCAGCACGACGTCGAAGCGTTTCTGCTGATCGATAATCTCCGAGACGACACGGCCATTGGACAGTGTTTCGAGCTGCTCCGTGATCGTGCTCGGGTTGAGCCCATAGCGCTTGGCCTTCCCGTAATCGACGCGGACCTGCAGCTCCGGGATGCGGACCTGCTTTTCGGTTTGAAGATCGACAATGCCGGGAATGCGCCGCAGGCGGTTTTCAATATCGGACGCGAGCGCGCGCAGGGTGTCGAAATCGTCACCGTAGATCTTGAGCGCGATCTGAGCCCGCACGCCGGAGAGCATGTGATCGAGCCGGTGCGCGATGGGCTGGCCGACGGTGATGGAGGCCGGGAGCACGGACAGGCGCCCACGGACATCGGCCAGCACGGCCTCACGACTGCGCTCCGACGGGCGCAAATCGACGTCAAGCTCGCTGTTGTGGACGCCCTCGGCGTGCTCGTCGAGCTCGGCGCGCCCCGTGCGGCGGCCCACCGAATGCACCTCGGGCACCTCGGCTACGATCTTTTCCGCCAATCGCCCGATGCGGTCGGACTCGGCGAGGCTGATGCCCGGCTGCAGGATGACGCTGACCAACACCGTGCCCTCGTTGAAAGACGGAAGGAACGCGCGAGGCAACATGATTCCGCCCGCGATCGCCGCCAGCACGGCCACCACCGGCATGCCGACGACGAATGCCGGACGCTCGAAGCACCGCTCCAGGCCGCGCTTCTGCCAACGCTTCAGAACACGTACGATCGGGCTTTCGTGCTCGGCCAAATGCTTCATGCGCGGAATCAGCCAGTAGGCGAGAACCGGCGTGACGGTCATCGAAACGAGGAGGCTCGCCAGAATCGAAACGATGAAGGCGATACCGAGCGGGGCAAAGAGCCGCCCCTCGATGCCCGACAGCGCGAACAGCGGCAGGAACACAAGCACGATGATGGCCGTGGCGTAGAGGATGCCCGTTCTGACCTCGATTGACGCCGCGGCGACGACCTCCTCGATCGGGCGCTTGTCACGGCCGCCCTCCGCGCGGTGAAGCCCTAGCCTTCGATAGATATTCTCGACGTCAACTACGGCGTCATCGACGAGTGCGCCGATCGCGATCGCAAGGCCGCCGAGCGTCATGGTATTGATCGACAGGTCCATGAACTCGAACACGATGACGGTCGTCAGCACCGAGAGCGGGATGGCGAGCAACGAGATGAGCGTCGTCTGCCAGTTCAGGAGAAATACGAAGAGCACGACGGCGACGACGACGAGTGCTTCCACCAGCACGCGCTTCACGTTGTCGATCGATCTCTCGATGAATGTTGCCTGGCGGAACTGAATATCCGTGACGCGCACGCCATCCGGCATGACGCGCTGAAGTTCCGGCAGCATGGCCTCGATCTCGCGCGTGATGGTCACGGTGTCGGCATTGGGCTGTTTCTGCACGCCGAGAATGACAGCCGGCTTGCCGTTGAGACCTGCGTCGCCGCGCTTGGTGCGGGCAGCGAAATCGACATCCGCAACCTGGCTCAACGTCACCCCCTGGCCGTTGCGGTACGCGACGACAAGATTGCGCAGATCCTCGATACGGGTGGAGCGGCCGATGTTGCGGATCAGGTATTCGCGCGTCTTCTGATCGACAAACCCGCCGCCGGTGTTGACGCCGAACGACTTGATCGCCTGCTCGATGGACGCGAAGCTGATGTCGAGGCCGGACATGCGGCGCGGGTCGGGAATGACGCGATATTGGCGCACCTGGCCGCCGATGGGGATCACCTGGGAAACGCCCGGCACCGTGAGCAGCTGGGGTCGCACGGTGAAATCCGCGATCTCGCGCAGCATCATCGGATCCGCCTTCTCGCTCGACATGGCGATGAGCATGATCTCGCCCATGACCGACGAGATCGGCCCCATCTGCGCGGATACATTCGGCGGAAGCTGCTCGCGCACGAGCTGCAAGCGCTCGGCGACCTGCTGGCGCGCCAGATAGATCTCTGCCGACCAGTCGAACTCCACGTAGACGATGGACAGACCGACGCCGGAGACCGAGCGGACGCGCGACACGCCCGCCATGCCGTTCATGGCCGTCTCGATGGGAAACGTGACGAGCTGCTCCACTTCTTCCGGCGCGAGACCTTCCGCCTCGGTCATCAGGGTGACGGTCGGCCGGTTCAGGTCCGGGAACACGTCGACCGGAAGACGGGCAAGCGTCACGAGACCGTAGATGCTCATGGCGATGGCAGCGACGAACACCAGAAGGCGGTTCGCAAGGCTGCCGCGGACAATGGCGTTGAACATGTGCCGTTTCTCCTAGCGAACCTGATTGATCAGCTCGGCGGCCCGGATGACGACGCGGTCGGCTTTCTGCAGACCGCTGGTCACCACAACGCGCTCGCCATCCAGCGGCGCGACGCGCACCGGACGCGGCGCAAAGCGCTCCGGCGCGACCTTGACCCAGACCTGCGGCAGCCCGTTGCCGGCGCGAACGATGGCTGCATCCGGCACAATGAAGCCTTCCACGGGCGCGCCATGCTGCACGAGCACCTTTATGGTGCCGCCGATCGTGAGCGACGCGTGGGCGTCGTCGACACGAAACAGGAGCGGCAGGGCCTGCTGGCGAAGGGCAGGGGCGCGGCCGATGAAGGTGAGGGGGATCTTGTGTCCTTCCGCATCGAGAGCGGCGGCGGCGGAGATCTGGCTTTCATCATCGGTGCCCGGGATGCCGATGGCTTCGATCCAGATGCGCTTCGGATCGACAATCTCGAACAGAGTGTCGCGGGCGCTCACGACTTGGCCGGCGCGAACCGTGGCGAGGGAAATGATGCCGGAGACGGGCGCCTTCAGCTCCAAGCGTTCCTCGTTCTTCGGTTCGAGCACGCGCTTCTGCTGCCGCAAACTCTCGATCTCGGTCTTGGTGTCGTCGATCTCGCGTTGGGGGATGTAATCGCCGGAGATGCGCTCCAGACGCGCGAGCTTCTGCTCGGCGATGCGCAGCTTGCCTTCGACGTCGGCGGTGACCTGCGCGAGCGTGCCCCGCTCGTAGACGGGCATCGCGGGCGCGAGGTGAGCAAGCACGTCTCCGGCCTCGACCTCCTTGCCGACGAAGGACACTTGGCCCTGCGCCAGCTCGATCTGGCCATCCATGGGTGCCTGGACGCGGCCCTCGTGCGCCGGATCGGCGATGATGGTGCCGACCAGCTCGCTGGCGGCCTGCGCTTTTTCGGGCGCCGCGGGCTGGGTGCGCACCTCAAGAAGGCGCTGCGTCGACTTGGGCATAAACACCTCGCCCGTCGGCAGCTTGGTCGGTGCCGTGCCGGCAGGCAGGGCGGGCGCGGCCTCGGCGCCATGATCGTGCCCCTCGTGGGCGATGGCCGGCCATGGCAGGACGGATGCGACGAACGCTGCGGCAAGCACGATCCCGGCGGCATTCTTCAGCGCTTTCGGGGCCGAAGCCTGCTGCGGCGCGGATTGGGCTTCGGATAGCGGTGCCGGGTCTTCCCGCCGCGCGGGGCGGAATGCAAATCCGAGAACGAACCCGCCGACGACGAGCGCAAGCGCCAAGAGCCACAATTCGGGACGGGAGACGAGCGTCGACCACACCGACGTTGTGCCGCCGTGGTCCTCCGCCTCGTCCGGAATCACTAGAACACCTGCCAGCAGGTCCATGGTGCCATCGACGGCGACCGTGAACGTGAGAGGCTTCGAGCCCGGCGCGTCCAGCCATTCACCTTCGATCTCGTACGTGCCGTCGCCGATCTCCTTGGCGACAGTTTGCGGGATGCCTTCGCCCATGACCTCGATCTTGGCGCCGTCGACGGGCTCGTTGGTGGCGCGCCGATCGAGGTAGATGGTGAGGTCATGGCCTTTCGCGATGGCGACCAGCTCGAGATCCGAGCTTTCGGCAACGATCCTTGGCGCCGCGGGCGCAGCGGATCCGGCGGGCGGCGCTCCATGGTCGCCTCCGTCGTCGCCGTGTGCGAGAGCGGGTGTCGAGAGCGCGGCCGCGGCGAGCGCGAAGCCGGCGAAAATGGTCAAGCCCAGACGGGTCATGCTGCAAGCCTCGAAATCGAAGGAGACTTCAGCGATCCAACAATGGGATGGGAGCTTGCTTCCGGCTCGCGACGCGAGGCGGATGCAGCAAAGCGCTCAAGACCCTGTCAGGTCGCCGATCTTCACGACGCTCCAGCCAGCACAGAGAGCAAGCGGGAGCGGGAGATCAGGCCGACGTGCGCGGTGGGCGGAAAAGGGGTGCGGCGAGCTGCCCGGGCGGAATGTGAGAGTTCGCAAACGGAATCGCCGCGGGCGCAAAGGTCACAGACTTCAGGCCGCATTCGCTCGCGGCAACCGCAAACGTGCTGCAGCAGTGGACGTGCACGTGCGTGCACGGCTGCTCGCTCGAGGCCGGATCCTGACGGTCATGATCCTGATCGAGCGTTGCGTGGTCCACATCGCGTGCGGACCCGTGGTCGTGAGCAGGATGGCTATGCAGCCCGTGATGACCGTGCTCATGCACGTCGAATGCTGCCAGAACGCCGGCATAGCTGTTGATGCCGCTGACGCTGATGGCGGCGGCAACAACGAGAAGGCGCAGAAACTGGCGAGCCAACAGGCGCATGCCTCAGGAAAGCCTAAAGATTCGCGGGCGGTCAAGCCCAATGCGTATGGTCTTTGTCGCCCACACATGTGGCCGTTCGGTGGTGATCAGTCAAGCATGGCGGCGAGGGCGGGACTCAGTTGCTCCGCCAATCGGCCGCCGTCCCGCCGGACAAAACGGGCGGCCAAACGATGCTCCACCGCGAAGGCCGGTGCCTTCTCGGGGCCGAGCACGAGCAGGGCCGTGGCAACCGCGTCGGCGGTCATGCAATCCTCGGCAACTGCGGTCACAGAGATGAGATCATGCGTTAGCGGCGCACCGGTCGCCGGATCGATGGTATGCGCGTAGCGGCGACCGTCCACATCGAAGTAGCGGCGCTCGTCCCCGGAGGTGGCAACAGAAAGGCCGGCAAGCGCGAGAAGCGTTTCGGGAATTTCGGGTTCGGCGCTTGCGGCACGCGGCCGTTCGAGAGCCACCCACCACGGCGTGCCGTCCGGCTTCGCGCCTTCTCCGCGCAGCTCGCCGCCGATCTCGACCAGCATGTTGACGACGCCTTGGCTCTGCAGGAAGCGGGCAACCTCGTCGACAGCGAAGCCCTTGGCGATCGACGAAAGATCGAGCGACAGCCCACCGGGCTGCATCGCGCTTCGGGTCTCGCGGTCGACGACGACGCGCTGCCACCCGGCGCGTGCGCGTGCGCGATAAACCGTTTCAGCGTCCGGCACCGCCGCATGCGCCGGCTCGGGACCGAAGCCCCACAGGTTGACGGCCGCGCCGACGGTCGGATCGTAAGCGCCGTCCGTGCGCCCGGCCCAGGCCAGCGCCGCCACAAGAACCTTGAAGAAAGCAGCCGGCAGGCGATGCCACGAGCCGGCCGGCGCGGCGTTGAAGCGCGAGATATGGGACGCCGGGCTCCACGGACTCATCTCATCGATGACGCGCGCGAGCACCGCCTCAATGCCCCGCCGGAGCGGAGCGGGATCCGTTCCGGGCCGAACCGCGAGCGTGACGGACCAAGTGGTGCCCATGGTCTCGCCGCCGAGCTTCTTCACGGCGAGGACGCGCAGCTCACCCGGAAACGGCGGCGGCGCGATTCGTTCGGGGATCAGCACGCGCCGCTCGCTCTCTGCGGCTTGCGTCTCTCTTCCGGCGCGTGTCACTCGGGCAGCACCTCGAGCGTGACGGCGTATCCGGCGCGGCGCTGCTTGGCTCCCTCGACGGTGGCCTTGTCGTCCTCGACGGAGGCTTCGAGCCAGTACATGCCCGGTTCCGGCCACGTATACTTGAAGACGCCGTTGGCGTCGGTGGTCACCGTCGCGTCGCCGAGCTGGTTGCGGTAGCGGATGCCGCCGCGCACGATCTCGATCTTCACGCCCGGTGCCGGCTTGCCGTCGAGCAGCAGCTTGAACTCGGCCTCGCTTTTCTCGACGAGATCGTTGGGGTGCGTGACGGGCTCAAGCTCGAGGCCGGCGCCGATGGGCTTCAATGCGGCTTCGTCGGGGGCACCGGCGGTCACAAACGTCTCGAGGCGGCGCGTGCTTTGCGTCACCACGAGATCCGTTGCTGACGCGGGAATCTCCTTGGCGATATTTTCTTTCTTGCCACGCCAGCGCTTTTCCTTTCCGCCGTCCTTGTAGGTCGCGAACAGGTTGTCCATGACAAGGGCGACGCGGTAGGTGCCCGGCGCCTTGAGGGGAACGTCGAAGGTCGAGCGATACTTGCCGGTGCTGGCGTTCTCGGCTGCGACTTTCGATCCGTCCGGCGCGGTGACAACCAGGCTGTCGAGCTGCAGGGGACGGTGATCGAAATAGAACAGGTCGTTGGACGCCGCGGCATCGATGGTGACGGCGAGATCGTCCGTGCCCGACAGCACGGTCGACGACGGCAGCAGCCATGCTTTGTGCGCATGCGCGGCAACAGGCACGACGGCGGAAAGCGCGAGGACGACGGCGGTGCGAATGATGGACTTCATGGGTCGGTCTCCTCGTCGGATCAGGGCTTCACGTTGACGGCAACAGAGCCGAGCTCATGCTCGCCCTTGGCGCTCAAAGCGGTGCCTTCCTTGGGCGGCCATTGCAGAGGGATGCGCAGCACCTCGCGTCCACCGACCTCGCGCGCCGCCTCGACGACCAGCTCATACTGTCCGGCGGAGAGATCCTTGAGGGCGGCGCTCGTGCCGTCGAACTTCACCGTATGACCGCCGGGGGCGCGGGTAGCGCTCGTCAATCCATCGGCCGGCACCTTCAACTCGCGACCGGCGCGGCGCCACCACTGGCGCAGATCCTTGAGCCACTTGTCGCCTTCCTTCTTGGGATTGGCGATGTCGTACCAGACGGCCAGATTGGCGGCGACCTTCTTGTCGGGCCCCTCGAGCCAAACGGCGACGTAAGGCTTGTGATACTCGGCCACGTCGAGCTTCGGAACCTCGATCGAGATCTCCATGTCGGCAGCAAGGGCGGGAGCCGCCATGAGCCCGGTGAGACCGAACGAAAAGAGTATGCGCATTGATCACCTTCGCTTGTGGATCGGAAACTCAGTGAATGAAGAGCAAGGCCAGCAGCACGGGAACGGCAATGCCGACGCCGACCAGCGGCCATGTCATGCTGCGGCCCTTGGCGTACATCTGCAGCAGCAGAAGACCGGTGATGCAAAAGACGACGCTCGCGAGCGCGACCACGTCGATGAAGAGGCTCCAGGCCGAGCCCGTGTGGCGGCCCTTGTGCAGATCGTTGAGGTAAGAGATCCAGCCGCGGTCGGTCCGCTCGTAGGTCAACGCGCCGGTGTCGCGCTCGACCGACACCCATGCATCGCCACCCGGACGCGGGAGCGGAATGTAGGCATCCGTCTCCGACCACTCGACCTCGCGGCCCACGACGTCGATGCCGATGGCGGCGAGAACGGCGGCGGCAACGGGGGCCGGGACGGGCGTGCGGCCCGTTCGCGGTTCTTTCGCCAGCGCCTCGACGACGGCGTTGTCGAGCGCCGCCTCCTGCGTCGACACCACGGGCTTGGCTTCAATAGCTGACGAATGGTTGAGCGTGATGCCGGTGATGGCGAACAGCAGGATGGAGACGAGGCTCACGGCGCCGCTGATCCAATGCCACTGGCGGAGCTGGCGCATCCACCGGGCGCGGCGGTTGGCCTCGGCCGCGCGGTCGGTGGCGACATCGCGCACATTGACGTTCACCCGTTGGTCCCCCGTTCGCGCGCGTGCTCCGTGGATGCCAGCTCCCGCAGCTCGGGCGCGGGATGCGCGCTCAGCATGTGGAGCACCTCACTGCGAAAATCCGCGGGCGCTTGTGCCAAGGACGCACGGAACCAGCGGATTCCGTCGCTCACGCGGCCATCGGCCACCTGATAGCGGGCATGATGGAACTGGCCGCGGAAACAACCGCGCTCCGCCGCCCATCTATACCAGAGCGCGGCTGACCGCGCGCGCCGGCGAGGAAGGTCTGACGCCTCCCGGAAGCGGCCGATCATGTTCATGGCCTTGGGGTTGCCGCGCCGGGCCGAACGCACGAGCAACGTCAGCGCCTTTGCCTCGTCAAACAGCACACCGCGGCCCTGGGCGTAGAGGCTCGCGAGATTGAATTCGCCCCAGGCGTGCCCTTTGTCGGCGGCTTGACGATACCAGTCGGCGGCCTCGGCGAGATCGGGCTCAGCGCCCCAGCCGATCTCGTAGCAGCGGCCGACCATATTCAGGGCTTCGGCATCGCCGCTTCGCGCCGCCAGCTTGAACCAGCGCAAGGCGGCATCCGGATCGCGGTCAACGCCTGCGCCATGCAACAGGCGGCGCGCCCAGCCGATCTGGGCATCAATGGAGCCTTCGACCGCGCGTTGGCGCAACTCGTCGGCGGAAATCTCGGGCGCCAGCACACGCTCGCTTTCGAGGACGCGGACATAGAGCGTGCGGAACGAGAGGCCCTCGGCCACCGCCAGCTCGAAATCGTCCTCGATCCTGATATCCGCCGCCATACCGCGCGCTCCAGCCTCCGCGGCCAGCAATATATGACCTATGGCATCAAGATAAAGCAGGAATTGCCTCCCCGTATCTCGACGAAGCGCCCGCCCGCAAAACGAGAGAAGGGCGCCTGACAGCGCCCTTCCCAGGATCCTAATCGACCGAGGTCCGCGCGCCTCAGAACTTCTTGCCGACCGAAAAGATGGCCGTCGTCCCCGCTCCGGGGATGGCGCGATTGTTGAATGACTGGTCGTAGTTGAGCTCGTCGGTCAGATTGTAGCCGTTGACGGCGAGCCTCCAGCCCTCGATCTCGTAGGCCACCATAGCATCAAGGCTGAACAGCTCCGGAATGATGTACTGGTTGGCGCTGTTGTTCACGGCGAACATGTCGGACTGATAGAGAATGCCACCGCCGACGATCCACTTGCCAGGCCCCGAAATAACGCTCTCGGAGAGATTGTAGGTGGTCCAGATGCTGAAGGCGCTGTCCGGCACGCCGCCGATCTCGTTGCCGATGACTGATTTATGGGTGGCGGGGTTCGTGGCCGCCGAGTCGGTGATCTTGCTGTCGAGATAGGTGTAGCCAGCGGCGATGGTCCACGCCCTCGTTACCTGGCCCGTGAGGCCGAATTCGACGCCGCGAACACGCTGCGCCTCGCCAGTCAGAACGACGTCACCGGGACTATCCAGATCCGGAACGACGGCATTGTTCTTGTCGACCTGGAAGATCGCGGCGGTAAATCCGAGACGTCCGTCGAGCAAGTTGTACTTGAGGCCCGCTTCCCAGGTTTCGTGCTCTTCGACCGCATCCTGAGTGTCATCATTTGCGATCGGGTTCAGTGCGTTGGTCGCAAACTGGCCAATGGGTGCGGCCGACCGTGCCCAGGACACATAGTAGGTCTCAGCACTGGTGGGCTCCCAGATCACACTGACCTTGGGGCTCCACACGTCACCTTCCGAGTGGCGATCAGCCGCGACCACTGCGGTACCGGGGACGGTCTGAGCGCCGCCGCGCAAGAAGAAGTCATACTCGAAGCTGGTCCAGCGAGCGCCGGCGAGCACGGACAACTCCTGTGTCAGCCAAACGCGGTCGCTCGCGAACAGGCCAATTTCGAAACCTTCGCTGGAGCGATCGTTGGCAGGATTGGGAATGATGTCGTAGCCGTTGGCGTAGCGAAGGCCGGGATTTCTGATCGGCGAGTTTGCAACTTTGTTAGCCTGACCGTATCCGGGCCGATCATCCTCCTGATAGAAGACATCCACACCCGCCACAGCTTCGTGGCGCAGGGCGCCGGTGTTGAACCGAAGCAGGGCGCTGGAGACGTTCTGGAAGCCCCAGGACTCCTGCATGATCGTCGGATTGCCACCGCCAAAACTGACGTTCGGATTGTCGCCGGCAAGGAACTTGTCGGTGCACGTGCTTGGGGTCGTTGCGTCCAAATTCGCGCAACCGGGAACCGTGGTCGAGAAATCGCGCTGATAGAATGCGAGGCGGCTATCGTTGAAAAGCGTGAGCCCGTCATTCACCCGTTGCTGCAGTTTGGACGTGATGATGTCGACATCCGTCTCGTCATGATCGGTGACGCGTCCATAGAAGGTCGAGCGATCGACGCCAAGCTCGGTTACCGGCGCACCGCCTGTCGCGTGATGGGAGGCGACTACGTTCGGCACGCCATAGTCGGGCGTGCGCTCGCCGGACTGATGCAGGTAGTTGAGGGTCCACGTCGTGTCCGTGCCGAGGCCCAATCCTATCGAGCCGAGAAAGCCCCAGCGCTCGGATTCGACATGGTCGCGATCGGGGATGTCCTGATCGTGATAGAGCGCGACGCCGCGCATCGCGGTCGTGGCGTTGACCTGCTTGTTGATGTCGACGACACCGCGAAAAAGGTTGTCGGTTCCGACGCTGAAGTCGACGCTGTTGGCGTCCCCGAGATGGGCTGTCTTCTGGCGCAGGTTGATGACACCACCGGTGGTGCCGGAGCCAAAGCTCTCGGAGGACGGACCCTTCAGAACCTGGACCTCCTCCGTGGCGAAGCTGTCGCGAACGTACACACCGAAATCGCGCAGGCCATCGACATAGAGATCGCCCTTGGCCTCGAAGCCGCGGACGCGGAACTGGTCGCCGTTGAAGCCGCCGCCGCCTTCACCGATGGCGACCGTGACGCCCGGCACGTTGCGCAGCGCCTGCTCAACGGACGTGGTGTTCTGCTGCTTCAATTGCGCTTGAGGAATGACGTTGACGACTTGCGGCTGGTCCTGCACCGAGCCCGGCAGACGTCCGATGCCGGTGCCGGCCTCGAGCGCGTTGCCGGTCGAGGGAGTAAACGCCGCGTCCTGGCTCGCGGGCGAGGACTCGGCAGGTTCTTGAGGGGCGACCGGCGTCGGAGCCGCGGCCGGAGCCGGCGATTTCTTGGCAGCCGACTTTTTCTTGGCCGCAGCCTTTTTGGCGGTCACCTCGAGCGGCGGAAGAGGCGTCGCCTCCTGCTTTTCCTGTGCGCTGGCGCCCGTCGCCAGAACCACCGAAGCCAGACCGAACGACATTGCGCTCAACGCCGCGGCGTCACCTGCCATCCCCGCAGGCGTGCGCCCGCGCGAGGTCTCGTCCCCCAAACTCATCCCTTTGATCTCCCCCAGAAAATGCAGACGCACTACGATAACCGGGGCTGACTACGTCAGTTTCCTTGCTACCGTTGCCTCACATCGGTATCGATATGAAATAATACTAATTAAGTCAAGTTATGGAGCAACGATTCTGGGGCGCTACGGACACACCTGTGAGGCAAACTCGAGCGCAGCGGGCCAGCGTCAGCGGATGTTGAATTGGATTGGCAGCGAGAGATTAAGCGCGCCGTCGGAGGAATCCTCCGGTGGGCTCGGGAGAGGGCTTGCGCGCGACAACATCTCCAACGCTTCGTCATCGAGCAGGGAGGAGCCGGATCCCTTGACGATGCGCGTGTTGGTGACGCGGCCCTGATGGTCGATGGTGAAAGCAACCGTCACCACGCCCTGAATGCGCCGGTTGCGCGCTTCGCCCGGGTAGCGCTTGTGCTTGCTCAAATGCAGGTGCAGCGCCTTTTGCCAGGAGAGCACCGCCTGGTTGGGCTTCCTCGATGCCCCCTGATGGGGCGCTGCCGCTTTCGGCCCCTTCTCGGCCGCCTCGATGGGCGGAGGAGCCGCGGCGAGCGAGGCGACGGTCTGCGCCTGTACCTCCTCCTGTGGCTTCTTCTCTTCTTCCTCTTCCTTCTCCTCGACGGGCTTCACCTTCTCCATCGCCACTTCGGGCTCGGGCGCGAGCGGGGATTCCTCGACGGGAGGAATGATCTCCTCGGGCTTGATCTCCTTCACCTCCTCGGTGGGAGGGACCGGCACGGAATCCTCAGCCTGCGGGCCGGGAGCGAGATCCTGGCGCTCCTCGGCGGGCGCGATCGGCATCGGCGAGAGCTCAAGCAACATGGCGCCTTCGGGCTCTTCGTCAGCCTCCTCCTCCGGCCAGTTCCACAGCGCCGCAGTGGCGCCGCCGACGTGAAGCGTCAGCACGAGCAGTCCGGCGCCGACCCATCGGCGCCAGCGCCGCCATGTGGGCTCCAGCAGCTCGAAGGTGCCGATCATGGATTGGTGGGTGCTCCCGACGCCGGCGCGCCTGCAGCCGACGGCCCTTTATTCGCGGGCGGCAAAGGCGCCTCCTCGAGACCAACGAGCGCCACCTTGAGGTAGCCGGCAGCGCGCAGCAGATTCATGACGACCATGAGCTCTCCGTACGGCACCGTCTTGTCGGCACGCAGGAAGACGCGCTGCTGGCGGTCGCTGCTGGTCGCGGCATCGAGCGCGCTGCGGAGCGCTCCGCGAGGGACGGTGTCGTTGCCGAAGGCCAGTGAAAGATCCGACTTCACGGTGAGGAAGAGCGGCTTATTGGGCCGCGGCTGCGGCTTGGCGCTGGCAACCGGCAGATCGACGGGAACATCCACCGTCGAAAGCGGGGCAGCGACCATGAAGATGATCAAAAGCACCAGCATCACGTCGATGAACGGCGTGACGTTGATGTCGTGGTTCTCGGTCAGGTCGTCGCCGCCGTCGTCGAGCCGTGCAGCCATGATTCACCTCACTCCGCGGCGCGTGCCTTGACAACCTTGAAGCCACGATCGAGATCGCGCGAAACGAGGCGCATGACCTCGGCCGAGGCCTCGGCGATCATCGCCCGGTAACCGCCAATCTGGCGCGCAAACTGGTTGTAGATGATGACGGCAGGAATGGCAGCAACGAGGCCAATGGCCGTTGCGAGAAGGGCTTCGGCGATGCCGGGCGCAACAATGGCGAGGTTGGTGGTCTGCGCCTCAGAGATGCCGATGAAGCTGTTCATGATGCCCCAAACGGTGCCGAACAGGCCGACGAACGGCGATGTGGATCCGATCGTTGCGAGGACGCCGGTGCCACGATTCATGTCGCGGCCGGCTGCTGCGGCCAATCCATCGAGACGCGAGGCGACACGCTCCTTGATGCCGGACTTGTCGGAGACATCGGCGGAAAGATGCAGCTCGACGGCCGCGAGCTCGATCAACCCCGACACGATGCCCTTCTTGCCGCCGAGCCGTTGTCCGGCCTCGGCCAGCGTCGACGAGGCGTTGATATCGGAGAACGCCTGAGAAAGGCGGCGCTTGGCCCAGGTGAGCTCGAGCGTTTTGGCGAGCCAGACCGTCCATGTGACGACGGATGCGAAGGCGAGGCCGATCATCACCGCCTTCACGACGATGTCGGCCGACATGAACATGCTCCAGGGCGAAAGATCGCGCGGGAGATGGGATGTGTCGACGGCGCTCGCTGCGGGCGGCGCATTCGCATCGGAAGAATCGGGCGCGACGGAGGGCGTCGACGGAGCGCTCGGCATGGCCGACGAATCCGGAGCGGCGGCTGCGGGCTGGGTGGCGTTCGCCGCCGGCGGTGTGGTCTGCGACGAGCCGGACGGGGCAGCCGGGAGCGTGGACTGGGTGTCGGACGCGGTGGGCTCCGAAGGTGCGGCAGGCGGCGGGGAGGATGCATCCGCGGCCGGTGCCGCGGGCGGGGCTGGCGTTGCGGCAGGGGCGACCTGCTCCTGCGCGGCGAGCGGTGCCGCGACCATGGATACGATCACACCCGTGGCCGCGAGCAGGCGGAGACCAGCCCCTCCCCGCCGGCGCCATCCTGGAACGTTCAGCGAATACATGGTCATGTTTAGAGAACCCGCCCTTGTGACGACACGCTTCCCGGACATAAATTAAACTATACTACGTCTGTCAATATTGTGTCGTGCGTAGATGGCGCCGTGCCGCCGGTCTCACCCTGCGCAATTCTGTCGCTTGGGGCGGCCCGAACGTCGATCGAAGCCGTAAAGCCCGGGCGTGGCGCTCGGGTTTCTTTCCGACCCATGCTCTACCGGATCGGGTCCGGCGCCGCAATGCGTAGCTCGACCTTATGGTGAGCACATTGCTCCGGCCTCAGACGGTGCCGCAAAGCACAGTTTTTTCCGTGGGCGACGCCAAATCCACTGCCCGCCAGGAACGAAGCGGACCCTTCAAGGGTTCGTCCACCGTGATTTTCTGCGCCAGGGTCTCGTCCCCTGCGGCGCTTCGGTCCTGGGTCGCATGGCTTCCAATCAACGCTCCAAATTTCCGGATTGGCCGCGCAACAGGCTTCTGCTGGCCCTGCCGGCGCGCATCCGCGGTCAAATTCTGTCCAGCCTCGAGCCGGTGAAAATCGAGCGCGAGGAGGTGCTCATCGACGCCGACACCTCGCTCGATCACGTCTATTTTCCAGACAGCGGCGTGATCTCCATTGTCGCCGTCTATCCCGACGGCGGCATCATCGAGATGGCGACCATCGGGCGCGAAGGCTCAACCGGCTTCCAAGCGGCGTTTGGGGCCAAGGTGTCGTCGGTCCGTCTCTTCGTGCAGTTGCCGGGCACGGCGGCCAGGATGTCGCGCGCGGCCTTCGTGCACGCCATGGAGACGATCCCGGTTTTCCGCTCCTTGATGTTCGCGCATGTGCACGCCTTCCTGGAACAGGTGATGATCTCAGCCGGCTGCAACGGATCGCACGGACTCAAGCAACGGCTGGCGCGCTGGCTGCTGATGATGCGGGACCGCAACGACGACGACACGCTGCTGCTGACCCAAGACCTTCTCGCCGAAATGCTTGG
This sequence comes from uncultured Hyphomicrobium sp., assembly GCF_902826555.1. Taxonomy (GTDB): domain Bacteria; phylum Pseudomonadota; class Alphaproteobacteria; order Rhizobiales; family Hyphomicrobiaceae; genus Hyphomicrobium_C. The sequence continues at coordinate 170,035 of NZ_CADEFI010000003.1, forward strand.
CGTGCAGCGCCCGACGATCACCAACGCCATCAATGCGCTCGAACGTGCGAGCCTCATCACGTGCGGGCGGCGGCGCGTGACCATTCTCGATCGGGACGGGCTGATGCGGGTTTCCTGCGAGTGCTACATGCTGACCCGCGCACGCATCGCGCAACATCTGCCGAAGACCTACCAGAACTAATTCTCCAAGCGTCTGGAACATGACCGACACCGACCGCGCATGGCCGCAGATTGGCGGCCCTGTGCCTCCGTGCGGAGCTTCATGCCATGCCGTTCCGGCGACTGATCGACAGCGGGGTTTACACTCCGGAAGCTCTTGCGGTCATCTACGAGGCGTTCGATCTGGCTTGGGCGGAACTCGCGCCACAACATGGCGACGATCCGGCGCGCATTGCGACTGCGCGCGAAGAGCTGGCGTACGCGGTCATCGCCGCGGCAGATGCGCAATTCGGAGATGCAGTCGCGCTCAAGACCGCAGCGGTCGAAGCCGTTGCGCGGGCGAGGTCGTCGAAGGGCTGATTAATTAATGGTACCGCCTCCCCGGATCGAACGGGGGACCTCTAGATCCACAATCTAGCGCTCTAACCATCTGAGCTAAGGCGGCACACGTCAGGACATGCCTGCGATATCGGGCCTGTCTCGTCCTGCCGTCGCGGGCTTCCCGTTGTCGCAGGAGGCCGCCCGGCGCTGCCGAGAGGGTGCTTATAGAAGGGGGGCGAACGTCCCGCAACCTCTATCGAGGCCTCCAGGAGCGCCCAAATGGGTGGGCTCGGGCGACAGCTCCGGGATCAGGCTACGCCGAGACGAGCCCGGACCGTGTCCTCCAGGCTTTCGGCCACAAAGCGCGATTCATAGGACATCGAGCACAGCCGCTCACCCGACACAAGATACAGCACCACGCTGAAGGTGTCCGGGCCGTCGGTCCAGGTATCGACCCGGACTTCCGTGCGAGCGATGTCGGGGCCGTGCACCGAGAGGAACCGTCGGCGCAGCGGCGAGCGTTGCTCAACGAGAAGGCGGGCGTCGTCGAAGGTCCAGGTGTTGCTGACGCCCGCTACGGCGCAGGCGACGAACGTCAAACCCACCGCCCAGGCGCCGACCACGATGACGCCGTAGAAGATCGTCCACCAGCCGAACTCGGCGAACGCAAAGCGCAATTCCCAGGACGGGACCAGGATCGCGAACACTCCGCTTGCGAAGAGCATGAAGCGGATTCCGGGGCCGAGGCGGCCGTCCATGCCGGGAAAACCGGCGAGGCTTGTCTGGGTCTGCATGTGCAATTTCTGGCCCGAGTTCGCAAATCTGTAATGAACGCAAATGGTTACTGAATCGTTGAACGCCTCCCCCGCGGCTCGCCGCGCACTCCAACGTGATCAGAACACCTCGCGCTAACGCGCGAGGGGCGTTAGTGTTTCCGCCGATGAAACGGGCCCGGGTGGTGACATTCGCCGAAAATCTTCCCGCGCCGGCTCTCTCCGAGATCGCGGCGGCGGCTCCCGCGGCTTGGCTCATCGACGTTGGACGCGGATGCATTCTGGCCGCGAACGGGGCCGGGCGGGCGCTGCTCGGGCTCAGAGGCGACGGGGGGCCCGTTTTGCTCGACGCCGCCATGCCCGCGCTGACGCTGTTGCGTTCGCTCGCGTCGCGCCCCTCGGACGGCGACGCGTCGCCTGTTCGGCTGGTGTTCTGGAGCACCGATGGGGCCGTGCGACCGCTGTGCCGCATCACATTTCAGGACCACGAGCCGCATGCGCTCGCGGTGGTGGTCGCGCTCGGCGATGGCCCCGACGCGCCGGTGCCGGCGGCGGCGTCTTCCCCGCAGCCTTCCCTCGTGACCGACGCCAGGCTGTTCGCCACCGACGATGCCGCCAAGCTCAAGGAGATCGCACGGCGCATTCGCGACGGCTGGTCGTCCGCGCCGCGTCCGGAGCGCGACCATGCAATGGTCACTGACGCTCTCGAGCCGACCATTTCGCACGTGACATCGCCGACCGAGGTTTCTCCTTCCTTGCGGGCCAGCCTCGCGCACGAGCTCAGAACGCCGGCCAGTGCCATTGCGGCTGCGGCCGAGATCATGAAAGACGAGCGCTTCGGGACACTCGGTTCGGCGCGCTATGTCGGCTATGCGGCCGACATTCACGGCAGTGCGACACACATGCTCGCCGTTATCGAAAGGATATTGGCCGAGGCTGCCGCCGAAGCAGATAGCAGCCTGCATGATCTCACGTTCGCCGAGATCGACCTCGAGGACGCGCTCGGTGCTACCGTCTCGCAGCTCACGCCGCTCGCGGATCGGGCCGGCATCTCGCTTTCGCTCGAAGTTCCTCCCCACCTTCCGCATGTGATCGCCGATGCGACCAGCCTGAGGCAGATCCTGCTCAATCTGGCGACAAACGCATTCAAATTCACGGACCGGGGTGGACGGGTGACCTTCGGCGCGCGCTACCGCGGCGAGGGGCCGCTTGCGGTCGTCGTGTCCGACACCGGGTCGGGCATGGCGCAGAGCGACATCGAACGGCTGCTGGCACCGGGTCGACCAGCTCGAACCGAACGGCGCGATCAGAGCGGCGCCGACGGCCTGGGGCTCGGACTGCCGCTCGTGCGGGCGCTGGCGAAAGCGAACGGCGCAGAACTCGCCATAGAGAGCGTGCCGGGCAAAGGCACGTGCGCCTCCGTCATCTTCGCCAAGGATCGTGTGATCCCAGTCTGATCCGCGACGGCCGGTACGCGATACCCTGACGTATTGCGCGCGTGCAACCGTCGCACAATTGTTGACTTTCTTGACGTAGTTTGTGGTCGCTGCTTTATGAGCACCTGTCTTGCAGCCTCGATCCGGTGGCATCTCCCTGCTGTCCGCGAGAGCCAGCCGACAGCGGGACCTTGACCCCCGAATACTGGAGAAACGACCATGAGCATTTTCCACCTTACTCTGCGCCGCGCCTCTCGTGCGCTTGCGCTGCCTCTGCTGGCGCTGGCACCCATTGCCGCCACCGGCGCCCAGGCAGCAGAGCAGGTCAACGTCTACTCCTTTCGCGAGCCCGGCCTGATCGATCCGCTCTTCAAAACCTTCACCCAGGAGACCGGGATCAAGGTCAACGTCGTGTACTCGAAGGATGGGCTCGTCGAGCGCATGACTGCGGAAGGGCGCAACAGCCCCGCCGACCTCCTGATCACGCCGGAGTCCGGACTGCTCATCCAGGCCAAGGCCGCCGGCGTCACGCAAGCGCTGCAATCGAAAGTGCTCGACGACGCCATCGATGTCACCTTGCGCGACCCGGAAGGCCATTGGTTCGGACTGACGCGGCGCGCGCGCGTGGTTTACGCTTCGAAGGATCGCGTGAAGCAGGACGCGATCACCTATGAGGAGCTGGCGGACCCCAAGTGGAAGGGCAAGATCTGCATCCGCTCCGGCCAACACACCTACAACATCGCTCTCGTCGCCTCGATGATCGCGCATGACGGCGAGGAGAAGGCCGAGAAGTGGCTCATCGGTCTTCGCGACAACCTGGCTCGCAAGCCGGCTGGCGGCGATCGCGAGGGTGTCCGCGACGTGCAGGCCGGCCTCTGCGATCTCGCCATCGGCAACACCTACTACATGGCCGCCATGCTCAAGAACCCGGAGCAGAAGCCCTGGGCCGACGCGGTCAAGATCCTGTTCCCGAACGCGGCCGATCGCGGCACACACGTCAACATCTCGGGCGCGGCGCTTGCCGCTCATGCTCCGCACCGCGACAACGCAGTGAAGCTGCTCGAGTTCATGGTTTCGAGCGAAGCCCAGCAGATCTACGCCGAAGGAAACGGCGAGTATCCGGTGACGGCGACCGCGCATGCCTCCGACCTCGTCAAGAGCTGGGGCGAGCTCAAGCCCGACTCGATCCCGCTCTCCCAGATCGCCTCCTTGCGCAAGAAGGCCTCCGAGCTGGTCGACAAGGTGCGCTTCGACGCCGGACCGAACTCCTAAAGCAGCCGGAGCGTCGCTCGACGAGCGCTCTTGGCCGGACGTGATCTCCTGATCGCTTCCGGCCTTTCTCGCCTGCCGATCAGGGCACGACCTCGAACGTCTTCGGGTCGAAGGAATAGCGCGGCATCTGAATGAAGTTTCCGTCTTCCAGCACGGGCACCTTGTGCACGCGGGCGCCGTTGACGGAAATCTTGCCGTCCTTCTCGTCGAGCCAGAAGTCGATGTCGTAATATTCGTCCTTGCTGCCGGCGCGACGGAAGTCGGAGCAGGCGAAATACCGCCCATTCTCCTTCAATCGCCGAACCGGCTGGTGGATGCCGACGAACTCGAGCGAGACCTCCTCGCCCGTCTTGTCGTCTTTAAGCTTGAAATGACCGGCGTTGTTGGCGCGCTCGCCGACAATGTACTCGTCGATGGCCGACATGATCTCCCAGCCGCGCTTTACTTCCGACTCTCCCGGATGCTCGGAGGCTGGTATCCACCACCAGGGCTTCGGCTGGCGGGTTATCATGACCCATTTTTCCCCCTCCCGGCGGGGAGCCTTGTAGAGGCGCACATCCATCAGCGCGAGCTTGCCGTCGCGCGGCTTCACCCAGAAGTCGACGAGATAGGTTTTCTCCGGAACATCGGCGGCCTGAAACAGCACGTCCGGAAAGAACCCGTATCCGTGCAGCGTGCGCACGAAATCGACCTTGATGAACTTCAACGCAAGCGTCTGACCAAGCATGGCGTCATTCAGCTTGAATACGCCTGAATTCTTCTCCTGCTCGGACTTGATGAACGCCTCCGTGAAAGTCTGGGCTTCCTCGGACGTGAAGTGCGCCATGTCTCGAACCGTATCTCCCGCATCGCCGGCGGCGAAGTGCTCCTTCGCTTTCTGCAAGTAGACCTCGGGGTCTTTCAGGAAATGCGCCTTCGCGTCCTCGGTGGAAAAGCAGTAGGTCTTGCCGGTGGTATCGGTCCACGTCACCTTGCACGCGGTCTTGATCCGCTTGCCCTCGGCGAGACCCATCACGCAGTCGCCGCCAAATTCCGGGGCGTCGGCGGCGTGGCCGGCAGGCACGGGCATCATCAGGAGCGACAGCAGCACGGCTAGCACGCGCAACGTGCGAGGTGACTTTCGCGGCAGAGCAGTATCCATGGCGACCTCCCGGGTCTGATCAACTCATTTTTGAAATGTTATAAACTTATACTATCGCACGAGGCTTCTGCCGACAGTGACTTCAGTCACAGTGACGATCCAGGTCCGGAACGCGGGCCGGAGGTCGCCCTTGACCGCGGCGCCGAGGCCCGCAATGGTCCTGGCGATGCGCCTCAATTCCCCAACGTCGACCGGTCCCGGGCCCAGCAAGTTGCTGGACAGCCTGCGGCGTCTCCTCGACGCCGGCCGGGGCCGCTCGCATGCGCCCGGCTGGAGCTTCACATCCGGTCTGGTGCTTGCCGTCATCGCCTTGCCGGTGGCGGCGGTGCTCTACCTCGCGGCAACGGCGCGCGACAACGACTGGCCGCACCTCGCCAGCGCCGTGCTGCCCGTGGCGCTCCAGCAAACGCTTCTGCTGGCCCTCGGCACCGTCGCCGTCACGCTGGTCGCGGGGACCAGCACGGCGTGGCTCATCACCATGTATCGGTTTCCAGGGCGCGCCGTGCTCGACCGCCTGCTGGTGCTGCCGCTCGCCATTCCAACCTACATCGCAGCCTACTGCTACAGCGAGATTTTCGACTACGCCGGCCCCGTACAGTCGGAGCTTCGATCGCTCTTCGGCTGGACGACGGCACAGGATTATTGGTTCCCGAACATCCGCTCCTTGCCGGGCGCCGTGCTCGTGATGTCGGCCGTGCTCTATCCATACGTGTATCTCGCGGCGCGGGCGACGTTCGTTCAGCAATCGGTGTGTGCGCTCGAGGTAGCACGCACGCTCGGACGGACATCGATGGGAACATTCTGGGCGGTGGCGCTGCCGCTCGCGCGGCCGGCGCTGGCGGCCGGCGCGGCCCTGGTCGCCATGGAGACGCTCAACGATCTCGGTGCCGTTCAGCATCTCGGCATCCAGACGCTTTCCGCAAGCATCTACGCCACCTGGCTGCAACGTTCAAACCTTGGCGGCGCGGCACAGCTCGCGACCGTGACGCTCCTGCTCATCGTGCTCCTGCTCGCAGCCGAACGCTACGCGCGCGGAGGCGCGAAAGTGCATCACACCACAGGGCGCTACCGCGCCATTCCGTTCCAGGACATCGATGGCTGGCGCGGATATGCCGCCGCGGCGCTCTGCGCGCTGCCGTTCGTCGTTGGGTTCGTGGTGCCGTTCCTGCTGCTCGCGCGCTTTGCGATGGCGCATGTTTCGGTGGCCATCGAAGGCGGCTTCCTCAGCGCGGCGTGGAACAGCCTCATGCTGGCGACGTTGGCGGCCGGCGCCGCCGTCGCGCTCGGACTTCTGATCAGCTATGCGCCGCGCGTTGCAAAGACGCGCTTCACGAGGGTGGCGGCGCAGATGTCGGGATTCGGGTACGCGCTCCCGGGCGCCGTGCTGGCGCTCGGCGTGCTCATTCCATTGGCTGCCATCGACAACAGTGTCGACGCGTTGGTACGCGATTTTTTAGGCCTCTCGACTGGTCTCATACTGTCCGGCTCGATCGCGGCGCTCGTCTACGCCTACGTCATCCGCTTTCTCGCGGTGGCGCGGGGCGGCATCGAGGCGGGGCTCGAACGCATATCGCCTAATCTCGACGCTGCGGCCCGAGCCCTCGGCGAGACAGCGGCGTCGGCGTTGTGGCGCATTCACCTGCCGCTGCTGCTCCCTGCGCTCGGGGCCGCGGGACTTCTCGTGTTCGTCGATGCGTTGAAAGAGCTGCCGACAACGCTGCTGCTGCGTCCCTTCAACTTCGAGACGCTGGCGACGCACGTTTATGCGTTCGCCGCCGTGGAGCAAGTGGAAGCCGGCGCGCTCGGGGCGCTGACCATCGTGCTCGCGGGCCTGGTGCCGCTGGTGGTGCTGCACCGAGCCATCGCGGGACGCACCGGAAACGGCTAACGGCAATGGGCAAACGGCAATCGATGTCAGGATCCGATTGCCGTTTGCCGTCTCTCCAGCGCTGCTCTACTTCTTCTCGACGCCTTCCACGTTCAGCGTGAGTTCGACTTCCTTGGCATCAGGGCCGAGATTAAAATTGATGCCGTAGTCGGCAAGCGTGAGCTTGGTCGTTCCGGAAAAACCGACGCGATTGCCGCCCCAGGGGTCTGCGCCACCGCCCACGTACTCGGCGTCGAGCGTAACCTCTTTGGTGACGCCGCGAAGCGTCAAGTCGCCGACGATCTTCGCCTTGCCCTCTCCGGCGGGCTCGACCTTCTTGCTAACGAAGGTCGCCTTCGGGAATTTGGCGACGTCGAGGAAATCCGTGTTGCGAAGATGCTTGTCGCGCTCGGCGTGGTTGGAGCTGACGCTCGCGGCATCGATCTCGACATTGACCTTGGAAGCCTCCGGCGCCTTCGGATCGTAGCTGAAGGTGCCGGTAAACGTGTCGAAGCGACCGGTCAGCCAGCTGAACCCCAGATGCTTGACGCGGAAGTTGATCGAGGCGTGCGCGCCTTTGGTATCGATCTCGTAGTTGGCGGCACCGGCAGCACCGGGAAGCGCCAGCGCAGCGGCGAGCACGAGGGTCGTGAGACGTAGCTTCATGGAACATGTCCTTTGCGGTGGATGAACTAAAAAAGATATTCAGGTCTCGGACGGTCCGGACCACATGCGCGTGAGCGTGCGCTTACGGTCGACAATGTGATGCTTCAGGGCGGCGCCTGCATGAACGGTGGCGAGCAAGATCACCAAATAGGCGAGGATGGTGTGGACGGTGCCGGCCACATCCTCGAGGCCCTTGTTCTCGCCGGGCGACGGCACGCTGAACCAGCCGAAGACCTCTATGGGGCGACCATCCGCGGTCGAGATCAGGTAGCCGCTCACCATCAGGGCGAGCAGCAAGGGATAGAACCCCCAATGCGTGATGCGCGCGGCGGTACGCTCGAAGGTACTTAAATCGGTGTCATCCGGCCTGACGTTGGCGAGGCGCCAGCCGAAGCGAAGCGCAAGCGCGATCAGGAGCAGAATGCCGACACTTTTGTGAAGGTCGGGGGCCGAATGATAGTAGGGGCTGTAGTAGTCGAGATCGACCATCCACAAACCGAGGCCGAACATGGCGACGATGGCGAGCGCCATGAGCCAATGAAAAAGACGGCTTACGAGCCCATAGCCCGCAGGTGTATCGCCGACCAACATCCCTTCGGGCCCTCTTCCCCACGACCCGCTCTCGAAACGGGCACCCGATTAAATAAATGGTGCCGGGCTGCATTCAATGTGCCGCCCGTGACAATATCCGGTCGTTTTTGGAAACAGTATGGTGCGAGATCGCGCCTTCGAAAAAAGAAAACGGCCGCAAGTGGCTATCCTCGCGGCCGTCAATACCTAGGGGTTTCTGCGCTCGTTAGAAGTTGAAATAGATCCCAACGCGCGGGCGCCGATAATACCGGTAGCCATAATAGGGCGCATATCCGCCATAGTAGTACGGCCGATACCAGCGCCGATGATGATGGCGGTGGCGCCAATGGCGGTGACGATGGTAGTGCCGGTGGCGATGCCAGCGGCGGCGAACTTGCTCGACAGGACTATCAACGGTCGTGGCGGCCTTCGCCACTCCAGCGCTTCCTGCAGTCATGGCCTGGGCGGGGGCCGTAGCGGAGAAGAGTGCCGCGCTAGCTCCGATCAAGGCCATGGCGATTAACTTTCGCATGGCTGGTTTCCTTTCCCTGGTTGGTCCCGGCTGATGTGCGATGTTACTACGAATCCATCGGAAAAACAGACCACCAAATTTCGCTGCATTTCTATAAAACTTATGTCCGTCCGCAGATTTATTGGCGCCGCAACATCTCGCTGCAGCAGTTTGACCTTGATTGCGCCTCACCTGAACATGCAAACTCAGGGCCTGTTGCGATCTGCAACTCCGTCGCGGCACCTCTAGTTCCTGAACTCTCGACATCATGTGCGTGCGGGCGCGCGGTGCGGGGTCAGGCGCTTCTCTAAAATCGTCGCCAGCTTCCCCATGCAGGGCCACACGTGATCCGCACACACACCGCACACGCCAGCGCACTGCCTTATCTTCCCCATGTCGACGGCTTGCGCGCGCTGGCCATCGCTCTGGTGGTCATTTTCCACGCTTGGCCTTCGACACTCACGGGCGGCTTCATCGGCGTCGACGTCTTCTTCGTCATCTCAGGCTTCATCATCACGCGCCAGCTCATCGCAGACATGGAGCGCGGCGAGTTCTCCTACGTGGCATTCCTCGGCCGCCGAGTGCGGCGACTGGTGCCGGCCGCCTTCGTGTGCTCGCTCCTCGTTTCGGCGGCCGCCATCGTCGTGCTCATGCCCGACGACCTGTCGAAGTACGGGGAAAGCCTCGCCGCGATGTGGACGATGACCGCAAATTTCCATTTCTACGACAATTCCGGTTACTTCGATGCGCCGTCGGCAGAAGCGCCGCTCCTCAACATGTGGTCGCTCGCCGTCGAGGATCAGTTCTATCTCACGTGGCCCCTGCTCCTCCTTCTCCTGGTCCGCAGAGTTTCTGCACCGGCGAAGATCGTCGCCGCCGTGCTCGCCCTTGCCGGCCTTTCACTCCTTCATTCGGAGTTTGCCGCACGCACCGATCCGAGCCTCGCATTCTATCTGCCGCTGTCGCGGGCCTTCGAACTCCTGGCCGGATGTGCGCTTGCGCTAGCATTACCGCTCGTCGCTGCGCCGAGGCTCGGCGTGCGTGGCGTGCTGGACGCCATCGGCCTCGCGCTCGTCGCCGGATCGGCCGTTGCGCTCCATGCCGACATTCCTTTTCCGGGGCTCGCCGTCGTGCCGACGATTGTCGGCACGGGACTCCTGATTTTCGCCGGACTCTCGGGACCGACGCCGGTGTCGCGGCTGCTGTCGCTCAAGCCGGTCGTGCTCGCCGGACGCATGAGCTACTCGATCTATCTCTATCATTGGCCGCTGCTGGCTCTCGCGACCTATCAGCTCGGACGTGCGCCGCACGCCGGCGAGGCCGCGCTGCTCGTGCTCGCGAGCGTCGCACTTGGGGCGCTGTCGTGGGGTCTCGTCGAGCAGGCCTGGACGCGGCGCGCGGGCCTCGCCGAGATGGCGCCCGCCGGACTCTTCAAGCGCACGGCCGCGGCCACGGTGGCGCTGTGTCTGCTGACAACTGCGATCGTGGCGGGAGAAGGCTGGCCGCAAAGGCTCGATACTCCGGCCTACAAGGTCTACAGCGCTGCCTCGCAAGGCAATCCGCTGCGCGGGGCGTGCGATGGCTATGATCAGGCCTTCGCGCACAACGACTATTGCACCTTCGGCCGCCCGCTGGCCGAAAACGCTTCCTACGACATCGCCATCTTCGGCGATTCCAACGCCGATCATTTCGTGCCGATGATCCGCAAGCTCGCCGAAAATGCCGGCTACTCCGGGCGTCAGGTCACGCAAAGTGCCTGCGGGGCGCTCATCGGTGCGTCGCGTGTTCCGAGGCCGGGAGATCCGAGGCCCGACGACGAGACCTGCGCGCGCTATCAGGAAACCATTCTCGCGTTCCTGGATCGGAATCCGGGGCTCAAGATCGCCGTGCTGTCATCCGGTTGGGAGTACTACCGCAATCTCAAGCCAAACCGACTCTCGCAAGCGGGAGCGGAGGCAAACGCGACGTTCGCGCAAATCGCCGCCGAGACCATCGGCATTTTCCGCAGGCGCGGAATCGATGTTCTCATCATCGGACAGGTGCCGTTCCTCGAGACGTTCTCGCTGCGGTGTTTCGCCGATGCGGCGCGCCGGGATACAGAGGAGACTGATTGCACAACGCCACGGCCAGCCGTCGACGCGACGCTCAGTTTCTCGCAAGCCGTGTTCAAATCCCTCGACGACCACGATGACGACGTGGCGTTCCTCAGCATGGCCGACGTCCTGTGCACGAGCTCGACCTGCAGCGCGTTCAAAGACGAGGTGCTCGTCTACCGCGACCGCAATCACCTCAATGCATCTGGCTCGGCCTACCTCTCGCGCTACGCGTCTCTGCCGGCGATTGGCGCGGCCATGCGGCGCTAGTCATGCCACGCCGACTAGGCGGCAGCCCGGGTGCCGGGTGGCTCGATCTCAGGAACGGCGCTTGCGGGCCGCTTCAGCTGGACGATCAGGTTGTCGTCGAACAGTGACATCCAGTTCATCCAATGGAATTCGTAGCCGATGCTTTCGGCAAGCGCCTTGAGCGAACGCGGCGTGAAGTAGTTGACGTGATCCGGGAAGCGGAAGCCGCACCACTCCGCACCCATGATGTGGCGGTTGGCCGAGTTGTAGTTCGGTGAGCGCAGCAGGATCTTGCCGCCCGGCTTCAGCCTCTTGAAGGCCCGCTCCAGGATGACGCGCGGCTGGGCCTCGTGCTCGAGGTAGGAGCGCATGATGATGCTGTCAAAGAAGCTCTCTGGAAAGCGCTCGATGCCGGTGGTCGCCGGCTCGTGGTAGACGGTGCCGCCGCGCGCCTCGAAGATCGGACGCGCCTTTGCCGCCAAGCCCTCGCTGATCTCGATGCCGTAGGGTATCGGGCCTGCAGGGATCCGCGTCGAGCCTCCGCAGCCGATCTCCAGCACGCGCCCGGACACGGCAGCCCGCCTGTGGCGGGCGCGATCGATGACCTTGCCGAACTTCAGGCGAAATCGCGTCAGAGCGTCGAAGCGCGCGAGCTTGTTTTCTTTCTTGCGCCGCTCCTTCTCGTCCGCGTGCTGCTTCTCCCAAGCAAGATTGACGGACAGGTCCTCATAATCGGGCACGCGACCGAGGTAGACGAAGCCGCAATGGTTGCAGGCCACAACGGGCCAGGGGCTGCGCGTATACTTGGCTACAACCGTCGCGCCGGTCTTCTGACAGACCTCGCACGTCGGCCGCTCGTGCGACCTGATCTCGGCCATCCTTGGTTTTGCCCTTCGAAAGGGCCGGCGCCCACTTGGTCGCGGGCGCGGCTCGTTGCTCCTGAACGGGGCAAAACTTACCGAGCCGCAATTCCTTGGGCAAGTCGACGGATGGACCTCGCACGCAGCCGTCTAGCCGAAGGGACCGCTTCTCAACGCCGCAATCTCGGCATTCAGCGTATCGCGCAGGAACGTCATGGCCGCGGTGCGCAGGCCCTCCTCGTCCATGGAGCCCTTGATCGGGACCTCCACGGTGGCCTCAAGCCACTGGCGCGAGGCGTTGACGTCCGCCTCGTTGTCGCCGAGCACAATATGAACAAGCATCGCCCGGCCGACGCCGTGCATTTCGAACTGATGCAGCTTCAAGCCCCACACCCCTTCGCCAGCCCCGCCAACCCAGTCCGCACGAGACGGTTCTAGGGCCGAGTTTTGGCTGTCTTGAGGCAAAAGCGCTCAAAACAAGGCTAACTTGCCGGGTCGAAAACGCCGCCGCGAACCGCCGTCTATGCCGCGGGGGACTGATGGCGGCCCTACGAGCCATGTTAAATGGCGCCTTGTCCCGAGGAGCAGCTCATGCGTCGCAAGCTCACGCGCCGCGACATGATTACGGGGAGCGCGGCGGCGGCTTGTGTCCTTGTCGCGCCACGGCGTGCGAGAGCGCAATCCGTCACGCTCAACGACGCAAGCGAGCTCAATCCAACACCGGTTGCGCGGCACTGGATCGTCAAGGGGACACCAAAAACGGATTTCATTGCCCGGTTGAGGGCGGAACTCAAAGCAGCTGCAGCAGAGGGCCGGCCGGTCGCAGTCTCGACGGCCCGACACTCCATGGGCGGGCAGAGCCTCGCGCGTGACGGGGTCGCCGTCTCCCTCATGGATGGCACGTGCGAACCCAATTCCCAAAGCCGAAGCTATCGCGCAACGGCGGGGACCCGCTGGCGCGACGTTATCGCAACGCTCGACCCTCTCGGGTTCTCACCTGCCGTCACCCAGTCGAACAACGATTTCGGCGTCTCTGGAACGTTCTCCGTCAACGCCCACGGCTGGCCGGTTCCGTATGGGCCGTTCGGCTCGACGGTGCGGTCGATCGAACTCATGACGGCGGACGGCGCCGTCGTCACGTGCTCACGCAGCGAGAACTCCGAGCTGTTCCGGCTGGCGCTTGGCGGCTATGGGCTCCTCGGCGTCGTGCTGTCGGCGGAAATCGAGATGGTCGACAACGTACTGCTGGCGCCGAGCTACGACATCATACCCTCGGCCGACTTTGCTCCCCGCTTCATCGATGCGACTGCCGACCCTGCCGCGCGCATGATGTATGGCCGCCTGTCGGTCGTACGCGAAGATTTCCTCGACGAGGCCTTGTTGACGACCTACCGGCCGGTCGACACGAGCGACCCGCTGCCGCCGCCCGAGTTCGGCTCCGCTGCAAAGTCGCTGGCGCGGCGCGTCTATCGCGCACAGATCGGCTCGGATCGGGGAAAGCGCATGCGCTGGTGGGTGGAAACCGTGCTGCGGCCGCACGCGTCCAGCAACCGCGCAACGCGCAATGCCCTGCTCAACACGCCTGTGGCACTTCTCGCCAGCAACGACAGCGCGCGAGTCGACATCCTGCACGAGTACTTCGTCCCGGCGGAGCGGTTCGGCGACTTCGTTGCGCTTTGCCGGGAGGTCATACAGGTCTCGCGACAGGAGCTGCTCAACATCACGCTCCGCTACGTGGCAGCGGACGACCTCAGCGTTCTGGCCTATGCACCAGGGCCGCGCATTGCGGGCGTGATGGCATTCTCGCAGCGCAAGACGCCTGAGGACGAGCGCGAGATGCGCCGGCTCACCCAGCGCCTCATCGACGGCGTGGCCGCGCTCGGCGGCAGCTTCTACCTGCCTTACCGGCTGCATGCGCGGAGAGACCAGGTCGAGCGAATCTACGCCAATGCCGGCGCATTCGCCGCGGCCAAGCGGAAGCTCGACCGCAAGCTCATCTTCCGCAATGCGCTGTGGGACGCCTATTTCGCGTAGCGCCCTCTAGAGCGGGATGTTGTCGTGCTTCTTCCAGGGGTTCTCGAGGGTCTTGTTGCGCAGCATGTTGAGCGCGCGGCAGATGCGGCGGCGCGTGCCGTGCGGCAGGATCACCTCGTCGATGTAGCCGCGCTCGGCGGCCACGAACGGGTTGGCGAAGCGCTTCTGGTACTCGTCGATGCGGGCCTTGATCTTCTCGGGGTCGGAGAGCTCGGCGCGATAGAGGATCTCGGCTGCACCCTTGGCGCCCATGACGGCGATCTCGGCTGACGGCCAGGCATAGTTCACGTCGCCGCGAATATGCTTCGAGCTCATGACGTCGTAGGCACCGCCGTAGGCCTTGCGCGTGATCAGCGTGACCTTGGGCACGGTGGCCTCGGCGAACGCAAAGAGCAGCTTGGCGCCATGCTTGATCAGGCCGCCGTACTCCTGCGCGGTGCCCGGGAGGAAGCCCGGCACGTCGACGAAGGTGACGATCGGAATCTCGAAGCAGTCGCAGAAGCGCACGAAGCGGGCGGCCTTGCGCGAGGCGTCGCTGTCGAGGACGCCGGCGAGCATCAGCGGCTGATTGGCGACGATGCCGATGGTGCGCCCTTCCATGCGGGCGAAGCCGGTGACGATGTTCTTGGCGTAATTTTCCTGGATCTCGAAGAAGTCTGCCTCGTCCACGACCTTCAGGATCAGCTCCTTGATGTCGTAGGGCTTGTTCGGGTTGTCCGGGATCAGCGTGTCGAGCGAGAAGTCCTCGCGGTCCGGGCTGTCGGAGGTCGGCAGAGCGGGCACGCCCGACTTGTTGTTCGACGGCAGGAAGTCCATCAGGCGGCGCATCTGCAGCAGCGCCTCGACATCGTTCTCGTAGGCGCGGTCGGCGATGGACGACTTCGTGGTGTGAACTTTGGCGCCGCCAAGCTCTTCTGCGGTGACGTTTTCGTTGGTCACGGTCTTCACGACGTCGGGGCCGGTGACGAACATGTAGCTCGTGTCTTTCACCATGAAGATGAAGTCGGTCATGG